>NZ_JBEUJY010000018.1:0-82434 GCF_043356775.1 Salmonella sp. SJTUF15581 | reverse complement strand
GAATTAAACTTCGTAATGAATTACGTGTTCACTCTTGAGACTTGGTATTCATTTTTCGTCTTGCGACGTCAAGAATCCGTATCTTCGAGTGCCCACACAGATTGTCTGATAAATTGTTAAAGAGCAGTGCAACGCGGCTTTCGCTCACCGTTGCGAGGTGGCGTATATTACGCTTTCCTCTTTTTGAGTCAAGCCTTTATTTTCGCTTTCCTCACAGACTTCTTAATGAAGCCTTTCTGACCCGGCGGCCTGTATGCCGTTGTTCCGTGTCAGTGGTGGCGCATTATAGGGAGTTATTAGAGCCTGACAAGACCTAAATGCAAAAAAAAGCTCAACCGTTCACTTTTCAAACAACATTTGAACCAAAAGCCTATTTTCGCCTGGTTTTTAAACAAAAACGAGCCCATCAGGGCCCGTTTTATTCAAATTTGTGACTTACTGCACTGCCACAATACGATCATCATTGGCTTCAAGGCGAATCACTTTGCCAGGAACCAGTTCACCAGACAGGATTTGCTGCGCCAGTGGGTTTTCGATCTGCTGTTGAATAGCACGTTTTAACGGACGCGCCCCGTAGACCGGATCGTAACCGTTGGCGCTCAACAGTTTCAGCGCCTCGTCGGAGATATGGATTTCATAACCACGTTCTTCCAGACGTTTGTACAGACGCTGCAGCTGGATCTGAGCAATAGAAGCGATGTGTTGCTCACCTAACGGATGGAATACCACAACTTCATCAATACGGTTGATAAATTCCGGACGGAAGTTTTGGCTAACCACACCCAGCACCATCTCTTTCATTCGACCGTAATCCAGTTCGCCAAAGCGCTCCTGAATGAGATCGGAACCGAGGTTAGAAGTCATAATAACCACCGTATTACGGAAGTCGACCGTTCTCCCCTGCCCGTCAGTCAGCCGACCGTCGTCCAGCACCTGCAACAGAATGTTGAATACATCCGGATGCGCTTTTTCCACTTCATCCAACAAGATGACGGAATAAGGACGACGGCGCACCGCTTCCGTCAAATAACCGCCTTCTTCATAGCCGACATATCCCGGAGGCGCCCCGACCAAACGAGAAACGGAGTGTTTCTCCATAAACTCAGACATGTCGATACGCACCATCGCGTCGTCGCTGTCGAACATAAAGTTAGCCAGCGCTTTACACAGTTCGGTTTTACCGACCCCGGTCGGCCCAAGGAACAGGAAGGAACCAATCGGACGGTTCGGATCGGACAGCCCAGCACGGCTACGGCGAATCGCGTTAGATACCGCTTCAACCGCTTCGTTCTGCCCGATCACACGGCTGTGTAACTCTTGTTCCATACGCAACAGTTTTTCACGTTCGCCTTCCAGCATTCTGGCAACCGGAATACCGGTCCAGCGCGCCAGCACTTCGGCAATTTCCGCATCCGTTACTTTGTTACGTAACAGACGCATGGTTTTACCTTCCGACTGGGTCGCGGCTTCCAACTGTTTTTCCAGCTCCGGAATTTTGCCGTACTGCAGTTCAGACATTCGCGCCAGGTCGCCAACGCGACGCGCCTGCTCGATGGCGATCTTCGCCTGCTCCAGCTCCGCTTTAATAGTTTGCGTACCAGAGAGCGACGCTTTTTCCGCTTTCCACTCTTCTTCTAACTCAGAATACTGGCGCTCTTTGTCGTCCAGTTCTTCGTTGAGCATATCGAGACGTTTTTTACTCGCCTCGTCAGACTCTTTCATCAACGCCTGCTGTTCCAGTTTGAGCTGAATAATGCGGCGGTCGAGTCTGTCCAGCTCCTCCGGCTTAGAGTCAATCTGCATACGAATGCTGGATGCCGCTTCATCGATCAGGTCGATAGCTTTATCCGGCAACTGACGGTCGGCGATATAGCGGTGAGATAATGTTGCCGCCGCCACAATCGCCGGGTCAGTGATCTGCACATGGTGGTGCAGCTCGTAACGTTCTTTCAGGCCACGCAGAATAGCGATGGTATCTTCCACTGAAGGTTCTGCGACAAACACTTTTTGAAAACGACGTTCCAGCGCCGCGTCTTTTTCAATGTACTGACGGTATTCATCCAGCGTGGTGGCGCCCACACAGTGCAGTTCACCACGCGCCAGCGCCGGTTTCAGCATATTCCCGGCGTCCATGGCGCCATCGGCCTTACCTGCGCCAACCATGGTGTGCAGCTCGTCGATAAACAGGATGACGTTGCCTTCCTGTTTCGCCAGATCGTTCAGCACGCCTTTCAGACGCTCTTCAAATTCGCCGCGATATTTCGCCCCGGCCACCAGCGCGCCCATATCCAGCGCCAGTACGCGGCGACCTTTTAAGCCTTCAGGGACTTCACCGTTAATAATGCGCTGCGCCAGCCCTTCAACAATTGCCGTTTTACCGACCCCTGGCTCACCGATTAACACCGGGTTGTTTTTAGTACGACGTTGCAGTACCTGAATGGTACGGCGAATTTCTTCATCACGACCAATTACCGGGTCAAGCTTGCCTTGTTCAGCCCGCTCGGTCAGATCGACGGTATATTTTTTCAAGGCCTGACGTTGGTCTTCAGCCCCTTGATCGTTCACGCTTTCACCTCCGCGCATCTGTTCAATTGCCTGAGTGATATTGGCCGTGGTCGCACCGGCTGATTTCAGCAGATCGGTTAACGTGCCACGAGACTCAAGCGCCGCCAGAACAAACAGCTCTGACGAAATAAAATTGTCCCCCCGTTTTTGCGCCAGCTTGTCGCAAAGGTTCAGTACGCGTACCAGTTCCGAAGAAGGCTGTACGTCGCCGCCGGTGCCTTCCACCTGCGGTAAACGGCTCAGCGCCTGATCGATAGCGGTGCGCAACTGGCCAGCATTAATGCCGGCGGAGGTTAATAAAGGACGTATCGATCCCCCTTCCTGGTTCAGCAAGGCGCTCATTAAATGAAGAGGTTCGATGAATTGGTTGTCGTGCCCCAGCGCGAGCGACTGGGCATCGGCAAGAGCAAGCTGGAATTTGTTAGTAAGACGATCCAGACGCATAACTCCTCCCATAACAGGTCAAAATTGCTACTGGAGATTAAATGAGGTCATCCCTCAATTATTCAAGGTGAATGACCTGAATTATGTGAAAAGAAAGTTACCCGTACCGGATCGTCTTGATTCTTTAGGTTATATCAGCCAAATAAAACTTGCCATACGACCTGTCGTCTTGTCGCGACGATAAGAGAAGAAAGTCTCACTTTCGCTAAAGGTGCAGCGATCCCCGCCATAGACATGTTCAACGCCGGTATTCGCCAGACGTTGGCGTGCAAGCTGATAAATATCCGCCAGAAATTTTTCCCCGTGCGGCAAAAATGCGCTATCGGCTTGCGCATCTTTTGCTAAAAATGCGTCACGCACTTCCGGCCCCACTTCAAACGCGGTCGGGCCGATCGCCGGACCTAACCAGGCGATGATATTTTCTGGTTTGTCAGCAAAGCAGGTGACAGTTTCCTCCAGTACGCCTTCACATAATCCGCGCCAGCCCGCATGAGCCGCCGCCACTTCTGTTCCCTCACGGTTACAGAATAGCACAGGCAGGCAGTCTGCCGTCATTACCGCGCAGACGGTTCCTGGCGTATTGCTGTAAGACGCATCCGCACGTTTGGAGGCATAAGGTTCTCCGGTAAGCCTCAACACATTTTTACCGTGAACCTGTTCAAGCCAGACAGGTTTCGAAGGCAGATTGCCCGCCGCAAACAGACGCTTGCGGTTCTCTTCAACATGCTCCGGGTTATCGCCGCAATGCGCGCCCAGATTCAGCGAGTCGTAAGGCGGTAAACTCACCCCGCCAATACGGGTAGAACTACAGGCTGCGACGCCTTTCGGCAGCGGCCACTGCGGGACAATCAGTGCATTCATAACCAGTCCACATCATCTTTATGATCTTCGAAATCGACGCGCATCGCATCAATAAGGTCCACCATATCCTGTGGAATCGGCGCGTGCCACTCCATTTCGATACCCGATACAGGATGGTAGAGACGCAGCATCGTTGCATGAAGCGCCTGGCGGTCAAACTTACGCAGAGTGGAAATAAACTCTTCCGATGCGCCTTTCGGTGGACGTGGACGACCACCGTAGACCTGATCGCCCACTAACGGGTGCGTAATATGCGCCATATGCACGCGGATCTGGTGCGTACGCCCGGTCTCCAGACGCAACCTAAGACGCGTGTGCACACGGAAATGTTCCATAATGCGGTAGTGGGTCACCGCCGGTTTGCCCATGGGATGTACCGACATATGGGTACGTTTGGTCGGGTGACGACTAATGGGTTCATTCACCGTTCCTCCCGCCGTCATATGTCCGATCGCGACCGCTTCATATTCGCGGGTAATCTCGCGCAGCTGCAAAGACTCCACCAGGCGCGTTTGCGCCGGAACGGTTTTGGCCACCACCATCAGCCCCGTCGTGTCCTTATCCAGACGATGCACAATGCCCGCGCGCGGAACATCCGCAATCGGCGGATAATAATGTAGCAACGCGTTCAGTACCGTACCGTCCGGGTTACCCGCGCCAGGATGTACCACCAGATCGCGTGGTTTGTTGATAACCAGAATATCGTCATCTTCATAAACAATATCTAACGGGATATCCTGCGCTTCAAAACGAATCTCTTCGTCGATCTCCGCATCAATAGCCACCCGCTCGCCGCCTAACACTTTTTCTTTTGGCTTATCGCAAAGTTGACCATTGACCAACACGCGCTGATTCAAAATCCATTCTTTTATACGCGAACGTGAATAATCCGGGAACATTTCGGCCAAAGCCTGATCTAAGCGTTGACCGAGTTGGTTTTCGGAGACCGTTGCGGTGAGTTGTACTCGTTGTGCCATATACAGCTTCTTCGTTTAACGTTGGGTTTTACGGCTTTGCCGTTTAATATAGTGTGCTATTGTAGCTGGTCTTAACCGGGAGCAGGAACAGAGAATCTCCCGTAAAACATTTTGAGGAAAGTCAAAACGTCATGACGCGCATGAAATATCTGGTGGCAGCAGCCACGTTGAGCCTGTTTCTGGCGGGTTGCTCGGGTTCAAAGGAAGAGGTGCCCGATAATCCGCCGAATGAAATCTACGCGACTGCTCAGCAAAAGCTGCAGGACGGTAACTGGAAACAGGCAATAACGCAATTGGAAGCGTTAGATAATCGTTATCCATTCGGACCGTATTCTCAGCAGGTGCAGTTGGATCTTATCTACGCCTATTACAAAAACGCCGATTTGCCGCTAGCGCAGGCCGCCATCGATCGTTTTATGCGTCTTAATCCAACGCACCCTAATATTGACTATGTCATGTACATGCGCGGCCTGACGAACATGGCGCTGGATGATAGCGCGCTGCAAGGTTTCTTTGGCGTCGATCGCAGCGATCGCGATCCGCAACATGCGCGGGCGGCGTTCAATGACTTTTCGAAACTGGTACGCAGCTATCCTAATAGCCAGTACACCACCGACGCCACTAAGCGTCTGGTATTCCTGAAAGACCGTCTGGCGAAATATGAATATTCCGTCGCAGAGTACTATACCGCGCGCGGCGCATGGGTTGCGGTCGTAAACCGGGTAGAAGGTATGCTACGCAATTATCCTGATACGCAGGCCACGCGCGATGCGTTGCCGCTGATGGAAAACGCCTATCGTCAGATGCAGCTGAATGCGCAGGCTGACAAAGTCGCGAAAATTATTGCCGCTAACAGCAAAAACACCTGAAGCAATACAGACAAGCAAAACGGCAGCCTTCCGGCTGCCGTTTTTTTATTCGATATCTGATGCAACAGAAATGATTTCACTGCAACGCATCCAGTCAAATATGGCCTGCTTTCAGCCATTCCTCAAGTAAAAGATCGCTTCTTCCTGCGATGCCTCACAAAAAGTTCGCCTTGACAAAAAGTGACAAAATAATGTGATTCACATCACACATTTTGACATTAAGAACGGTATGCTGGAATCACCAAGACGGGAAAGACAAGAGGTAAAATTTATGACAATGAACATTACCAGTAAACAAATGGAAATTACTCCGGCAATCCGCCAACATGTCGCAGACCGTCTCGCCAAACTGGAAAAATGGCAAACTCACCTGATTAATCCTCATATCATTCTGTCTAAAGAGCCACAGGGCTTTATTGCTGACGCCACCATTAATACACCGAACGGACATCTGGTCGCCAGCGCAAAACACGAAGATATGTACACCGCTATTAATGAATTGATCAACAAGCTGGAACGGCAGCTCAATAAAGTGCAGCACAAAGGCGAAGCCCGTCGTGCCACCGCATCGGTGAAAGATGCCAGCTTCGTCGAAGCAGAAGAAGAGTAGTCCCTTACATTGAGTGTATCGCCAACGCGCCTTCGGGCGCGTTTTTTGTTGACAGGATTAAAACAGTACGAGTACTGTACTTACGTACACAAAGGAAACAGTTATGAAGCTCACCCGGTTTTTCTTCGCATTCTTTTTTATCTTCCCCTGACCGGGAGGCGTTTCGTCATGTGATAAAGAATGCGAAGACGAACAAGAAGGCCTCCCCCACCGGGAGGCCTTTTTTATTGATAACAAAAAAGGCAACACTATGACATCGGAAAACCCATTACTGGCGCTGCGAGATAAAATCAGCGCTTTAGACGAAGAGTTACTGGCCTTACTGGCAAAACGACGCGCGCTGGCGATTGAAGTGGGACAAGCAAAACTACTGTCGCATCGTCCGGTTCGGGATATCGATCGTGAACGCGCGCTGCTGGACAGGCTCATCCATCTCGGTAAAGCCCACCATCTCGACGCACACTACATTACCCGTCTGTTCCAGCTTATCATTGAAGACTCCGTGCTTACTCAGCAGGCGCTGCTGCAACAACATCTGAATAATACTCACCCTCATTCGGCACGTATTGCGTTTCTTGGGCCGAAAGGCTCCTATTCTCATCTCGCGGCGCGCCAGTATGCCGCACGCCATTTTGAGCAATTTATTGAGAGCGGTTGCGCAAAATTCACCGATATTTTTCATCAGGTCGAAACCGGCCAGGCCGATTACGCCGTGGTTCCGATAGAGAACACCAGCTCCGGCGCTATCAACGATGTGTACGACTTATTGCAACACACCAGTCTGTCGATTGTCGGTGAGATGACTGTCACTATCGATCACTGCGTGCTGGTTTCCGGCACTACGGATCTGAATACCATCGAAACGGTGTACAGCCATCCGCAGCCGTTTCAGCAGTGCAGTAAATTTTTGAGCCGCTATCCGCACTGGAAAATCGACTATACCGAGAGTACGTCGGCAGCGATGGAAAAAGTCGCGCAGGCGAACTCTCCGCGCGTCGCGGCGCTCGGCAGCGAGGCAGGTGGCATGTTGCACGGATTACAGGTGCTGGAACGCATCGCCGCAAACCAGACGCAGAATATCACCCGCTTTCTGGTACTGGCGCGCAAAGCCATCAACGTTTCCGATCAGGTTCCGGCAAAAACCACTCTGTTAATCGCCACCGGGCAGCAAGCTGGCGCGCTGGTCGAAGCGCTGCTGGTGCTGCGTAACCACAATCTCATCATGACGAAACTGGAGTCGCGCCCCATTCACGGCAATCCGTGGGAAGAGATGTTTTATCTCGATATTCAGGCGAACCTGGAGTCGCAGGTAATGCAAAGCGCGCTAAAAGAGCTGGGCGAGATCACGCGCTCAATGAAAGTGCTTGGCTGCTATCCCAGCGAAAACGTCGTGCCGGTAGAACCTGCCTGACGTTCAATAAAACGGCTTTTCTTCATCCCTGCGACGGCTACCTGCAGGGTGAAGATGGCGCCGGAGAGCGGATAATCCGCCACTTCCTGAGCAGACATATTTTCTCTGGTAGTTGTAATAAACAGCGTTTTCATATCTGCGCCGCCAAAGCAAACCATCGTCGGACAACGTACCGGCAACCGGTACTCTTCCAGCTGCTCTCCTTGCGGTGAGAAACGCGCCACGCGCCAGCCGTCAAACATCGCGCTCCAGTAGCACCCTTCGCTATCCATCGCCGCGCCGTCGGGAAGTCCTTCTCCTTCGCCAAAATGGCGAAAAAGTTCGCGCTTGCCCGGTTCGCCATGCTTATCAAGTAACGTGCGGTATATCACGCCATTCGGCGTATCGGAGGTATACATCCACTGGTTATTCGGGCTGAACGCCAGGCCGTTGTGTCCCTGGATATCGCACTGGATCACTTTTGCCGTCAGGTCATGATCGATCCGCATCAGCAACGCGCCATTATAGTCACCTGGCGCCCAGAACGTTCCGGCATAAAAACGTCCATCGCCATCAGTGCCGCCATCGTTGAAACGCGCCAGTTTCGTATTAGAGGGATTGTCGCAAACCTTACGCTGCAATAATCCATTTTTATCGGCCAGCCAGATAGCATGACGCATGGCCACAATAAATCCGCCCTGCTCACGCAAGGCAAAACAGCCCACCTCTTCCGGAAACGCCAGCACGCTATGCGTCCCGCTCGCCGGATGGTAACGATGGATCTCCTGTTCCAGGATATCGGTCCAATACAGCGCGCTTTCATCCTCGCTCCATGTGGGGCATTCTGGTAGATGTCCGACATAATCAAATAAAACGTGCGGCGTAGTCATAACGGTTCCTTAAACGAAAAAAGCCAGCAAAGCTGGCTTTTAGTATAGATGTCATCATTATGGTCGGCTGTCATTCGCCTGACGCAATAACACACGGCTTTCATTCTGGAAGCGTCTGGCATAATCGCCAAACCAGTGTTCAACTTTGCGAAAACTGTCGATAAAAGCCTGCTTATCACCCTGTTCCAGTAACCCGATAGCATCGCCAAAACGTTTATAGTAACGCTTGATAAGCGCCAGATTGCGCTCCGACGACATAATAATGTCCGCATACAGTTGCGGGTCCTGGGCGAACAGACGCCCGACCATCGCCAGCTCCAGTCGATAAATCGGCGATGATAGCGCCAGAAGCTGCTCAAGCTGGACGTTCTCTTCCGCCAGATGCAGCCCATAAGCGAAGGTAGCAAAATGGCGCAACGCCTGGATAAAAGCCATGTTCTGATCGTGCTCGACAGCGCTAATTCGATGCAACCGCGCGCCCCACACCTGGATTTGCTCAAGGAACCACTGATACGCTTCCGGTTGACGCCCGTCACACCAGACCACCACCTGCTTCGCCAGGCTCCCGCTGTCCGGACCAAACATCGGATGCAAGCCCAACACGGGGCCATCATGGGCCGCCAACATTGCCTGCAACGGACCGCTTTTTACCGATGCCAGATCGACCAGAATACAGTCAGACGGCAAGGGCGGCAGTTGCGCTATGACCTGTTCAGTAACATGAATCGGCACGCTGACGATCACCATTCCGGCATCTGCGACAATGTCCCTGGCGCGCGGCCAGTCCTGCTGTTCCAGAATACGGACCTGATAGCCCGACAGCGTGAGCATTTTTTCAAACAGACGCCCCATCTGTCCGCCGCCGCCCACAATGACGACCGGACGCAGAGAAGGACAAAGCGTTTTGAACCCCTTATCATTTTCGCTGGAGTAAGATTCACGCATTACCCGGCGCAGGACATCTTCAATGAGATCGGGCGGGACACCGATCGCTTCTGCTTCCGCCCGTCGTGAAGCCAGCATAGAGGCCTCACGCTCCGGCACGTAAATAGGCAGGCCAAAACGGCTTTTCACCTCGCCGACTTTGGCAACCAGTTCCAGGCGCTTAGCCAGTAAATTCAACAACACTTTATCGACATCATCTATTTGATCGCGTAATGCGGTCAATTCAGCAACCATAACAACCTCTTATGCGACGCGCACCGCCAGCTGGCCGCTCAAATCTTTATGAATTTCACGTAACAGGGCATCGGTCATCTCCCAGCTAATACAAGCATCGGTGACGGAAACGCCATACTTCATTTCGCTGCGCGGCTGTTCGGAAGACTGATTACCCTCATGAATATTACTTTCAATCATTAAGCCAATGATTGAACGATTGCCATCTTTAATCTGCGCAACCACAGATTCGGCAACGGCTGGCTGGCGGCGATAATCTTTATTGGAGTTACCATGACTGCAATCTACCATCAGCGAAGGACGTAGTCCCGCCTGTTCCATCTCTTTTTCACACTGAGCGACATCTGCCGGGCTATAGTTTGGCGCTTTGCCGCCACGCAGAATTACATGGCCATGCGGATTTCCCTGGGTTTGCAATAACGCAACCTGACCGGCCTGGTTAATGCCAACAAAACGATGAGGTTGCGCAGCGGCGCGCATGGCGTTAATCGCTGTCGCCAGGCTGCCATCCGTGCCGTTTTTAAAGCCGACCGGCATAGAAAGACCAGACGCCATTTCGCGGTGGGTTTGCGATTCTGTTGTGCGCGCACCTATCGCCGACCAGCTAAACAGATCGCCCAGGTATTGCGGGCTGTTCGGATCCAACGCTTCGGTCGCCAATGGCAACCCCATATTCACCAGTTCCACCAGTAGCTGACGCGCTATTTTCAACCCGGCTTCCACATCAAATGAGCCATCCATGTGAGGATCGTTAATCAGCCCTTTCCAGCCGACGGTAGTCCGCGGCTTTTCAAAATAGACGCGCATTACCAGATAGAGGCTATCGCTGACCTCTGCGGCAAGGGCTTTAAATCGACGGGCATATTCCAGAGCGGTTTCAGGATCGTGAATAGAACAAGGACCGCATACTACCAACAGACGCGGATCGCGCCCGGCAATAATGTCAGAAATGATTCCCCGGGACTGCGCTATCTGCGCTTCCTGCGCCAGACTCAACGGAAAGGCCGCTTTAAGCTGCTCCGGCGTCATTAATACCTGTTCATCGGTGATACGTACGTTATTCAGCGCGTCTTTTTGCATGATGGCGATCCTGTCTTTTCTTGTTTGCGATAGTTGATCCTCCACGAGGATGTTTAAACCATACCACAAAAAGTAAAGATTTCAATCCATATTACGTAAAATAAACTTTACACCATGCACAATCGTCGATTAAAACCCTTCATTTCGTATCAAAAACTTTACACAACAAGTGAATTATTTTATTCCCAGCCTCAGAAAAACGGTAAAATGAGCGATGCTCGCCATTTTTTGATTATCTTTTCTCCGCACACATATTTTTACTTTCTGATATAGGGTGATTAATACCATTATCACAAGAATTTAATATCAGGGATGCCACTTAAATTATTCATATTATCAATAAGAAATAATGACGATATGGCAAAATAATGTTATTTTGCTACAAACAATCACGGATGTATTTTAATGCTTTACGACTGAAGATGGTGGGGACTTGTTAATGCGTTTTTCTCACCGATTTATCCTTCTGTTATCGCTATTATTAGCAAGCTTGCCTCTGTATGCTCAACGCGTCACGGAAGAAGAGAAATCCGTACGCGCCATCGTCTCCGGTATCGTCAGTTATACACACTGGCCGGCGTTATCCGGGCCGCCAAGGCTATGCATATTTTCATCTGCGCGTTTTGTCAGGGTACTTAGCGAAGAGGCTGACTGGGCTTTCCCTTATCAACCGCTTGTCATCCGTACCACACAAGAAGCCCAGAGCGCCCGCTGTGATGGTTTTTACTTTGGCAATGAATCGCCAGCTTATCAGGTGGAGTTAACGCGTCATTATCCAGTTAATGCCTTGTTATTAATTGCCGAGCAAAATACCGAATGTATTATTGGCAGCGCATTTTGTCTGATCATTAACAATGATGAAGTCAAATTTTCCGTCAACCTGGACTCCCTCTCGCATAGCGGCGTGAGAGTGAATCCAGAAGTATTAATGCTTGCACGGAATCAAAAGCATGAATAAGGAATTTTCTCTGTCCAGACCAACATTTAAACGCACACTACGGCGGATTAGTATAATCAGCGTGCTGCTTACAATGACATTGATCTGGCTATTAATTTGCGTTGCGTCTGTCCTTACGCTCAAACAGTATGCGCAAAAGAATCTCGATTTGACCGCCGCCACAATGGCCCATAGCCTTGAAGCGGCACTGGTATTTTCCGATAACGCGGCCGCAGCGGAAACGCTTGCCACACTGGGACGCCAGGGACAATTTTCAGCGGCGGAGGTCCGCGATAAAAATGGCCGTACTATCGCCTCATGGCGCTATGATGCGCGAGCCGCAGACGATAAGCTCATCGGCTTAATTAGCCACTGGCTTTTTCCATTGCCGGTATCGCAACCCGTCTGGCACAACGGCAGGGCCATCGGCGAAGTACGGCTTGTCGCCCGCGACAGCCTTATTGGTCATTTTATCTGGTTATCGCTGGCAGTGCTGACAGGATGTATTCTGCTGGCATCCGGCATTGCCCTGCTGCTCACGCGTTATTTACACAATGGCGTTGTGGATGCGCTGCAAAATATTACTGAAGTTGTACACGACGTTCGCACTAACCGAAATTTTTCACGCCGGGTACCTGATGAGCGTATTGCGGAATTTCACCTGTTTGCGCAGGATTTCAATAGCCTTCTGGATGAGATGGAAGAATGGCAGCTACGGCTTCAGGCTAAAAATGCCCAGTTACTGCGTACCGCGCTGCACGATCCGCTGACGGGGCTTGCCAATCGCGCGGCATTTCGCAGCTGTATTAACGCGCTGATGAAGGACAATTCCGCTCGTAGCAGTTCGGCATTGTTATTTCTGGATGGTGATAACTTTAAATATATTAATGATACCTGGGGACATGCGGCAGGCGACCGCGTACTTATAGAGGTTGCCAAAAGATTAGCGGAATTCGGTGGTAGCCGTTATCAGACTTACCGACTCGGCGGCGATGAATTTGCGATGGTGCTTTACGATGTACATTCGGAATATGAAGTACAACGTATTTGCGCAGCGCTATCCCAGGCGTTTAATCGACCTTTTGAACTGCATAACGGCCAGCGGATAACGATGACCCTGAGTATTGGCTTTGCGCTGACATGGGAACATGCCACTGCCGAAAAACTACAAGAACTGGCCGATCGAAATATGTATCAGGCTAAACACCGGCGTGCGGAACGCTCGCTAAACTAAAGAACGGGCCTGGCCGTTTCTGACTCAGCGTTGAGACCACTGACCCAGACTAATCATGCAACCGTCTATGGCGTGGAGCAACCCATAAAAAAAGGGGCCAGCGTAATGCCAGCCCCTTCTTTTCTACAAGCTTTCGGATGTTGCGAAAGCGCGTTCTTAGTTAAGACGCTCTTTGATACGAGCCGCTTTACCAGTACGCTCACGCAGGTAGTACAGTTTAGCTTTACGAACAGCACCACGACGTTTAACAGCAATGCTGTCAACTACCGGAGAGTGAGTCTGGAAGACACGCTCAACGCCTTCGCCGTTGGAAATTTTACGAACAGTGAATGCAGAGTGCAGACCGCGGTTACGAATAGCGATAACCACGCCCTCGAATGCCTGCAGACGTTTCTTGGTACCTTCAACAACCCATACTTTCACTTCCACGGTATCGCCCGGACGGAAGGAAGGTACGTTCTGCTTCATCTGCTCTTGTTCAAGTTGCTTAATAATGTTGCTCATAATTTAATCTCTTATCCTGGGTAAACTGATATTCGGGGGCCTATGCCATCCCATCATGTTTATGCTGCTGTTGTGCGTGTTCTGTTTTGAACTCCGCCAGCAACCTTGCTTGCTCTTCAGTCAGAGCCAGGTTTTCCAGAAGTTCAGGTCTTCTAAGCCAGGTTCGGCCCAGCGACTGTTTCAAACGCCAGCGACGTATCTCGGCATGGTTTCCCGACAGCAATACTGGCGGTACTTCCATCCCCTCTAACACTTCAGGGCGCGTATAGTGCGGACAATCCAGCAACCCATCAGCAAACGAATCTTCGATTGCTGATGCTTCATGCCCCAGAACTCCCGGTATAAACCGGGCGACGGAGTCAATCAGCGTCATTGCCGGTAGTTCGCCACCGCTGAGAACGTAATCGCCAATTGACCATTCTTCGTCAATTTCGGTCTGAATTACGCGCTCATCTACGCCTTCGTAGCGACCACACACCAGAATAAGTTTCTGATTCGTGGCCAGCTCGCTAACGCCCGCTTGATCAAGCTTGCGTCCCTGAGGCGACAGATAAATCACTTTAGCGCCTTCACCTGCCGCGGCTTTTGCTGCGTGAATGGCGTCCCGCAAGGGTTGCACCATCATTAACATCCCTGGTCCGCCGCCGTAAGGACGGTCGTCCACGGTACGGTGCCGGTCATGCGTGAAGTCGCGAGGACTCCAGCTCTGGATGTTCAGCAGGCCATTTTTTACTGCCCGGCCAGTTACCCCGTAATCGGTAATTGCGCGGAACATTTCAGGAAACAGGCTAACGATGCCAATAAACACAAGCCAATCCCCATAACGCCATTTATTACCGTTTATTCGGTGGTTTAAAAACCAGGATCCCAGTCTACTTCGATAGTACGAGTAGCGAGATCGACTTTCTTGATAACCTGCCCATCGAGGAACGGTACTAGTCGTTCCTTGATACCAAATGCATCTTTCAGGTTCGCCTTAATGACGAG
Organism: Salmonella sp. SJTUF15581; assembly: GCF_043356775.1. Classification (NCBI taxonomy): domain Bacteria; kingdom Pseudomonadati; phylum Pseudomonadota; class Gammaproteobacteria; order Enterobacterales; family Enterobacteriaceae; genus Salmonella; species Salmonella sp. SJTUF15581. The sequence continues at coordinate 67,907 of NZ_JBEUJY010000018.1, read as the reverse complement.
AACGTCATTCGACCCGGTTTCCATCATGTCGATAACTTTACCGAGATCGTAGCCTTCAGCGGTGACTACCTGGCAACCCATCAGGTCTTTCCAGTAATAGTCTCCCTCCTCAAGCGCAGGAAGTTGCGAGGAATCCACGACAATTTCGCAATTGGTCAGAAGATTCGCTGCATCTCGATCGTCAACGCCTTTCAGCTTGATGATCAGATCCTGATTGTGGTGCTTCCAGCTTTCCAGCTGTACCTGCTGCCACTGACCCGCCTTCTGGATAAACCAGGGCTGATAGTCAAAAATGCTTTCGGCGTCTTCAGTGGAGGAAAACACTCTGAGCCAACCACGGATACCGTATGAAGAACCCATTTTCCCCAGTACAACCGGTTCAGCGGGTACTTGTGCGGCGAGTTGCTTGCTCATCATGACCACCGTGACAGATTAAGCTGCTTTTTTTACTTCTTTGATCAGCGCCGCAACGCGATCGGAAATGGTTGCGCCCTGGCCAACCCAGTGAGCGATGCGATCCAGATCCAGGCGGGTGCCTTCTTCTTTTTCGCTAGCGATTGGGTTGAAGAAACCAACGCGCTCAATGAAGCGACCGTTGCGTGCATTACGGCTATCGGTGACAACAACCTGGTAGAACGGACGCTTTTTAGCGCCGTGACGAGCTAAACGAATAGTTACCATAACATCCTCTTGTGTGAATAAAACAACCGGGCCCCATCGAGGAACGGAGCCCGGCGTCATATTAAAAGCCCGAAAATTTTACTGATTTCTGGGAAAAAAGCAATCAACAGTTAATAACTCTGCTGTAGAAGGCCGTCGGCGGCGCAGCGAGTTCGGTGCCGGCGTGCGCGCAGCCACCGCAGCGTACACGCAGTACGTGAGGATGGCGAGCACACCCCGGTGCCGAAATAGCAAGTGAGCCAGGCAGGGAAATTAGCGGCCAGGGAAGCCTGGCGGCATCATCCCCTTCATACTCCGCATCATCTTCGCCATCCCGCCCTTCTTCATCTTCTTCATCATGCGCTGCATGTCGTCGAACTGTTTCAGAAGGCGGTTAACGTCCTGCACCTGCATCCCACAGCCCTGCGCGATACGACGCTTGCGGGAACCTTTGATGATTTCCGGCTTCGCGCGCTCTTTCAGCGTCATCGAATTGATGATCGCTTCCATACGCACCAGCACCTTGTCATCCATCTGCGATTTAACGTTGTCCGGAATCTGCCCCATGCCCGGTAATTTGCCCATCAGACTGGCCATACCGCCCATGTTTTTCATCTGTTTGAGCTGTTCCAGGAAGTCGTTCAGGTCGAAACCGTCGCCTTTCTTCAGTTTGGTCGCCAGCTTCTCAGCCTGTGCGCGGTCAACTTTGCTTTCGATATCTTCGATAAGAGACAGTACGTCGCCCATGCCGAGAATACGCGAGGCGATACGATCTGGGTGGAACGGCTCCAGCGCGTCGGTTTTCTCGCCGACACCGAGGAATTTAATCGGCTTGCCGGTGATATGACGAATAGAGAGCGCCGCACCGCCACGCGCATCACCATCAACTTTGGTCAGCACCACGCCGGTTAACGGCAGCGCTTCGTTAAAGGCTTTTGCGGTATTCGCCGCATCCTGACCGGTCATCGCATCGACGACAAACAGCGTTTCTACTGGCTTGATAGAAGCGTGGACCTGTTTGATTTCGTCCATCATCGCTTCGTCAACGTGCAGACGACCGGCGGTATCCACCAGCAGCACGTCGTAGAATTTGAGCTTCGCTTCTTTCAGCGCGGCGTTGACGATATCAACCGGTTTCTGGCCGACATCAGACGGGAAGAAATCCACGCCAACCTGCTCAGCCAGCGTTTCGAGCTGTTTGATCGCCGCCGGGCGATAGACGTCGGCAGAGACGACCAGCACTTTCTTCTTGTGCTTCTCGCGCAAGAATTTCCCCAGCTTACCGACGCTGGTGGTTTTACCCGCCCCCTGCAGACCCGCCATCAATACTACGGCTGGCGGCTGCGCAGCTAAATTCAGCGTCTGGTTCTCTTCGCCCATTGCCGCAACCAGTTCGCTACGGACAATCTTGACGAACTCCTGCCCTGGGGTCAGGCTCTTGTTAACTTCATGACCAACCGCTTTCTCTTTTACGCGATTGATGAACTCACGCACTACCGGCAGCGCAACGTCAGCCTCCAGCAGCGCCATGCGCACTTCGCGCAGCGTCTCTTTAACGTTGTCTTCAGTAAGGCGCCCACGGCCACTGATATTGCGCAGCGTGCGCGACAAACGATCGGTTAAATTATCAAACATTGTCTCTCGCCTGGGGTGGAAACGGTTGGTCGCCGCAGCGACACAGTTACAGAATTTCGCCACAGTATACCATGAAGCCGTCTTTGTTGTTATGCAACGGTTGGAGCTGCGGTCACGTAACGCTATACTGCTTCTCTTTCTCACTGGTCAACTGTCGACACAACTATGCCCGTTTTTGCTTTACTTGCCCTTGTCGCCTACTCCTTCAGCCTCGCGCTGATCGTTCCCGGACTGTTGCAAAAAAACAGCGGCTGGCGGCGTATGGCTATTCTTTCTGCGGTCATCGCGCTGGTGTGCCATGCTGTCGCGCTGGAATCGCGTATTCTGCCCGGCGGCGACAGTGGACAAAACCTGAGCCTGCTGAATGTCGGTTCGCTGGTCAGCCTGATGATCTGCACGGTGATGACCATTGTCGCGTCGCGTAATCGCGGCTGGCTACTTCTACCCATTGTCTATGCTTTTGCGCTGATTAACCTGGCCTTCGCCACGTTTATGCCTAATGAATATATTACGCATCTGGAAGCGACCCCAGGCATGATGGTGCACATCGGTCTGTCGCTTTTCTCTTACGCGACGCTGATAATCGCCGCGCTGTATGCGCTACAACTGGCGTGGATCGACTATCAGTTGAAGAACAAAAAGCTGGCGTTTAGTAATGAAATGCCGCCATTGATGAGCATTGAGCGCAAAATGTTTCATATCACGCAGATTGGCGTCGTACTGCTGACCCTTACTCTGTGTACCGGCCTGTTTTACATGCATAACCTGTTCAGTACTGAAAATATTGATAAAGCCGTGCTCTCTATCGTGGCATGGTTTGTCTATATCGTTCTGCTGTGGGGGCATTACCATGAAGGCTGGCGGGGTCGGCGGGTCGTGTGGTTTAACGTCGCAGGCGCGGGTATTCTGACGCTGGCCTATTTTGGTAGCCGCATATTACAGCAATTTGTAAGCTAAGCTTTTAAAGGAGTTTCCCCTGGAACACATCTCCACCACCACGCTGATTATCATATTAATCATCATGGTGGTCATCTCGGCCTATTTTTCCGGTTCCGAAACTGGAATGATGACGCTAAACCGTTACCGTTTACGCCATATGGCGAAGCAAGGTAATCGCTCGGCAAAACGGGTAGAAAAATTATTGCGTAAACCCGATCGACTGATAAGCCTGGTGCTGATCGGCAATAACCTGGTCAACATTCTTGCCTCGGCGCTCGGCACGATTGTGGGTATGCGGCTTTACGGCGACGCCGGCGTGGCTATCGCCACCGGGGTACTGACGTTTGTCGTGTTAGTTTTTGCCGAAGTCCTGCCCAAAACTATCGCCGCGCTCTATCCGGAAAAAGTGGCCTATCCCAGCAGCTTCCTGCTGGCGCCGTTACAGATACTGATGATGCCGCTGGTATGGTTACTTAACACCATCACCCGCCTGCTGATGCGTCTGATGGGAATTAAAACGGACATCGTGGTCAGCGGGTCGTTAAGCAAAGAGGAATTACGCACTATCGTGCATGAATCCCGTTCGCAAATCTCTCGCCGCAATCAGGATATGCTGCTGTCGGTTCTCGACCTGGAAAAGGTCAGCGTGGATGACATCATGGTGCCGCGTAATGAAATTATCGGGATCGATATCAATGACGACTGGAAGTCTATCGAGCGGCAGCTCACCCACTCGCCGCACGGACGCATTGTGCTCTATCGCGATTCGCTGGATGACGCCATCAGTATGCTGCGCGTGCGCGAAGCCTGGCGGTTAATGGCCGAGAAAAAAGAGTTCACCAAAGAGATGATGCTGCGCGCCGCCGATGAAATCTATTACGTCCCGGAAGGTACGCCGCTCAGTACGCAACTGATTAAATTTCAGCGCAATAAAAAGAAAGTCGGACTGGTCGTCAACGAATATGGCGATATCCAGGGGCTGGTCACCGTGGAAGATATTCTCGAGGAGATCGTTGGCGACTTCACCACATCGATGTCGCCGACACTGGCGGAAGAGGTCACGCCGCAAAACGACGGTTCGGTCATTATTGACGGTACCGCCAACGTCCGGGAAATCAATAAAGCGTTTAACTGGCACCTGCCGGAAGATGACGCGCGCACCGTCAACGGGGTGATTCTGGAGGCGCTGGAGGAAATTCCGGTTGCTGGCACGCGCGTGCGCATTGAGCAGTACGATATCGATATTCTCGATGTACAGGAAAATATGATTAAGCAGGTAAAGGTTGTACCGGTAAAGCCGCTGCGCGAGAGTGTGGCGGAGTAACACAATGGCGAACTCCGGTTCGCCTTTTTTATCGCCGTCTTTTAAGATTCCATCAATTCCTGCCATTTACTTAACAATGCAATAATGTCTTTTCAGGCATTCAGAAAGGATATTGATGTTATGTCAGAAGATTATGTAATTGAATGGGATAAGAATTTTGCAGACGACCTCAACGTCGTCGCCAACGTTTTTTTATCGCACAACCCAACCTTATGGCCCACTATTTTCTCTCAACTTTCGACGCAACCTGAAATCTTTGAAGACGAAGATGAAGACGAATATGGGTTGCAGGACGTCCTGGATTGTAGCGGTGGCGATCTCGGAAATAACGAGCTGGCACAGGCATTTTTACAAGTTCTACGCGGCGAAGGATTTATTCACCTCGTTGACTGGAAAGGTGAAGATGAAGAAGGCGAACTGGCTAATTTTGCCGCAGATCGCTTTTATGAACTCACAAAAAACCTGACGGATTCTGAGGAATTAAGAAATCTTCTTGTCGAAATAACCCAAGAGGATGAAATCTCCGATGTCTGTGAAGCCGGGGACCGTTACCTTGACGAGATCTTTGAACGCATCCAGACCGAACTCAATAAGAGGGGCTTCCAGATTTTTGATCTGAATGAAGGATCTGACACCTATAATGTGGTCGTTCTGCCAATGAGCGAATATAAAAAAATAGAGGATTTCAACACGCCGTGGCTGGAAGTGCAGGATTTTTTAAGCTAAAAAAATGGCCGACTTTACATCGGCCATCAGACTTTTACTTCGCCTTCGCTACCGTCACCATCGCCGCGCGAATGGTACGACCGTTCAGCGTATAGCCTTTCTGCATAATACCCAGCACATTGCCTGCCGGAACCTCTTCCGACTCCACCATCGCAATCGCCTGATGCACGTTCGGGTCCAGCGGCACGTTGGTCTCAGCAATCACTTCCACGCCGAACTTACGCACCACATCCAGCATAGACTTCAGCGTCAGCTCAATCCCTTCGACCATTGCCGCCATATCCGGATTGGCTTTGTCTGCGACTTCCAGCGCGCGATCCAGGCTATCGATTACCGGCAGCAATTCGTTGACGAACTTCTCGAGAGCGAATTTATGCGCTTTTTCGATATCCTGTTCAGTACGACGGCGCAGGTTTTCCATTTCCGCTTTGATACGCAACACGGTGTCGCGTTCGCGAATCTGGGCTTCTGCAAGCTGAACTTCCAGATTCGCAATTTTTTCATCGCGCGGATCCACCTGCTCAGCAGAATCGTTTGGTTCAACTGCCTCAACCTCTTCGTGCTGATCCATGATAATTTCTTCCGGGGCTTGCCCCTCAGGCGTTTTCTGTTCTTTACTACTCATGAATTTCTCCGCGTTTTTTTTCGCATTCATCTCGCTAACTTCGCTTATTATGGGGATCAGATTCAGGGTTTCAAGGGAAGTACTCACATTGTCATCAATCTTCGCTACAAGGACCTCAGAAAAATGAATAATCATTTCAAGTGTATCGGCATTGTGGGGCATCCGCGTCATCCCACCGCACTCACGACACATGAAATGCTCTACCGTTGGCTATGCGATCAGGGTTATGAGGTCATTGTGGAGCAACAAATCGCCCACGAATTACAGCTAAAAAATGTGCCAACCGGCACGCTGGCGGAAATTGGTCAACAGGCGGATCTGGCGGTAGTCGTGGGCGGCGACGGCAATATGCTTGGCGCAGCGCGTACGCTGGCGCGTTATGACATCAATGTGATTGGCATTAACCGCGGTAATCTTGGCTTCCTGACCGATCTCGATCCGGACAACGCCCTGCAACAATTATCTGATGTGCTGGAAGGGCGCTATATCTCCGAAAAACGTTTTCTGCTGGAAGCGCAGGTCTGCCAACAGGACCGCCAGAAGCGTATCAGCACAGCCATTAATGAAGTGGTGCTGCATCCGGGAAAAGTGGCGCATATGATCGAATTCGAGGTTTATATTGATGAAACCTTCGCTTTTTCACAGCGGTCTGATGGTTTGATCATTTCTACGCCGACCGGCTCCACCGCCTATTCGCTCTCCGCAGGCGGCCCTATTCTGACCCCTTCACTGGATGCAATCACCCTGGTGCCGATGTTCCCGCATACCTTGTCGGCGCGCCCGTTAGTCATTAACAGCAGTAGCACGATTCGTCTGCGTTTTTCGCATCGCCGTAGCGATCTGGAAATTAGCTGCGACAGCCAGATAGCGCTGCCTATTCAGGAAGGAGAAGATGTGCTGATTCGCCGCTGCGATTACCATCTCAACCTCATACATCCCAAAGACTATAGCTATTTCAATACATTAAGCACAAAACTCGGTTGGTCAAAAAAATTATTCTAATTTTACGTTAGCCTCTTTACTGTATAAAAAACCAGTTTATACTGTATTTAATTACAGTCATGGTTTTTCATACAGGAAAACAGCTATGTTGGCGCAACTGACCATCAGCAATTTTGCTATCGTTCGTGAGCTTGAGATCGATTTTCAGAGCGGAATGACCGTCATTACTGGTGAAACCGGCGCGGGTAAATCTATTGCGATTGATGCCCTGGGTCTGTGTCTGGGCGGTCGCGCTGAGGCCGATATGGTCCGTACCGGAGCGACCCGCGCCGATTTGTGTGCCCGCTTTGCACTGAAAGACACGCCTGCGGCATTGCGCTGGCTGGAAGAAAACCAGCTTGAAGAAGGTCGCGAATGCTTACTTCGCCGCGTTATCAGCAGCGATGGTCGCTCACGGGGCTTTATTAACGGCACCGCTGTGCCCCTGTCTCAATTGCGTGAGCTCGGTCAGTTGCTGATTCAAATTCACGGTCAACATGCGCACCAGCAGCTTACCAAACCCGAACAGCAAAAATCGCTGCTGGATAGCTATGCCAACGAAGCCGCTTTAGCGCAGCAGATGGCTGCCCGCTACCAATTATGGCATCAAAGCTGCCGCGATCTCGCCCATCACCAACAACAAAGCCAGGAACGCGCCGCGCGCGCGGAACTGCTGCAATATCAGTTAAAAGAGTTGAACGACTTTAATCCGCAGGCCGGCGAATTCGAGCAAATTGACGAAGAGTACAAACGGCTGGCCAACAGCGGGCAGTTGCTTACGACCAGCCAGAACGCTCTGGCGCTACTCGCGGACGGCGAAGACGTTAATCTGCAAAGCCAGTTATATAGCGCAAAACAACTGGTTAGCGAGCTGGTGGGTATGGACAGCAAGCTTTCCGGCATCCTGGATATGCTGGAAGAAGCCACTATCCAACTCACCGAAGCCAGCGATGAATTACGCCACTATTGCGAGCGTCTGGATTTAGACCCCAATCGCCTGTTTGAGCTTGAACAGCGCATCGCTAAACAAATTTCGCTGGCGCGAAAACATCATGTCAGCCCGGAAGCGCTGCCGCAGCTTTATCAGTCACTGCTCGAAGAACAGCAGCAGCTCGACGATCAGGCCGATTCGCTGGAAACGCTAACGCTGGCGGTTAATAAGCATCACCAACAAGCGCTGGAAACGGCGCAAGCGCTGCATCAACAGCGTCAGTTTTACGCCCAGGAGCTGGGGCAGTTGATCACTGAAAGTATGCATTTACTTTCGATGCCGCACGGTCTGTTTACTATCGACGTGAAATTTGATGAGCATCATCTGAGCAACGACGGCGCCGATCGCGTGGAGTTTAAAGTGACGACAAACCCGGGTCAGCCGCTGCAGCCTATCGCTAAAGTCGCGTCTGGCGGTGAACTGTCGCGCATTGCGCTGGCTATTCAGGTGATTACCGCGCGCAAAATGGAAACGCCGGCGCTAATTTTTGACGAGGTCGATGTTGGCATCAGCGGCCCAACTGCCGCCGTGGTCGGTAAACTCCTGCGTCAGCTTGGCGAATCCACTCAGGTGATGTGCGTCACTCACCTGCCACAGGTAGCCGGGTGCGGTCACCAGCACTTCTTTGTCAGTAAAGAAACAGACGGGGCAATGACCGAAACCCATATGCAACCGTTGGATAAACGTGCGCGTTTACAGGAACTGGCCCGCCTGTTGGGAGGAAGTGAAGTTACGCGTAATACGCTGGCAAACGCAAAAGAACTGCTGGCGGCGTAAACTTTTTTATCTCCCGAAGGTCTGAGTTCACAACAAAAACGCCGTAAGACCCGACAGCAAAAGGTTTTAAAGTGATGAAAGGTCTATTATCATCGGCATATTAATATGAGCCACGTACTGCTCAGGCCCGAAAAGGAACCCAATCACTATGCGCTGTAAAACGCTGACTGCTGCCGCAGCAGTACTCCTGATGTTGACCGCAGGCTGTTCCACTCTGGAGCGAGTGGTTTACCGACCTGACATCAATCAGGGGAACTATCTTACACCTACGGATGTCGCCAAAGTGCGTGTTGGTATGACGCAACAACAGGTTGCGTATGCTTTAGGCACGCCGATGATGACCGATCCTTTTGGTACGAACACCTGGTTTTATGTCTTCCGCCAGCAGCCAGGACATGAGAACGTGACGCAGCAGACTCTGACACTCACCTTTAACAGCAGCGGCGTGTTAACCAATATTGATAACAAACCGGCGTTGACGAAGTAATTTTGTGATACCGCCTGATGAGGTTACGTTCATCAGGCCTGCAAACCTCTCCCCCGCCATTTGGTACGAATTTGCCTGATGGCGCTACGTTTATCTGGCTTACAGGCACGCCTGTGCTTCAGGTGTGGTACGGCTTCCACACCGTTATCCGGCAAAAGAGGCTAATTATCTGCCAGCCGATTTTTCGGCGCGCTGGCGGCGTAACGCTTTTGGATCGGCGATTAAGGGACGGTAAATTTCAACCCGATCGCCATCCTGCACCGTATCGGTGAGTTTTACCGGACGACTATAGATACCCACTTTATTTTTCGCCAGATCGATATCCGTGCGCAATTCCAGCAAGCCGGAAGCGCGAATCGCCTCTTCGACCGTCGCGCCCTCCTCCAGCGTTACGCGCTGCAAATACTGCTTTTCCGGCAGCGCATAAGCCACTTCAACCACAAGTTTATCCGGCACGGTAAACCTCTTTGGCGCGAACCGTAAACGCCTGCACCATGTTGGACGCTAACTCTTTGAATATACGACCAAACGCCAGCTCAATGAGTTTATTGGTAAACTCAAAATCAAGCTGAAACTCAATGCGGCACGCCTCGGGGCTGAGCGGGGTAAATTTCCAGCCGCCGATCAGCTTTTTAAAAGGGCCATCCACCAAATGCATCAGAATGCTCTGGTTACGCGTTAGCTGATTACGCGTCGTAAACGTCTTGCTGATACCCGCCTTCGACACGTCAACAGCCGCCGTCATCTGTGCTGGCGATGACTCCAGGACACGACTGCCAACACACCCAGGCAAAAACTGGGGATACGATTGCACGTCATTCACTAACTGATACATCTGTTCCGCACTGTAGGGGACTAAAGCAGTCCGACTAATCTGAGGCATAGCAATTCCCATCAACATAAATCGTGTAAATAATACCACTTATCAGCGAGTAAAAAAAATGCTGTCCCCAACCGTCATGCCTTAATTGTGCGTGCATAGCCCAACTCATGCTAAGATAGATTTTTGCACCTCATCAGGACGTAATGGGGTGTTTTCGATATCAGATTACCTATGAATTCACGACACTTATGACGAAGAAAAAAGCACATAAACCGGGCTCAGCCACCATCGCGCTGAATAAGCGCGCCCGGCACGAATACTTTATCGAAGAAGAGTTCGAGGCTGGTCTCGCCCTGCAAGGCTGGGAAGTAAAATCTCTGCGCGCAGGAAAAGCCAATATCGGCGACAGTTACGTTATCCTCAAAGATGGCGAGGCCTGGCTGTTTGGCGCAAACTTTACGCCGATGGCGGTCGCCTCGACACATGTTGTATGCGACCCAACCCGAACCCGCAAACTGTTGTTAAATCAGCGTGAGCTTGATTCGCTGTATGGCCGTATTAATCGTGAAGGTTATACTGTCGTCGCGCTTTCTCTGTACTGGAAAAATGCCTGGTGCAAAGTGAAGATCGGCGTGGCGAAAGGTAAAAAACAACATGATAAACGTTCCGATCTTAAAGAACGTGAGTGGCAACTGGATAAAGCACGCATTATGAAAAATGCAGGCCGATAATAGACATTTTTTGTGACCAGCTTCTCAGTATGAAGCTGGTCAATATTCATATCTCATTCATGCCTTGAAAATATATTCTCTGTGTCTGACGCTTATCAATAGCAATAAATACCACAACAAGAATATATTCTTCGTTTAAAAAATTTTTATAGCCTAATAACACAATACTTCAAATGATTTTTATAAAATTTAATATTGCTGAATACCTTCACAAAAGGTATTGTTTTTATGTTAAAAAAGAAAAAGAAGAAGAAATTAAAATTCATTATAAAACATAAAGATAAATAAAAAATCATCATACGTTGTTAGCCCACCCCACCTCTCCTTAACACAAACTCCGTTATATTTCAGACGCACTAACACCTTTATCAATAGATCTTAATTTGCAGAAAGATTTTTTTCTGACTATATCATCTAATACGAAAGCACTAGTCAGGCACAAAAAATAAAGGGTTATTCGGCGAGAAAACCAGACCTTCACCTACGCTCATAAAAAAGAATATGGCTACGGAAATTCATCTCTCATGATGAACGGGAAGGCTCGTCTACGCATTTTGCCCTGAACGTCGTGCCCGTTAATTAATACACAGAGCAAATCCATCAGGAGCTAATTTATGCGTCTACTCGCCGTGGTTTCGAAATTGACTGGCGTCTCCACCACTGTGGAATCCTCAGCGGTCACTCTTAACGCCCCGTCAATTGTTAAATTATCAGTGGCCCGGGAGGAAATTAGTCAACTTACGCGCATTAATCAGGATCTGGTGGTGACGCTCCATTCCGGCGAAACGATCACGATTAAAAACTTTTACGTTACCAACGATCTGGGCGCAAGCCAGCTGGTACTGGCGGAAAACGATGGCACGTTATGGTGGGTAGAAAATCCGCAAGCCGGGCTACATTTTGAACAAATCGCGGATATTAATGAGCTGCTGGTCACTTCTGGCGCTTCCCATGAAGCAGGCGGCGCCGTTTGGCCGTGGGTACTGGCTGGTGCGGTGGCGGCTGGCGGCATTGCCGCTATCGCGTCTTCCGGCGGCGGCGATTCCCACCATCATTCGGATGGCGATAATCCGCCCCCCGATAACACCAATCCTGACGGTAATCCCCCTGATAACAGCAATCCCGGCGGCAGTAACCCTAACGGCAATACTCCAGGTAGCAGTAATCCTGTAGATACTACCCCGCCTCTCGCTCCCGGCAAATTGTTGATTTCAGCGGACGGAAAAACGGTGAGCGGCGAGGCCGAAGCGGGCAGTACCATTACCATCAAAGATCCTTCAGGTAACGTCGTTGGCGAGGGCAAAGCGGATAGCGACGGTAAATTTAGTATTGATCTGACAGCGCCACAGATTAGCGGCGAACAACTTACCGTGACCGCGACTGACGATGCTGGCAATACCGGCCCATCGGCAACCATTGATGCGCCCAACGTTCCTCTCCCCGATACACCAGCTATCACCGCCGCTATCGATGATGCCGCTCCCCTCACCGGCACGCTGAGCAATAACCAGTTTACGAACGACAATACCCCCACTCTGGAGGGCACCGGCAGCGCAGGCACAGTCATCCATATTTACGCCAATGGTCAGGAAATAGGCTCCACAACGGTTGATGCCAGCGGAAACTGGCATTTTGCCATTACCAGCGCGCTGGCGGATGGGGAAAATCATTTCACCGCCATTGCGACTAACGTTAAAGGCGAAAGTAGCGAATCAGCCCGCTTTACGCTGACTATCGACACACTCAGCCCCGATGCCCCACGCGTTGAACTGATTGCCGATAACACCGGTTTGCTCACCGGGCCGTTACAGAATAATGACCGGACTGACGAGGCAAAACCGCTATTTTCCGGGCAGGGAGAGGCAGGCAATACCATCACGATTAAAGAGGGATCAACCGTTATCGGCAGCGCTACCGTAGACGAAAATGGACGCTGGACCTTTACCCCGACTACGCCGTTAAGCGATGGCGAGCATACCTTTACCGTCGAACAAAGCGACAAAGCCGGAAACACGAGCCGCGTGACGACAACGCCTACTATCATTGTGGACACCACGCCACCGGACGCCGCTACCATTGATAATGTTGCGAAAGACGGCACAACCGTTAGCGGCACCGCTGAAACTGGTAGTACCGTGTCGATCTATGACCCGGCGGGAAATTACCTGGGCTCCACGATTACCGGAGAAAATAACCACTTCAGCATCACGCTGAATCCGGCTCAGACCCACGGCGAGCGCCTGGAAGCGCGTATTCAGGACGCCGTCGGTAACATCGGCCCCGCCACGGAGTTTACCGCTTCTGATTCACAGTATCCTGCCCAGCCGACTATCCTTACCGTGACGGATGACGCTGGCGCCGTTACCGGGCTACTGAAAAATGGCGATGCCACAGATGATAACCGCCCAACCCTCAGCGGTACTGCTGAACCAGGCAGTACGATATCGATTAACGATAATGGCTTTCCTGTACTGACCTTTCCGCCCATTGTCGCTGACGCTGACGGCAAATGGAGCTTTACCCCCTCGCTGGCGCTTGCCGATGGCGACCATGTCTTTACCGCTACCGCGACCAACGATCGCGGCACCAGCGGGCAGTCCGTCTCCTTTACCATTGATATCGACACGCAGCCGCCGGTGCTGGAAGGCCTGGCGGTTAGCGACGTCGGCGACAGACTTACCGGCACTACGGAAGCTGGCAGTACTGTAGTTATCAAAGACAGCCTGGGAAATACGCTCGGTAGTGGAACGGCAGGCGACGACGGTACCTTCTCAATAGGTATTAGCCCGGCGAAAATTAACGGCGAAACATTAAGCATTAGCGTTACCGATAAAGCCGCGAATAGCGGTCCAGTAGAAACGCTGAACGCGCCGGATAAAACTGCGCCTGCGGCACCGGACGGTCTTATCGTGGCGACCGACGGTCTGTCCGTAAGCGGTCAGGCGGAAGCCGGGGCAACGGTCACTATCCGTGACAGTAGCAACACCGTACTTGGCAGCGCCGTCGCTAACGGCAACGGACAATTTATCGTTCCGCTGAATACGGCGCAGACTAACGGCCAGGCGCTTATCGCTACCGCCACCGATGTTGCGAAAAACGAAAGCGCCGCCGCGACGGTTATCGCGCCGGACAGTACCGCGCCGGAAATGCCGAAAAACGTGGTAATTAGTGAGGATGGCGCCAGTATCAGCGGCACCGCCGAACCGGGTAGCGCCATTACGATCGCCACGCCGGACGGCAAGCCGCTTGGCAGCGGCAAAGCAGATGGCGAAGGTCATTTTACCCTTCCCCTCGTCCCCGCACAGACCAACGGCGAACAGGTTACCGTCACCGCCACCGACAGCGCCAACAACGTCAGCCCGCCAACCACAGCGCAAGCGCCCGATATCACCGCCCCGGATAAGCCCATTATCACTCAGGTGCTGGACGATGTTGAAAGCTTCACCGGGCCGCTGGTTAACGGACAAACCACCAACGACAACCGTCCCACCCTTAGCGGTACGGCGGAGGCCGGCGCGCGTGTCGAAGTCTTTGATAACGGCGTTTCACTGGGACTCGCCACGCTACAGCCCAACGGCGGCTGGACGTTTACGCCGTCGCAAAATTTAGGTGAAGGCGCGCATCGACTGACCGTAATCGCAACCGACGCTAAAGGCAATGCAAGTCCGGCCGCGTCATTCGACCTGGTGGTCGATACGCAATCGCCGCAGCAACCGGTAATCACCTTCATTACAGATGATGCGCCGGGTATTCTCGGTAGCGTCGCACATCTGGGGCTCACTAACGACAGCACGCCAACGATTAACGGTACAGGTGAACCGGGTTCCACAGTACACCTGTATCAGAATGGCGCCCGGATAGCGGATATTATCGTCGGTAATTCCGGCGTCTGGAGCTACGCCTACACCACGGCCTCGCCACTGGCGGACGACACCTACACCTTTACCGTGACGGCCAGCGACAGTAACGGCAACACCACGCCTTTTTCGACCGATTTTACGATTACCATTGATACCCAGGCCCCTGCCGCTCCCGGCGTTATCGGCGTAGCTGACGGCGACGGAAATACGATTGATACCAATCAGATTACCCAGGAATCCCAGCCCCGGTTGAGCGGTAGCGGCACCGCAGGCGACACAATCATCCTTTACGATAACGGCAATGCCATAGGTCAGGCGCTGGTCGGCACGGACGGGCGCTGGCAGTTTACGCCGCCTGCCGCGCTGGGCGACGGCGACCACCTTCTGACCGCTCGCGCCAACGATCCGGCGGGGAACGAAAGTCCCGAATCCATCAGCTTTACCCTGCGCGTCGATACCCAGGCGCCGGATGCGCCGCAGATCGTGTCAGCCGCCATCACAGGCGGAGAAGGCGAGGTGCTACTGGCAAACGGCAGTATTACCAATCAGCGTATGCCGACCCTCAGCGGCACCGGCGAACCCGGCGCCATCATCACCCTGTACAATAACGGCGTAGAACTGGCTACCGTCCAGGTCAATCCACAGGGTAGCTGGACCTATCCGCTAACCCGTAATCTGAGCGAAGGGTTAAACATCCTGACGGCCACCGCCACGGATGCCGCAGGCAATAGTAGCCCCACCTCCAGCGTTTTCTCCGTTACCCTTGATACCCAGCCTCCAGCGCAGCCTGACGCGCCGCTAATCAGCGATAACGTCGCGCCGGTTATCGGCAACATCGGCAATAATGGCGCAACGAACGATACCACGCCGACCTTCAGCGGCACGGGAGAGATCGGCAGCACGATTATTCTCTACAATAATGGCAGTGAAATTGGTCGCACAACGGTAGGCGATAACGGAAGCTGGAGCTTTACGCCTGCGGCACTGACGCCAGAAACCTATACCATTACCGTCACGGAAACCGATATAGCGGGCAATATCAGTCCACCTTCCGCCTCAGTCACTTTTACGCTAGACACCACTGCGCCCGCCAATCCAGTTATCACTTTTGCCGAAGATAACGTCGGCGAAGTCCAGGATACTATTGTCAGCGGCGCAACCACTGACGACAATACGCCGGTCATTCACGGCACTGGCGACATCGGCAGCATTATTACGCTCTATAACGGCAGCAGCGTTTTAGGCGTAGTCACCGTCGATGAGACCGGCACCTGGACGCTAGCGGTGACCAGCGCGTTGCCGGATGGCGTCTACACCCTGACCGCCATTGCCGCCGATGCCGCCGGAAACAGCAGCGGCGTATCGAACAGCTTTACCTTCACCGTCGACACCGTTCCGTTGCAGCCGCCCGTCGTCAATGAGATCCTTGACGATATTGCGCCAGTGACCGGGCCATTAACCGATGGCGCCTTTACTAACGATCGGACGCTGACTATCAACGGCAGCGGCGAAAACGGCAGCACCGTCACGATTTACGACAATGGCGTGGCAATCGGGACGGCGCTCGTCACCGACGGGACCTGGACATTCAATACGCCCGAATTGTCAGAAGCCAGCCATGCGCTAACCTTCAGCGCGACTGACGATGCTGGAAATACCACGGCGCAAACCCAGCCGATCACCATTACCGTGGATATCACCGCCCCGCCCGCGCCAACGATCCAGACGGTGGACGACGATGGCACGCGCGTGGCCGGACTTGCCGACCCTTACGCTACCGTTGAAATTCATCATGCCGATGGCACCCTGGTCGGCAGCGCTGTCGCTAATGGTACCGGTGAATTCGTCGTTACGCTCAGTCCGGCGCAAACCGATGGCGGTACGCTGACGGCAATTGCTATCGATCGCGCGGGGAATAACGGCCCGGCTACGAATTTTCCCGCTTCCGACAGCGGTCTGCCCACCGTCCCGGCCATCACGGCAATTGAAGATGATGTCGGGAGCGTACAGGGGAATATTGCGGCGGGCGGCGCCACGGACGACACCACGCCGACGCTGCGCGGCACCACGGATATCGGCTCTACCGTTGAAGTTTTCATTGATGGCGATTCGGCAGGCTTTGCCACCGTTGACGCCAGCGGGAACTGGATCTTTGAGATCGCGACGCCATTAAGCGAAAGCACACATTACTTCACCGTCCAGGCAACCAATGCGAATGGCCCGGGCGGCCTGTCCGCACCGGTCGGGATCACTGTCGATCTTAGCGCGCCGGCGCAACCGGTTATTACCAGCGCAACGGATGACGTCCCCGGCATGACCGGTACGCTGGATAACGGCGCGCTCACCAATGATTCACGCCCGACGCTCAACGGAACGGGAGAAGCAGGCGCCACCATCCGCATTCTGGATAACGGCGTAGAAATCGGTTCCGCCACGGTAGATCAAAGCGGCAACTGGCGCTTCACCCCGAACGCGCCGCTGGAGAGCAACGCGCACATCTTTACCGCCGTAGCGACCGATCCCGCCGGCAATAGCGGCCAGCCTTCGGACGGTTTTACGCTGAACATTGACGCGCAGGCGCCAGATGTGCCGGTTATCACGTCCGTGATTGACGATAACAATCAACCGACCGTTCCGGTGTTACCGGGGCAATCCACCGACGATCGGCAGCCAATACTGAACGGAACTGGCGAACCTGGCGCGACAATCACCATTTTTGATAACGGTACGCCGCTTGGCACAGCTCAGGTAGGCGAAAACGGTAGCTGGACATTCCCGGTGCCCCGCAATTTGTCAGAGGGAAGCCATAATCTGACGGTTAGCGCTACCGATCCGGCGGGCAATACCAGCGCGGTCTCCGCGCCGTGGACGATCGTGGTCGATATTACGCCTCCGGCGATCCCGGTTCTCACCTCCGTCGTGGATGACCAGCCCGGTATTACCGGCAACCTGGTTAGCGGGCAGCTAACGAACGATGCGACGCCCACCCTGAACGGGCGCGGAGAGGCAGGCGCGACGATTAATGTCTATCTTGACGGTAATCCCGCGTCCATCGGTACCACGACGGTGAATAGCGACGGCACATGGAGTTTCACGCCGCAGACGCCGCTTGCAAACGGTAGCCACACGTTCACCCTTAGCGCCACCGATCCGGCGGGTAATAGCAGCGCGGTGTCCAGCGGATTTGTGCTGACGATTGACGCCACACCGCCCGCCGCGCCGGTTATCGCCAGCGTGGCAGACAATACGGCGCCGGTGACGGGCATCGTCCCCAACGGCGGCTCGACGAACGAAACCCGACCAACACTCTCGGGTACCGGTGAGGCGGGTACAACCATCTCGATTTATAATGGCAGCGCGCTGGTCGGCACAGCGCAAGTTCAGGCCAACGGTAGCTGGAGTTTTACACCGTCTACCTCGCTGGGCGCGGGCGTCTGGAACCTGACGGCGACAGCAACCGATGCGGCAGGCAACACCAGCGCCGCGTCCGAAATACGCTCGTTTACTATTGATACCACGGCTCCCGCCGCGCCTGTTATTGATACGGTCTACGACGGTACGGGCCCCATTACCGGCAATCTGAGTTCAGGGCAGATCACAGATGAGGCGCGCCCTGTCATTAGCGGCACCCGTGAAGCCAACACAACTATTCGTCTCTACGATAACGGCACGCTGCTGGCTGAAATTCCCGCCGACAATAGCAGTAGCTGGCGCTACACGCCCGATGCCTCGCTGGCGACGGGCAACCATGTAATTACCGTCATTGCCGTTGATGCCGCAGGCAACGCCAGTCCCGTTTCAGACAGCGTTAATTTCGTCGTCGATACCACGCCGCCGCTGACGCCAGTAATCACATCAGTCAGTGACGATCAGGCGCCAGGCCTCGGCACGATCGCGAACGGCCAAAATACCAACGATCCTACGCCAACCTTCAGCGGCACCGCAGAAGCCGGCGCCACGATCACACTCTATGAAAATGGTACGGTCATTGGCACGACAACGGCTCAGCCTGACGGCGCGTGGAGCGTCGCCACCTCAACGCTGGCAAGCGGAACGCACGTCATCACCGCCGTCGCCACCGATGCCGCAGGAAACAGCAGCCCGAACAGTACGGCTTTCACCCTGACGGTCGATACCACCGCGCCGCAAACGCCGATCCTGACGTCCGTGGTGGATGACGTCGCGGGCGGGGTCACAGGAAATCTCGCTAATGGTCAGATAACCAATGATAACCGCCCCACGCTGAACGGCACTGCCGAAGCGGGCAGCGTGGTCAGTATCTATGATGGCAACACTCTGCTTGGCGTCACCTCGGCTAACGCGGGCGGCGCGTGGAGCTTCACGCCGACGACAGGGTTAAACGACGGCACGCGCACATTAACAGTGACCGCCACCGACCCGGCAGGCAACGTTAGCCCGGCCACCAGCGGTTTTACTATCGTGGTTGATACCCTTGCGCCAACGGTTCCGCTTATAACCAGCATCGTTGATAATGTCCCGAACAATACCGGCGCCATTGGCAATGGACAATCGACCAACGACACACAGCCGACGCTCAACGGTACTGCGGAAGCCAACAGCGCGGTAAGCATCTTCGATAATGGCGCGCTGGTCGCGACCGTGAACGCCAATGCCAGCGGCAACTGGAGCTGGACGCCAACCGCCGCGCTCGGCCAGGGAAGTCACGCCTATAGCGTTAGCGCCGCCGATGCGGCTGGCAACGTTAGCGCCGCTTCGCCATCGATAACGATTATCGTGGATACCATTGCGCCCGGCGCGCCCGGCAACCTGGTCATCAATGCTACCGGTAATCGGGTGACGGGCACCGCGGAAGCAGGCAGTACAGTGACGATTACCTCTGATACTGGTGTGGTACTGGGAACCGCCACCGCCGACGGTACAGGCAGCTTCACCGCCACACTCACGCCCGCGCAGACCAATGGTCAGCCGCTACTGGCATTTACCCAGGATAAAGCAGGCAACACAGGCATTGCCGCCGGATTTACCGCGCCCGATACGCGTGTGCCGGAAGCACCGATCATCACCAACGTAGTAGATGATGTGGGTATTTATACCGGCGCTATCGCCAACGGCCAGGTCACTAATGACGCACAACCCACATTGAATGGTACCGCTCAGGCGGGCGCCACGGTGAGCATTTATAACAACGGGGCGCTGCTCGGCACCACCACGGCGAACGCCAGCGGAAACTGGAGCTTTACCCCGACAGGCAATTTGACCGAAGGCAGCCACGCCTTCACCGCCACCGCGACTAACGCCAACGGTACAGGCAGCGTCTCCACCGCCGCGACGGTGATTGTCGATACGCTGGCGCCCGGTACGCCGTCAGGTACGCTCAGCGCCGATGGCGGCTCACTTTCCGGACAGGCAGAGGCAAACAGCACCGTAACCGTCACGCTGGCGGGCGGCGTGACGCTCACCACCACCGCCGGCAGCAACGGCGCATGGTCTCTCACCTTGCCGACAAAACAAATTGAAGGTCAGCTCATTAACGTGACGGCCACTGACGCTGCGGGTAATGCCTCCGGCGCGTTAGGCATTACTGCGCCGGTTCTGCCGCTGGCGGCAAGGGATAACATCACCAGTCTTGATCTGACCTCGACCGCCGTCACCAGCACGCAAAACTATTCGGATTACGGCCTGCTGCTGGTTGGCGCGCTTGGCAATGTCGCCTCGGTTTTGGGTAACGATACCGCTCAGGTTGAGTTCACCATTGCTGAAGGTGGTACGGGCGACGTCACCATCGATGCCGCCGCAACGGGAATCGTGCTTTCGCTGCTCAGTACTCAGGAGATTGTGGTACAGCGCTACGACACCAGCCTCGGCGCCTGGACGACGATCGTCAACACCGCCGTTGGCGACTTCGCGAATTTGCTTACCCTGACCGGGAGCGGCGTTACCCTGAACCTGAGCGGCCTGGGCGAAGGCCAGTACCGGGTACTCACTTATAACACCAGCCTGCTCGCCACCGGGTCATATACCAGCCTGGATGTCGACGTACACCAGACCAGCGCAGGTATTATTAGCGGGCCAACCATCAGTACCGGCAACGTCATGGCTGATGATACCGCGCCGACGGGCACCACGGTCACCGCCATCACCAACGCCAACGGCGTCAGTACGCCGGTCGGCGCGGGCGGCGTGGATATCCAGGGGCAATACGGCACGCTGCACATTAATCAGGATGGCAGTTACACCTACACGCTGACTAAGCCCACGGCAGGATACGGACATAAAGAGAGCTTCACCTACACCATTACCCAGAATGGCGTCGGTAGCAGCGCCGCGCAACTGGTTATCAATCTGGGTCCCGCGCCTGTACCGGGCAGCGTGATAGCGACAGACAATAACGCCTCGCTGGTCTTTGATACCCACGTTAGCTACGTCAACAACGGCCCCTCGACACAAAGCGGCGTCACGGTATTAAGCGTCGGACTTGGTAATGTACTGAACGCGAATCTGCTTGATGATATGACTAATCCGATCATCTTTAACGTTGAAGAAGGCGCTACGCGAACCATGACGTTACAGGGAACCGTCGGCGGCGTCTCACTGGTTTCCACGTTCGATCTGTACGTTTATCGCTTCAACGATGCCATTCAGCAATATGAGCAGTTCCGGGTGGAAAAGGGCTGGATTAACACCCTGTTGTTAGCCGGACAATCCCAGCCGCTGACCCTGACGTTGCCTGGCGGCGAATACCTGCTCGTGCTGAATACCGCCAGCGGCATTAGCGTCCTCACTGGCTATACGCTGGCGATTTCTCAGGACCACACCTATGCCGTTGACAGTATCACCGCCAACACCACCGGCAACGTACTGTCCAATGATGTCGCCCCTACGGACGCCCTCCTCACTGAAGTAAATGGCGTGGCGATTGCGGCGACCGGCACGACGGAGGTAAACGGGTTGTATGGCTCGCTCATCATTGACGCAAGAGGCAACTATACCTACACGCTGAAGAACGGCGTCGGCGCCGACAGCATTAAAACGCCGGACAGCTTTATCTATACGGTCAAAGCGCCAAACGGCGATACCGATACGGCCTCGCTCAATATCACGCCAACCGCCAGGGCGCTGGATGCGATTAATGATGTCAGCGATACCCTTAGCGTCGCCACGCTTCAGGATACCGCTGCCTGGCTGGACTCCAGCGTCGGCAGCGCCAGTTGGGGGCTACTCGGCAAATCGGGCAGCGGGAGCGGCACCTTTGACGTTGCAACGGGCACCGTACTTAAAGGCGCGTCACTGGTCTTTGATGTCTCCACGCTCATTACGCTGGGCAATCTGAATATTAGCTGGGCCATTCAGGAGAACGGGACCGTCATACGCAACGGAACCGTTCCGGTGGCGAATATCACGCTGGGCAGCGCGACGGTGACCGTCAACCTGAGCGGCCTGGAGCTGGATGCCGGAACGTACACGCTTAACTTTACCGGCACCAATACCCTGGCCGGGGCGGCGACGATCACGCCACGCGTCATCGGCACCACCGTCGATCTGGATAATTTTGAAACGTCCGGAACGCATACCGTTCTCGGCAATATTTTTGACGGCAGCGATGCGGCGGGGGCGATGGATCAACTTAATACGGTGAATACCCGCCTGAGCATTAGCGGGTATAACGGCAGCGCCGCCACGCTGGACGCCGCGGCGAATACCACCAGCGCCACGATTCAGGGACATTACGGCACATTGCAAATTAACCTTGATGGCGCTTACACCTACACCCTGAATAATGGCGTCGCGATGTCGTCCATCACCAGTAAAGAGGTCTTTACCTATCAACTGGATGACAAGATGGGTCATACGGATAGCGCCACATTGACCATTGATATGGCGCCGCAAATCGTCAGTACCAACCAAAACGATGTTCTCATCGGCTCCGCCTATGGCGATACGCTGATTTACCACCTGTTAAACGGCGCGGACGCGACCGGCGGCAACGGCGCCGATCGCTGGCAAAACTTCTCCACCGCGCAGGGCGACAAGATCGATATCCACGAACTGCTGACCGGCTGGGATCACCAGGCGGCGACGCTGGGTAACTTTGTGCAGGTTCATACCAGCGGTGCCAATACGGTGATATCCGTCGATCGCGACGGCGCCGGTAGCGCGTTTAAATCCACTGACCTTGTCACGCTGGAGAATGTGCAGCTCACGTTAAATGATCTGTTGCAGAACAACCACCTGATAACCGGCGGTTGATAAAAAAGCCCCGAACGCCACGACGTTCGGGGCAACAAGCGGTGATATTTAAAAGGGATAAACTATGGCAAGAGTCGCGCCTGTCGCCATCGTACTGGCATTTGCTTTGTTTCATCACCAGCCCCGGGGCGCAGAAGCGCTGCCAATTATCACATCCGAAGGATTAGCAACGGACCAGATGCTTCCTTCGCTGGATGGCTCCGCCGCTGAGTTGCCGCTCAGCGCCGCCGCGCCGGGCAACCTGACGCTCAATGACGCGGTCAATCGCGCCGTTAACTGGCATCCTTCTATTCGCGAAGCCATCGGCAAACTGCTCGCACAGAATGAACAAATAGAGGTCGCCAAATCGAAATATTATCCGCAAATCAGCGCTGGCGTGAACAATGGGTACAGCAATACCTACACCGATCACGGGTATAGTCCCTCGCTGGTGCTGTCGGTATCGCAAATGCTTTATGACTTCGGCAAAGTGGCAAGCCAGGTTCGTGCCGAAACCGCAGGCGCAGCGCAGCAGCAGGCCAATGTGTTGCTCAGTATTGATACCGTCGCGCACGAAACCGCCAACGCCATTGTACAAACGCAGAGCTGGCAGCAAATGGTAGACGCGGCGGAAGAACAGCTCACCGCGCTGGACAACATCGGTAAACTTATCCGGCAGCGCAGCGATGAAGGCGCTACGTCGCTATCTGACGTGGTGCAAACCGAAGCCAGAATCGAATCCGCCCGCTCGCAACTGGCGCAGTATCAGGCCAATCTCGATAGTGCGAAAGCCTCACTGATGAGCTGGCTGGGCTGGAATTCGCTTAACGGCATCAATAATGACTTCCCGGCGAAACTCGCTCGCAGCTGTGAGACGGCGACTCCCGACGATCGACTGGTGCCCGCGGTACTGGCCGCCTGGGCGCAGGCCAACGTTGCGCGGGCGAATCTGGACTATGCCAGCGCGCAAATGACGCCGACGATTTCGCTCGAACCTTCTGTACAACATTATCTTAATGATAAATATCCCAGTCATGAAGTGCTGGATAAAACCCAGTATTCCACCTGGGTAAAAGTTGAGATGCCGCTTTACCAGGGCGGAGGGCTGACTGCCCGACGCAACGCCGCCAGCCATGCGGTAGACGCGGCTCAGTCGACCATTCAGCGCACCCGGCTTGATGTCCGCCAGAAACTGATGGAGGCGCGCAGCCAGGCAATGAGTCTTGCCAGCGCGTTACAAATCCTTCGTCGGCAACAGCAGCTTAGCGAACGTACGCGCGAACTGTATCAGCAGCAATACCTTGACCTCGGTTCCCGCCCGCTGCTCGACGTGCTTAATGCGGAGCAGGAAGTTTACCAGGCGCGTTTTGCCGAACTGCAAACGGAAAGCCAGTTGCATCAGTTGCAACTGAACTGTCTGTATAACACCGGCGCGCTTCGTCAGGCGTTCGCGTTAAATCATCGCAGCATTCAATCCGTGGAGATCCAGCCATGACCCGCGCCGCCCCCGATGTAGAAGAGGTACTCAGTGAGCGCGCGCTGAGCCAATGGGCGCAGGCCATCAGCCATGTCGCCGGTCATTATCGCGTTGCCTGTTCTCCCGGTTCAATTCAGGCCAACGCCCCGTGGTTTAGGGGTAAAAGCAGAACGACCGCCTTAACGCAGCTCGCGCGGCAGGCGGGTTTATCCTTTCATGCGCCGGACATAGACAAAACGGCATTTAGTCAGTGGCGATTGCCGTTAGTTGTCGAGCTCCGGGACGGGCAGTTATTGGTCATCGAGCATGTTAATGGCGAAGATGCGGTAGACGTTTTTGTGATTGAAGAAGAGGGTCAGCGTAACCGCCTGACGCTCAGCGAGTTATTGCCGGAGATCCTCTATGTTGCCGCGCTACGCCCGCTATCGGCACTCAAGGATAGCCGCGTCGATCGCTATATCTCCCGCTTTAAACCCGACTGGATGCGCGAGCTGGTTCTGCAGGATATTCGCCCTTATTTACCGGTAATGGTCGCCGCCTTTCTGATTAACGTGCTGTCTCTGGCCGGGATTGTGTTCTCTATGCAGGTTTACGATCGGGTGATCCCCGCTCAGTCATATCCTACCCTGTACGTTCTCTCCTTCGGCGTGCTGGTAGCGGTGCTGTTCGGTTTTCTGCTGCGTGAAGCGCGTACGCACATTATGGACGTGCTCGGTAAACGCGCCGATATGCGCATTTCCGATCGGGTATTCGGTCATGCGTTAAGGCTGCGCAACAGCGCTATCCCCCGTTCCACCGGCAGTTTTATCTCGCAGTTACGCGAACTGGAGCAGATCCGCGAGATGATTACCTCTTCAACGCTGGCGACCATTGTCGATCTGCCTTTCTTTTTCCTGTTTATGATAGTCCTGTCGATTATTGCCCCACCGCTGGCATGGATAGCGCCCGTGGCGGCTCTGCTGATGATCCTGCCGGGCGTGGCACTGCAAAAAAAACTGGCTGTCCTCGCCAACCAGGCCGCTCACGAAGCGACGCTACGCAATGCAGTCTTGGTCGAAAGCGTTCAGGGTCTGGAGGATATTAAACTGATGCAGGCGGAGAACCGCTTTCTTCAGCAGTGGAATAGCTATATCCGTATTACCGGCGAGTCGGGTCTACGCACCCGCAAACTCACGCAAGGGCTTATCAGTTGGGGGATGTCGGTACAAAGTCTGGTGTATGCCGCAGTGATTATGTTCGGTGCGCCGATGGTCATTGAAGGCAGTATGACTACCGGCGCCGTGGTCGCCGCGTCGATGCTCGGCTCGCGGATGATCGCGCCAATGGCTAACCTGTGCGGCGTGCTGGCGCGCTGGCAGCAGGTGAAAGCGGCGAAGATGGGGCTCGACAACATTATGCAACTGCCCACCGAGACACAGCATGACGACAGCCTGATACACCGCGACATCCTCCACGGGCATTACCTCTTTGAAAACGCTCAGTTTCGTTACCATAACGACGATCAACGCATACCGCTGCGCCTCGTGCGTCTGGAGATCATGCCAGGCGAGCGGATTGCGATACTGGGGCGTAACGGTGCGGGTAAATCCACACTTTTACAGGCGATGGCGGGCGGCCTGGAAATGATTCAGGGAGATGCCCGGCTTGATAATCTCAGCTTGTCGCACATCGATATGGCGGATTTACGCCGCAACATCGGCTTTCTTAGCCAGAACGCGCGGCTTTTCTTCGGCACCCTACGAGAGAACCTGACGCTCGGCGCGCCGCACGCCAACGATGAACAGATTTTTGACGCGCTCGAAGTCAGCGGCGGCGCCGTCTTCGTCAGGCGGCTGGCAAAAGGGTTGGATCATCCCATTATGGAGGGTGGTAACGGCCTGTCCGGCGGGCAGCGCCAGTCCCTGTTGCTGGCGAGAATGCTGCTGCGCTCCCCCAATATTGTGCTACTTGACGAACCCAGCGCCTCGCTGGACGAGCATACGGAACGAGAGTTTATTCAGCGGTTACATCAGTGGCTTGGCAATCGTACCCTGGTCGTCGCGACGCACCGGGTACCAATACTGGAGCTGGTTGAGCGTGTCGTTGTCCTGAAAGGAGGACAACTGGTGATGGATGCACCAAAAGCGCAGGCGCTTAACGCGGATCGGATGCAAAGTCACCGTCGGGAGTGGAAAAATGAAAATCAATCAGCATGATGCCGCGATGGACGATCCCGATATTCAGCGTGAACGGGCGTTTTCCGGCGCGGGTCGTATTGTTCTGATCTGCTCATTGTTATTTCTCATTTTCGGCATCTGGGCGTGGTTTGGCCGACTGGATGAGGTTTCCACCGGCAACGGGAAAGTGATCCCCAGTTCACGCGAACAGGTTCTGCAGTCGCTGGATGGCGGCATTCTGGCGCAGTTGACGGTGCGGGAAGGCGACAGAGTTCAGGCTAACCAGATTGTCGCCCGGCTTGATCCGACGCGTCTGGCGTCCAATGTGGGTGAAAGTGCGGCAAAATATCGCGCTTCACTCGCCTCCAGCGCACGGTTAACCGCGGAAGTCAGCGACTTACCTCTCGCCTTCCCCGCTGAGCTGAACGGCTGGCCGGATCTGATTGCCGCAGAGACGCGTCTCTATAAAAGCCGCCGCGCGCAGCTGGCCGATACCGAAGCCGAGCTACGGGATGCGCTGGCGTCGGTTAATAAAGAGCTGACCATTACCCAGCGGCTGGAGAAAAGCGGCGCGGCCAGTCATGTTGAAGTGCTACGCCTGCAACGACAAAAAAGCGATTTAGGCTTAAAAATTACCGATCTGCGCTCACAATATTATGTGCAGGCACGCGAAGCGTTATCGAAAGCGAACGCTGAGGTCGATATGCTCTCCGCCATTTTAAAAGGACGCGAGGATTCCGTCACCCGCCTTACCGTGCGTTCGCCGGTACGCGGCATTGTTAAAAATATCCAGGTCACGACGATTGGCGGCGTGATCCCGCCTAACGGTGAGATGATGGAGATAGTGCCGGTAGACGATCGTCTGTTGATTGAAACCCGCCTTTCGCCGCGTGATATCGCCTTTATTCATCCCGGCCAACGCGCATTGGTTAAAATTACTGCTTACGATTACGCCATTTACGGCGGGCTTGACGGCGTGGTGGAGACCATTTCACCGGACACCATTCAGGATAAAGTGAAACCGGAAATTTTCTACTATCGCGTGTTTATCCGCACCCACCAGGACTATCTACAAAATAAATCAGGACGCCGTTTTTCGATTGTTCCAGGCATGATCGCCACGGTGGATATCAAAACCGGTGAAAAAACCATTGTCGACTATTTAATCAAACCGTTTAATCGCGCGAAAGAAGCGCTGCGCGAGCGGTAAATCGTTGAAGATAAGAAGATACGGGGGCTGGTCACGCGTGTCACAAGTCTGTTATACTTACCTTACACATTGGGGCTGATTCTGGATTCGACGGGATTTGCGAAACCCAAGGTGCATGCCGAGGGGCGGTTGGCCTCGTAAAAAGCCGCAAAAAAATAGTCGCAAACGACGAAACCTACGCTTTAGCAGCTTAATAACCTGCTTAGAGCCCTCTCTCCCTAGCCTCCGCTCTTAGGACGGGGATCAAGAGAGGTCAAACCCAAAAGAGATCGCGCGGATGCCCTGCCTGGGGTTGAAGCGTTAAAACGAATCAGGCTAGTCTGGTAGTGGCGTGTCCGTCCGCAGGTGCCAGGCGAATGTAAAGACTGACTAAGCATGTAGTACCGAGGATGTAGGAATTTCGGACGCGGGTTCAACTCCCGCCAGCTCCACCAAATAAAACAAGGGGTTACGTGAAAACGTAGCCCCTTTTTCTTTGGTAGTGGCGGCAAAATGGCGACAGCGTGTCGGACTGGCGGCAACAAAAAACCCGCCATTAAAGCGGGTTTTGTTCAGAAACTCATGTGGCCTTGACCACCTTTTCCCGGATGTGGTGGCGCAGAAGAAATTAGATTCGGTTTTATGATGTGCCGTACAAACGTTTCATGAGTAACGAACGTACAGCCACAATTTATATTTTGGCACTGGTTGTAACGTTCTTTTGTCGTAGCTGACACCTGAAAGCTGCTTCTGGTATGTGCTGCATGACCGCACTCTGGACAGTTCATCATTGCTGTTATCCCACCACTTTTGCCGCAATCGCAATAATGATACATCATTATTCAATATTGAGAACCAATTATTCGATTTCAAGACCATCAATCTTTACTTCAAGCTCCATGCTGGTCGTAAATCCATTATCCGGGCTGACAGAATGTGTCAGGGTGGTAATGGTCCATTCTGCATCATCAATCGGCTGCTTAAATCCCGTCACCTTCACCGGCATTTCCGTATAGAGATCAGCCCGCCCCTCAGCGAGCTGCAGGGAAAATGAAGCAACCCCACGCTGCAGACGTTCCCACTGCATTTTTGCTGCGCGCTCTGCATTGTTCCGGTTGGCGTAGGTACGATTAAGAACCAGCACGTTTTCATCCGTTCCCACCAGATAATCACCCTGTTTTGCTTCCGGCTCTTTGGGTGTGGTGGCTTTCTTTCGACGACGCTTAACACTGGTTGTCTCTTTTTTCCTGGGTTCACGCGTATGCAACCAGCTGGCAATAACACCGGTATAGGCACCACGATCAGCAAGGGTGAACCGATGACCGTCACCGGCTTTGCGCGTGATGGTGATAACCGGCAGCGGCTTGCCGCTTGCCGTTCTTCCCTGTCCCTGCCGGATAAATAGCAGGTTCCCGTCTTTAACGGAAGCAATCGCCCCATACTGCCTCGCCAGTTTCATCAGAAAACTTGCATCGCTTTCATTGGTCTGGTCCATATGATCCAGCGCCTTATCCGTCAGGTCCTTACCCAGCGCCACTTTGAGGTTATGCCGGGCGGCGATTTCCTTTACCACCTCCCCCACCGTTGTCTGATGCCATGATTTTTCGCGCCGTGTATTGAGGGTTTCACGGAAATCTGCGCTACGCGCCCTGATGGTCAGCCGGTCAGGCGCACCGCTGTGTTCAATTTCATCTACGGTAAAAGCCCCTTTAGGGAAAAGCGGCTGGCCTTTCCAGCCCAGCGCCAGCTGAATCACAGCCCCACGTCGCGGCAGGGCGATCAGCCCGTCGGCGTCGTCCAGCTCCAGATCAAGCTGGTCCGCTTCAAAGCCCCGGTTATCCGTCAGTGTCAGACTCATCAGGCGGGTATCCATCACCGTCGTCACGTCTTTGCCTTCGATGGTGATACTGAAAGCCGGGCTTTTGCTGTTCAGATTCAGGAGATCAGAATTAACGTTCACTGCAGCAATCCTCCAGCCGTGTTTTTAATCCCCCCAATAGCAGATGCTGCGGAGTCCTGCAGGTTGCTGAGCTGGTCACTCAGGCTCCCGAACATGTCAGAGAGCGACTCATCAACCCGTTTGAGGGTGATCGTAAACTCAATGCGCCTGGGCATTCCGCTGGCAAAAAACTCCTTCTTTGTCTGGCTCAGACTCTCAATAACAAACATGCCGTAAATGGTTCCACTACCTTCAATCAAAGGCCATGCCTTGCCCAGTTCAGCCATTTGTTCAAGCGCCAGTAATGACAGTCTGCCGCCGGTCACTTCCGGCAGCAGAACCCCGGACAGTGTCAGTGAATCGTTATCCTGGCCAAGAAACTGCGTTGACGGACGGCGGTTCACCCGGCTGTTGGCGGCGTGTCGCCAGCTGCGCTGATACTGCAGTTCCTGATAAGGGACAGTGCGCAGCATAAATACATATAAACCCAGTACCATCATCATGATTCATACCCCCCCTGATCGCTGAAATTGCTGCGTGCTTTTGCCCTGGCCCGGCGCTCCCGCTCGTCAAGCTGACGTGCCACTTCACGGGCAATATCCTGCGCACTCTGTCCCGGCTGCGCGACGATATGAATGGGCGCATTTATCTCATAACGAATAACCGGCGGCGGGCTATCTGCCTTAGCAAGCGGGGGCTGGTATGCCCTCGCAGGCAAACTGAACGGATGAAGCGGAACCGCTTCTGCAGGTGTCGCAGCAACCCCCATAACGCCTGCAACGACAGAGGCCAGCGCAGCAGTGCGCCGCCTGCTGGTAACATTTGCCGGTCCGTTCACAATTTCAGGGCCATTTTCTCCGACAATGCCAAACTGCCCGCGTGGAATGATCCCGCCCGTGTCGTACATCCCCGCGTAAGCCGGGAACCCGCCTGGCGGCAGCACCACTTTGCCGTCACTGTTCACTGTGGCGGACTGCTGCTGCGTAACCTGCGCAGGTAGTTTCGCCTTTGCCGCCTCCTTACTAACAATACCGAGCTTTTCCAGCAGCCATGACACACCGGATTTAAGTGACTCAAGTGGGTGCATCACCATATTCAGACCTTCCGCCAGCGCCTCACCAAACCGACGCCCCGTTGCAGCTGCGCTGTTCAGTTCTTCGGCAGTGGATTTAACCGGGGTAAGTAAATCATTGAACCAGCCCCACAAGGCCTGCACCCTGTCACCAATCCACTGAAACACGGGTCTGAGCGGCTCAAAGGCGGCGCTGATGGGCGCAGCAGCGGCTCTGAACCCTTCCACCACGCCCCCCAGAAATGCACTAATGGGCTGCCAGTATTTCCAGATAACCAGCGCCACGCCTGCCAGTGCAGCCACAACCAGCCCTACAGGACTGAGCAGCGCACCCAGCAGGCTACCAACAGCAAATAATGCCACGCGCAGCAAAGCCAGCGGACCAGAGATCAACAAACGCAGCACGCTACCTGTACGTGTGGCAGCGGCGGCTGCAGAAGGTAACGCTTTAACTGACAGCATTGACAGGCCAAACCGGATAACCGCCAGCGGCCCTAGTACCGCAGCCACCGCCACTGCCAGCGCCCCCAACCCAACAGTAATGGCTGCCGTAGCTGCCGCCACTTTCATCAGCGAGCCAGCCAGCACGGGATTCTGTTCAACCCAGCGACGCAACGCCCCGGTCACGCGCTTAACCATGCCCATAATATCCATCAGCGGCTGGCGCAACGTTTCCCCCAGGCTGCTGAAAGCGTTCTGCGCGCCCGTCTTAACCAGCAACCACTGCGCAGACAATGAATCCTTGTTAATGTCGGATTCTTTCTGCATGGAGCCATTAGCACCACTACCTGATGTGAGTTTCAGCTGGCGTTGCAGCTCCGGCAGGTTGTTAGCCAGCTTTGCCGCATCATCGCCAAACTCTTTGCCAAAAATCATTGTCATGGCTGACAGACGTTTATCCTGCGGCAGATTGTTGACCTTCTCCAGAACCCGCTGAATTGTGCCCATGGCATCGGTGGTCATCTGCTTTTCAATCTCCGCCGGATTGAGTTGCAACAGATTCATGCCTTCAAAAAATCGTTTACTTTGCATGGTGGCAATGGACAGTTCACGCACCATGGCATTAGAGGCGCTGGCGGCGATTTCCGGGGCAGCCCCAAGAGAAAGGAATGTTGAACCCAGCGCCGCGGCCTTTCGGAAGTCAAGGCGGTCAGCCACGCCTCCCATACGCTGCAGGACGTTGATAATGTCCCCACCCTTTGACATGGCGTTATCGTCCAGGTAGTTCAGCGCATCGCCCAGTTGTTCAATATTGCGCGTCGGAACTTTATAGAGCTGCGCGATTTTCCCCAGCCCTTCAGCCAGTTCATCTGCGGGCAGCTCAAAGGCCGTTGCCGCTTTTGCCGCCGTGGATGCAAAAGCCAGCAGGTCACGTTTCTGCTCTTCGTAAGGATCGTCCTGATTGGTCACCCCCATGCGAGCACCACCTTCAACCAGCGCGGCATAGTCTATAGCGCCGTTCTCCATCGGCAGCTGTTCGCTGGCGGCCTTGATGGCATCCTGCATGTCATAAAACTGTTTTGTGCGGTTGCCATTATCGTCCCGCAGCCCGTTTACCTGCTTTGCCACGCCTTTCATGGCATCTTCCATGCTGGCGTAGCTCTTAACTGCCGCCACAACAGGTGCGCCCATTGCCACCCCTGCAGCCGTAGTGGTAGCCCCTGCCCCGGCGATGCGATCCCGCACCTCAAGACGGCGTGAATACTGATCGCGGACGGCGTTCATTCGCGCCTGCTGTTCGCCCAGGCGTTTAAGGGATTTCTGCTGCCGGTCCAGGGCCTGCCGGGTTTCGTCGGCATTCTGCCGCAGTTCCCGCTGCACACTACTGAGCTTTTTCGTGTCCAGTCCGGCTTCATTGAGCGCAAGACGCTGGCGCTGCACCGACTGACGTAGACCGTTATATTTGCTCTGTAACTCCGTAACGCGGTTTTTTGCCTGCTCAAGCAGCCGTGCCTGCGCCGCCGTCGGGCGGTTGGTAGCAGAGAATTGCGTGGCAAGTTTCGCAGCTTCTTCGCGTGCGGCTTTCAGGCTGTTACCGGTGACTGCCAGATGCGCGCTGGCCTTGCGGAAACCGTCAATGCGGCCCGCCTGAGCATCTAATTCTTTTAAACGGGCGCGGCTTTGCTGAATCACTGTAGCCAGCTCTTTTGAGCTGGCCTGCGCGGATCGAAATGGGCGGGTGAGCTTGTCAACCGCATTAAGAATCACCTGCAGACGCAGGTTATTGTCACTCATCGCTGGCCCCGCTTCGCTGAATTGCCTTATGCCGCCACGCCAGCACCTCAGTCAGCGGCATAACGTCAGTGATGGATGGCGACCAGTGAAAGATGGTGGCGATGTCCGCCACAAGATCATCAATCGTCAGGCTGTCGGTAAACCGGCAAGCACCGACTTCTTCAACAAAAAAGTCACCACCTCTACCGACAGCGCGGTGAGATCGGCGGGGTCCAGCTCTGCCATTTCCTGCGCGGTCAGCGTCGGGGTGGAGATTCGCGGGATCACTGTCATCATTGCCCCCACGTCCATATCCATAATGGCCTGCAGGCGTGTGCCACGCAGTGCGCCGGACTGAGGCTTGCGCAGCACAATTTCGGTAATTTCAGTTTTACCGCGCATGATGGGGGTATCCAGTTTTACGGTCTTTTCAGTCAGCTTGTCGCTCATGTTCGTATCCTGTTAATGAAATACTGGCGCGGCTGCCCGCGCCGTTAAGGTTAATCAGAGGCCGAGGGCATTACGGTGTTCTTCCATCAGGTCCACGCCGCCAACGATTTCTACCATGTTGACCAGATCGACCTCATAGAGCACTTCACCATTAATGGTCAGCTTCGCGTAGCTGTTGGTACTGCTGACTTTGGTGCTGCTGCTCTCGCCGGTTTTCCACTCGCCGGAATCCACTTCTTTATGACGCCCGCGCACAACCAGCTCAACGGCCTGCACTTCGCCGGTATCGTCACGCTGAATGGAACCGGTGAAACGCAGCTGGATGCCGTCAACGGTTGCCTTGCCCATCTGCTTGAATAACAGCAGCTCGGTACCGCCGATTGAAAATTCCGTGTCCAGTGCACCGTCATCCAGCCCCATGTCCACATCCACTGCGCCCGGCATACCGCCGCCGCGATACTTCTCAAACTTGCGGGTAAATTTCGGCAGGGTCAGAGACTCAACGATCCCCTGCCAGTTGTTCCCGTCGTTGAACAGGTTCAGGTGTTTTAACTTGCGTGGTAAAGCCATGATTCCCCCTTATGCAGCGACACGGCTGGCAAAATCGACCAGGTAACGATCGGTGATGCGCTGGCGCAGCATCAGGTTTTCAAGCGGAGGCACCGGCGTGTAGTCATAATCGATGGTCAGTTTCCCGGCTTTAAGGGTGTCTTTATCGTTAACAGACTCATCCAGCCAGCAGTCACCACCAATCAGGTATCCCTGGTTGACCAGACTGCGCATCTTGGCGCGTAGTCCTTCAATAATGTCGCGGGCCAGCGACGGATTAAGCACGCCATCCACCGCCCACATGTGCGCCTCCGCCATAGTGTCAGCCAGCACCTGCGCCGTGCGGGTGTAGTTCTCAAAGGCAAACAGCGGATCGTCACTGAGACAACGGGAACCCCAGAAGCGGAAGCCGTCTTTGCGGATCAATGTGGTGACGTCATTTTTGTTCAGCAGTCCCGCATCGGTTGCCGGGTCCTGCAGATCCCAGAACACATCAGCGGAAATGCCGGTGACACCGTTCACCCCCACATTGGACAGGGTTTTATGCCAGCCGATCTGCTCGTCGATTTTGGCACGCAGGCCGAGCGCACGGGCGGAGGCGTAAGCCGTCGCGTCTGCTTTCAGCACGGTGTCAAAGTTGATGAAATCAGGCCAGATCAGCATTCCCTCGCGCTGACTGAAATTCTCGCGATAGGCAATAGCTTCCTCCACCGTTTTGCAGCCATTAGCAGCAAGGTAGGCAAACCCGCGCAAGCTTTGCGCCACGCCCAGCAGTTCAGTAGCAACGGCCTGAGTGTCATGTCCCGGCACCCCAAGAATGCGCGGCTTGACACCGAGCTGCGACTGCGCCGACAGTAGCGCTTTCATGCCCGTTTTCTTACCGTCGGAAGTTACGCCGCCGATAATATTGGAGGTGGTTTCCGCTTCGGTTTCTCCCTGCGCCACACGCACAACGACAGTCACGGGTTTTGCCTGATCTGCAATCGCGTCCAGCGAGCGGGCCAGCGTGCCGGACTCCCCCGCTTTACCGCTGGAGGTGAGCACATCAGTCAGCAGGACCGGCTTATTGAGGGGGAACACGGACGCATCAGCATCATCGCCGGTGCAGACCATGCCCACGATGGCAGTGCTCACCGTGGTAATAGGTCGGGTGCCCTCGTTGATTTCAACAACGCGCACCCCGTGGTGGTAATCCTGAGCCATAAGGCAGTCTCTCCGGTTGACAGGGATACCTTATGTTCTGGTTGCCAGGCGTGCGGCGCACGTATTTCACGATGTGTCAGTGCTGGTACAATATCGCCACTTTCAACGCGACTGATTTACAGGGAATTTCTTGTAAAGAGTGGAAATGCTAACATCAAAAAGTAATCCAACACGATGACGAGTTTCACCGGCGGCAAGCAACCGTCCGGCCTGCTCCCATTGCTCCGGAGTGAGCTTTGGACGCCTGCCACCGACTCGCCCTTGCGCCCTCGCAGCGGCAAGTCCGGCGCGGGTCCTTTCCACAATTAATTCCCTCTCCATTTCAGCGAGTGCGCCCATGATATGGAAAAAGAAACGCCCCATTGGTGTGGAAGTATCTATGCTATCCGTAAGACTGCGGAAATTAATGCCACGCTCCCGTAGCTCCTCTACCAGAACGACCAGATGACGCATACTGCGCCCCAGGCGATCAAGCTTCCATACAACTAGTGTGTCCCCTTCTGATAACGTCCTGAGCAACTTTTTTAATCCGGGCCTTTCTGATTTGGTCCCGCTTATTTTGTCTTCAAAAATCAGTTCACATCCTGCGCAATTCAGCGCGTTTCGCTGTAAATCAGTATTCTGGTCATTTGTTGACACCCGTACATAGCCAATTTGCACAACAGGCCCCCTCGCAAAAGGCTGGGATCATGCCATTTACGACCGTTTTCTGCATTTTCATAAATCTCGGTTTAGGCGAAACGATAAATCTGGCAAAAAATGCCGTCCCGGCGACACGGCGGGTTAACAGTAAACCACTGACCGGTGATATCACTTTGTGGGCGTCAGATGTGGGGGCCATTTCCGCCGATGCTGTTGGAGAAATTACCGATAACGGCACGATGGCATCAGCTAATGCACCCGGATGGTGGAAGGTGGCGGTGTCGAATTCTGATACGGTCGTTGATTTTCCCACCTATCCGGGTGGCAGCAAGTTGTACAGCTATGGATATCTGTTTGTTGAGAAAATCGGAGACGTCTGGTTTCAGCATTATTATGCCCATATTGGCGCGAACGCAAAGCGCCAGGACTGGGGAACTGTACCGAATACCAGTCGCCCGTGGGTTATTGACTACAACACCGCAAATAAACCGTCAGCCAGTGATGTGGGTGCATTGCCGATTACCGGAGGGCGTCTTAACGGTCCGCTAAGCATTGGTACTGATAATGCGCTGGGCGGCAATTCGATCGTTCTTGGTGATAATGACACTGGTTTTAAACAGAACGGCGATGGCGTGCTTGATGTTTACTCGAACTACACACATGTATTACGTTTCATCGGTAATCTTGTGGAGAGCATGGTTTCCCTGAAAGTAAACGGAAACGCTGTAGCTACAGGCGAAGTACAGGCAGGAAATGGCACGTCACGCATGGCTGGTAACGGGGATATTTTTGGTAATGTCTGGAACGGCTGGCTAAGTACACATCTGAATAATAATCTCGTCGCAGATATTCAATTAGGGGCTGGCACATCAGTGGCTACCTGGAACAATGCAGGTTCCTGGCCTAACACCCCCGGATATGTAGTTACCTCCGTCTGGAAAGATAATCAAGGCGAAAATATTGATGGCATTGCTTATGCGCCTTTGCAAAAAAGATTAGGTATTCAGTGGTATACCGTACAAGGGGGGACGGCATAATGAAAAAATATCAGGACATTAAAAATTTCAGACTTATTGACGCGCCCGTAAACAGGGGTAAAACTCAGTCCGAAATAAATATAGGTGCATATTTTCTGGAGTCAGAAGACGGGCAGGACTGGTATGAATGTCAGTCATTATTTTCTGATGATACCGCAAAAATCATGTACGACCATGAGGGGGTTATCTGGGGTGTTATTAATAAGCCAGTCCCGCAACGTGGAAACACATATGCTGTATCAATGCTGTGGCCGGTTAATATGTCTGTTGCGGAAATAGACGCTGCTGACTGTCCTGATGATTGCCGTGGTGATGGCTCATGGTTGTACAGAGATGGTAAGGTTTTACCCGTTCCGGTGGATTATCAGGCTAAGGCCGAAACCACCCGAGAGAAACTACTGGATGCCGCTAACAGCGCCATTGCCGACTGGCGAACCGAACTGGCGTTGGGTGAAATCAGTGACGACGATAAGGCCAGCCTGACTAAATGGATGGCGTATATCAGAGAGCTTAAATCACTGGCTTTAACAGGCATTTCAGACGAGGCCACCTTTAATAAAATACAGTGGCCTGTATTACCACAATAATAATTAATGACTGGTCGGTTTCTCCGGCCAGTCAGGGGCAGATGTATCCACCCGACTGACCAGAACGCTGTATTGTTCCCATGCTACCAGTCGCTGCTGCTCCTCATCGGTGATGATACCCAGCTTTACTGCCCGCGCCAGCGGCGTAATAACGGTCTCGGCCTCTTCGAGCAGTTTTACCTTTTTCGCTTCTACTTGCTGGCGCAGTTCTTCCGGTGTATAAACCCGCCTAATTATCTGCTCACGTTCGCTATCATACATCCAGCGTCCTGACACATCTGCCCGGCGATTAGCTGTGATATCCGGTAATTCAACAACGCTGCGCCCTTCAGGATTTATTTTCGACGCATCTTTATTGATTGCCACAATTATATTACTTTTGTCGTAGGCAACTTTTAGCGTGTCTACTGCAAAATTTTTCTGTTCCTCATACCAGTTCTTACCTTTTTCATCATACAGCCAAACCACACCAAATTTTTTAGTGAGTTGATACTGGTCAGGCGTTTTTGGATTACCGGCTACGATA
Source organism: Salmonella sp. SJTUF15581 (assembly GCF_043356775.1). Taxonomy (NCBI): domain Bacteria; kingdom Pseudomonadati; phylum Pseudomonadota; class Gammaproteobacteria; order Enterobacterales; family Enterobacteriaceae; genus Salmonella; species Salmonella sp. SJTUF15581. The sequence continues at coordinate 30,099 of NZ_JBEUJY010000018.1, read as the reverse complement.
TTTTTTAGATGCATCATAATTAAACACTCGTCACGTTATACCACTGGTTGCCAATCAATTTTTGCATTGGACGTCTTCCGAGACCGTCAATAAGCTCATCACCATTGCCGTTAGTTGCCGCTGTCAGTACATAACCTGGTGTATCACTGAATCCCGGGCCCATCCATGCCTGTCCAGATTCATAACTACCCAGACGGAAATCCTGTACGTATCGGCTGTCGAAATTACCGTAGTCTGTTGGCGTTAATCGTCCGGTAACATTGATGGATTTTTTACTCTCCAGTGTGTCGTTCTGAAAGCGGAATACCTGAACACCATTAGCATAAATATCCAGTAGGCCATCGCCGTTTTGTTTTAAGCCGGTATCGTTATCGCCTAATACAATAGAACTACCTCCCAATATATTAGGTGTACCGATACCGAGATTACCGTTAATTACGCCACCACTAACAGGTAATGCACCGACATCACCTGCGGATGGTTTTCGTGTTGTGGTATAAAATTCAGTCCAGTCAAGTTCAAAGCCAAAATCGTCGCGTGCCGAACGGTAGGAAATACCGCCATTCTTGTAATTCACACAAAACTGCACTGCCGGACAACTGCCGATATTCATATTAAAATGCAAAATCAGCTTGGATGCACCTCCAGTAGGAACGTTGTAAACACCGCTTTTCCAGTTCCAGCCGACTGATTTGTCATTTTCCAGTGTGTAGTCTCCCGTCATCCCCAGCGCGAATGCATTCACATCAGCAGCTGACAAAGTGATATCACCGGTCAGTGGTTTACTGTTAACCCGCCGTGTCGCCGGAACGGCATTTTTTGCCAGATTTATCGTTTCGCCTAAACCGAGGTATGTGAGAAGGCCGGCGATATCTTTTCCGCTTAAATTCGTCAGTGTATTGTCCAGCGGTTGCTTTCCAGCCAGAGCGTTTATCATCGTCGTGGCAAAGTTCGGGTCATTCCCCAGAGCCGCTGCCAGCTCGTTCAGCGTATCCAGTGCTGCAGGCGCAGAATCCACTATTGCCGCGATAGACGATGCCACAAATTCCGTGTTTGCAATCTGTTTAGTGCTGTTACCCGCCGCTGGCGTCGGTACCTTTGGAATCCCTGTGAGTGTCGGGCTGTCCTTCTGCGCATACTGTGAATGCGGGTCCGGCGCAGCAAGATGCTTTGCCATCAGGTCGTCTACATATACCTTCAGCTCCAGCGCCTTATCATCCACATATTTACGGGTTGCCAACACTACTGCAGGGTCAATTTTCAGGGTGATGTTATCGGTGCTGCTGGTAATCAGTACCATGCGCACGGTCTGCGTACGTCCGCTCCCTTCTGTCAGCTGCGGCTTGTAGCTCTCAGGGCAGTTACCCACAGCGATCAGCGCACCGGTTTCATCAAACAGGCCGACCTCACGAATCCACCACCCACCCTCAGTTTCCGGGATTACCTGCTCAGCAATAATCTGGCTGTTGTTCTGCGGGTCGATATACAACATATTCAGCGCTGCGCGGCGCCTCTCAGCAACTAACGCGGTCTGTTGTGCGCTGGGTGTGGGCAGCACACCGCCACCGTCTCCCACCGCCATATGGGTAATTTTCAGCGGGACACCGAGCGCGGCGGCGCTTGCCAGTTTCGCTGCGCCGATCTCCGTCAGCAGGGTATAAAATTTTGCGCTCATGGATTCACTCTCATTGTGTCAATAACATGGACTGCCCCGCCTTCATATGCGGTGCCGCCGGAAACAATCGTTTCATTGATATACGGATATACCGTGATTTCTTCGCCAAGGTAGCTGGCTGCGCCAACCCAGTAAGGGCCGCTGGTCTGCATATTAATGGACATACCTGTCATGTGGCGGCTGCATGGTTTGGCATCGCTTATCAGGCGCTCAAGCTCCAGATAGGTGTCTTCGGTGATACCATGATCCTGTACGCCAATATCCAGACGGAACGTCCCCGGCGTTTCGCCGGTCTGCCACCACTCAATGATGCGGATCAGGAAGCCGAACGGCTCAACCACACGCCGCACGGCGCTGGTTGTTCCTTTATGCTGATGGATATAGAAAGCATCCTGCACCACACGGCGTTTGACATTTTCTGTCCAGCTTTCATCCCAGCGGTCAACGGAAAACGCCCAGGCCAGATAAGGCAGGAATCTGATCGGGCAGGTTGCCGGGTTCCACAAATCACGCAGCGATATCTGCAGATCGGAAATCCCGCTGCAGGTCTGCGCCAGTCGGCGCTCAAGCGGCGACGAACCCGGCGGCAACAGACTATTCATCCGTACCCCCGTTGGTAACGCTCCATTCGGTACAGGATGCCGCCTGTGTCTTATCCAGCACCACATCCTCCAGAGGGGACGTCAGCTCCACACGCTGGACGCCCTCCACGTGCAACGCGGCATAAATGGCGCTGCGGCGGATATCACGTCCCAGCCGCGTCTGACTGGCGATGTACCTCTGCAGGCTGGCTTTTGCCGCCACCATAACAGGCTCCGCTTCCGGCCCCGGATAAAGAAAAATGGTAGCCTCCACCCGGTACGGTATGATCTCCGCACTACGAACCGTCAGACGGTCAGCCACCGGGCGTACACTCTCACTGTTCAGGGCTTTTTCAACCACATCCAGCAGATCTTTTACTGCTGTACCGTCACCCTCCCGGCTCAGCACGGTAAGTACCACCTCTGCAGGAGCCGGACTGGTTGCGCTGGCATCTGCCACACGTCCGTCCGCACTTCTGGCGTGAAATTCATAGGCTCCCGTCGGGCCAGCAACCGACAACCCCTCAAACGCAGCAGGGATGCGCTGGCGTAGCGCCTCATCATCTTCCATCACTGCGGCGACCGGCGGTACTGCATCCTTATCAGCAGGCACTACCGTCAGGCGTTTCACGTTGCAGTTGGCTGCCAGCTGCTCAAGATCATTTCCCATCGAATAGGCCACCATCACCGCCTGCGCAGCCTCGTTAATACGCTGGCGCAGCAGGATTTCGCGGTATGTGCTTTCCTGCAGCAGCTTGGTGACGGGTTCAGATTCCAGCGCCAGCGTGCGCCGCACCGCGTCCTGTTCATCCACAGGATAAAGAGCCACAAAAGCGGCCTTGCGCTCAGCCAGCAGCGTCTCAAAATCCGGCACGTCCACTATCTGCGGCGCGGGCAGCCGGGAAAGGTCAATCACTGCCATTGTCTGCTCCTGTAGTTACCGAAAGTGAAACCGGCGCGCCGTTGTTGCGCTGCCCGGTAAGCTCAACCACCATAGAGCCGTCAAAATTGCCGTTGATGGTGATGGAGTCCAGCGTAAGGCGCGGCTCCCAGCGGTTCAGCGCCACATAGACTGCAGACATAATCTGCAGGCGCAGTGCCGGGTTCTGCGGCTGGTCAATCAGGGCTGACAGTAGGGAGCCATATTCCCGGCGAGCAAGACGACTGCCCTGCGGCGTCAGCAGAATATCCCGCACCGACTGGCGCAGATGGTCGGTATCTGCAATGACCTGCCCGTCATTCCTGCTCATACCGATATACAACGTCATACCGGACCTCCCGATGTATCCCCGCCTGACTTAACGCCAGTGTGACCGTGTTTATCCATCACGACCCCGTTAGAACTCATTGCGCCGCCGCCCTGGGTGACGCCGCCGTTGATCACCACCTCGCTGTTAATGCGTGTTGTGTCAGCCTCCACCACAAACTCACCGGTTTTTAGGGTGATATTGTCCGCCGCCTCGATCACCATGGATTTGATACCCCGGACATGCCACCTCCCGGTGGCGGGTTCGTACTCAAACCAGCCCCCGTCCGGGTACTCCGTCACGCAGCCGTCCACAGAATCCGACGGTGGCGCAAACTGATTGGAGTAGATGGCGGGCAGCACAAAAGCGGTTTCCAGATTGCCGCCCATGCTCAGCACCACCACCTGCTCATCCGGCGACGGGCACCACCATGTACGGGCACTACCGGCACGCAGCGTCAGCCAGTTAATCCAGTTAGTTTCAAGCTCACCCACTTTCACCCGGCACAGCCAGTTTTCCCTGTCCACTTCGGTCACGGTGCCGGTGCGGATCAGGTTGGTGATAAGGCGCATGATTTCGGTCAGTTGTGCGTTCATGCCTTTATTTTGTAATAAAGGTCATGAACGCAAAAGATGGATGATTTGTATGAAGGATGAAACAAGGAATTAACTAAATGGATATTAAGTATTCCTTTGTAACAACTATATTTTCAATATCATTTTTGTACATATTCATTAGAGCGAGTACTTTTTCAGTTAGTTGTTCAAAACTAACCTGCTCAACAATCAAGCGCTCCCCGTGTGCAATATTGTTCCTCGCACTCACTATTGACTCATCAATATAAGGATAAAAGGCCTTGTATTGATGAGTGTCGATACCAATAGACTTAGCGATGTTATCGAAAACTTTAGAACTTAAATTAGACTCGGTATCAACATAGTTTTCATGCCTTATCACTGCTATATTAGTCTTTTTCTCTATCAATGCAGTTAAAAACCTTATACATGTATCAACATCCTTAGTTTCAGAAAATCCATGAATCTCTTTTTTAAGGGCATGGGTCATATAAACTAATTTCAAGGACTCCACATGTATTTTTTGATAATTAAGGAAATTCAAAAAATACTCGGTTGCGTTTTTGACAAAACCTTCCCAATGGGAATATGATATCGCAACACCAGACCTGATGATTGTTTTCTTTAGAGACCCCTCTTTTGCTTTTGCCTCCATGCGTAACTGTATTATCTCTTTAGTTCGCCAAGAAAGTTCATTCGTCAACTCTCGGCTCAACATTTCAGCGGTTCTTATTTCCATTTTAGTCAAACCAAACTGGAGCTTTAGGCAGGGTATTAATCAAACGACTTGGCGCATTAACTCCAGCCCGAGCATAGTTTGTAAATTCAGGATTATTCCAGATTGCTTTGATTTTCTCTTCGACATAATCCGCTGACTGCTTTTCATACTTATCAATATTCGCAGCAATACCCTGTGTAATAACCTCATAAGCAGAAATTAAAAAACCTCTTGAGAAGTTATTGCCATCATATTTCTTAAACGAATTCTGACCTGTAGTTTTAGCTAAAACATCAAACGTTCTCTTAAATAAATCACTCTCAGCATCTATGTTATAATTTTTATCCGATGCAATATTTCGAGAAATATTATTTAACCATTCATTTATATCTACGCTTTTATCAAAAGGAGAGTATCTATAGGCAAGAAAACGCAACGTAAGATCCAATGGCTTCTGTTCTGATATAGATTTTTCAGTTTGAAGGGTTACTTCCTTGAAGCTAGCATACTGACTTAGTTTATTAAGTTTTTCGAATAATTCCGGATTAAGCATAACCATGATGCAATTACGCACTTCTTGATCTGTGAGTCTAGAACCACCTGTATTTAACCTTTCAAATAACTCATATTTAGTCTTTTCATCACTTTCCTTTTTAAGTATTTCCACTCGCAACCGAGAACGTTCAAAATCCAAACGAATAGATAAAGGAATAACCTTTTCATCGTCTTCTGATTCTTTTTCCCACTTCATACCATCAAGGGAAGGTAGCAGTCTTGTTCCAGAAGGAATGAACTGAGGATGACAAGTCCCATCGTCTTTTTTTAACACACCTGAAAACTCAAATATAGTAGACAGCCTTTGCAAGCCATCAATAACCTCCCATCTCCCACTCTCATCGGTAAATACAAATATAGGAGGAATAGGAATACCTAACAATAATGACTCAATAAAACGAGTTTTCTGTGATTCATCCCATCTAAACAACCTTTGATAATTTGGATTAATTATAACTTCATTTCTTTCATAAATACGACTCAGCTCCCCAACTGACATATCAAAGCTATCTTTAGATATTTCTTTCTTTGCTAGATTTAATTCATCCTGCAACCCCATTTTTGGACCCCTTATGTTTTAACGTTTCATATAATCTAACATAATGCTTTTAACTAATTCTACAGTATTGTTGGTATGTCCAAGCAGTCTCCGTTCAGGATACTTTTTTAAGGGACCTAATTTTGTAATTCTGTCGCGCAGGCCGTAGTGGTGTACACGGGCAATACGCTGCACCTGCCCAGCAAACTCAACGCTGGCAGAGTCCGCAGTTGCGGCGGTTTTAAGATATTTAGTTGTGCGCAATTTGGCAAACATCTGGCGTTTGATACGTCCCTTCTTGCTACGGGCTGTCACCCTGCGTGGCTCATAGCCGCTGCCGTCGGGATTACGCTGCAGCCTGATGTTCTGCTGCTGCGTCCGGCGCAACTGTTGCGCCAGTTGCCGCATCATACGGTTGCGTGCGGCAGGCTCCAGATTCGCCAGCAGCGCCGTCAGCCAGTCATCCACCTTCTGCAGCTCATCCACGTTTCACCGTCCACATTTCTTCGGGTTCGTCCGGCTCCGGCACCGCTTCAACGCTCGATACGCTGCCGTCAGTGCTGACCAGCACACGCTCAGTCAGTTGCAGGTTCATGCTGATATCGCACACATCGTTTCGCAGAATATCCACTTCAAAGGTGAACAGTTTTTCGCGTAGATCCGGGTTGTTGATGGCGTCCGGCTGGCTGGTACTGAGCCACAGCAGGACTGGGGCCATCAGCAGATTCTGGTCGCCGCTGAAATCCTCGATCACCACGTTCAGGGTGTAGCGGTATTCCCATGACATGGAACTGGCTCCTGTTGCCACCAGTGAGCCGTTATCAACGAAAAGGTGCAGCTTGTCCGGGTTGTCCCGGACATAGGCAACCGCTTTATTCAGGGCGCTGCGTAAGGACTGCGGTTTGTTCACTGTCTCGCTCCTGACACGCAATAATTGTGTCCACTTTGTCAGCACAGACCGCCCAGGCGGCCTCGGTTTCATCCAGCACCGCATTCAGATCGCCGTTACTGCTCGGCGCTGACCTTTCCAGGCGGCACTGCGTCACTCTGGGACAGCCACTCACGGTAAGCTGCACCTCCGGCGAGGGCCGGACGCTCCCGCAGCCGGATAATGTCAGCAGGCAAAGGAGTGTCAGCCCAGCGGCGCAAATCCTCGTTTTCACGTTTCAGTTCCTCGATCCGGCGCTGACGGCTTCGCAGCAGTGCGGTGGTCTGTTCCGCTGCCGCATAAAGCCGCGTCTGCTCCCGGCTGTTGGTTTCGGTCAGAATGGACAGGCCGATCAGCTGGCTGTTTTTCTTCGTCAGCTCCTGCGTTTTGCTTTTCAGCGCCGCGCCCTGCGTTTCGATGGTGTGGCTGGCATTGTTTAACCGCCACGACTGCCAGCCCAGCGCCGCAAGTGCCAGCGCCAGCACTACCGCCAGCGCACGCATCAGGCCGCCATCGGCTCATGAAGCTGTGAGCGGGCAATCTGATACAAAACCAGCGTCAGCAGGTAAAACACCAGGGTGATCACCCATCCCGAAAACGCCAGGCACAGAACAATAAGCAGCCTGATAGCCCATGTACGCACGGGTTTTACGGGGTGCGCCCTGAATTTGATTAATGCCGCCCTGACCTCATCGCGCGCCCGATCTCCGGCGAACCACCCGACAGCGCACAGCGCAGCAAGCAGCCAGGCGAGGAAGCATGACACCCAGACAGACGCACCAACCAGAACCGGCGCACCGCTGCGCGGATACAGCAGGCTGATTACCAACAGCGCAGCCCATGCCAACTGGAAAAAAACGCTCATGACTTTCTTTTTCATTCCGTTATGCTCCTTTTAAGCACCAGGCCATTTCCCGCGCGCGGCGGTTGTCCAGCCCCTGATTAAACACACCTTTGACATATACCCAGCGCGGCAGCTGATGGCAGGCATCCGCCCAGCGCCGCTGGTTCAGCAACTTAACCAGCGTGGAGCTGCAGGCGTTGCCGGTGCCCACGTTGAAAGCAAACGACACCACCGCGTCATAGACCTTTTGCGGCATCGGCTGCACCACACATTTATCCAGTGCTCGCTCCACGCGCAGCACGTTGGTGATAAGTCCCTGCGCCGCCTGCCGTTCCGTGATGGTTTTTCCAGGCACCACACCGGACGTATTGCCGATCCCGTCAGTCCAGACGCCCGCACTGCACTGATAAGGCTGCAGGCGGCATCCCTCGTAATCGGCGATCAGTTTCAGCCCCTCAACGGAGGTATGAAGCGACTGAAATCCGGGCAGCGTGGCTGCGATAGCCAGCACCGCCCCGACAAGGCAGCGCTTAACGATTGAAGGATTCATATTCCCCCCGCGAAATCTTGCCGCCACGTAACAATTTGAAAGACTGGTGTTTGTAGTACCAGTTGATAGCCACCATCAGCACACCAATCAGTACGCCGCCAACCGTTGACGCATCCTTGAGCGACAGATCGCCCAGCCATGCCAGCAGCACGGCAATGCAGTAAGTGATAAAGGCGCTGATTCGTTCAAGCGTCATAATTCAGTCCCATAGCTGGACGGTCTGCGCCGTGGTTGACGCCGTAATGTCCGGCAGCTCCACCTGCAGCCCGTGCGGTAAAAGTGGGCCGTACTCAGCCAGCCCCGGATTTGCCTGCAGAACCTGCTCAGTGACACCCTGCGTGCGCCCGTAATGACGCCAGCAAAGCGCGTCCACCGTGTCATACTGATGCGCACGCACCTTCATCAGATAAGCTCCACCGTACAGTGCGGTGCATCCTGCACCCGGCTGATGGCCCAGCGGGCATCACGCCACAGATCGCCGCTGGCCTCCGCCAGCTCCTCCCCTCGCTTCACGCCTGACGCCGTGGCGTCATAGTCCTGATAACGCTCATTAAGCACAGCGCGCGCCCAGCAAAAAACAGCGTTGTGGTAGTGCCGGATACGCTCGCTTTTACCGTCCAGCATTTCTGCGGGAACCTCAGCAAGTGTCCGCCAGCCCTGCATCTGCTGACGGTTGCGGAAGTCGTACAGCTCAGCGTTAACCTCAGAGATCGCCGTCAGCACGACCTGCTTTAAACGCGGCTGCGTCACCGTGCCGTCAGTGCGCATCACACTGCGAAATTCCGACAGGTCCACATCAGGCCAGAACGGCGTATTTTTGATGACCTCCGCCTGTTCCGGTGCCTGTTCGGGCGCAACAAACTTCATGCGACTTTCTCCTGAATAAGTGGGCGGTGGACGGAATTTTGATGTGGCAGTGCCTTTCGCCACCCCGTGCCGCCCGTGCGCGGGGCACGTTCGTTAGCGGCTGTCATTGCGCAGTCTGCGCTCCAGCTGCTGCTTTTCTTTTTTCACACCGCAGCGGGGATCGAGCTGCAGCGCATGGGTAAGGTGATTCAGGGCAGATGCCGGGTTGCTTTCGCTCAGTACAGCGCCGATGGCTTTATGCAGACGCGCCCGCGACTGGTCCGGCATATCCAGATCGGTTGTCAGGTCCAGTGTCTGCAAAAGCAGATCGGCATCAAAACCGGCTGCGGCTAGCAGAGCGCCTTGCGCCGCGTCTGCCATTTCTTCTGCCAGCACGGTCTGCACGTTACGGTTGCCCAGCGGCATCACCCAGCCATGACGCAGCGCATGACGCCCGATTTCCAGCGCACCGGCATAATCACCGGCATCGATACGCCACAGCATCACGTACATCAGCACGTCATCCTGCTGCGCACCTCCGGCAGCCAGCACGCCCTCCGCCCAGGCGGAATATTTCGGCAGCAGCTCCACCTTGATTTCCGCCTTTTTCACCGTGGACTGGACGCCCTTGAGGCGGCGGCGGTCTTCTGCCAGCTGCAGCAGCATCAGGTCATAGCCCGACGCATGGCGAACACTGCCGCCCTCACGGGCGGCCTGTTCGGCCTGAATGCGCAGGCGGTGCTGCCGTGCGAGACTCAGGCTCATGCGTTATTCCCCACCTTCCGGTGCGGCAGGCGCGCTGAAATCACCGATTTCGATGTTTTCTACCAGCGCCGCGCAGCGGTAGTCCTCGACCACATACGCCTCGTTGACGGATTCAAAGTTTTCAATCCGGTCACGTTTCGGGTTGTCGATAACAGAACGACGGCGGGTGTCTTCCTGCCAGTAGATGGACAGGTTATCCAGACGGGTGATCAGCAGGGCATTTGCCGGGAAGAAAGGCGCGCGCACAGCCTGCAGGCCGCCCATGCGTTTCTGGCTGATGATCAGATCGGCGGCGATTTTCTCGCTGTTGTCCTGCTCTTTGTTGACTAGCGGGAAATACTTGTCAGAAAGCAATTCACGACCACAGACAACAACCAGTTCGTCATCATCCTGATACTCCACATCTATCAGCTCGTTGACGGTATCCATCACCACCGCGTCAAGATTTACATACTTACCACCCAGACCTACTTTTACCGGTTCCGCAGTAGTGGTGCCGTCTTCTGTGGTTTTGCTGCCCATGACGTGATCCGGCGCGTCTTCGCGGATTTTCTGCAGCCAGCCTTTATTGACGTCCTGCAGCAGCGGGTTTTCAGCACGATTGGAGGTTTTGGCGCGCTTCACGCCGTTAAAGCCAATCATGATGCGGTCCAGCGCCTGACGTTTGACGATAGCGTTGCGGATACGCACCTGGAAGTCCTGGAATTTCGCCCACAGGTCCAGTTTTGCGTAGGTCAGCACCGTATCAAAGTTGGTCTGCTCGCATTTGTATTCCACGTCTTCCATCAGCGTCGGATCGGTAGGCTCGCGCTCTTTGGTGGTGGTATCGGTGGTTCCGGCAATGGTGCTGCCAACGCCCAGCCCCAGCAACTGCCCTGACTGCTCAGTGACCGGCGTGATGTTAATCAGCGTCAGGAAAGCGGCGGACTGCTGGATCTGGTCTTCCAGCGTCTGCTGCACGGACGGCTCCACGGTAAACTTGCTGGAGAGTTCTTCAACCTCCACACTGTTCAGGCGCGCCAACTGCTGCAGGTAAGCGTTAAAGGCAAAGCGGGTTTTCTTTTTCATCGGGTTTTATGCTCCATCAGCAATTGGTCAGGGTGCCTGCCGGTGCGTCACCGCCCGGCGCGCGCTGGCGGTAGTCTTTACGGCTGTCTTCGCTGCTAAGCTTCTGCTCAAGCTCGGCAAAGGCGGCCAGCTGTTCCTGCAGGGAGGACTCCAGCTCAGAAAGGCGCTTGTCCTGTTCGGACAGGGATTTATCAGTGCGCTCGCTCAGGTTCTGCTGCTCGGAGGCGACCAGTTCCACGGATTTATGCACATCGGAGAAACGCGCCTCATCGGTCTGCTCTTTTTTGGTGAACAGCGCGGTGACGCGGGCAAAGAGGGACGGCTTTTCGTCCTGGACCTCTTCCAGTTCGATCAGCGTTTCGACAGCTTCCGAAAACAGGTTTTCAGGGTTCTGCTTACGGTTTGCCAGCGGGTTATGTGCGGCGCTGGCGCTGAAAGCCAGCATTTCGGTACCAAGGCTCGCAGGATCGTCCGTCGCACCCAGCCCCACAAGGTAGGCTTTGCCGGTGTCGGCAAACTTCGTGCTGACCTCCATGGAGGTGAAAAGCTTCTGGCCTTTTTTCACCAGTTCCACCAGGGCGTCAGTGGGTTCGATATCGGCATAAAGTGCCATCTTGCCCGCCAGCGGGCCGTCCTGAATTTCTTCTGCAACCAGCCCCGTCACCCTGCCATAGCGGTTAAAAGTGCTCTCCGGCAGATAAGACTTGATGTGCTCAAGGTTAATCAGCGCGGTATAGACCGTCGGGTTGTAGCTGGCAGCCATCTGTACCAGCCATTCACGCTGGATCTCGCGCCCGTCAGTGGTGGCACCTTCCACCCCGATGCGGAAACGCTTTGCTTTCACTGTCATGAGCCGTGCTCCGTTAGAAATAACTTACTGGAGCCTTATGTTTGCGGTGATAGGGGGAGTGAGACAACGCGCTGTATTTGTACGGTAAACCACACAAACCGCAGCCGGGGAAAGCAGCCATCCAAGGCCGTATGTTTGGGCCATGAACACGACACTGACCCCCGCAGACCTCGATCCCCGTAGGCAGGCCATGCTGCTGTACTTTCAGGGATACCGCGTAGCCCGCATTGCTGAAATGCTGGGCGAAAAAGTTGCAACCGTTCACAGCTGGAAAAAACGCGACAAGTGGGGCGACTATGGGCCGCTGGATCAGATGCAGCTCACCACCGCCGCACGCTACTGCCAGCTCATTATGAAGGAGCAGAAAGAAGGGAAAGATTTCAAAGAGATTGACCTGCTGGCGCGCCAGTCTGAACGCCACGCGCGGATCGGCAAGTTTAACAATGGCGGCAACGAAGCCGACTTAAACCCAAACGTCGCCAACCGCAACAAAGGCCCGCGCCGTCAGCCGGAAAAGAATGTCTTCACCGATGAACAAATTGAGAAGCTGGAAGAAATCTTCCATTCCTCCATGTTCAACTACCAGCGCCACTGGTGGGAAGCCGGAAAAATCAACCGCATCCGTAACCTGCTGAAGTCACGCCAGATCGGCGCGACCTTTTACTTTGCCCGTGAAGCCCTGATTGACGCCCTGCTTACCGGACGTAACCAGATTTTCCTTTCCGCCAGTAAGGCACAGGCTCACGTCTTTAAGCAGTACATCATCGACTTCGCTAAAGAAGTCGAGGTGGAGCTGAAAGGCGATCCGATGGTGCTTCCTAACGGGGCCACGCTTTACTTCCTCGGCACCAATGCCCGCACAGCCCAGAGTTACCACGGCAACCTGTATCTGGATGAATATTTCTGGATACCGAAATTCCAGGAGCTGCGCAAAGTGGCTTCCGGTATGGCTATTCACAAAAAATGGCGACAAACCTATTTTTCCACGCCATCCAGCCTGACGCACAGTGCTTATCCGTTCTGGTCCGGTGCGCTGTTCAACCGTGGGCGCAGCAAAGCCGACAAGGTGGACATCGACCTGTCCCACAGCAATCTGGCCCCCGGCCTGCTGTGCGCAGACGGGCAATACCGCCAGATAGTCACCGTGGAAGATGCGGTGCGCGGCGGCTGTAACCTGTTCGACCTTGACCAGTTGCGCATGGAGTACAGCCCGGACGAATACCAGAACCTGCTGATGTGCGAGTTTGTGGACGATCTCGCGTCCGTGTTTCCGCTCAGCGAGCTGCAGGCGTGCATGGTGGACAGCTGGGAAGTCTGGACCGACTTTCATGCTCTGGCCCTGCGCCCGTTTGGCTGGCGCGAAGTGTGGATCGGTTATGACCCGGCAAAAGGTACGCAGAACGGCGACAGCGCCGGATGCGTGGTGGTGGCACCGCCAGCCGTGCCAGGCGGTAAGTTTCGCATTCTTGAGCGTCACCAGTGGCGCGGGATGGACTTCCGCGCCCAGGCTGACGCCATCAAAAAACTGACTGAACAGTACAACGTAACATACATAGGTATCGACTCGACCGGCGTTGGTCACGGGGTTTACGAGAATGTGAAAGCGTTCTTTCCTGCCGTCCGGGAGTTTGTCTACAACCCCAACGTTAAAAACGCCTTGGTACTCAAGGCCTACGACATTATCAGCCACCGCCGTCTGGAGTTTGACGCCGGGCACACCGACATTGCGCAATCATTTATGGCAATCCGTCGCGCCACCACCGCCAGCGGCAACCGCCCGACCTATGAAGCCAGCCGCAGCGAAGAAGCCAGCCACGCCGATCTGGCCTGGGCAACAATGCACGCACTGTTTAACGAACCACTGCAGGGCGAGTCCGCCAATACCAGTAATATTGTGGAGATTTTTTGATGGGAAAGAGTAAGAAAAACCGCGCTGCGGCGACGAATCAGCTCAAGCATAAAAGCCAAACTTCAGCCGAAGCATTCAGCTTCGGTGATCCCGTTCCTGTTCTGGACCGCCGCGAATTACTGGACTATGTGGAATGCGTACAGATGGACCGCTGGTATGAGCCACCAGTGAGTTTCGACGGGCTGGCGCGCACCTTCCGCGCAGCCATACATCACAGCTCACCAATTGCGGTGAAATGCAACATTCTGACCAGCACTTACATCCCTCACCCGCTGCTCAGCCAGCAGGCTTTTTCACGTTTTGTGCAGGACTATCTGGTTTTTGGTAACGCCTACCTGGAGAAACGCACGAACCGGCTCGGCGGCGTTCTCTCACTTGAGCCAGCACTGGCGAAGTACACACGGCGAGGCGTTGACCTCAACACCTACTGGTTTGTGCAGTATGGCATGACCACGCAGCCCTACGAGTTCACCAAAGGCAGCATCTTTCACCTGATGGAACCGGACATTAACCAGGAGATCTATGGACTACCGGGTTACCTTTCTGCCATTCCATCAGCCCTGCTAAACGAGTCTGCCACGCTGTTCCGCCGGAAGTACTACATCAACGGCAGCCATGCGGGATTTATCATGTACATGACCGACGCAGCGCAGAACCAGGAGGACGTGAACAACATCCGCCAGGCTATGAAAAGCGCCAAAGGACCGGGCAACTTCCGCAACCTGTTTATGTACTCGCCCAACGGCAAAAAGGACGGGATTCAGATAATCCCTCTGTCAGAGGTGGCGGCAAAGGATGAGTTTCTGAACATCAAGAACGTGAGCCGCGATGACATGATGGCAGCGCATCGCGTGCCGCCGCAGATGATGGGGATTATGCCGAGTAATGTTGGGGGGTTTGGGGATGTGGAGAAAGCCAGCCGCGTCTTTGTTCGCAACGAGTTGATACCTCTGCAGAAGCGCCTTCAGGAATTGAACGACTGGCTTGTAGAAGATGTCATGCGTTTTGAAGATTATAATTTAGGTATTGAATGATATTTAAAAGCCTGTACAAACAGGCTTTTATTCTTTAGTTTAAAATCACCAAGGCATGAGCATTAGAACTCAAAGATCCGGATCTACAGGCTCATGATATAGATTTACAGGATAATGAATAACTTCATAATTCAGTTGAGTAACTGTGTGAACATGCTGGCTATAAAAAACCAATGGATTTTTTTGACAAGGAGTAATTGTTATAGATTTACAGGCATGAATTCTTGGTGCGGATTTATCTAAATGAGCCTTCCAGTTGGTCATCATTTCATTGCATTTCCTATTACGAGTATAGATAATCAATCCACCACTTGCGCTGTTTACGGTCCCTGTACTATATCGCTCAGTGAGTTGAGCATACCCTTTAAATAAATAACTATATGAAGATGTATGTTTTTTGGCTTCGCCATGCCAAATATAATCCTTTAGTTTTATTGTAATGTCACAATGTCCGCGCTGATTACTTTCATGATATGCTTCAATACCCATATCTTTATTTTTGATATTAGCCAATAAAATTAAAGTAAGCTGATCCTCTGTCAAATCGAAGTTCAACTTATTTGAATTCTCTTCTATTTCCTTTACAGCAGAATCAAGTTCAATCCTGACAAATTGTTTGAAATTATCGTACGATTGAAGTGCAAATCTAACACGAGTAATAGAAGCATTAATACGCTGAAGAAAAATATCATTATCAATATCAGCCAAACTCATTGCTGCAGACATTTTTAACATCAGATAATATCCTTTGATTTAGATTCATCTAATGTAAAAAAAGGAAAGACGAATGACTTATAGTCATACATAAGCTCCCCTGTAAATGGGTTTGCTAAAGATTGACTGATTTCCGCCTCAATAACTTCCTCTATTTCAAGTTCTACAGGGTCATGAAAATCATCAATGAACCAATAATTGAGTTTTAAAAAATCAACCTTTGGGCTACAAAGAATTTGGATGGCCGGATAGATAACCTGCTCATACGTTTCTGGCTGTAAAATTTTGTTATACCCACCAGCTATATTAAACAAATCCTTATAACTTAAAGCTATATTAGATGATTTTTTAGCCCTTGCCTCGATTTCATCGTACAAATAGCAAGCTAACGCCCCAATTTCAGGGCGTTCCGCACACATTTCTTTGATGATCTTGGGCATATCACCATCCTTCATTGCTGACTCCAATTATAATATCAGCTTTGTGAGGGTTTCGAAATCATCTTTGGATATACATTTACTTAATATAGCATAGTTAACAGGAGAGCAACTACTCCCTCCCAGATGCCTGCGGAGTGTTCCTGGAATGATAAGCTCTACGTTATCCGCTAATTGCAGTTTTGGATTATTTCTATCAACTCTAATTCCAATACGATACAAACCAATACTGCCTACTGCTTTGATACCTTCCTTATTAAACAAGTCATCACGTAAGTCTTTAGTGGCCACATTTTTCTTTTCTTTATGCGTGGTCCCCTCATTGGTCAAAAATGACAAATCAAAGACTTTATAGCTTAATTTTGAATAAGGCAATGCATTTTGTTTGAAAATTGGCTCAATCAACGGATAAAAATCTTTTTCCGATGATTTAAAATCATAACCGACATGATTATACAATTCACGAATAATGTTACTCTTTGCAAAAGTAACATTATCACCAATAATATTACCATTAGTATCTACCAAAACATGAATTTTATTAGTAATAGAGTCTAATATACAGACATCAAAACACTGCCGCTTTTCTTTTCGTTTTGCAATAATTTCATCAAACTGCTTGTATTGTGCAAGTGCTGACGGGGGAATTTTTTCTCTTACGACTAATTCTCTGACAGATGAAAAAACAAGAATTGACTGGGTATTTTGAATAGAATAGTTAACAAGTTCAGGTTGATTTTTTACAGCATTTTGCAATTGGACATCATCAAGGATCGAATCAACCAATAATGATGGTTGATTCATCAAATTCCATTGAAAACTAAATCTGTCATTTAGTGTTTTAATTACACTATTATCTACAGTCAAACTAAATATTGCTTTTTCACCATAAACGACCTGACCAAAAATTAGGTCATTTACGTTTGCCATAATGCCATCAAACTTTTGCCTATCTTTACTTTTAAGATCAATGAGGCTTTCTAGTATTTTTTCGTTTGTTGCTTCACGCCCCCTACCTGTTGGCAGCCCTAAAGAAGCAATAATTGGCCTTGCAACGTTCCATGTGAAACGTTCAGTTAAGGTCAAGATCGACTTTAACTCAGACTCAGAAAGCACTACTGGGACACTACCTGTCATAACTTGCACCTAGTCATCCAAAAAGCAATAAGAATTTGCTCTTGTCTTAATTTATCCTTCGATACCTATCAAATTACCTCAATATTGAAAAAATTTGCAAGCCATTTGCTTCCAAAAAGCGACCTTACTCAGAGTGTTACAAAACTAAGCGAGCGCGCGCTCGTATCCCCGCCACGCCTGCCCACTTTATGTAGTGGTTTTCATGCACCTGCATGATCTACGCAAAAGCCCGCCAGAACTGGCGGGCCTTAACACAAAAGATCCTCAAACGATCATGCGATCTCATGCAGCATAGACATGCGCGTTTATGCAGAATGTGCAAAATCGTAACATACTCAGTAAGCGTGAAACCTAGAACGTGACAGCCTTGTCAAAGCCAGAAATAATTGTATAAGAAATAGACGAGTTATCAGCCTTGTTCACTTTGAACTTGGCACCTTTGTAAGCGATAACATCACTTCCCTTAGAATCTACAGAAAAATCTGTTGTAAATGCTGCACGAGCCATATCGTTTGCAAATTCACGATAGGTGAACTTCATTACACCGCCTGCATTTCCATTGTATTCGATAGTCTTAACCAATGAGTTACTCACTCGACACAGCCCATCAGGAACACGTTTGATAGAAATTTCTGATGCAGTATAAGAAGTGCCATTTGGCGGTGATATCTCATTTTTTGCAGCATCGTAACTAACATAATCAACATAGTTACCGATTTGCCCATAGAGATTTTTTAACGCAACAGCTTGAGGGTTATGATAATTGCGGTAAATTCCATTCCCCTCACTGCAATATGTACCAGCAGCGATAGAAGACAATGCACCATTAGCCGCACCAAGTTCTAATACGTCCGTTTTAAATCCAGTAGCAGATGTGATAATGGGATCGCCCATGTAGGCGGTAGCACTTTGCCCAATAGCAGGCTTCACCACTTCAATAGCAGTGATATTTCGGTTAGAAGCATGTGGTACGCAACCAGTTAGGATTACAGCAAGAGATATTGGTAACGCTACATTATTAATTTTCATTTTTAGCCTATTATTCTTTTCTTGACAAAAAACAAGGCGATATCTGATTGACATCGCCTCTCACTCATATGTAACCCTTTTTGATTAGTAAAAACAAGCGTCTATTGACAAAATCAATGCAGCCAGCTGTCGTCTTCCCACACCTTCTGCATAATTTTCATCACTTGTTTTCTTTCTTCGTCCAGTTGCAGTCCGGTCAGTTCCACACCGTTAGAGCTACCTTTACGGATACGGATTACCGTTTTGGGATACAGGGGGCGCAGATTGCGGTAAAGCTCGGATTCAAGGGCGTCCAGGGTAGACTGGCTAATCTTCTGCTCTTTATCGATCATTATTTCAATGCGCATAAAAGTCACCTCAGCTGATGACATCCATTGAGCGGTTGTATTTGTGGCTTCTGATTTTTGCCATGAGTTCATCAGTCAATTCAGAAACCCACTGCAGAGCCAGCCCCTTCTCTTCATCACTACACTCACTAGCCGCTACAAGCTTAAGAAAAAAATCAATGCGCTGGAGCTTCAAAGACTCCAAAAAATAGTCCTGCATCTTTCCTCCTATGACACCACACGCAATACTGTATGCATAACCACTGTTTATATTTACAGTATATAATAATCTTACTGATGTAAAACGTTTTTTTACGCTTATCAGCCTGATATGCCTGGTATTATTAAGAGCACGAATTGTTAACCAGAGTAATTAATACAGGTTCCGCCACTTATCATCTTCCTGCAAACGCTGGTTCCGATAGAAAATACGCAGGCCTGCTCCTGACGGAATACTGCCGCCGCGAAGGAGTAAATCGACCTCTTTCTCGCTGCCATCAAATCCTCTGGACTTCAGTTCATAGACGAGCAGCTGTCGTTGATGGTCTGTAATTCGCTGTTTATAGTCTCTACTCCGTTTCGGTTTCACCAGGCGTAACCTTGCAGCCAGTTCCCGGCGCTCTTTTTTGTTCATACAGTGCAGGTAATCGTGCAACTCCTTGTCATCCATGCGGGTGATATCCGTTCTGGTATCCCCATCAGCTGATTTGTCTTTCCCTTGTTGGTACAAATTTTCAGCAAGGGGACAGTTATTGCCACGAGTCCAAGGGGCGCAAGCGCCCTGGTCGGCTGCCGCCTCCTGAACGTCAACGGCCTTACGAACCTTTTTCCACTTCATCGCGTGCGTGCAAATCTTGCCCTCTGCAATCGGGGACCAGATGCCATAGATACGGATACCGTGATCGCCGTAGGCGCTCGGTTCGTCGTTAAGCTCATAAGCTGTGCGGACAAGGTGATGTTTGCGGGGAACCAGTACACCGCCCTGTTTCATGATGTAGGTGGCAAAGCAACCTACATCCGCAGCTGCCAGTACCGCATCCAGACGCGGATTATCCAGTACCGGCGCACCCGCTTTGCGTTCGCCTTGTACTCTCGCCGCCTGACCTGCCAGCAAGCGCAGCTCGCGGTATGCCTGACGCCCCGGAATACCAAAGAAACGAAATTGCTGGACACGGTGCAGCGACGCCCAGGCGCTGACATGCTCGGCGCTGTCACGCAGTGGTCTGCCGGTTTCTTTGCTGATTTCTTTAGCCAGCCCGCGCCCGTCGATGTTCTTACTGATGTATTTGGCGATGTAGCTTGTCGGCGTGCCCTTGCGCGGGTTGATTAGCTCGGACTTGAAGCGCGGCCCGGTATTGGCGCCCAGCTCCTCGCGGTCTTCACGGATGGCAAACTTACGCAGCAGCGCGGTGATGGAACGACGGTCTTTTTTGCGCATAAAGCACAGAAGATGCCAGTGCACGGTGCCGTCATGGTGCGGCTCTGCAACGCGGACGCCGTACCAGCGCAGCCCGGTCTTGTGCATGGCCTTGCGGAAAGCGGCGAATGTATCAACCAGATAGTCACTGCTCTGCCGGACCGTGGCACTGGTCCACTTCGGATTAGGCCTGCCGTTGTTGAGGGTTGCGTGGAAGCGTGACGGGCAGGTGATGGTATAAAACACCGCGCAATCTCCACGCATTTCCGCGATCAGCTCCAGCCCCTTAACACAGGCCATCATTTCATTACGGCGGTGCGCCGGGTTGCTGTTGCTGGCGTTCACCACGTCTTCCATGTCCAGCGTGTCGCCGTCTTCGTTGATCAGCTCATGCGAGCGGAAGAACTCCAGCGATTTGCGGCGCTGCTCGCGTTTGTGGATCACGGCTTCGTAGCTGACATACGGTGAGGCTTTCTTGTTGACCAGGCAGACGGCGCGCAACTGCTCCTCCCGCCACTCGCAGCGCATCTGCCACAATTTGCGACACCACCAGTCCGCGCACAGCATACGGGCCAGCGACGGTGGGATCAGTTCATAAGGCACCGGCTTACGGCGGCGCTTTTTGCGGCGCAACTGCTCAAAGGCTGGCGGGATGACCTCAAGGCGCATGGCTTCTGCAGCAACCCTTTCCCATGCCTGGCGGATTTCTTCTGGTTTAACATCGTCACTGACAAACAGATCACCGCAGGCCGCATCAAGACACATGCTCATATGTGCCGCAACCAGCGTGGATAGGCGTTTGACCTGATCCTGATTCATTTCAGGGAGTACCAGCAGCCCCTCCAGCCCGTCGTGGCTCGCCATGAACCGGAAAGACGCAGACACCTGGCTGTCACGCACGCGCTCCAGCCGCTCAAGACACGGCCTGATTGTTTCGCGCAGGTAGCGGGAATAAGCTTTTGCTCTGCCCAAGCTATGGAAATATTTAATCCGTTCAAGTAGCGGCTTGCTGATATGCGCCGGTTGGGCGCCCACGTCGGCAATAATGACCAGATCGGGATTAAAACGCTGCTGCTCACGCGCCGTTTTGGCATGGCTAATCAGCCGATCCTGCTCTATTTCACGCTGGACAGGATCTCGGGATTCATTGAAGAAATAGCGTTCCCAGACCTCATCGCTCAGCGTCTCACGGCGCAACTGCTCCTGCTCGTTATCCGCAGCGTAAAGAGCGATCAGGTTTGAAAGCGCAGACTCCGGCGCAACTTCCGCCGGGTCCAGATACGGGTTAACCGCTTTTTTTGGGGTATTCCATGGAAAGACCACGGCGGCCTCATTCGAACCGCCGGTGGTTGGTGCATTATGTAATGTGAATTTACTCACTGCCACGCCCGCACCTCAGTTTCCACCGAGATATCAGGACCAGACGCCAAATCAACACCAAACCAGCATGCTGATTTTGTGGCGATGATTTCTACTGCAGTTTTACTATCACCGGCAGCCACGCCCATGCTGCGCTTTGCGATGATGCGGTGGCGGGTGAAATTACGATATAAGGAACGTGTCAGAGAGGTGTCGCTGTTGGACACAATAATCGGATGACCTTCTGATGACCGGCGTTCAAGAATAGACGCCAGATGGTACTGATCGTCCCCGGTAAAACCGGCAGCGTGATAACCGCTAAATGTGCCGTCATATGGCGGATCACAATAAACCACATCCCCCGCCCGCAGCATTGCCAGCGTCTCATCATAGCTGGCGCAGATAAACGTTGCGCGTTGTGCCTTTTTTGCAAAAGCACGTATTTCGTTTTCAGGGAAGTACGGATTTTTATAATTACCGTAAGGGACATTAAAATGACCGCTCAGGTTATAGCGGCACAGTCCACGATAACCATGACGATTGAGATAAAGGAAATATACTGCTTTCATGAAATCAGTAATTTCAGAGGAATGATTAAATTCATGCCTAATGTTGTAATAAGCAACTTCTCTATTCGCAATCGCAAAAATACTCTTTGCGCGTGATATGAAAGCTTCACAATCAAGGGAAATTTTTTTATAGAGATTGATAAGATCTGGATTAATATCCGCGACAAGATAATGAGGATAGTCTGTTGCCATCATCACAGCACAGGAACCGGCGAACGGCTCCACCAGTCGCTGACCTGCAGGCAGATGCTTAATCAGTTCCGGCATGATGGCGGTTTTATTTCCCGCCCATTTCAGGATGGCGCTCATTTAGCACCACCTTTAGCCAGAGCACGGACAAGCCCTAACGTCATTTTGCAATCAGCTAAAGCACGGTGCGCCTTACCTTCAACTACAACACCTTCATGCGCAGCAGCATCAACCAGCTTATGCCATTTATAGCCATTAAATCGTCCCGGCTCGCCTCGATACTCTGCATAAAGCTTCATCGCGCAAACAGAATGAGCAGCAAGCATCCATGGCGCACCTTCAGAAGGTCTTTCATTCAATGCGTAGGTCTGACGAATTAACCGGAGATCAAAATCGGCGTTATAGATAACAAACCCAAAGCGCCGAAATAGTTCCTCCACTGCCCCGCATATATCAGTCCAAGCAGGGGCAAAAGCAACCATTTCATTAGTAATTCCATGAATTGCTATTGCTTCATCAGGGATAGGCTTAGTGGGCTTAATAAGCGTATTAAGCATAATAAACCCATGACTATCAATAATGCATATTTCAACTATTTCCGCATCATCACCCAACCCGGTCGTTTCGGTATCAATAAATAAGTAGTCATTATCAAGCCATTGATTTGCACGTTGGCTAATTGTCATCTTATCGGTATTCATACAGCACCTCCATTGTAGTGTTTGCCTTTCAGCTCTGCGATTTCCTGACAGGTGACGCAGCACTGCACGCCCGGAATGGCGCGGCGGCGTGCTGGCGGGATCGGTGCATCGCAATCAATGCAGAGAACACGGGAAACGCCCGGCGTTTTATTGCGGGCGGTGTGAATGTGGCGCTGGCGTTCTTCTTCAACGCGCTGCTGTACGAGGTCCATTGAATCAGCCATCAGTGGATCTCCTGCGCTTCGTTCTGAATCTTCACCGCTTCCTGACGCAGCAGCTCAGCCGCTTCCGTGTGGTTAAGCTGACGTGACACGATACGGGCAGCCAAAGAGTCCAGACGTGCTGCCATCACATCAGCGCGTCCACGGCGTTCTTCCATGCGTGCATCAGTCAGCATCTGGTTAAGGCCAGCATCATCTGGTCCTGTTTTGGTGATTCGGATTTCAATATTTCGCATTGTTGTTTCTCCTGAATTTGGGCAATAAGAAGCCCGGCGGGTTTACGCCTTTAATTTCGGTTGTTGGTTAATTCGGCATGGCTAGCCGATTTGGAAATAAACTCACCACTGTACGGAAATGGTTCATTGCTTTAATCAGCTCCCGCTTTTCGTCAGTCGTCAGTTCACTAACATTGACGCTATGACGTTCCGCCGGAATCTTTGCCATAAAGAATATTGCGGCTAGTGCGCGTTTATTCTGCTCATGGTTAATATCCCGTTGGTCCCGCATATCGCTAATAAAGCGATCCAGTTCTGAATCAATATTTAAGCCAAACACTTTCGCCCTTAATTCCGCGATGTGGTTTAACCCATTAAGACGGAGGCCAGCGCTTAGCGGAACAGTCGCAGCATCGCCTTCAATAGCCATGGTTTCCCCTGCTTTTTAGCGGACAGCTCAGCCAGCAACGCATCCTGAGAGCGGCACGGATGCCAGCGCTTGCCATCCTTCCCCATAATCCAGCCATGACCGCAGTGCATTGCAGGACTTTGCTTAACGAGCAGTGATGCAAAAGATGGTTCTTTAGTCAGCATAACCACCTCAGATCAGACCAAACGAAGCGCCGAGGCCCGTCACGGTATCTACTGCGCTTGCCATCGCCGGATTAGCCTGCAAACGCGCATGCAATGAAACTGCAGTAAGTGCCATAAGGCGCGTAACAGAGTTAATGCTATTGATCACATCACGGCGGCCTGCACTGGTTTTCACATCACCGGATACTGCGCCTGCAGCTACACGCCCAATCTCCGCAGTTGCACTCATGACGTAATGCGGCAGGTTCTCTTTTGCCACTTCATTCAATGGCACGCACGGCAGGCAATGGATTTGAGCCAGAAAACCGTCAACCAGCGTTGAGTCTTCTGTGATATCAGTCAGCAGCCAGATCTCCGGCGGCGTAAGTTGATGCGGTTGCTCCGGGTTCAGCTTATTGCGCAGCGTCTGGACATTCATTCCTGCGCGTTCTGCCAGCTTCGCCATATTGTGACGCAGCGCGAAAGCCCGGCAGGCTTCGTCAAAGTGTGGATGTTTGGAAATCTTATAATCAAACATGCAAGCCCCTTAGAAAGTTCTCATAATCGAACTTACTGACCAACAATGACGCGGAAGTTGGAATGACCAAGAGACTCACGAACCTGGTCGGTTTTGTACATCAGGTACCGCAGGCTTACACGTCCTTTATTTTTTTCTTTCTTCACCATGTACTTAGCAAGCTTACCATGGTGAATTTTTTGATACACGGAGCCACGGGAGATACCTTCCCACTCCGCGAACTCAGCAGGCGTTGCCATCTCTTTTGGTACACGAATTGAAATATCAGTGCTCATAGTGCAATATCTCTCGGTTAAGGTTTGGTTTACGTCGTTTTATCTTGTTTTATTTGATTCAATAATTGATACATCGAGATACTACGATCCAATTTTTGATACGTCAATAGGATTGAAAAATGATACAGGTGAAAGCTGGCGAGAATACCGGGGGAAGAGAGGCGATACATAGGTTAATGGCTGCCTACGATTTTAAGTCCAGACAACAACTGTGTGATCACCTGGGTGCATCCAAAAGCACCATGGCAAACAGATACTTAAGAGATAGTTTTCCGGCGGAATGGGTGATTCAGTGTGCTTTAGAAACGGGAGTTTCGTTACTGTGGCTCACTACCGGACAGGGAGAGCCAGGTTCAAATATTGACCATAAAAAAGATATCAATTTCGTGAACTCCGCCAAAGTTAAACCTCTTTCGGAACTTGTTTCCCCTGAAATTGACAAGGCAACTCTCAACGGTGGTTTATTGGTTGAGGCAGGAAAAGCAATCATTGATACCAGCCTGCTTCCCTCAGACTCAGGCGACCTATTGTTAGTTAATACTGCTGGAGATTCTTATTTAGTAGACCGCAGCCAGACTCCACCAGTTAATGGCATATGGTTGGTAGATATCGACGGAATAAAAAGTATCGTTAAGTTAACACGTCTACCAGGAAACAGATTGGTGGTGCATCAAGACGAATCATCCTTTGAGTGCAGCCTAGACGACATTGAGGTAGTGGGCCGCGCTTTAAAAATAATCAAGAGCCTCTAACTTATGAGCATCAGAAAACAGCCTAACGGAAAATGGTTGTGTGAATGCTACCCGAACGGACGGGATGGCAAGCGTGTACGCAAGCAATTTGCGACTAAAGGCGAGGCCATAGCATTCGAAAACCACACCATGGATGAGGTGAACAAAAAACCGTGGCTGGGGGAGAAGGAAGATCGGCGGCATTTGTCAGAAGTGATTGATCAGTGGCATTCACTTTATGGGCAGACGCTGGCAGACCCCAAACGCCTGATGGCAAAACTCAGCATTATTTGTAATGGCTTGGGCGATCCCATTGCCTCAGAGTTAACCGCAGGCGATTTTACGAAATACAGGGAAGCACGGTTAAAAGGTGAAGTAAAAAATGAAGATGGCGTGCTTATGTCGCCAGTTAAGCCCCGTACGGTAAACCTTGAACAACGTAACCTATCATCTGTTTTTGGCACACTGAAAAAGCTGGGCCACTGGTCAGCACCCAACCCGCTCGCTGGGCTGCCAACATTCAAAATCGCAGAGGGCGAACTGGCGTTCCTGGCACCGGAAGAAATTAAACGTCTACTGGATGCCTGTGCTGATTCTCAGAGTCCCAGTTTGCTGATGATTGCAAAAGTATGCCTGGCAACTGGCGCCCGATGGAGTGAAGCTGAAAACCTGCAGGGCCATCAGCTATCAAAATACCGCATCACTTATACCAAGACGAAGGGCAAGAAAAACCGTACCGTGCCAATATCTCAGGATCTGTATGACGAACTCCCCAAAAACAGAGGGAAGCTATTCACGCCATGCAGAAAAGCTTTTGAGCGTGCAGTAAAAAGAGCTGGTATTGAGCTACCAGAAGGCCAATGTACCCACGTGCTGCGCCATACCTTCGCCAGCCACTTTATGATGAACGGCGGAAACATACTGGTACTGCGCGATATTCTGGGCCACGCAGATATAAAAATGACGATGGTTTACGCTCACTTTGCCCCTGACCACCTCGAAGACGCAGTGACAAAAAACCCGCTTCACAACCTCAATTGGAAACGCTAATTTATGGCGGCATTTTGGCGGCAGGGCATTAAAAATGCGTAAAACGGACGAACACTGAATAATACTAACCCGCTGTTTTTAAACGCAATACACTGTTTTTACTATACTAAAAATGGTATGTAGGAATTTCGGACGCGGGTTCAACTCCCGCCAGCTCCACCACTTTTTAGTTGTTTGAAGTACAATGAAATCTACTAAGCCCGCATAGCACAAGCTCTGCGGGCTTTTTTACGTCTATTGTCGTCCAGTGAGAATTGCTGAGAACTACGAGTTATGGCACCCTGAATGGGACCCAAGGCAAAGGGTCCAAAAATCGAGGGTCCCAAAATGGCAAAGATCGCGAAGAAACTCACCGACACTGAAATCAAAAGCACCAAGCCAGCAGACAAAGAAATCAACTTGTTTGACGGGGATGGTTTGATCCTACGAATCGCTCCTCTCGCAAAAGGAGGGAAGAAGAATTGGTATTTCAGATATGCAGTGCCAGTGAGTAAGAAAAGAACCAAGATGAGCCTTGGGACCTACCCTCACCTTACCCTGGCAAGAGCAAGAGCCTTACGTGATGAATACCTCTCCTTGCTTGCGAATGGCACGGACCCTCAAGTCCATAACAACGATAAAGCTAATGCATTAAAGAATGCCACGGAACATACATTTCAAGCAGTAGCCAAGAAGTGGCTTGATGAGAAAGTCAAAACGTCAGGCATCTCCCAGGATCATGCTAACGACATCTGGCGAAGCCTGGAGAGAAATATCTTTCCAACGTTGGGTGATACCCCCATTAAGGAGATTCGCCCTAAAATGCTTAAACAGCATTTAGACCCCATAGAAAAACGAGGAGTCCTCGAAACTTTACGGCGAATCATTTCCCGATTAAATGAAATTTTCCGTTATGCAGCAACTGAGGAACTTATCGAATTCAATCCGGCTGACAACCTTGGGCAACGGTTCAGTAAGCCTAAAAAGCAGAATATGCCTGCACTACCCCCTTCCGAGTTACCCCGCTTCCTATTGGTGTTAAACAATGCCTCTGTCCGTTTGGAGACACGATTACTGATTGAATGGCAGTTACTGACCTGGGTTCGTCCTGGTGAGGCTGTTCGCACAAGATGGGCTGATATAGATATTGATAATTCAATGTGGAACATCCCGGCTGAGTTTATGAAAATGAAGAAGCCTCACAAAGTTCCACTAAGCAAAGAAGCTTTGAGAGTCCTGGAGTCAATGAAAGCGATAAGTGGGCATCGTGAATGGGTGTTTCCAAGCATAAAGGCTCCTCTTAACCATATGCATGAACAAACAGCTAATGCGGCCATAATCCGTATGGGCTTCGGAGGTGAGCTTGTAGCTCATGGAATGAGATCTATTGCGCGAACGGCTGCAGAGGAGTCTGGTAAGTTCAGGACAGATGTCTTAGAAGCGGCCCTTGCCCACTCGAAGAAAGATGAAATAATTGCAGCCTATAATCGTGCCGAGTATCTCGCAGAACGAATGGTTCTCATGCAGTGGTGGAGTGACAATATATTGTCTCAAAAATATAAAACTGTCATTGCATAAATACTAATCTCTAAGAGTTACTATACAGTAGTATATTCCCAAACTGAAAAAGTGTAAGTGGCGAAGTGGTAAGTTATCGCCACTTATATTAAAATCAAATATTAAGCCATTCAATTTCTTTTTTAAGTAATCCTCCACTGCCAACAGAATTCAAAAGCCCCTTGACGTTAATTCTTTTCAACCCGTCATTGCTATCAAACTCAACGAAAACTCGGTATTTTTTTAATAACTCAGATGCGGCAGCCCTTGAAAAACCGTATTCTTGCAAAGACATTTCCTTAGCATTAATTGTTCCATAATCAACGAATTTAGATAAGTTTATACCTGATGCATCCTCGCCATGTAGAGATTTACATAACTGATAATAATGAGCCAAAGCACTTTCCAATTTAAAAGTTATATCGGTCTCAATTGAATTAATTATCTCTAATATTTTTAAATTCACATGATATGAATTGCTACCATCAAAATCAACCCAACGATAAGGCGAAGGTTCACAGACTTTTTTGCTGAACCTAATACCGTTACTTATAATTACATTAATAGGTTCACCTCTTAACCAAGAATAGGTCATGATACTAAAAGGAAGAATCCCTACTGGTTTGACTATCTTATAGACATCATTTATTTTTTGTAAATATTTAAAGACATCTTCTTTCTGAAAAGTTGTTAAAATATTATTGCTGTTAGAGGCTAATTTATACGCTGAAGATTGAATGTCAGAGTCAAAACGATGATTTTCTGAAAAAGTAGAAACATCAATGTTAAGAAGATTTTTCTTAGCTAAATGAGCTCTTCCTGCTGAAATAATTTTTTGTCTAATTTTTGAATCGAATGCCCCCAGTAACCCACCGACTTTACCTTCATTTATATATGTTAAAACCTCAGATAAAATCATGGTTGAAATTTCAACCACTTTTGGATCTGGAGACTTTACACTCTCGTTAAGATAATTAAGTATTTTCCGATGAGCTTTTAGAAGTGGTGAAATTTCGTTATCAATTTCTATTTGATCTTTATTAGCAACAGAAGTTTCAAATTCATCCCAAGAGTTTTCTTCGTTGCCTATACAAATGATATTCCCTGTCAACTCGTTCTTATAGCGACCTGCTCTTCCAGCAAGGTTCCAAAAATCCAGAGAAAAACCATTGTTGCTATTTGCTTTACCGAAAGGATAAATAAAAACATTCTTAGTCGGAAGATTTACACCTTCCAAAAGAGTGGAAGTACAAAATATATACTTGATTTTTTTATTTGCATAAAGAAATTCTATTCTTTTCCGAATGAATGCTGGCAAGTTTCCGTGATGATATGCAATACCATATTTTAATAGATGAGGTAACGAAAAATCTTTATGGATAAACTCAGAAATCAATTTCGATTCGGCAACTAGCTCTTCATCTTTAACGATTGCTGTGCCCTTTGAAATCAGAAAATTGGAAAACTCTATTGCCTTATTTACACACTGTGATTTACTTGAAACATAGACAAGATTTGAATCATGTTGAGAACCAATTTTAAAAATCAAATCGAAATCAGATTCGAAATCACCAGATATATTAAAATCAATAACAGCTTTTGTCACTGTATCAAAATATTTATATTCTTCAGGTGATGCTGCCAACTTACTGATTTAGTGTATGATGGTGTTTTTGAGGTGCTCCAGTGGCTTCTGTTTCTATCAGCTGTCCCTCCTGTTCAGCTACTGACGGGGTGGTGCGTAACGGCAAAAGCACTGCCGGACACCAGCGCTATCTCTGCTCTCACTGCCGTAAAACATGGCAACTGCAGTTCACTTACACCGCTTCTCAACCCGGTACGCACCAGAAAATCATTGATATGGCCATGAATGGCGTTGGATGCCGGGCAACTGCCCGCATTATGGGCGTTGGCCTCAACACGGTTTTACGTCACTTAAAAAACTCAGGCCGCAGTCGGTAACCTCGCGCATACAACCGGGCAGTGATGTGATTGTCTGCGCTGAAATGGACGAACAGTGGGGCTACGTCGGTGCTAAATCACGTCAGCGCTGGCTGTTTTACGCGTATGACAGGATACGGAGGACAGTTGTGGCGCACGTTTTCGGTGAACGCACTCTGGCCACACTGGAGCGTCTTCTGAGCCTGCTGTCACCCTTTGACGTGGTGATATGGATGACGGATGGCTGGCCGCTGTATGAATCCCGCCTGAAGGGAAAGCTGCACGTAATCAGCAAGCGATATACGCAGCGAATTGAGCGGCATAACCTGAATCTGAGGCAGCACCTGGCACGGCTGGGACGGAAGTCGCTGTCGTTCTCAAAATCGGTGGAGCTGCATGACAAAGTCATCGGGCATTATCTGAACATAAAACACTATCAATAAGTTGGAGTCATTACC
>NZ_JBEUJY010000017.1:0-85017 GCF_043356775.1 Salmonella sp. SJTUF15581 | reverse complement strand
TTATTTCTCCTGCGCCAGCCGGATACTGCGCTCTATCACCGCCCGCCGGGCGTCACCCGCCGGCAGCAGCTTCAGCATCATCTCCCAGGCCGCCACCGCCTCGCCAAAGCGCTGCTGCTCAAAGGCGCTGAACGCATACAGGCTTAACACCCGGATATCCGTGTGGTCGCGGCTCACCAGCCGGCGCAGCAGCTCCCCGCCGCGGCGGTTATCCTCCGGGTCGGACGAGCGCGTCAGCGCCTCCGCGTAGCCCAGCGCCGCATCGCGGTTTTCCGGGTCCAGGCGGTAAGCGTTCGCATACGCCCCGGTGGCGGTACCGGCATTACCCAGTACCATACCGGTGCGCCCCAGCATGAGCCAGCCCTCAACATTGCCGGCATCATTCTGCAGGCGGGTGCGCAGCCCCAGCGCCAGCCGCGCCATCTCCTCCTCATTCAGCGGCTGCGCCTGCGGGTCCAGCGCCCGCGCCAGCAGCCCCGGCGTCTGCGCCGTCGCCTGCTGCCAGGCCCTCACCTGCGGATAGCTGCCGGTCTGTGAGTAACTGATGGCGGCCACGACCAGCGCCATAACCACGCCCGGAAGATACACCCCCACCCCTGCGCGCGGTCCCGCCGCCGGAATGGCGTCAGCCAGGACGTCCTGTCTGATACGCACCCGCCGGCGCGTGCGGGCGACGATTATCCACCCGCCCGCCACGATGGCGGCCAGCGGCAGCACCCACAGCAGCACCGTCAGCGGGGTCAGCGGCGGGTCGTAGGTGACAAAGTTGCCGTAGCGCGCCACCATGTAATCGATGATTTCCTGGCGGCTCTTCCCCTCCTGCATCAGGTCATACACCCTGCGGCGCATGTCGGTGGCTATCATCGCGTTCGAGTCCGCAATGCTGTTGTTCTGGCATTTCGGGCAGCGCAGCTGCTCCGTGAGCTGGCGGAACTGCTGCTCCTGCGCTTCATCTTTAAACGGCATCACGTCGGTGGTTGCCCGCGCTGACCCGGAGATAACCAGCGCCAGCATCAGCATCACCATGCCCGGTAACAGTCTCATTGCGCCGCCTCCCGGCTGTATCTGTCCCACAGCGGTTTCAGTTCACTTTCCCATACCCGGGCATTCAAATCGCCCGCATGGCGGTAGCGGATAATCCCGTTGCCGTCGATGAGGAAGGTTTCCGGCGCGCCGTACACGCCCAGGTCCAGCCCCAGCATCCCGTCGCTGTCCGATAAACTCAGCGCATACGGGTTGCCCAGTTCTTTTAACCAGGCCACCGCCTTCGCCCGGTCGTCCTTATAGTTCAGCCCCACCACCCGGATACCCTGCGCAGAAAGCTGGTTCAGGTACTGATGCTCGGCGCGGCAGGTCGGGCACCAGGTGGCCCAGACGTTAAGCAGCACCGGTTTCCCCTGCGTCAGCACCTCCGCCTGATAGTACTGACCCGGCGTCTCCAGCGATTCCAGGCGGAACGCCGGCACCGGCTTTCCGGTCAGTGCCGATTCGAGATTCGTCGGGTCATCCCCCTGCGCGTTGCGCGCCAGCTGCCACAGCAGCGCCGCGGCAATCAGCAGAAAAATCAGCAGCGGTAATAACAGTACGTTGCGTTTCATCCGGCCTCCGGCAATGGTTTACGGCGGCGGTAGCGCGGGTCCGCCAGGCACAGCAGTCCGCCCAGCGCCATCAGCAGTCCCCCGGCCCATATCCAGCGGACAAACGGTTTGTAGTACAGGCGCACGGCCCACGCGCCGTTGTCCAGCTCCTCCCCGAGCGCGGCGTACAGGTCGCGGGTCAGCCCGCCGTCAATCGCCGCCTCGGTCATCACCATCCGGCTGGTGTTGTAGAGCCGTTTCTCCGCGTGCAGCACCGCCTCCGGCTCGCCGTGGCGCGTCACCCCGATGAGGGCCACCCCGCCGCGGTAGTTGGGGCCGGTGATGTCCCGCACCTCCCGGAAGGTGAAGCGGTAGTCGTGAATGGTCACGCTGTCGCCCGCCCGCATCCGCACGTCACGCTCCACGCTGTAATTCTGGCTGAAGGCGATGCCGGTAATCGTCACCGCCAGCCCGAGGTGCGCCGCCACCATTCCCCAGTAGCTGAGAGAGGTTTTCGTGCCGCGGGACACGCGCTGTACGGCTTCGGCCACCGCCAGCACCGCAATCCAGCAGGCCATCGCCATCCCCACCGCCGTCATGGCGATGATTTTATCTTCCAGCAGCCATGGCAAAAGTACCGACAGCACCAGGGTGGAGACCAGGGCGGTGAGCAGCAGTTTCCTGATGTTACGTGGCCGGTCCCGGCCCCAGCGCACTAAAGGCCCCACCCCCAGCAGCAGGGCAAAGGGGACCATCAGCCAGGTGAACATGGTGTTAAAGAACGGCTCCCCCACCGAAATGCTGCCCAGCCCCAGCTGTTTGTGCACCAGCGGCAGCAGGGTGCCCAGCAGCACCACCAGCATGGCGGCCATCAGCAGGACGTTGTTGCCGAGCAGCAGCGACTCGCGCGACCACAGCGTGTTGTTCACCCGCGAACGCACCCTGTGCCCGCGCACGGCGAACAGCAGCAGCGAGCCGCCGGTGACCAGCACCATAAAGGCGAGGATAAACATTCCGCGCGCCGGGTCGGAGGCGAAGGCGTGCACCGACACCAGCACCCCGGAGCGCACCAGGAAGGTGCCCAGCAGGCACAGCGAGAAGGCGCAGATGGACAGCAGCAGCGTCCACGCCTTGAAGCCGGCGCGCTGTTCCGTGACCGCCAGCGAGTGCAGCAGGGCGGTGCCCGCCAGCCACGGCATAAAGGAGGCGTTCTCCACCGGGTCCCAGAACCACCAGCCGCCCCAGCCCAGCTCGTAGTAGGCCCACGCCGAGCCGAGCACGATGCCCAGCGTCAGGAACACCCACGCCGCCAGCGTCCACGGGCGGGCAAAACGGGTGAACGCGCTGTCCAGACGCCCGCTCAGCAGCGCGGCGATGGCGAAGGCGAAGGCCACCGAGAAGCCGACATAGCCCATGTACAGCAGCGGCGGGTGGAAAATCAGCCCCGGGTCCTGCAGCAGCGGATTCAGGTCGCGCCCCTCCACCGGAAAGGCCGGCAGCGTGCGGGCGAACGGGCCGGAGGTGAACAGGATGAACGCCAGAAAACCGGCGCAGACCATCCCCATCACCGCCAGCACCCGGGCGACGATATCCGCCGGCACCTGCCGGCTGAACACCGCCACCGCCAGGGTCCAGCCGCTCATCAGCAGCACCCACAGCAGCAGCGAGCCCTCGTGCGCCCCCCAGGTGGCGGCCACCCGGTACCACACCGGCAGCTGCGTGTTCGAGTTGCCGGCGACATAGGCCACGGTGAAGTCGTTAACCACAAAGGCGTGCACCAGCACGAAAAACGCGCCCGCCACGCAGATGAACAGCAGCCAGGCGAACACCCCGGCCGACGCCATCATCCGCGCGTCGCCGCGCGCCACGCCCCACAGCGGGTAAACGGACAGCAGCAGCGCCACGCCGAGCGCCAGGCACAGCAGCGCGTGGCCGTATTCAGGCATCATGATGAGGTGTCCTTATCAGCGCGTTGCGGGCGGCGGTGGTTTTCCTGCATCGCCTTTTCCACTTCCGGCGGGGTGTAGTTCTCGTCATGCTTGGCCAGCACCTCGTGCGCCAGGACGTGGTTGCCCTTCTCCAGGGTGCCCTGCACCACCACCCCCTGCCCCTCGCGGAACAGGTCCGGCAGTATCCCCTCATAGCTCACCGTCACCGACCCTTCGGCGTCGTAGAGGCTGAAGTTCACCTTCAGCGAGTCCGGGTCGCGCCTGACGCTGCCGGGCATCACCATCCCGCCGACGCGCAGACGCTGGCCCGCCGCCGGCAGCTGCTGCGTCTCGCGCTTGCCGTAGAGAATTTCGCCGGGGGTATAGAACAGGTCGATATTCGCGCGCAGCGCGTACAGGACCAGGGCGGTGGTCAGCGCCAGGCCCGCCAGCACCGCGCAGACCACCCGTAACCGGTTTTTACGTCGCAGGTTCACGCGGCCTCCTGTTGCGCCTGTGCGGCACGCATCCGCGCCTCGCGCGCCTGCTGCTGCGCCACGCTGCGCAGAATGGCCCGGCGCTGCAGCACCGTGTGCAGCGCCAGCAGCGCCAGCGGCGCCACGGTCATCGCCACCGCCAGCCAGACAAAAAAGGCGTACCCGCCCATGGCGAAAAAATCGCTCCACGATGAAAATGCCGGACTCACCGGTGCCCCCTTTTCAGTATCAGTTCGCTCACCCACGGGCGGCGTTTTTCCATCAGTAAAATCAGGTTGCGCATCCGCATCAGCGAAAGCGTCATAAAAAGCAGCAGGTAGCCGGCGATGGCCCAGCGCAGCGGCGAGCGCATCGCCGGGTCGATGCTCTGCTGCATCCGCGTCGAGCCCTGGTGCAGGGTGTTCCACCACTCAACGGAGTAATGAATGACAGGCAGGTTCACCACGCCGACCAGCACCAGAATGCCCGCCGCGCGCCCGGCCATTTTACGGTCGTCAAAGGCGTGCCACAGGGCGATGACCCCGGCGTAGAGAAACAGCAGCACCAGCTCCGAGGTCAGGCGCGCGTCCCACACCCACCAGGTGCCCCACATCGGTTTGCCCCACGCCGCGCCGGTGACCAGCGCGATGAAGGTGTACACCGCCCCCACCGGCGCCATCGCCGCGACGGCAAGGGTGGCCATTTTCATCTGCCAGACCAGCCCGGTAAACGCCGCCACCGCCATCGCCGCATAGATACCCATCGACCAGATGGCCGCCGGGACATGCAGGTACATAATGCGGTAGCCCTCCCCCTGCTGGTAGTCCGCCGGGGCGAAACCAAAGCCCCGGACCCAGCCCGTGGCCAGCGCGATGATGCCGGCTGCCGCCAGCCACGGCACGAGCCTGCCGCAAATCTGATACAGCCGGGGCGGCGCCGCCAGCTGATGAAGGGTTTTCCACATAGTCGTCACCTGACCTCCTGAAACCAGTAAAATGTCCGTCGCGCCGGGGCGCTACTGCACGCTGAGGCGCAGCGCCGCCGCGGTGGCGAAGGGGCTTAACGTCGCGCTGCCCGCCAGCAGCGCCCCCAGCACCGCCAGATAGCCGTCAGCGGGTAAATGCATCGATGCCGCGTCCATCGCCGCGGCGGCGAAAATCAGCACCGGGACACTCAGCGGCAGCACCAGAATGCCCAGCAGGACGCCGCCGCGCCGCAGCCCGGCCGTCAGCCCGACGCCCGGCGCGGCGAGAAACCCCAGCGCCGGCGTGCCGAGCAGCAGCGTCAGCGCCATGATTTTCCAGCCGTACACGTCCATCCCCAGCAGCAGCGCCACCAGCGGGGAGAGCATAATCAGCGGCAGGCCGGTCACCGCCCAGTGGGCCAGCACCTTCGCCAGCACCACCGCCGGCAGCGGCACCGGCAGCAGCATCAGCTGCTCCAGGCTGCCGTCCTGCAGGTCGTCGCGAAACAGCCGCTCCAGCGCCAGCAGCGAGGCCAGCAGCGCCGCCACCTGGATGATGCCCGGCGCGATACGCGCCAGCAGCTGCGGCTGCGGCCCGACGCTTAACGGAAACAGGGTGATGACCATCAGGAAGAACCACAGCGGGCCGGCGATGTCCGCGCCGTGGCGGAACGCCACGCGCAGTTCGAGACAGAAGACACGCCACATCACAGCCCTGCCCCCCCGCCGGTCAGCGCCAGACGGCGGACGGTGTCCGCGGCCCCCGGCAGCGGCTGGTGGGTGGTGAGAATGACCATCCCGCCCTGCGCCGTGTGCGCCGCCATCCGCCGGGTGAGGCGCGCCACGCCGTTAACGTCAATGGCGGTGAACGGCTCGTCGAGCACCCACAGCGCGGCGCGGGTCAGCCACAGGCGGGCCAGCGCCACCCGGCGCTGCTGCCCGGCCGAGAGCCGGGCGACCGGCACGTCCTCAAATCCCGCCAGCCCGGCCTGCGCCAGCGCCTCCGGGAGACGCGCGCCGTCGCCGGGGTGGAAAAAGTGCAGGTTCTCCCGCGCCGTCAGGCGGGTTTTTATCCCCGGCTGGTGCCCTATCCACAGCAGGCTGCGATGGAAGCTGTCGCGCACGCGGCGCAGGGGTTCGCCCTGCCAGTACACCTCGCCGCCGTCCGGGCGCGCCAGCCCGGTCAGCAGGCGCAGCAGGGTGGTTTTTCCGGCGCCGTTGCCGCCGGTGACCTGCACCCACTCCCCGGCGTCCACGGTGAACGACAGTCCGCGAAACAGCGTCCTCTCGTCCCGCTCGCAGTGCAGATCTCTGGCTTCAAGCATCATTGTCATTGCGCATATTCAGGTTGATATGGCGTATAAACACCGGTCAGGCTTTCCAGGAAGGCGACGATATCGTCAATATCGTTTTGCGGCAGATCGGTGCCAACCTGGTAACGCAGCATCAGTTTTACCGCGCCATCCAGCGTCGGTACGTCGCCCCGATGGAAATAAGGCGCTGTTAACGCGACGTTGCGTAAGCCTGGGACTTTTTGCCGTAATTTATCGCGAACCTCTTTGGTGACGTTCATACGACCAATATCCGCTGCGGTAATTTCGCCAAAATTAAAGTCTCGCTTTAATCCCAATGGTTCAAAAGAGCGCCCGCCTAAAATGATACCGCCGTGACAGGTTGCACATTTATTCTCTTTAAATAATTGATAACCGTGTTTCTGTTGCGCGGTCAGCGCATTTTCATCTCCACGTAGCCATTTATCAAAGGCGGAATCCGGCGTTATCAACGTTTTTTCGAATTCGGCGATCGCATCAGTAATATTTTCCCCGGTAAATCCTTGCGGATAAACCGCCTGGAAATCTTTTTTCAGGACAGGATCTTTATCAAGCTTGCTAATAATTTCATCCCAGGATTTAGAAGCCATTTCAATAGGATTTAACGGCGGTCCACCTGCTTGCTCCTGCAGGGTTGCAGCACGGCCATCCCAAAATTGTTCGATATTAAATACGGAGTTGAATACCGTTGGCGCATTTATTGGCCCTACCGCGCCGCCAACGCCAATTGAGGTTTTTCTGCCATCGACACCGCCCGCATTTAACGCGTGACAATGCGCACAGGATATTGTGCTGTCGCCGGATAAACGTTCATCATGATAAAGACGGAAACCTAAGTCGACTTTTTTCGCATCGACGGGAATATTGCGCGGAATAGGCTGAACGGGTTCATTCCGGTGCGCGGGGTCGGTATCAGCGCTGGCATAGTTGCGCTCACGCTGATCGGCTATCCAGTTCAGGATGTCAGCACGCTCTTTATCGCTGACGCCCCCCGCCCAGTGCAGCGCGACATAGCGGGTTGGCGGCATAGTCTGATGTTGCATAACCCATTCAATTTTATTCAGTTCGCTTTGCGGCACCGGCGTATCCGCAATCAGGGCGGCCCGTACCGCCTCCAGATTAAACGATTTGTAGCCAAGCTGGATATCGTAATCCATTAGCTGCTTTGCCACCGGAAAAGAGGAATAAAAAGGTAATTCAGCGGAAGGCGTATGACAATAATCACATCCTTTCTCCCTGAAATAACCCAGTATTTTATTATTTTCACCCACAACCGAGGCCTGCACATCGCTTTTTTTACTGCGCTGTTTGTCGTAATACCATACATACCCGGACAAACCTAAATAACATAACAGCCCAACGGTGATAACCGTTGTCGCATAGAGGGTAATTTTTTTCATATCACTATCCTTATGGGGTATTGCGGCATGATTAATTAAATTTTATTTTTTTACTCATGAGGCCCGTCAATACTAAATACAAACCCATCATGGATATTGATTGGTATCAATAATTACAATTGGCTAAACCTATAGATATGATAACCCCCGACTATCGTAAGATTTATTTTGCGATGCCCGTCACAGGGTTTATTCAGCCGCAACAATGGATAAATCCTCTTTTCCGTCATCAAAACGAACGATAGCCAACAATAATTGACTTAACGCAGCATAAAAACCATAGGAATCATGCTTAAGGCAATTATTTGTAAATTCCGGAAGCCATTCCAGTAATGACGACAATGTTTTCTGGCGTAATTTATTCATTCTCCGTTGTTGGAACGATTCACCCAATGAAAAATGTAAATGGCTGAGTAATTCCAGATAAATCGCCAGGTGGTCGGCCGGCTCTTTAAAATCGTCGTTGACTTCCATCCCGGCTTCAAGCAATAAATGTTTAATCATGCCGGGTTCCTGCTGCGGGTATTGCGAGGCGTAGGGCAAGGCCGATTTTTTATCCGTCATCAGGAACAATCCGCAAAAATCTGCGGCCAGCTCCAGCTGCGCATCCTGGCGCAGGCTAAGCGCGGCAATTTTTTGTTCGAGTAACGCCACCGACGCCGCCAGCGCAGGCTGACGCTTTAACAGCGCCAGCCAGTCCGCGATCTCCGCGGACTGTAATTGTATTAACCCTTCATCATCCACTTCCCGGAAAAAGAGTAACGCCAGCCATGCATATACGCAGGCGTACTGTTCCTGAGCAAGCGCTGGCTGCTTAATCATGCGGATTCCCCTGCGATGCGGGTACATATTCACACTGCGCGACCATCTCGAGCGGACCGTTAAACGCCGTGACGTTATCAATAGGGCCGGTATATTTTTCAATTTCCACCAGCGTCGTATGCGCGCTGGTCGCCTGCGCGAGCTGTGATGTACCGATATCCAGCGTTAATACGTTAGGGTTGCCGTACTTACATAACGCGTTGAGATCGCCGCCTTTATCAGGATCGTACCAGGCGCCTTCATGAATTCGCGCCACGCCCGGCGCATAGCGATCGGAAACTACCGCCCCCGCCAGTACCTGCCCGCGTGCATTGAATACCCGCACAATGTCACCGTTG
Source organism: Salmonella sp. SJTUF15581 (assembly GCF_043356775.1). Lineage (NCBI taxonomy): Bacteria > Pseudomonadati > Pseudomonadota > Gammaproteobacteria > Enterobacterales > Enterobacteriaceae > Salmonella > Salmonella sp. SJTUF15581. The sequence goes on along the minus strand of NZ_JBEUJY010000017.1, from coordinate 76,181 downwards.
CGGATCCCGCGCGCGCTGGCATCCTGTGGGTTAATAAAGACCGGCTCCTTGCCGCCAACGGCATATTGCTGACGCAGCGTTTCCGACTCGCACAGTTGGGAATGCAGACGGAAATCAGGGTGGACGGATTGTAAGTGCAGCGGCCAGCGCTGCGATCCCGGCCCGCCATGCGAGCGTTCGATTTTTTCGAACCACATGGGATGGCCCTGACAATCGTCGTATTGCATGTCGGCGATCGTTTTGGAGTAAATCTCGATCAAACCGCTTGGCGTGCCCAACGGCTCCAGGTCCGGATCTTCACGGAAAGCCTGATGGCGCACAAACATCTGCGGATGATCAAACTCGATGTACTCCTGTTGATTCCAGAACACCTCGAAAGTCGGTAAGTGGATACCGCGACCTTTTCCCTGCTGGCTCCCTTCCTGCCAGATGCGTTTCAGCCAGCCCATTTCATCAAGACCTTCCGTGAATGCCGCTTCACGGTTAAAGCGTCGGCAGAGATCGCGGAAAATATCAAAGTCGTTACGCGCTTCAAACTGCGGCGACACCACCTGTTTCATGGCGATAATCCCGCGGTTAGAGTGATTGCCGAACTGATCGAGGTCGTTACGCTCAAATTGGGTGGTAGCCGGCAAAACGATATCCGCAAAGCGGCAGGTCGACGTCCACTGGTTATCAATAGCGATGACCGTTTCCAGCTTGCGCCACCCTTCAATTATGCGGTTAATTTGTTGGTGTCGGTGGAACGGGTTGGTCCCGGCGAACACGCACATCTTCAGCGGCGGTAATTTAACCGATTTGCCGTTCCAGTTAATGACCTTGCCCGGTTCAAGAATGGCATCCATAAAACGCGCAATAGGAATGGTGCTGCTGTAGCCTTTGTAATCCGTGCTGTCGTGTACTGGCGGAACGGTCGTCGAACCGGAAAAGCCGCTTAAAATGATCCCTTTACGGCCAGGCGTCCCGGCGCCGTTGTAGTGCCAGCCAAAACCAAAGCCGCCGCCCGGTAAACCAATCTGTCCCAGCATTGCCGCCAGCACGACGACCATCCATGACCACTGTTCGCCATGCTGCATACGTTGTACGCACCAGCCAGCGATGATTTGCGTTCTGTCGCCCGCCATCTGCCGCGCCAACGCGCGGATGGTGTCGGCGTCAATACCGCACAGTTTTTCCGCCCAGGCGGCATCTTTGGGCTGTCCATCTTTTTCGCCCAGCAAATAGGGGAGGAACTGGTCAAAACCGACGCAGTAGTTATCGAGGAAATTTTTATCGTACAGTTTCTCGCTGTACAGCGTATGCGCCAGCGCCAGTTGTAACGGGACATCCGTCTGCGGGTTAATGGCGATATGTTTGACCTTATCGCGCCCCAGATAATCGTGCGTGGAGGTGACGACCGGGTCGATGCTGATGACCGAGATAGCGCCGCTGGCAACCTTCTCTTTTAATTGTTCATAGTACTGATAGACATCGTGATCCGGGCACCACCAGTTTGCCTGCTGGTTTTTCACCATATCAGAACCCCATAGCACAATCGTTTTACTGTTCTGTAAAACCAGAGGCCATGACGTTTGCTGCTCGTACACTTCCATTGAACCCACCACGCGCGGCAGAATCACCTGCGCCGCGCCGGTCGAATAGTCTCCTCCCGTGCTGACGCTATTGCCATGTAGCGCAATCGCGCGCGCCAGCATCCCGGAGGCGTTATGGAACATGCCGGTAGATTGCCAGCCGCTCGCCGTCAGTAGCGCGCTCGGCCCGTAGGTTTTTTGCACCCGCTCCAGTTCCTGATAGAACAGATCCAGCGCTTCATCCCAGGAGACGCGCACAAAACGATTATCGCCGCGCTGCGAGGTGTCGCTTTGATGACCTTTGCGCATCCAGTCGACGCGCACCATCGGATAGCGAATACGCGCCGCGTTGTGGACGTGATCGGGCAGGCCGGCGATCATTTTGGACGGGTATTTATCCTGTTCAAACGGTTTTGCCGCCACAAATCGACCGTCAACCACCGTGGCGCGAATCGCCCCCCAGTGAGAGCCGGTAAGGATACCCTCTTTCGTCGCGGCGCCTGGCGCAACGGCATCCGCTGCGCGGGCGCTACGGGGCGTCAGCAGTGACGGCCCCAGCATTCCTGCCACCGTCAAACCGCCAAGCTGCGCCAGAAAACGTCGACGAGAGACGTGTAACGAGTCCTTATTTTTCATTGTGTTCTCCCTTATCGCTGTGCGGCGTGTTGGTGGTATCAGACGCATTCATCTGGAGATATTTCAACAAGGTACGTTCTTCACGCTTATCCAGACTGGTGAAACCGATCATGCCGTTGAGCGTGCCGATCCAGCCGTTAGCGTCAAAGTGCGCTTTGTCCGGCGCGCCGTGACACTGATTACAGGTGCCGTTATAGAGGGAGTCGGCATAGGCCCAAATCGGTTTAATGTCATTTACCATGTCGCCTTTCTGCATCCACGCGGTTGCCTGTAATTTGCTCCACTGAGTATTGGTCGCCGCGACGGTAGTCTCTTCCAGCGTTTTCACATGCTGTTGCACATCGCCGCGAATCGAGGCGACAAAAATACGTTTACCGGGCAGCTGCGTCAGCACGCGCTGGCGACCGTCCGTCTCCGCCCAGCCTTCGATTTGCACTTGCAGCCAGTCACCGTCCCGTTTAAGAACTTTCACTTCAGAAGCAGGTAACAGCGAACCTGCCGGTTCTTTATCGCCTTTAGCGGCGTAAATCGGCTTGATATCCAGCGAATAGAGCGTATCGCCGTCATTATGCGTACTGGCGCTGGCGCGCAGTTCATCAAACTGTTTGCGGAAACCGCTGCTCATATCCGGTAGCTGGTGGGCAATCCCTTTATGACAGTCGATACAGGACTGATTTTCTTTCGCGGCGATTTTCATTTGCCGCGCCGCTTCCGGGTTCTGTTTCGCGTGATCCATCGCATCGTAGTTATGGCAGGAACGACAGGTCGCGGAGTTATTCTCTTTCATGCGCGCCCATTCACGCTCGGCAAGCTCGGCACGTTTGGCTTCAAATTTTTCCGGGGTATCAATCGAGTGGGCGATAAATGTCTGGTAAAGATCGTTGCTGGCTTCCAGCTTACGTTTCACCATGCCTGGAATATCAGGGGGGATATGGCAATCGTGGCATTCCGCGCGTACGCCGGAAGCGTTCTGGAAATGTACAGACTGTTTATATTCCTGATACACCGGCTGCATACTATGGCAGCTGACGCAAAACTCTGTCGTACTGGTCAGTTTGATACCGACGTGAGGTAACACGATCAGCGCAACGCCGATCACAATCCCGACAATGACCAGCGCCAGTATCGACCAACGGGCGCTTGGCCTGAGTAGCGCTCTCCAGAGTTTTCGCATAATAGCCCCTGTAATTATATGGTTTAATGCGCAGATCTTATTCCGCAAATATGAACAGCGTCACTGGTCAGGATGAACGGGATACGGCAATATATGAACAGATATGAACAGAAAGAGACCGCGCGCAGGATGTCACATCACATTGTTATTGTTGAGGATGAACCTGTTACTCAGGCCAGATTACAGGCCTATTTTGAGCAGGAGGGATATCGCGTTTCGGTGACCGACAGCGGCGCGGGCCTGCGCGACATCATGGAGCATGAGCACGTTTCGCTGATCCTGCTGGATATCAACCTCCCCGATGAAAACGGGTTGATGCTGACCAGGGCGCTACGCGAACGCTCCACGGTGGGCATTATTCTGGTGACGGGGCGTTGCGACCAAATCGACCGCATCGTCGGGCTGGAGATGGGCGCGGACGACTACGTCACCAAGCCGCTGGAACTGCGCGAGCTGGTAGTGCGGGTGAAAAACCTTTTGTGGCGCATCGATCTGGCCCGCCCCACGCCGCAAAATGCCAGTGAAAACTGCTATATGTTTTCCGGTTACTGCCTGAACGTGATGAATCACACGCTGGAGCACAATGGTGAAGCCATTAAGCTTACGCGCGCGGAGTACGAGCTACTGCTGGCCTTTGTGACCAACCCAGGCAAAGTGCTGCATCGCGAACGCCTGCTGCGAATGCTTTCCGCCCGCCGCGTAGAGACTCCGGATCTCCGCACGATTGATGTCCTGGTTCGCCGCTTACGTCATAAAATTACGCCGGAACTGCTGGTCACACAGCATGGCGAAGGCTACTTTTTAGCCTCGGAGGTGTATTGATACAGATAGACGGGCCGAAATCCCGGAGGCGATAGCGAACGGCGAACGCGCGCGCTGTCGGCGTTGTTATGCGTCAAAATAAGCACCGGCGGGCTGATATTTTCAGGCACCGGTTGCCCCTGTAAGACCTTAATCGACTGCGTTATCGCTAATTCGCCCTGCCAGGCCATCTGATCGCTGAGCGCCATCAGGATATGGCCGCGTTTTAAACCGCGATAAACCTGATGCGTCAGATAAAATGAGACGATCGTGAGCGGAGTCGTCAAATTTCGCCCTTCGCCCATCGCCGCCTCCGCCGCTATCGCCGACCCGGCGACCACATTGGCGTCCGGATGGCGCTCCAGCATTTCCTGGAGTAAGTTTCGTTGCACTTCAATGTCGTTATCGCCCCAGGCGATATCCACAATGTTGATGGCGCTGCCTTTAATTGCCTGACGAAAACCCGCCACCATCTCCTGACTGCCGCCGGCTTCTTCCGGCCCCGGGAAGAGTAAAACGTTAAGCGCTTTTCCTTTGCTCCACTGCACCAGGAAACGTCCCGGCAGATACCCCATCTGAAACCACGGCAGACCAACGCGGGTTGCGACGCTGGCATCGTGAATCATGTTCACCAGTTCAATAACCGGCACATTACCGGCATACCGTTCCAGTTCCGGGAAACGATCGGTACTGCTGCCAAGCAGAATAGCGTCGGCGCCCCACTCCCGGCACTGCATCATTTGCTGTTGTTGCGTCGCCAGTTGCCGATAGCCATTCGCTTCCAGCACTTTTAAATCAACGCCATACAATTTGGCCGCTTTTTGCATCCCGTAGTTGACGGACAACCAGTAAGAATCTTTCAGGCTGGGGTATAATGCGCACAGTTTCCAGGGTTTACTCGCATTGACTGACGTTTGCCGCCAGGGAATCGCCCGATCGGCGCGCGTCCAGTGTAGCAGTCCGGTTTCGGCTGACGCCGTTTCTACATTCGAGACGATGATTATCAAAAAAAAGAACGAAATAAGCGCGCGCATGATAGCCCCACCAGCAACAAGGTTTTATCCTAATGGTTTTTCCGGCGGCAACTCAACCCATTTCACCCGCGGCGCATAAATGTCAACGCCTTCACTGACCCGCAGATTATGGCTGGCCTTCGCCCTGATGGCGGCACTCACCCTGCTCAGCACCGTGATCGGCTGGATAAGCCTGCGCGTCATTAGTCAGGTGGAGCAAACCAATACGCAAGCGCTGCTCCCCACGATGAATATGGCCAGGCAGTTAAGCGAAGCCAGCGCTTACGAGCTCTTTTCTGCGCAAAATCTGACCAATGCCGACAGTGAGGGCGTTTGGCTGGCGCAGGGGAAGATGCTGAAAGCGCAAAGCCTTAAAATTAACCATCTTTTGCAGGCATTAAGCGAGCAGGGATTTAATACCTCGGCCATCGCCCGGCAAGAAAAAGAGATTGCGCAAACGCTTGGGCAACAGGGAACACTGGTCGGTGAAATTCTCACGCTGCGCGCACAGCAACAGCAGTTAAGCCACCAGATTGCGGAGGCAGCGGAAAGCATTGCCGCCCAGGCTCACGGTCAGGCCAATAATGCCGCGACATCTGCGGGCGCCACCCAGGCCGGTATTTACGATCTTATCGAAAGCGGTAAAGGGGACCAGGCTGAACGCGCGCTTGACCGATTGATTGATATCGACCTCGAGTATGTGAATCAGATGAATGAGTTGCGGGTCAATGCCCTGCGGTTTAAGCAGCTCATTGTGACCTTAAAAGACGCGCAAGGGCTGAGCGATGCCGAGGACACCGATGAAAAACTTAATCAGTTGGTTAAAATTTTATCCCGCCGCCAGCAGCGTATAGAAGATCCTACCGTTCGCGCCCAAATCGCCGACGCGCTGGAGAAAATAAATCAGTACACCACACTGGTTACTCTGTTTCGTAAGGAAAACGCCATCCGCGACCAGCTTCAAACGCTTATGGCCAATAACCTCTTTCAGTTTACCCGCTTCAGTACGGAAGTGTCGCAGTTGGTGAATGCCATCGAAAAACGAAACGAGGCTGGGTTAGCGCGTCTTACACACGCCAGTCAGCGTGGGCAAATAGGGTTAGTGATCTTAGGTATCCTGGCGCTGTGCTCATTAAGTTTTATTCTTTGGCGAGTGGTTTACCGTTCCGTATCCCGCCCGCTGGCGCAACAAACGCAGGCCTTACAGCGGCTACTGGAGGGCGATATTGACTCACCGTTTCCGGAGGCGGCTGGCGTCAGCGAACTGGATACCATCAGCCGTCTGATGGAAGCGTTTCGCGCCAACGTGCGCAAATTGAACCGCCATCGTGAGGATTTGGCGGAACAGGTGCGATCGCAAACGGCGGAGCTTCATGCGCTGGTGCTGGAACACCGGCAGGCGCGCGCCGAAGCGGAAAAGGCCAACGAGGCGAAATCGACGTTCCTTGCCGCCATGAGCCATGAAATTCGCACGCCGCTTTACGGCATTCTCGGTACGGTACAATTGCTGGCCGATAAACCGCTCATGGCAAACTACCGCGACGACTTACAGGCCATTAATGATTCAGGCGAATCGCTACTGGCGATTCTTAACGATATTCTTGATTACTCGGCGATTGAAGTAGGCGGCACCAACGTTTCTATTAGCGAGGAGCCGTTTGAACCGCGACAATTGTTGAATAGCGCGCTGCATTTAATGCACAGCCGCGTGCAGGTGGCGCTCATCGCCGACTTTAGCGAGCAACTCCCCTCCACGCTACAAGGCGATCCGCGCCGGATACGTCAAATTGTGATTAATCTTTTAAGTAATGCGGCGAAATTTACCGATCGCGGCAGCATAGTGCTGCGCACGTTTTGCGACGATCAGAGCTGGTTTATTGAGGTTGAAGATACCGGATGCGGTATTCCTGAAGCGAAGCTGACGGCTATTTTCAAACCGTTTGTGCAGGCGACAGGACGCCGGGGCGGGACGGGCCTGGGGCTGGCTATCAGCGCCAGCCTGGCAGAAGCGATGGGCGGGACGCTAACCGTCACCAGTACGCTTCATGTTGGCAGTTGTTTTCGTTTACAACTGCGGGTTCGCCACCCCAAACCCGCAAGCAAAAATGCGTTCAGGGAACCGGTAAATCTTAACGGATTACGCCTGTTGCTGATTGAAGATAATATGCTGACGCAGCGTATTACCGCTGAAATGCTCACGGGCAAAGGGGTGAAGGTCTCAGTAGCTGAAAGCGCGAATGACGCGCTACGCTGTTTAGCCGAAGGCGAGTCCTTTGATGTGGCGCTGGTGGATTTTGATTTACCGGATTATGACGGCTTAACCCTGGCGCAGCAGTTGATGAGTCAGTATCCCGCCATGAAACGCATTGGTTTTAGCGCGCATGTGATAGACGATAATCTTCGTCAGCGTACCGCCGGTCTTTTCTGCGGGATTATTCAAAAGCCCGTTCCCCGCGAGGAGCTTTACCGTATGATAGCGCACTATTTACAGGGCAAATCTCACAACGCGCGGGCGATGCTGAATGAACATCAGCTTGCCGGCGATATGGCGTCTGTCGGCCCGGAAAAACTCCGGCAATGGGTCGCGTTATTCAAAGACAGCGCGCTGCCTTTAGTCGAGGAGATCGAGGCGGCGCGCGCCATGAATGACGACGTTAACATTAAGCGGCTGGCGCATAAATTAAAAAGCGGCTGCGCCAGCCTGGGGATGACGCAGGCAACCGAAGCCTGTCGGGAGCTGGAATTGCAACCGCTTAGCGATATAGATATTAAAACTATCGTGACGCAGGGAGTGACGGCGCTCGACGCATGGATAGCCGGTCATCCTTCGCCATAATAGCTTCCGGCTCGCCAAACGACGCATTTCACATCACCAGTTATCAGAACATAAAACAGTACGCCGAGGGTATAAGAGGGAAATAGCCTACGGCTACTGCCTGTTTAATGATTCTGTGTTTTTTCGTCCTGTAGCCGTGCCTGCTCCGCCAGGGCGGCAAAATCTTTTTCGCTGTAATAGTGCGCGGGAGGCGGTAGCTGCGCCATATCCTCGCTGGGCCACAATTGTAGTTGCGCCAGCGTGCTAAGCTGGATACCGCGCCAGCGATGGGGCAAGCTCAGTGGCAATAGCGGCATTATCTCGCCAGGAATGGCGGTCGGCAGGCGGTCATCGCCCATCTGATAATTACGATGCAGCACCAGATATTTTTCCGGTACCCGCCGCTGGCTGTTCCACCAACGGCCATCAAGCATATCAAACTGAAAACGGGTGATCTGCGCCGGCTGCGCTGCCAGCTGCGTCAGCGCTTGCCGCAGCGCAGTTTCCATCGCCGTGTTGTACATCTCTTGCGTTTTCGTCTGGCCGCCGACAATTAAAGACGCCGCCAGACGGGCACCCGCGAGGTTAGAATAGAGATCTTCCGGCGAAAAGGCCGATACTCCCTCAGAAAATCCGCGAACAGACTCGAAACCGTACCATTGGGCGATTTCGTGCCACTCCGCCACCTGGAACGCCAGATGCGCCGACAGCCAGGCGGCCAGCGTGTAACGCTCGCGTGCATCGACCGGAGGGGTAAAAGCAGTAAAAACCAGACGCCGTTCGGCCAGCTCCTCGCCCAGATTCAGCGTAAAAGCCTGCCCCAGCTTTGGTAGTAGTTGGCTGAAGATATACACTGTCATATCAGCGGTATCCCGCACATGTGCGGTGTCGATGAATCCGCCACGCAAGGTATACACAATACCGTTATTCTCACCGCTAAGGCCAATCAGGTTTGCCACGCCCGAGTACAGATGGTCGTTGTACTGATGATGCCCCAGCGAGTCTACCGTCACGACGTTATTTAACTGATAAAACGGAACCGGCAGTCCCAGCAGCTCGGCATGCAGGTCGTAACCAAAAGCGCAACACGGACGCAACCCCTTTGGCAGTGGCTGCGGCGGCATCGTCGGCCAGGCTTCACTGGCAACTGGCATTGGGAGAGAGGACAGATAGAGCGTCAGTGGTAAGGCGGCGCGGGCGCTCCCCGCCAGAAACAGCAGCGCCAGAAAGATAACCCGAACGACGGACCTCAAAATGCTTCTCCTACCTGAAAATAAAAACCGCTGCTAGCTTTGCCCACGCCGTAATCCAGCCGCACGTTGACGCGCGGCTTGAACTCAAAGCGATAGCCCACGCCCGCAGAAGGCAGCCATCGCCCGTCATCCAGATGGTGCAAAGACGATCCCATGGTGCCCGCGCCCACCCAACCGACAACGCCATGCCGCCAGCTCAGCTTATGGCGATATTCCAGCTGACCGCTGATAGCATTTTTATCGCGATAGCGCCCTTCATAATAGCCGCGCATACGATGGTTACTGCCCAGCAGCGGCAGCATATTCCACGGCACATCACCCTGAGTAAAGGCGCCGTCCGTTTCCCAGGCCAGCACATCTTTATCATTGACGGCATGGTAACGACTATAGTGCAGTTGGTATTCATCAAACCGCGTATCGCTACCGACGTCCGGTGCGAAGTGGGTATAGCGAAGGGTGGCATACTGCCCTTTGCGTGGGTTAGGTATAAAATCACGATCATCCCAGCTAATCTCAACGCTACCGCCGTTACTCAGTGAAGAACAGCCCTGCGCTGTACTTTGAATTTTGGGCGGATCGGTCTCATCAATTTGCGCGGCGTGCTGTATATCCAGCGTCCAGCCAACGCCAAGATAGATATTGTTGACCAGCCGACGATACAGCATGGGTTGCAGATCCAGCACCTGCGCAGTATAGGCCTGCTTATGGCTGTCTTTATCACCGGCGGCAAAACCCTGTCCCCAATAGTAAGTGGGCGTGTCGCTCAATGCGCCAGTGAGGAAGAAACGCCAGCGATCTTGCGCGAAAAAAGCGTAATTTTGCAGGCTTACGCCAAAAGCGCCTGTGGAGCTGAAATAGCCGCTCAGCGACAGCGTGGATACCTGGCTAACCTTATCGGCAGGATCGGGGCGATACATACCGACGATGGCGGTGCCGATGCCCAGCCCCAGTTCAGGGGTATAAAATGGCCCGGGCATTACTCCCCAGTTGACGCCTTTGGCGGCATCGTAAGTATCGCTATCCCCCATTTGTTGTAGCCAGCCGTCCACCTGACTGCGGCTGGGCAGCGCCGCCTGCGCCACGCCGGACAGCACACCGGCGACGCAAAGCAACAGTCGGCAATGGCAGCGGTTCAAAAGCGGTACTCACCGGCCACAAAGAAGCTATTGCGCTCGGCAAAGCCAAACTCAGTGGTAACGTTGAAATGGCGGGTTATTTCATACTGAGCGCCCAGCAGCATGTTCCACGGTGATTGTAGATGCTGTTTGACGTCAAAGCGGCCGTTATTGTTATAGTTAGCCATACTCACCAGCCTTTGTAGCGTCGCTGACGGCATGGTCAGGTCGTCGAGGCTGCCTTTAAACTCCTGCTGCACATCCTGATACATGCTGCCGACCCAGACGTTTAGCTTGCCCGACGGCAGATGCATCTTATCTATACCCGGGGTGGTAAAACGGTAACCAACGCGAGGTGAGACGGTAAAGGCATCGATGCTGCCATCAAGGATATCGAACTGTGTCTGGGTGTAGTTAGCATCAACAGCGGTAAACCAGTTACCTACGCCGCCGACCAGCGTGGTGCCGATGCCATAGGTAGTGCCTTTAAAGTCGAGTTTAAACTTGAGGTTTTGCAGATCGGCGGGATGAAAAACGTGGCCATTTTTCGTCATCAACCCAACACCAATTTGCGAAATGGAATGACCATCGGTATAGCCCACCAGGCCGTACACATTCATAAATGGCAGCAGCCAGGCATCCAGCTTGACCGTTTCGGTCTTGCTCTTTTCACGGGTATGACCGACGTTAATTTTAAATGCGTTATCTAATGGAATTCCCCCGTTGGGACCTAAAGCCAGGCCATTAAAGTTGATGCTATCAACGTTAATATTCTGCCCAATATTCATGTAGTTAATATTGAGACCAAATGGCTCGGGAAGCTCATAGCCACGCTTTCGGGCTTCATCACCCAGAAAAGGCAACACTGATGTACTGGCAGGCTTTGCCACCGGCGTTGTCGCGACTGGCGGTGTGGCAGCAGATGGGACGTCATCCTGATAGCTATAAACAGGCGACAGGTTCGCCGGGGGGCTGGTAGCCGCCCAGGTAGAAAAAGCCATAGCGGGCAGCGCCAACAGCAAAAGGGAGCGTTTTTTCATAATGATGAAGCGTTTATTCTGGCGAGAAGCGCCGCCGGATCGAAAGGAGGAGGGAGAATATAGTAATCGTCGCCTGGTGGGCGGGATTTCTGTGCGAATTAATCTTTTGAAATAAAAAACTATTTTCTACAACGTCTTTGTTGCAACACATTAGCTTCATGAGTGGAACTATCGGCCCGACGGCGATCGGGCCGGAGTGAATCAGGACAGAACATGTTGTTCAATCGCCCAGGCAACACCATCTTCAAGGTTCGATTTAGTCACAAAGTTAGCCACCTCTTTGACCGACGGAATGGCGTTGTCCATTGCCACGCCCATGCCGGCGTATTCGATCATCGCAATGTCGTTTTCCTGATCGCCAATCGCCATCACCTCCTCTGGCTTAATACCCAGCGCCTCGGCCAGTGATTTTACGCCGGTGCCTTTATTAACCCGTTTATCGAGGATTTCAAGGAAGTACGGCGCACTTTTCAGCACGGTGTACTTTTCCTTCACCTCTGCCGGTATACGCGCAATCGCCCGGTCGAGAACGGCAGGCTCATCGATCATCATAACTTTCAGGAACTGGGTGTTCGGGTCCATCTTCTCCGCTTCACAAAATACCAGCGGAATGGTCGCTACATACGACTCATGCACCGTGTAGTAGCTGATATCGCGGTTAGCGGTATAAAGCGTATTTCGGTCTAATGCGTGGAAGTGAGAACCCACCTCACGGGACAGTTTTTCCAGGTAACGGTAGTCATCATAGCTGAGCGCCGTTTGCGCAACCGTACTGCCGTCCCCTGCCTTCTGCACCAGCGCCCCGTTATAGGTGATGCAATAATCGCCGGGCTGTTCCATGTGAAGTTCTTTCAGGTAACTGTGCACACCCGCATACGGACGGCCTGTGGTCAGCACCACATTTACCCCTTTTTCACGCGCAGCGGCAATCGCGTTTTTAACCGCCGGAGAAATGGTGTGATCGGGCAGCAGAAGGGTGCCATCCATGTCGATAGCAATAAGTTTGATAGCCATGAAATCCCCGCATTAAATGAGTCCTGACTCATGCTAACGCGATTCCGCTCAAAAAACAGCAAAAGAGTCAGGGATAAAGGGGGATAAACTCTGGAAAAAGGATTCCTCTTTTGTCCGACATGATGAGGAGTTTAACGGTCTTTACAATGGTTGCTTCTATTGTGCATTGGCCGATTTATCAGGCAATAACATACAGAAAAATAAAGGAGGTTATTGGGAAACTCACCGTCTATAGAAGAAAAAGAGACTGAGTGTCCCGTTAAACCATTTGAGGAATGAATAATTTGATGACAATTACCGTTAGTACTCTCTGAAAAAAATAAAAATAACACAGCTTTCGATTAAACGGCACACCGGTAAGAAAGCGCAGATAGAAAAAATAGCAATAAAATTAGCGGCGTGGTAATAATAACGAATATGACATGTAAGGAATACATTCATGAAAATAATTAAAATAATATCAGCCATTGCCATGAGTTATTTTTTAAGCGGTTGTATGACGTCATCTTTACTCGATACTATAAAAACGGAAAGCGCACCCACGACAGAAGTCTGGAAAATAGATGAAATAAAAAGTATCAAACCATCAACGACCACAAGCGGAGAGAAAACGTGGACATTTGTTGGTGAAGACAATAATTATCAACTTGATATAAAAGATGATAATATCAACACAACAACCAGAAATTTCGTCACTTTACTGAATAATCCTCATATCGATAAAAGAATTATCGAATTTTCCAAACAGCTTTACTGTTCTACCGATAGTAAAAAAGGGAACAAACAAAATGAGTTTCATTGCGTCCGCCCTTCAGATATTAGCTACAGCTATAAGTCTTTGACAGAAGAAGAAAAATCAAAAGTCAGAGAGGCATTTTTTGTACATGAAAACGACCCTGGCAGTCCTTTTTATTTTACGTTAGCAGGAAAAATCCAACCCAAAGATGCCGATAATGAAAATGAAATATTACTAAAATCTTCCCATAAAATAAATTTCACACGTGATAAGAAGCATTTCTCGGCTAAGGTTTTATTAATGCCATTCTCTATTATTGGCGATGTTGTCACTGCGCCCTTCCAGGCAATTGGCTATATTATTATCATGAATTCTTTACCGGCGATGCGCTACTAACAATAAAGAATGCCTGAATGTATTCAGGCATTCTATGTCAGCCTTACCTTGTCGGATGGCGGAGTAAATACTCTATCCAACCAGCAAAGTATCTTTAATGCTAAACAATGGAAAATACATCAAGGATATATTATGAACAAATTATTAGAAATATTAATTTTAACGATACTTGTAGTGGCTATAATTCTTTATATTGGATATGTCATTGTATTGCACTCACTACCCCCAATGCGTTACTAAATCTCAGACTGCTGACAAACCTTCCAGGCGCTGTTAAATGTTGGGATTCGCTCCCCTCAACCTACAGACTAAATCTCTCCCTTATATAAGGGAGAGATTACGCGGGAATATTAAATATCGATATTCGCTGCTTTCAGGGCGTTCTCTTCGATAAAGGCACGACGCGGCTCAACGGCATCACCCATCAGCGTGGTGAACAGCTGGTCGGCAGCAATCGCATCTTTGACGGTCACACGCAGCATACGGCGGCTTTCCGGGTCCATGGTGGTTTCCCACAGCTGATCCGGGTTCATTTCACCCAGACCTTTATAACGCTGGATAGCCAGACCGCGACGTGATTCTTTCACCAGCCACTCCAGCGCCTGCTCGAAGCTGGTTACCGGCTGGCGACGCTCGCCGCGTTCGATAAACGCGTCCTCTTCAATCAGACCGCGCAGCTTCTCGCCCAGCGTGCAGATACGACGATATTCAGCGCCGGTCACAAACTCGTGATCCAACGGATAATCGGTATCCACACCATGCGTACGCACGCGAACGATCGGCTCGAACAGATTCTGTTCCGTATTAGTATGAACATCGAACTTCCACTGACTGCCGTGCTGCTCTTTCTCGTTCAGCTCGGTAATCAGCGCATTCACCCAGCGCGTTACAGTCTGCTCATCAGAAAGATCGGCTTCGGTCAGAGTTGGCTGATACACCAGCTCTTTGAGCAGCGCTTTCGGGAAGCGACGCTCCATACGACCAATCATTTTCTGCGTGGCGTTATATTCAGAGACCAGTTTTTCTAACGCTTCGCCGGATAGCGCCGGCGCATGAGCGTTCGCGTGCAGAGTAGCACCGTCAAGCGCGATGGAAATCTGGTACTGATCCATCGCTTCGTCGTCTTTAATGTACTGTTCCTGCTTGCCTTTCTTGACTTTGTACAGCGGCGGCTGCGCAATGTAGACGTGGCCGCGCTCGACGATTTCCGGCATCTGACGATAGAAGAAGGTCAACAGCAGCGTACGGATGTGCGAGCCGTCGACGTCCGCATCGGTCATGATGATGATGCTGTGATAGCGCAGCTTGTCCGGGTTGTACTCGTCGCGACCGATACCGCAGCCCAGCGCGGTGATCAGAGTCGCCACTTCCTGAGAGGAGAGCATCTTGTCGAAGCGCGCTTTCTCGACGTTGAGGATTTTACCTTTCAGCGGCAGAATCGCCTGGTTCTTGCGGTTACGCCCCTGCTTCGCAGAGCCGCCCGCGGAGTCCCCTTCCACCAGGTACAGTTCGGACAGCGCCGGGTCGCGTTCCTGACAGTCCGCCAGTTTGCCCGGCAGACCGGCTAAATCCAGCGCGCCTTTACGACGGGTCATTTCACGGGCGCGACGCGCCGCTTCACGCGCACGCGCGGCGTCGATAATTTTGCCGACGACGATTTTTGCGTCAGATGGGTTTTCCAGCAGGTATTCGCTCAGCAGTTCGTTCATCTGCTGTTCTACCGCCGATTTCACCTCGGAAGAGACCAGCTTATCTTTGGTCTGTGAGGAGAATTTCGGGTCCGGTACTTTTACGGAAACCACCGCAATCAGACCTTCACGGGCATCGTCGCCGGTGGCGCTGACTTTGGCCTTTTTGCTGTAGCCTTCTTTGTCCATATAGGCGTTCAGCGTACGGGTCATCGCCGCACGAAAGCCTGCCAGGTGGGTACCGCCGTCGCGCTGCGGAATGTTGTTGGTAAAGCAGTAGATGTTTTCCTGGAAACCATCGTTCCACTGCAGCGCTACTTCCACGCCGATACCGTCTTTTTCGGTGGAGAAGTAGAAGATATTCGGGTGGATCGGCGTTTTATTCTTGTTCAGATATTCAACAAACGCCTTGATGCCGCCTTCGTAGTGGAAATGATCTTCTTTGCCATCGCGCTTGTCGCGCAGGCGGATGGAGACGCCTGAGTTCAGGAATGACAGTTCACGCAGGCGTTTCGCCAGGATCTCATATTCAAATTCAGTGACGTTGGTGAAGGTTTCGTGGCTCGGCCAGAAACGTACCATCGTGCCGGTTTTATCGGTATCGCCAGTGACGGCCAGGGGTGCCTGCGGCACGCCGTGCTCGTAGATCTGACGGTGAATTTTGCCATCTCGCTGGATAACCAGTTCCAGTTTTTGCGACAGAGCGTTGACTACCGAGACGCCCACGCCGTGCAGACCGCCGGAGACTTTATAGGAGTTATCGTCAAATTTACCGCCCGCGTGCAGAACGGTCATGATCACTTCCGCCGCCGAGACGCCTTCTTCCGGGTGAATACCGGTCGGAATGCCACGGCCATCATCCGTTACGGACACGGAGTTATCGGCGTGAATAGTCACGACGATATCTTTACAGTGACCCGCGAGCGCTTCGTCGATAGCGTTATCTACCACCTCGAATACCATGTGGTGCAGACCGGTGCCGTCATCCGTGTCGCCGATATACATACCCGGGCGCTTACGCACCGCATCCAGCCCTTTCAGGACTTTGATACTGGAGGAGTCATAAGAATTCGACATCAACGTTTCTCGCTCATTTAATCTTGGGTTAATCCGTTATTTTACCCTTTTCCACGGTAAACATCTTCGAATTTTCATCCGACATGTCTATAACGTGTTCAGCGCTAATTGCGCTGACAAAGACCTGCGATTGCGTGGCTTTTAAGCGGCTGGCCAGCAGTCCGCGACGCGCATCGTCAAGTTCAGAGGCAAAATCATCTATCAGGTACAGGCAGCGCCGCCCGCTTTCGCGGGTAAGGAACTCGCCCTGCGCCAGACGTAAGGCGCACATCAATAACTTTAGCTGCCCGCGCGACAGGGTATCTTCCACCGGCGCGCCGTCAGCGCGAATGCGAAAGTCCGCTTTATGCGGCCCGTGCGCGGTGTAGGTCAACATACGGTCACGCTCAAAGCTTCGCTCCAGCACGTCCGCATAGTCCGTCTCTTTCTCCCAGCCTCGCTGGAAAGAGAACGTCAGGGAAAATTCAGGTAAAAACTGCTGACAGGTATCCGCCATGTCCTGTGCGATAGCGCTACTGTACTCCGCCCGCCAGGTACTAATTTGTTCCGCCAGCGGAATCAGCTCTTTATCCCACGGGCGCAATTGCTCATAACGACTCACCTGGCGCAGCGCGGCATTACGCTGTTTCAGCAATCGTTTCAGGTTGCTCCAGGCGGTGAAGAATCCGGCTTCGTTGTGAAAGCATCCCCAGTCAAGGAACGCTCTTCTGTATTTGGGGCCGCCGTTGAGTAAAGTAAACCCCTCCGGCGTAATCAACTGCATCGGCATTAAATGCGCCAGCTCCGCGATCTTGTGACCGTCGGTACCGTCGATACGGACCTTGCTGTCGCCCTGCTTATCTTTGGTTAAGCCAATCGACGTCTCACGCTCTTCGCCCTGTAATCGCCCGTGAAGAACAAACGCTTCCTGCTCATGACGAATCACGCGGCCAGGCTGCAAACTGCGAAACGCCCGACCATGGCCAAGCGTATAGATAGCTTCCAGCACGCTGGTTTTGCCGCTGCCGTTGGCGCCAACCAGGAAGTTAAAGCCGGGGGATAAAGCGAGATCCGCATTTTCTATGTTGCGGAAGTCTTTGATTAAAAGGCGCGTCAGTGACATATATTAGTACATTCGTCCAGGGGCGTGTGTGTCGCAGCCAGTTCGTCTACCGCCAGCGCGCAGAAAGCGGAGCGTACACGAAGTACGTGAGCATTTCGAGCACTGCCGGGAGGCGAAATGGCAAGTAAACCAGCCCCTTTTCAGATTCTACAGCCTCATTGGCATAACAACATAGGCAGCCGACTGTGACGCCGCATCTTCAATCTGTACGCTGGATACGGAATCCGTCAGCATAATGCGCACGGTTTCGCACTTCAGCGCATTGAGCACGTCCAGCACATAGCTAACGTTAAAGCCGATTTCCATCTCCGTCCCGCCGTAGCTCACGTCCAGAATCTCTTCCGCTTCTTCCTGTTCCGGGTTATTGGCAGTGATTTTGAGCTGATTCTCACTGACATACAGACGCACGCCGCGGAATTTCTCATTCGAGAGGATTGCCGCGCGGGCAAACGCCTGCTTGAGGATATCGCAGCCCGCTTCCAGATGTTTATCCGGATTCTTCGGCAGAACGCGACGGTAATCCGGGAAACGACCATCCACCAGCTTCGAGGTAAAGATAAAGTCGCCGACGTGCGCGCGGATATTATTACTGCCGATCTGCACGCGCAGCGGGTTTTCGCCGCCGTCGAGCATACGCATCAGTTCAATCACGCCTTTACGCGGCACAATCACCGAGTGGCTGGGTAAAGACGCCTCCAGCGGCATTGAGCACACCGCCAGACGGTGGCCGTCGGTCGCAACAGTGCGCAGTTCGCTGCCTTCCGTTTCAAACAGCATACCGTTTAAGTAGTAGCGCACATCCTGATGGGCCATCGAAAACTGGGTCGCTTCAATCAGGCGCTTCATCGTGGCCTGCGGCAGCGTAAATTCAACTTCGCTTTGCCAGTCGTCAAGATTCGGGAAATCGGCGGCAGGCAACGTAGACAGCGAGAAGCGGCTACGGCCAGAACGCACCAGCATCCGATCGCCTTCCAACTGAACGGCAATCTCCGCGCCCTCCGGCAGGCCGCGGCAGATATCAAAGAATTTCCGCGCCGGCACGGTAGTGGCGCCTGGCTCATGCGGCTGAGAAAGCGTAACGCGCGCGACCATCTCCATTTCAAGATCGGTGCCGGTCAGAGAAAGCGTACCGTCCGCTACCTGGAGGAGCAGGTTACCGAGAATCGGCAGCGTAGGACGACCGCCCAGCGGGCCGCTGACCTGCTGAAGCGGTTTTAATAAATGTTCACGTTCAACGGTAAATTTCATAGGATCACGACGACAATGTTCTGATTAAATTAGAAAAATCTTCTTTGATATCGTGGCTTTCTTCACGCAGTTGCTCAATTTTACGACAGGCATGAAGTACGGTAGTGTGGTCGCGCCCGCCAAACGCATCGCCGATTTCCGGCAGACTGTGGTTGGTGAGCTCTTTTGCCAGCGCCATAGCCATCTGGCGCGGACGTGCTACCGAGCGAGATCGACGCTTAGAAAGCAGATCCGCAATTTTGATTTTGTAATACTCGGCCACCGTCTTCTGAATATTGTCGATGGTGACCAGTTTTTCCTGCAACGCCAGTAAATCGCGCAGCGCTTCGCGCACAAAGTCGATAGTAATCGCCCGGCCGGTAAAGTTGGCATTGGCGATCACCCGGTTCAGCGCGCCTTCCAGTTCACGTACGTTAGAGCGTAGACGCTTGGCGATAAAGAACGCGACCTCGCCTGGCAGACGAATATCATTTTCGTCCGCTTTTTTCATCAGGATCGCCACGCGGGTTTCCAGTTCTGGCGGTTCGATCGCCACTGTCAGCCCCCAACCAAAGCGGGACTTGAGACGATCCTCAACGCCGTTGATCTCTTTCGGATAGCGATCCGACGTCAAAATGATCTGCTGATTGCCTTCCAGCAGAGCGTTAAAGGTGTGGAAAAACTCTTCCTGGGATCGTTCTTTATTGGCGAAGAATTGAATATCGTCGATCAGCAATGCGTCAACGGAGCGGTAGTAGCGTTTAAACTCTTCGATGGCGTTATTTTGCAGGGCTTTTACCATGTCCTGCACAAAGCGCTCGGAGTGCATATACACGACTTTCGCGTTGGGTTTGCGCGCCATAATGCCGTTACCCACCGCGTGCAGCAGGTGAGTTTTACCCAGACCGGTGCCGCCATAGAGGAATAACGGGTTATAAGCGCCGCCAGGATTATCCGCCACCTGACGTGCCGCCGCGCGCGCCAGTTGGTTGGATTTACCTTCGACGAAGTTATCAAATGTATGTTTTACATTGACGTTGGAGCGGTAGGTCGGCTCCGCCGGCGCTGGTACGTTATCCCAGCCCGAACGGGCCGCAGGCGCTACGCGCTGCGGCTGCGCCGTTGTTGTCTGCGCAGGCGCGACAACGTTATGCACAGGCGTTTTTAGCGTTTGCGTAACGGGCTTTGTTCCCACTTCAAAACGCAGTTGTGGGGCATCCGCGCCGCAGAATGTGTTGAGTAATCCATTGATATTGTTGAGGTACTTATCTCTTACCCAATCGAGCACAAAACGGTTTGGCGCATACAAAGCCAGCGTGTTATCGCTCAGTTCCGCCTGCAACGGGCGTATCCACATACTGAATTCTGTGGCTGGTAACTCATCCTGCAATCGGGCAAGACACTGCTGCCAAAGCGAAAGTGACACGGCGGACTCCACTCGAACAAAAGTCGATAAATGACAAAGGCTGATACATTAATGATTGTTGGCGCACGTCGATAAGACCCTGCATGAAGGGTGACGCACGAACCGCTGTCTGCGGTTTTCACGGATCTTTCAAACGATCGCGACTTCACGCAGTCTGAAAGATTTCGTGTTCATGCCTGACCAGGATCGTTTGAAACGATCAGGACCGCGGATCATAGCCTAAACTGAGCAAGAGATCTTCTGTTTCTCACAGATTCTTCCCGATTTATCCACAGGACTTTCCAGGAAAGGATAAGTGTAATCGATCCTGGGGAACTCCTGTACGCTTTCGCGCGCATATTGAAAAAATTAATAGGTAAAGGTGAGCAGACGCCTAAAAGATCGCATAAAGATCCAGGGCGATCCTTGCGCTTTACCTGGCAGTCCGTATAATTCTCCACCCGTCGCGCAATGCCCGTCATATGGCGTCAACGCTGCTTATTTTCCGCACAAAAAGGCGTGGAAAATCGCGGGAAAATAAGGAAAGAGAATTGACTCCGGAGTGTACAATTATTACAATCCGGCCTCTTTAATCACCCACACTGTGGCGTAAGTCGTTCAAAGTTTGTTCGGGTATACGCAAAAGTCAGTGAATTTATTCAAGTTTAGGTAGAAATCGCCATGAAACGCACTTTTCAACCGTCTGTACTGAAGCGCAACCGTTCTCACGGCTTCCGTGCTCGTATGGCTACTAAAAATGGTCGTCAGGTTCTGGCACGTCGTCGTGCTAAAGGCCGCGCTCGTCTGACCGTTTCCAAGTAATAAAGCTAACCCCTGAGTGGTTAAGCTCGCATTTCCCAGGGAGTTACGTTTGTTAACTCCCGCTCATTTCACATTCGTCTTCCAGCAACCTCAACGGGCTGGCACGCCGCAAATCACCATCCTCGGCCGCCTGAATTCGCTGGGGCATCCCCGTATCGGTCTTACCGTCGCCAAGAAAAACGTTCGACGTGCGCATGAACGCAACCGGATTAAACGTCTGACGCGTGAAAGCTTCCGTCTGCGCCAGCATGAACTTCCTGCAATGGATTTCGTGGTGGTGGCGAAAAAAGGGGTTGCCGACCTCGATAACCGTGCTCTCTCGGAAGCGTTGGAAAAATTATGGCGCCGCCACTGTCGCCTGGCTCGCGGGTCCTGATAGCCCTTATTCGGGTCTATCAACGCCTGATCAGCCCGCTGCTTGGGCCGCATTGTCGTTTCACGCCAACGTGCTCAAGCTACGGAATTGAGGCATTGCGCAGGTTTGGAGTGATAAAAGGCAGTTGGTTGACGGTGAAACGCGTATTAAAATGCCACCCTTTACACCCTGGTGGTGACGATCCCGTCCCGCCCGGACCATTTGATACCAGAGAACACTAACGATGGATTCGCAACGCAATCTTTTAGTCATCGCTTTGCTGTTCGTGTCTTTCATGATCTGGCAAGCCTGGGAGCAGGATAAAAATCCGCAACCTCAGACTCAACAGACCACGCAGACAACGACCACCGCAGCGGGTAGCGCCGCCGACCAGGGCGTACCAGCCAGTGGCCAGGGGAAAATGATTACGGTGAAAACCGATGTGCTTGATTTGACTATCAACACCCGTGGTGGTGATGTCGAGCAGGCCTTGCTCCCGGCTTACCCGAAAGAACTGGGTTCCAACGAACCGTTCCAGCTGCTGGAAACCACCCCGCAGTTTATCTATCAGGCGCAAAGCGGCCTGACAGGCCGTGACGGCCCGGATAACCCGGCGAACGGCCCGCGTCCGCTGTACAACGTCGAGAAAGATGCGTTTGTACTGGCCGACGGTCAGAACGAACTGCAGGTTCCGATGACTTATACTGACGCCGCAGGCAACACGTTTACCAAAACGTTTGTCTTTAAGCGTGGCGATTATGCGGTTAACGTGAACTATAGCGTGCAGAACACCGGCGAAAAACCGCTGGAAGTCTCCACCTTTGGTCAGTTAAAACAATCCGTCAACCTGCCTCCTCATCGCGACACCGGCAGCAGCAACTTTGCGCTGCATACGTTCCGCGGCGCAGCGTACTCCACGCCGGATGAGAAGTATGAGAAATACAAATTCGACACTATTGCCGATAACGAAAACCTCAACGTCAGCTCCAAAGGCGGTTGGGTGGCAATGTTGCAGCAGTATTTCGCTACCGCATGGATTCCGCGTAACGACGGCACCAACAATTTCTACACCGCCAATCTGGGTAACGGCATTGTCGCTATCGGCTATAAAGCGCAGCCGGTACTGGTACAGCCAGGCCAGACTGGCGCGATGACCAGCACCCTGTGGGTCGGCCCGGAAATTCAGGATAAAATGGCGGCTGTTGCACCGCACCTGGATTTGACCGTGGACTACGGTTGGTTGTGGTTCATCTCTCAGCCTCTGTTCAAGTTGCTGAAGTGGATCCACAGCTTTGTGGGCAACTGGGGCTTCTCCATTATCATCATTACCTTTATCGTTCGCGGTATCATGTACCCGCTGACCAAAGCGCAGTACACGTCAATGGCGAAGATGCGTATGCTGCAGCCGAAAATTCAGGCGATGCGCGAACGTCTTGGCGATGATAAACAGCGCCAAAGCCAGGAGATGATGGCCCTGTACAAAGCGGAGAAGGTTAACCCGCTGGGCGGTTGCTTCCCGCTGATCATCCAGATGCCTATCTTCCTGGCGTTGTACTACATGCTGATGGGTTCCATTGAACTGCGTCATGCGCCGTTCGCGCTGTGGATTCATGACCTATCCGCACAGGACCCGTACTACATTCTGCCGATCCTGATGGGCGTAACGATGTTCTTCATTCAGAAGATGTCGCCGACCACCGTGACCGACCCGATGCAGCAGAAGATCATGACCTTTATGCCGGTCATCTTTACGGTGTTCTTCCTGTGGTTCCCGTCAGGTCTGGTGCTGTACTATATCGTCAGCAACCTGGTCACCATCATTCAGCAGCAGCTGATCTACCGTGGTCTGGAGAAGCGTGGCCTGCATAGCCGCGAGAAGAAAAAATCCTGATTCGGTGTAGGCCGGATAAGGCGAAGCCGCCATCCGGCAAGGCGCGCCGGTCAGCCTGATGGCGCTAACGCTTATCAGGCCTACAATCAAAAGGCGGTCATATGACCGCCTTTTTTATTGCAACAAAGTTGAGACTAACCATGAGCCATAACGACACTATCGTCGCCCAGGCAACCCCACCGGGACGCGGTGGCGTGGGTATCCTGCGTATCTCTGGTCTGAAAGCGCGTGACGTTGCGCAAGAGGTGCTGGGCAAGCTGCCGAAGCCGCGCTATGCCGACTACCTGCCGTTTAAAGACGTTGACGGCAGCGCGCTGGATCAGGGTATTGCGCTGTGGTTCCCCGGCCCGAACTCCTTCACCGGTGAAGATGTGCTGGAGCTACAAGGGCACGGCGGTCCGGTGATCCTGGACCTGCTGTTAAAACGTATCCTGACGCTTCCAGGCGTGCGCATTGCCCGACCGGGCGAGTTCTCCGAGCGAGCGTTCCTCAACGATAAGCTCGATTTAGCCCAGGCAGAAGCCATTGCCGACCTGATCGATGCCAGTTCCGAACAGGCGGCGCGTTCGGCGCTAAACTCGTTACAGGGGGCATTTTCCGCCCGCGTTAACCACCTTGTGGAAGCACTTACTCACCTGCGAATCTACGTCGAAGCGGCTATTGATTTTCCGGATGAGGAGATCGACTTTCTCTCTGACGGCAAAATTGAAGCGCAGCTCAATGGCGTCATCGCCGATCTTGACGCCGTGCGAACCGAAGCGCGCCAGGGCAGCCTGCTGCGCGAAGGGATGAAGGTAGTGATTGCCGGACGCCCGAATGCCGGGAAATCCAGCCTGCTGAATGCGCTGGCAGGCCGTGAAGCGGCCATTGTCACCGATATCGCCGGTACCACGCGCGACGTGTT
Source organism: Salmonella sp. SJTUF15581 (assembly GCF_043356775.1). Lineage (NCBI taxonomy): Bacteria > Pseudomonadati > Pseudomonadota > Gammaproteobacteria > Enterobacterales > Enterobacteriaceae > Salmonella > Salmonella sp. SJTUF15581. Next base: position 52,146 of record NZ_JBEUJY010000017.1, on the reverse strand, counting down.
GCGCGAGCATATTCACATCGACGGGATGCCGCTGCATATCATCGATACCGCCGGACTGCGCGACGCCAGCGACGAAGTTGAGCGTATCGGCATCGAACGCGCCTGGCAGGAGATTGAACAGGCCGATCGCGTGCTGTTTATGGTGGATGGCACCACGACGGACGCCGTTGACCCTGCCGACATCTGGCCGGACTTTATCGCCCGTCTGCCCAAAAATCTACCGATTACCGTGGTACGTAACAAGGCGGATATCACCGGCGAAACGTTGGGTATTAGTGAAGTAAACGGTCACTCACTGGTTCGCCTCTCGGCGCGTACCGGCGAAGGCGTCGACGTGTTGCGTAACCACCTCAAGCAAAGCATGGGGTTTGATACCAATATGGAAGGCGGCTTCCTGGCCCGTCGCCGTCACCTACAGGCGCTGGCGGAAGCCGCTGAACACCTTGAGCAGGGCAAAGCGCAGCTATTAGGCGCATGGGCAGGGGAACTGCTGGCGGAAGAGTTGCGCCTGGCGCAGCAAAGCTTAAGCGAGATTACCGGCGAGTTTACCTCCGACGACCTGCTGGGACGGATTTTCTCCAGCTTCTGTATTGGTAAGTAAGTTTTAGTCCATCCTCGTCCGTGAACGTTCACTAACCCGCATTAACTGCCTGTTAATGCGGGTTTTTACTTTCCATACTCGTCCATAGTCGTGCGGGTTCATCCGCGATTTTTGTGTCCTGAATTGTCCCCATCTTTAAATCCCTCGTGTACCATTGTTTACTTTTTGATCTAAAAATTACATCAAATGAACACAAAAAACGGTATAAAAAACGCTCAAAGATCCCTTCTCATAGACACACTATAGAGGTGAGATATGGCACTTTCAGATACCAAATTACGCACACTTGCTCCCAGAAACCGCCCCTGGCAACTTGCCGATCATGACGGGTTGGTGATTGAAGTTCTTCCCACCGGAGGAAAAATCTGGCGTTTCCGCTACCGCTTTGACAACAAATCGTAACAGATCACGCTGGGCGAATACCCAGCTTTCTCACTTGCAGAAGCGCGGCTCTGGCGTGAAAAGTGCCGCTCACTGGTTGCCCATGGCATCAATCCCGCGCAGAAAAAGCAGGAAGAAAAGCTTAAACACAAAGACCCAACGGCAGCCAAAACATTCGCCAAACGCTGGCTCTGCACCTGCTAATTATCTGCATGGTGCGTAAATCAGAACTGATTGAAGCAACATGGAGTGAAGTTAACTTCAATTCGCTGGAATGGCGTATACCCGGCGAAAGAATGAAGATGGATAACCTGCTTCCGCTATCAAAACAAGCGCTGGCGATGTTCGAAGAGCTAAAATTTCTGGCCGGAGATTCCCCTTATGTCTTCCCCAGCCGACACGGCTACCGACGTCCGATCTCCAAAACAACGTTGAACTGTGCGGTGCGTACGCTGGATCTGAACGTCAGGGATTTTGTTATTCATGACTTCCGGCGTACTGCCAGCACATTGCTACATGAGCAGGGCTACAACTCGGATTGGATAGAGAAATACCTAGCGCATAAGATCGGCGGCGTTCACGGTGTCTACAACCGTGCGGAGTACCTAAATCGGCGCCGGGAGATGCTTCAGTTTTGGGCGGATTTTGTTGATGCGCAGATTGAGGAGGGGCGGAAGGTGGTTATAGGGAAGTTTGGGAAGGCTTATGAAGCCAAATGATTTGCTTAAATATTTATTATATAAAATGAAATATGCCATTATTATAATGGCATGATCGATTAAGTGTTGTGGGAATAAAAATCACTCTGTAACTTCCTTTGTTTTTAAAGCATCATAGTATTTTTTTAATTTACTATATCGGTCCTGATCAACACCTTTAATATATGCCAATATGCCTTGTATAATTAATATACTTTCATTGTCATTTTTATGGCATAAATGGAATATTTTATTTCGATACATATTGTATTTTCTTTGACCGATCCCAAGTTTCGGAGTTACAACTAATCCAGTAATTTCTCTTTTTGAACGAGGTCCTGATAACATTTCCTTATTTTTATTAATAACATATCCTTCCTCAGAAAGAATTAGTTTTATAACAACCCATGCCTTTTTAACTATACTTAATTTATTTCCAGAAATTGAAATATCATCTGCATATCTGGTGAAAGTTAAAGCATGACGATCACAATACTTCCCAATTCTTTGATCCAATCTTAAACATACCAGATTAGATAAACATGGTGATGTTGGTGCTCCTTGAGGTAGATATCCATTTAACGTACAAATTGAAGTTAAACTGTACGCAATTTGTTTAGAGTAGCCAGCAGCACGAAAAACAGAATATACATAACTTGCTTTTATACTTGGGAAAAAATCCTTTAAGTCTAACTTGAGTATATATTGGTTACCTGTATGAGGAATAGCATTTCTCTTTAATGCTATTCCAGGAACAAATCCTGTTGCATACACGGATGGCTGAAGCTTCTCTAAAATATGTCTAAGAATCCATCTCTGAATGGCTTTCAATTGTCGGTTAGGGCTATCGATTGGCCTATATCCGCCATTTTTCTTGGGTACTGAAATATGACAATAATACCGAGAATTATCATTTAAATATTGAGACAACAAAGGAGATGGAAGCCGGGTTTTAACCGAAAGATCTTCTATAGATTGTAATATTGGAAGCGAAAGTAGTCTTTGTGTATATAGACTTTGCGAATATTTTGCCAAAATATACTCTCCAATATACATTAACCAAAAAATGCTAACTCCTAACGACTAAGGAGAGGCGAGCAGGGCTTAAAAACCCTGTGAGGCAGGGTTTTTAAGCCCTGCACTAGCCTCGTAATGCGTACGAGACGCCAAAACCACGGGGGGTGGTTTTGGCGGCTCGATCGCATTACCGTGCGACCGCTAAATTGTAGGAGTAGAGTTACTGCTTCTCTATCCTCTGGAACCTCACACTGTGCTTAAGGCCTTACACAAATGGTCAGTACCCGCTTAGGAGTTAGCCTATTGATTATCATACTTTCTTTTTACTATGTCTATACTTTGCTTACAATTGTTTGTTCATAATTGAAATCCTGAGATTCGTGATTTCATTTAGGGCATAATATTTAAGCTGGACATCACTGAAGCCACGATCTGTTAAAATATATTCATTACCAATCTTATCAATAAATTGAGATCTAGTTAAAGAATGAATTGCAGCTTTACATCCAATCAACTCTTGGTTCGTTAATTTTTTCTCAAGTACCATTGACATTAATTTATGTATTGAGGTGATATTTAACTCATCAAATAGATAAATTAATAATAAAATATGATTCTGATATAATAATATATTATTAATAGACTTTGACCGTCTTCCTGAAGGAATCATTTTTTTAACTGTTTTAATTATTTCAGAAAAATGCTCTTTGTTTTTATAATCAAAATCATGAGGTATATCGAGGATTTTACCCTTGGCAGATCTTACTAGTCTTATAGGCCCATGGTTAATAAAACTTTTATCAGCCTTATATTTGTTTTGCCGTAGAACCAACATTTTCTCAGCTAGTTCTTTTCTTGTTGAAAATGCTCCAAGTTCAGCAAAAGAACCAGGGCTTTCAGGAATAAGAATAATCAAATCAACCGCTTCAGCTAATTGTTGCTCAAGCGAAAGAAGACTATTGTTCGCTTGTCCCTCCAATAAATCCTCAAATAAATCTTCCGGATAGGCAAGCTGATAATTTGTATTATGCTCTAAAAGTTGCGATATTTTGAAACGATAACTCTCTTTATCTGATTTATCTTTACCACAAATAAAGATAACTTTTTTTGTATCGTTAATACCATTAATAATTATATTTCTTATTGTATCAATGGACTTTTTTATATCTGAGCTAGATAAATCTTCTATTTTTACTGAAGCTTGTATAGTCATATTTTCTACTTTCTAATAAATGACACATAAGAGTATAATGCCACAATGAGCCCTTCTTTTCTATAGAGATTCAAAGCAGTTATAAGGCCGATTAAAAACATGAGTACGGTGAGTTTTATACCTAGTGATCATTATCGATATCCATCACAAAACGGAATCATAACCAACTCTAGGTTACTTATTGGTTTATTTATTAAGAATTCTTCAAATCCCAAAAACAGTTTCCCGCAGCTTTCTCCCTCCCCACGCTTTACCCTATCCCCAACTCATAGCAGTACCCCTAAAAGCTTCCTGTTCTAAGACGAACTGCGACCTGTAAGAAGCGCCTTTGGCGGTCAGCCCCCCGGTCACCCAGGGAACGAAGCGTGGCCTGAAACTGACCTCCTGTCTCGATACAGGTGACCACACCCTTTATCGCTACCCTGTTGCAAGCGTAGCGGCAGACAGAACGCTGTAGAGAAGTCGGACGGCATTGCCGAAGGCTTTCCGTCCGTACTTCCTGCTGAATGTGCAAAACGCGGCGTCACTTTTAAGAGCGTAAGAGAGTGAAAGTGACGCCAGCGCGCAGATCAGCTTCAACCCGGCTACTGCCTGCAAACCCACTGCAACAAACTGGCTGACACTCAAACAGATGTCAGAAATTCACTTAACAGGGTCAATCTGGCCGGGATCTCAAAAAATGCATGGAACTAAAACGGGTCTATTTACAGTTTCACCAGCTACTTAGTTTTTGTGTCCTTGAATGTGCCCATAGCCATGTTTTCAAGGCAAATTATAGATTATATATCAACGGATTATCTAGATTTTCCAGTTTCTATATTGCGTTGATTGTGCCGGGTGGTGGCTGACGCCATCCGGCTTACGTCACTGCCGGGGTGATATCTCATTGCCTCATAGGAAATCACTGTTGTCCAAATGGCAACTCGTCTCGCGCAACGTCGCCCCGTATTCTTAGCGCCACACTTTTCGTGAGGCCGCTATGAAACGTTTTCTACTGTGTAGTTTTGCCCTGGTTTTACTCTATCCTGCCGGTATTGATATGTATCTGGTCGGTTTACCGCGTATAGCCGCCGATCTGAACGCCAGCGAGGCGCAGTTGCATATCGCCTTCTCCGTTTACCTGGCCGGAATGGCGACGGCCATGCTGTTTGCCGGGAAGATAGCCGACCAGTCAGGCCGCAAGCCGGTCGCGATCGTCGGCGCGCTCGTCTTTATGATGGCCTCACTGCTTTGTTCACGGGCGTCGGAAGGCTCGCTATTTCTGAGTGGGCGTTTTCTTCAGGGAGTAGGCGCAGGCGGCTGCTATGTGGTGGCGTTCGCCATTCTGCGCGACACGCTCGACGAGCATCGCCGGGCGAAAGTGCTGTCATTATTGAATGGGATTACCTGTATTGTGCCGGTACTCGCCCCGGTGATGGGGCATTTGATTATGCTTCGTTTCCCCTGGCAAAGTCTGTTCTATACGATGTCCGCGATGGGCATTATTGTGGGCCTGTTATCACTGTTTATCCTGCGCGAGACGCGCCCGGCAAGGCTGGCTCCACGCGATTTATCACGATCGTCCCCCGCCGCCGAGTCGCTGGTTAACCGTTTTTTCGTTAGTCGACTGGCGATCACCACCCTTAGCGTGTCGGTGATCCTGACCTTCGTCAATGCCTCTCCAGTGCTGCTGATGGAGGTGATGGGATTTAGTCGTGGCGACTATGCCATTACCATGGCGCTCACCGCAGGCGTCAGTATGGTCGTCTCTTTTTCCACCCCTTTTGCGCTTGGGTTATTTAAGCCGCGAACTTTAATGCTCGTCTCACAGGGGCTGTTTTTGACGGCTGGCGTGACGTTAAGCCTTGCTCATACCAATACCGTCACACTCTTTGGCCTGACGCTTATCTGCGCCGGATTCTCGGTTGGTTTTGGCGTCGCGATGAGCCAGGCGCTGGGGCCATTTTCGCTGCGCGCCGGAGTGGCCAGTTCCACGCTCGGTATCGCGCAGGTTTGCGGTTCATCACTGTGGATTTGGCTGGCGGCAATACTCGGTATCAGCGCGATGAATATGCTGATCGGGATTCTGATTGGTTGTAGCATAGTGAGTATTCTGCTGATCTTCTCCGTCGCGCCCAACAGGTCCGTAGCCGAGCATGAAGAAATCCCTTACCAATCTCGATCTTAATCTGCTGTTATGCCTACAGTTACTCATGCAGGAGCGCAGCGTCACTAAAGCTGCAAAACGGATGAACGTAACGCCCTCGGCGGTCAGCAAATCGCTGGCGAAACTCCGGGCATGGTTTGACGATCCGCTGTTCGTCAATACGCCGCTGGGCCTGGCGCCGACGCCGCTGATGGTCAGTATGGAGCAAAGTCTGGCGGACTGGATGCAGATGGGGAACCAACTGCTTGATAAGCCGCATCATCAAACGCCACGCGGTTTAAAATTTGAGTTGGCGGCAGAGTCGCCGCTGATGATGATTATGTTTAATTCACTGTCGCAGCAGATTTATCAGCGCTATCCGCAGGCTACCATTAAGGTTCGCAACTGGGATTATGACTCGCTGGAGGCGATTACGCGCGGGGAAGTCGATATCGGATTTACCGGACGCGAAAGCCATCCCCGCTCGCGAGAATTGCTCAGTCTGTTGCCGCTCGCGATTGATTTTGAGGTGTTGTTTAGCGATTTACCGTGGGTCTGGCTGCGGGAAGATCATCCGGCGCTGCGCGAAGCGTGGGATCTGGACACTTTTCTACGCTACCCGCATATCAGTATTTGCTGGGAGCAAAGCGATACCTGGGCGCTGGATGATGTCCTGCAAGAAATGGGACGCAAACGCCATATCGCGTTGAGCCTGCCGGGGTTCGAGCAGTCGCTCTTTATGGCCGCCCAGCCGGATCACACCCTGATAGCAACCGCGCCGCGCTATTGCCAGCACTACAATCAGCTCCACCAGCTACCGTTAGTGGCGCGCCCCCTGCCTTTTGATGCGCAACAGCGGGAAAAGCTGATGGTGCCGTTTACCCTATTATGGCACAAACGTAATAGTCATAATCCCAAGATTGTGTGGCTACGACAGGCTATCAACACGCTCTGCCGTCGCCTTATCTGACCACCTGCGTTGATAAATTAACCTTCCTCTTACCAGAAATGTCACCGTCTGATTAAAGAACCTTCTGAAATTGAATTTTTAGCGCGTAAAACCTGTCCATAATTTACGTTAATGTTACTCTCGTCATTATCACGGCCCATTAATCACGGAGCGAAAAATGGCGACTCACTTTGCCAGAGGGATACTTACGGAGGGACAGTTGGTTTCAATTCGTCTCTCTTCGTCTTGCCATATTGAAGCCAGAAACCTGCCTGCTCACCGACGAACGCGTTTTCTCGCCTCCAGAGGCCTTCTTGCCGAACTGATGTTTATGCTGTACGGAATTAGCGAGCTGCCGGAAATCATTATTCAGGCGAAAGGTAAACCCGCGTTTCGTGACAAAAATCTGCCAGGTTTTTCTATCTCCTACGCCGGAAATATGGTTGGCGTGGCGTTGACCACCGAAGGAGAGTGCGGGCTGGATATGGAATTACAGCGCACCTCCCGCGGCTTTCACCATCCGCATTCGCTCGAACGCCACCCTTTCTCCCGTAATGAAAAATTATGGGTAGCCAATCAAAACGATCCCAACGAAGCGCGAGCGCAACTCATCACATTGCGCCAGAGCGTGTTAAAACTCACCGGCGATGTCATGAATGACGATCCGCGGGAGCTGCAACTTTTACCCGTTGCCGGACGCCTGAAGTGCGCGCATGTCACACAGCTTGAAGCCGTATGCGATGCAGAAGATGTGCTGGTATGGTCCGTAACCGTTACGCCAGCGATAGAAAAATTAAAAGTGTGGGAGTTCGATGGCAAACTGGGCTGGAAAAGCCTGCCCGATATCCAGACGCGCGCCAATGAGCCAACCGGCCGTCTGATGCGATTCGCCCAACTCCCCGCCGCCAAATCGTATACGCTTAATCGTTCATAATGAAAAAAGGGGCACGTATGTCTGAAACGCTGAATGTGGTTACATTGCTGGGAAGTTTACGCAAAGGTTCCTTTAACGGGATGGTGGCGCGTACGCTGCCTAAAGTCGCGCCGGCAGGAATGACGGTATCGCCGCTGCCTTCGATCGGGGATATTCCGCTGTATGACGCCGATATCCAGCAGGAAGAGGGATTTCCAGCCAGCGTAGAGGCGCTGGCGGAGCAGATTCGCAACGCCGACGGCGTCGTCATTGTGACGCCGGAATATAACTATTCCGTTCCCGGCGGCCTGAAGAATGCCATCGACTGGCTATCCCGTCTGCCTGAGCAGCCGCTGGCGGGTAAGCCCGTTCTTATCCAGACCAGTTCAATGGGGGCGATTGGCGGCGCGCGCTGCCAGTATCATCTGCGCCAGATTCTGGTGTTCCTTGATGCAATGGTGATGAACAAACCGGAGTTTATGGGCGGCGTGATTCAGAATAAAGTCGATCCGCAGACTGGAGAAGTGGTGGATCAGGGAACGTTAGATCATTTGACCGGTCAGTTGACCGCATTTGGCGAGTATATTCAGCGGGTGAAACACTGAGGATTATCACCGTAGTAAATACGCGTGCTTTTTTAGTAAAGCACGCATATCCGATGTGATGTAAAAAGCATCTTCCAACTCTTCATCCTTACAGTCCGTACATGACCAATACCACACTGTATAGATATGTCTGGTGATATGTTTATCCAGTAAGTCATAGATTACTGGCCAGGAAGGATGCTTATGGTACTGCTCACCAAAGTTATCTATACATTCAAGAAGTATTATCATTAACACAAAGCATTCATCATCGTTGCATTCGCTATAAGCCGATAAAAACTCATCCAACCGTCGATTATCCGCAACCTCGATTGGCCAATCTTGCATGCAAGATTCATTAGGCAGGCTGAAACGCTGAGCCAGGGAATCGATAGCCTGGCCTGTTTCATAACGAATTAAATGTTTGGGGAGATGAATAAATATTTTGTCCATGTTTCTATACGTTAATGGGCGGTTTTACCGCCCATTTCGTTGTTCTTAGTGGCCGTCAATAAACACAATCTTCAGCACGAATAACAGCGCGACAATCACTACGCACGGGCTAAGGTCGCGCAGGCGACCGGTACCGATTTTCATCACGCAGTAAGAGATAAAGCCCAGCGCGATACCTTCGGTGATCGAGAAGCTAAACGGCATCATTACCGCCGTAATAAACGCCGGGACCGATTCGGTTAAATCCTGCCAGTTTACCCGCGCCAGGCTGGAGGTCATCAGCACGCCGACGTAAATCAGCGCGCCCGCCGCCGCGTAAGGCGGCACCATGCCCGCCAGCGGCGACAGGAAGATAACCAGCAGGAACAAAATACCGACCACCACCGCCGTCAAACCGGTGCGACCGCCCACCGAAACGCCGGAAGACGATTCAATATAAGCGGTCACAGAAGACGTTCCGACAAATGCGCCAGTGACGGAAGAGATACTATCAACAAACAGCGCCTGCTTCATGCGCGGGAATTTGCCTTTCTCATCCGCCAGGCCGGCTTTATCGGTCACGCCAATCAGCGTACCGGAGGAGTCAAACAGGTTTACCAGCATGAAGGAGAAAATAACCCCCGCCAGGCCAAGATTGAACGAGCCTGCCAAATCGACATGCCCTACCACGCTGGTGACGCTTGGTGGCGCGGAGACAATGCCGTTGTAGTGTACATCACCCATCATCCAGCCAAGCAGCGTCGTGACGATGATGGACACCAGCACCGCCGCATGAATGTTGCGCGAAGCGAGAATCGCAATAATAAAGAATCCGAGAACCCCCAGCAGCACGCTGTGCGAGGTCAGGTTGCCGATGCTGACCAGCGTTTCCGGGTTAGCGACAATCACGCCGGCGTTTTTCAGCCCCATCATGCCGATAAACAGGCCGATGCCGCTGGTGATGCCCACGCGCAGGCTGACCGGAATGTTGGCGATCATCCAGTAACGCACGCGGAAGATAGTCAGCAATAAAAGACCAACAGCGCCCCAGAAAATGGCGCCCATGCCTACCTGCCACGGCAGTCCCATTGCCTGCACAACCACGAAGGCAAAGAACGCGTTCAGCCCCATCGCGGGCGCCAGCGCCACCGGCAGGTTAGCGAACAGGCCCATCAGAATACTGCCAAAGGCCGCAATCAGACAGGTGGTCACAAAGACGGCGCTGGTGTCCATGCCAGCTACGCCCAGAATTTGCGGGTTAACAAAAACGATATAAACCATCGTCAGGAAAGTGGTAAAACCGGCGATCACTTCGGTTCGTGCCGTCGTGCCATGTTCGCGCAGTTTAAACACGCGTTCCAGCATACCCTGACCAGAAGCCTGGGTGGTGTGTTGTTGACTCATTATCAATTTCCGGAGAAAGGAGGGAAAATTCGCCGTTATCCTATACCAAAATGCGACACCTGGCGCAGTTGTGTGGTAATTTTTTTCACTCAATTTGTTAGTACGGCAACGATTGCGTCCCCTCATTCAGCATTACGTAAACGTTAAACTAGCGATATGAGACAGGAAATACTGAGGCAGCGACCAGGATATGAAAAGGATTTTTATGTTTACCCGTCTGTTTTTCTTACTCGCGTTGGTTTCTTCAACATCCGGGGCGGCAGGCTCATCCATTCTGAGTCTTATCAGCACCATTCAACCAAAAACTTACCTGAACGCACCGGTACCGTTACCGCTAAAACCTGACCGGGTAGAAATATCTGACGTTTCTTTTAGCGCCGACGGTTTAAGACTGCCAGTAACGCGCTTTTACGTCATCTGTCAGGATGAGTTTTGTGGACTCTACAACGCCGCTGGGCAGGCAATCATTCCGTGGCAAAAAATCTATATTGAGAATTATGACAGCGAAACAGATCTGTTTTACGTCTCAACATCGTTCACCGGTAACCATACCGGTTTGTATAGCGCCCGCCAGCAGCAATTTATCTACCCGCCCGTCTATTCCAGCATTGAGTTAGCCGAAAGCAGCGCCATAGTTTTTCTCTGGACTTACCAGAATAGCGCTCAGCTAAGCGGCCTGGGCGATGCTTACGGCAATGTGATTATTGCGCCGCAATTTTCGTCGATACAGATGATAAACCAGCGACCCGATGCGTTTGTCGCGGGAAAGCGGATGAACGACAAGATTTTATACGGCCTTTTTGATTTTTCAGGAAACATCATTATTCCCTTTCGCTACGATACTGTCTCTAATACAGATTATCGGTACAATATCAACTTCATCGCCGTTGCTAAAAACGGGCGCTGGGGAGTGATCGATAAAACAGGCAACCTGGTCAGGCCGCTGCGCTACAGTCGGGATGACACAGAAAAATGGTTAACGCAACGCGGCGCGCGTCCACGGTTTGGCGACTAAACAGGAAACATCATGTCCATGATAGAAGCGGTATTTTTCGATTGCGACGGTACGCTGGTCGATAGTGAAGTGATCTGTTCACGCGCCTATGTCGCAATGTTTCAGGAATTTGGCATCACGCTCGATCTCGAAACGGTATTTAAACGCTTTAAGGGCGTAAAACTCTACGAAATTATCGAAACTATCAGCAAGGAGTACGGTGTCACACTAAGACGCGACGTCCTGGAGCCGGTGTATCGCGCCGAGGTTGCGCGTCTGTTCGATACCGAACTGGAAGCGATCGCGGGCGCAAATACCCTGCTGGAGAGCATTAAGACGCCGATGTGCGTGGTATCCAACGGGCCGGTCAGTAAGATGCAGCACTCGCTGGGTAAACTGGGCATGTTGCATCATTTTCCCGATTTGCTGTTTAGCGGTTACGATATTCAACGCTGGAAGCCCGATCCGGCGCTGATGCTCCATGCGGCGAACGCCATGAAGGTCAATGTTGAGAAGTGTATTCTGGTGGATGATTCCAGCGCGGGCGCGCAGTCAGGAATTGCAGCGGGAATGGAAGTGTTTTATTTCTGCGCCGATCCGCATAACAAGCCGATCGATCACCCTAACGTGACGACGTTTACCGATTTGGCGCAGTTGCCGGGATTGTGGAAAGCGCGCGGGTGGGAGATTACGCGTTAACTGAAATGCCGGATGGCGCTAACGCTTATCCGGCCTACAGCATCTGTACCTGTAGGCCCGGTAAGCGCAGCGCCACCGGGCAAAAGAATGAGATTTACTCTTTCGGGTCTTTCCCCGCCAGCAGCTTATCCAGCTCATCGCCGCCGACGTGACGGAAATCCTGCCCCTTCACGAAGTAGAAGATGTATTCGCAGATATTCTGGCAACGGTCGCCGATACGCTCGATAGAACGAGCGCAGAATAACGCGGTCAGCACGCTGGGAATGGTGCGCGAGTCTTCCATCATGTAGGTCATCAGCTGACGCACGATACCTTCGTACTCCTGGTCAACTTTCTTGTCTTCACGGTAGATACGCACCGCTTCGTCGAGATCCATGCGCGCGAACGCATCCAGCACGTCGTGCAGCATCTGCACGGTGTGGCGGCCCAGTGACTCCAGACTCACCAACAGCGGCTGGTGCTGCTGGGAGAATTTCTCCAGCGCGGTACGGCAGATTTTATCCGCCACGTCGCCAATGCGCTCCAGTTCGGCGATGGTTTTGATAATCGCCATTACCAGACGCAGATCGCTCGCCGTCGGCTGGCGCTTGGCGATAATACGCACACAGGCTTCATCGATGGCGACTTCCATCATATTAACCTGATGATCGCCTTCTACCACGCGCTTCGCCAGCTCGCTGTCCTGGTTGTGCATGGCGGTGATAGCGTCAGAAAGCTGCTGCTCCACCATGCCGCCCATGGTCATTACCTGAGTGCGGATGCTTTCCAGTTCGGCATTGAACTGGCCGGAAATATGTTTATTAAGGTTCAGACTGTCCATTACGCACTCCTGAATTAACCGTAACGACCGGTGATATAGTCTTCTGTTTGTTTCTTCGCGGGCTTGGTGAACAGATCGTCCGTGTTGCTGAACTCAATCAACTCGCCCAGGTACATAAACGCCGTATGATCGGAGCAACGTGCCGCCTGCTGCATGTTGTGGGTCACGATCACCACGGTGTAATCCTGTTTCAGCTCGGTGATCAGCTCTTCAATACGCCCGGTAGAGATCGGGTCCAGAGCTGAGCATGGCTCATCCAACAGCAGCACTTCCGGGCGAATGGCGATACCGCGCGCAATGCACAGGCGCTGCTGCTGACCACCGGAGAGAGAGTACCCGCTCTGGTGCAATTTATCTTTGGTTTCGTTCCATAATGCGGCTTTGGTCAACGCCCACTGCACGCGCTCGTCCATATCGGCACGAGACAGCTTCTCAAACAGACGCACGCCAAAGGCGATATTGTCATAGATGGACATCGGGAACGGCGTCGGCTTCTGGAATACCATCCCCACTTTTGCGCGCAGCAGCGCGATATCCTGGGTGTTGGTGAGAATATTGTCGCCATCCAGCAGAATTTCACCTTCCGCGCGCTGCTCCGGATAAAGCGAATACATTTTATTGAAGGTACGCAGTAGCGTTGATTTACCGCAGCCGGATGGCCCGATAAATGCCGTTACCTGATTCTTCGCGATATCCAGATTAATGTTCTTCAGGGCATGGAATTTGCCGTAGTAGAAGTTCAAATCACGAACCTGAATCTTACTCGGGGCAGTTTCAACCATACTCATTTCACTCTTTTCCTCATCCAGCGCCGCATCCGCCACGCCGTAAAATAATGCCTGATGGCGCTACGCTTATCAGGCCTACAATGTCTTTAACCGTGTTTTTTCTTCGCGAAAACAACACGCGCCAGAATATTCAGCAGCAGTACGCACAGGGTAATAATCAGCACGCCCGCCCAGGCTAATTGTTGCCATTCGGCAAATGGGCTCATCGCGAATTTAAAGATGGTCACCGGCAGGTTGGCGATCGGCTGCATCATGTCGGTGCTCCAGAACTGGTTCGAGAGCGCGGTAAACAACAATGGCGCCGTTTCGCCGGCGATACGCGCAATAGCCAGCAGGATACCGGTCATAATCCCGGAGATAGAGGCTTTCAGCGTAATCGCGGAGATCATCTTCCACTTCGGCGTACCCAGCGCATAGGCGGCTTCACGCAGGCTATCCGGCACCAGCTTGAGCATGTTTTCAGTGGTACGGATAACGATCGGTACCTGCAACAGCGCCAGCGCAATCACCCCTGCCCAGCCGGAGAAGTGCTGCATCTGCGCCACCACGATGGTGTAAACAAACAGCCCCACAACAATTGACGGCGCGGAAAGCAGAATGTCGTTAATAAAGCGAATGATTTCCGCCAGCCAGGATTTACGGCCATACTCCGCCAGATAGATCCCGGCCATAATCCCCAGCGGCGTACCCAATACGGTAGCCCAGAGAATCAACAATCCACTCCCGGCCAGGGCGTTCGCCAGCCCGCCGCCCGCCGTGTTCGGCGGCGGCGTCATTTCGGTAAACAGCGCCAGCGACATACCATCAATACCGCGCGTGATGGTGGACATCAAAATCCAGATCAGCCAGAACAGGCCAAATGCCATCGTCGCCATTGAGAGCGTTAGTGCGATACGGTTCTTCATGCGGCGACGCGCCTGCATCTTGCGACGGGATTCCGCGAGCTGCGCGGTGTTCTGCATATCAAGCGTAGCCATTAACGTGCTCCCTCATTCTTCGCCAGACGCATAATCATGAACTTAGACGCCGCCAGGACGATAAAGGTGATCACAAACAGGATCAGCCCCAGCTCCATCAACGCTGCCACGTGCAGACCCGATTCCGCCTCAGCGAATTCGTTCGCCAGCGCGGAAGTGATGCTGTTGCCCGGCATATACAGCGACGCGCTGTCGAGCTGGTAGGTGTTGCCGATGATAAAAGTGACCGCCATCGTTTCACCCAGAGCACGGCCCAGCCCCAGCATAATGCCGCCGATCACGCCATTTTTGGTGAACGGTAGCACGATGCGCCAGATAACTTCCCAGGTAGTACAGCCGATACCGTAAGCGGACTCTTTCATCATTACCGGCGTTTGCTCGAAGACGTCGCGCATAACCGCCGCAATGTAGGGGATGATCATGATGGCGAGGATGACGCCCGCCGCCAGAATGCCGATACCAAACGCCGGGCCGGAGAACAGCGCGCCGACAAACGGAATGTTGGAAAGAATATTGCCGACCGGCTCCTGGAAGTACGTCGCAAACAGCGGCGCGAAGATAAACAGCCCCCACATGCCGTACACGATACTGGGGATCGCCGCCAGCAGCTCAATGGCGATGCCGAGCGGACGCTTTAGCCAGCCTGGCGCCAGCTCGGTTAAAAACAGGGCAATGCCGAAACTGACCGGAACAGCGATCAGCAGTGCGATAAAGGAGGTCACCAGCGTGCCGTAAATGGGCACCAGTGCGCCGTAGATATCGTTTGGCGCGTCCCATTCCTTAGTCCAAAGAAATGAGAAACCAAATTTCAGAATACTTGGCCAGGAGGAGATGATCAATGAGACGATAATACCGCCCAACATCAATAGCACAATCAGCGCAGCCAGTTTTACCAGCGCGCTGAAAATCATGTCGCCTTTTTTACCCGGCGGGTTAAAAGCAGGCTTGGTTGCAGCCATAAATTACTCTTTCCATTAAACGCGTTTTACGACGTTGCCCCTGCCGGATGGCGCTACGCTTATCCGGCCTACAACGTGGGCCTGCGGTCGAAACCGTAGGGCGGATAAGCGTAGCGCCATCCGCCAATTCGTTAATTAATACAGCGCCTTACCGTTGCTGTCTTTTATACTGGTCTTCCAGGCAGTACGAACCTGCTCAACGACGTTATCCGGCAGGCTGGCGTAGTCCAGATCATTCGCCTGTTTAGCGCCATTTTTGTAGGCCCAGTCGAAGAACTTCAGCACTTCAGCACCCTGCTCAGGTTTCTTCTGCGCTTTGTGGACCAGGATAAAGGTGGTGGAGGTGATTGGCCACACATCGTCACCTTTCTGGTTGGTCAGATCCTGCGCGAAGGTTTTGCTCCAGTCTGCGCCTTTCGCCGCATTAGAGAAGCTCTCTTCCGTCGGGCTTACCGGCTTGCCGTCGGCAGAAACCAGTTTGGTGTAGGCCAGGTTGTTCTGCTTAGCATACGCATACTCAACGTAGCCAATAGCGCCTGGCAGACGCTGTACAAATGCCGCGATGCCGTCGTTACCTTTACCGCCCAGACCGGTTGGCCAGTTCACGGTAGAACCCGCGCCCACTTTCGACTTCCACTCGTCGTTGACTTTCGCCAGGTAACTGGTGAACACGAAGGAAGTACCGGAACCGTCAGCGCGACGCACCACAGCGATGTTCTGAGAAGGCAGCTTCACGCCTGGGTTCAGTTTGGTGATGGCTTCATCATCCCACTTCTTGATTTTACCGAGGTAGATGTCACCCAGCGTTTTACCATCCAGCACCAGTTCGCCGGATTTGAGGCCTGGAATATTCACCGCCAGCACCACGCCGCCGATCACCGTCGGGAACTGGAACAGTCCTTCCTGATTCAGTTTTTCGTCAGACAGCGGCGCATCGGAAGCGCCGAAATCAACGGTATTCGCGGTGATTTGTTTCACGCCGCCGGAAGAGCCTATCCCCTGGTAATTGACTTTGTTACCGGTTTCTTTCTGGTAGGTATCCGCCCATTTGGCATACACCGGCGCAGGAAACGTTGCACCGGCACCTGTCAGGCTTGCTGCTGCAAAGGCAGAGAACGCGCTCATCGATAAGGTCGCGGCGACAACAGTTGCGACAGTGGTACGCATAACTTTCATAATGTCTCCTGCACGGTTTCGGTAAATCGTTGTTTGAGTTGCTACGATGAGCAAAATAGGACAAATTGATGACAGTTATATGTCTTGATTATGACGGTTTGATGACAATGGAAATAAAAAAAGCTGGCCCGGGGAGACACCAGACCAGCCTGCAGGGGGAGATGAATTAGACTGTTTGCGCAACCGCAGACGGTTTCAACAGCGCGTACATCAGGCCGCAGACAATCGTGCCCAGGGCAATCGAGAGCAGATATTGCATCACATGTTCTACCGCATGCGGGATCGCCAGGACAAAGAGGCCACCGTGTGGCGCCATCAGTGTACAACCGAAATACATGGATAGTCCCCCGGCGATTGCGCCACCGACCATCGTGGAAGGGATGACGCGCATCGGGTCACGCGCGGCGAAGGGAATCGCCCCTTCAGAGATAAAGCACAGCCCCAGGATAAAAGATGCATTACCCGCTTCATGCTCAGCGGCATTGAATTTCGCTCTGGCCGCCCAGGTTGCGACGCCCATTCCTAATGCCGGTACCATCCCTGCCGCCATAATGGCCGCCATTGGCATATAAGAATGAGAAGCCAGTAAACCGACGCCGAAGGTATACGCAGCTTTATTCACCGGCCCACCAAGGTCAAAACCTTGCATTGCGCCCAGCAACATTCCCAGCAAGATAGCATTCGTAGAGGTCATATTCCCCAGGAACGTCGTCAGCCCTTCCATCACCGCAGAAACGGGGCCACCCACCACGTAAATCATGATAAGGCCGGTAACCAGCGTAGACAGTAGCGGCAGAACCAGCACAGGCTTAAGCGCTTCCATTGACGCTGGCAGCTTAATATTTTGCGCCAGAAACCGTACGCTGTAACCGGCCAGAAAACCGGCCACAATCCCTCCCAGGAAACCGGCGCCGCACAGGCTGGCCAACATCCCGCCAATAAGCCCCGGGGCCAGACCCGGACGATCGGCAATTGAGAAGGCAATAAACCCAGCCAGTACCGGCACCATCAGCGCAAAGGCCGCCTTACCACCAATTTGAAATAACGCAGCCGCCAGCGTGCCCGGCTCGTTGAAGGCCTGGATACCGAAGACAAAAGAGAGTGCGATACACAACCCTCCCGCCACCACCAAAGGAAGCATATGGGATACGCCGGTCATTAAATGCTTATAAACGCCAGGTAGCTCTGTTTTACCAGCTGAAGAAGAACGCCCTGCACTCCCCTGATAGACCTCGGCGCTATTGAAAGCATTATCCATTTCCTGCGCACTCTTTTTTAGCGCCGCGCCGGTACTGGTGCGATAGAGTCTTTTGCCAACAAAGCCTGACAGATCCAGCTCAATATCCGCCGCGATAATCACCACATCCGCTTGCGCTATCTCTTCCGCGGTCAGCGTGTTCTTCGCCCCGACGGAACCGCGAGTTTCAACCTTGATCCAGTCACCACGCTTGCGGGCTTCAATTTCCAACGCTTCGGCAGCCATAAATGTATGGGCGACGCCCGTCGGACAGGCCGTCACAGCAACAATTTTTTTAGTCATAGTAGGGTACCCTGTTCTTTTAATTTAAAGAAAAAGCGGGAAAAAATGTTACAGACGTGACCAGGCCGCGGCTTTCTGGAATAGCGCGTCATCCGGGCGAATCCCGGTATAAAGGACAAATTGTTCCACGGCCTGAATAGCAAACACTTCGGAACCGGTAATCACGGTTTTACCGCGTTCACGGGCGTAGCGGATCAGCGGCGTGACGGGCGGTAGCGCCACCACATCAAAGATAACGCTCGCCTTATCCACTTCCTGTTCGGAATAAGAGAGTTTGTCGGCATCATTACCGCCAGCCATTCCGATAGGCGTGGCGTTAATTAACAAATCGGCTTCAATACCGTCGGTATCCGGGCGCCATTCATAGCCATAGAGTTCGGCCAGTTGTTTACCTGACGCTTCATCAATCGCGACAATATAACCACGGGTAAACCCCGCATCCTTCAGCGCGCAGGCCACCGCCTTTGCCATACCACCGCTGCCACGCAAAGCAAACACCAGGTCGGGAGAGACCTTGTAATTCGCCAGCAAGCGAGCTATTGCAATGTAATCGGTGTTGTACGCCTTCAGATGGCCATTGGTATTCACAATGGTATTAACTGAGTGAATGGCCTGAGCGGAAGCATCCAGTTCATCCACCAGCGGAATGCAGGCTTCCTTAAATGGCATAGAGATCGCGCACCCACGGATCCCCAGACCGCGCACGCCGCTAATGGCCTGCGTAAGATCGGTCGGCGAAAAGGCTTTGTAGAGATAATTGAGATCCAGCGCTTCGTACAGATAGTTGTGAAAGCGTGTACCGAAGTTACTCGGGCGTGCCGCCAGGGACATGCAGACCTGAGTATCTTTATTAATGCGCTTTGTCATGATGAATCCTCATAGAAGTTGCGATAGAGAAAATCATCGGCTAAAAAGGGGATATTAAAAATTGCTCATTCCCGTTCGGGAAATTTCACCTTTTATGACAACCCGGCACACTGAACAAAAATACTTAAAGCTACTCCAGCACTATGGCGACAAGCCTGTTAGCGTGACATTACAGGAGCTGGCGGATGTGTTGTTCTGCACCCGGCGGCATATGCGTAATCTGTTGCTTCAGATGCAGGAGGCAAAGTGGCTCAACTGGCAATCACAGGCCGGACGTGGGCATCGCGCCCGGCTTCACCTGCGCTATAAACCAGAACAGCTGTTAAGCGAAAAGGCGGAGCAGTTGCTGGAGTCTGGTCATGTTGATCAGGCCATTCAACTGCTGGGTAAAAATAAGCACCAGGTGGCGCAACTGTTGCGTTCAAAGCTGGGCTATAGCGTGCGGGCAGACTATCAGCGGCTGTGCATCCCCTATTACCGGACAATGCCGTCGCTGTGCCCCGGCATACCGTTGCGTCGCTCTGAGCAGCATCTGGTCAGGCAGATTTTTAGCGGCCTGACGCGCATAAATGAGGAAAAAGGTGAAGTCGAAGCCGATCTTGCCCACCACTGGCGGCAGATTGATCCACTGCGCTGGCGTTTTTATCTGCGCCCCGCCGTCCTCTGGCATGATGGTCAGGAGCTGACGATCGACGCGGTTATCGCTTCACTGACCCGCAGCGCTAAGCTGCCGTTGTTCTCGCACTTGCAGACCATTCAGGCCACCGGGCCGCTGAGCCTTGAAATTACGCTGGCGCACCCGGATAACCGACTGCCGCTGCTGCTCAGCCATATTGATGCCATGATCCTACCGCCTGACCATACACAACGCGCTGATTTCCCGGCACATCCTGTGGGGACTGGCCCTTATGAGGTGGTGGAAAACAATGGCTTTCATCTGCAAATGAAGGCCTTTGACCACTATTTCGGCCTGCGCGGGCTGCTGGATGAAGTGGAGGTCTTTATCTGGCCGAATTTAACGGAGACAGACAACCTGGCGGAATCGCTGTCGGATAACGACACGGCAGCCTGGCTCAGCTCCAGCCTGAGCGATGAGGATTACGTTTCCGGACGGCTTAGCCAGGTATCAGGCAAACCTTCTGACAACCTGCGCGAGATGTTTCTTGAGCGTGGAGGATATTTTTTATTATGCGACAGCCGCTCCCCGCACTGGCATACCGCCGAACATCGCCGCTGGCTACGGGAAACACTCAGCCCTTACGCCATACTCCAGCATCTGAGTGAGGCAATTCGCCCCTTCTGGGTACCGGGCGGCAGCCTGCTGTCCTCCTGGTTTCATACTATTGAGGCGGGCCCGGCCTGTTCACCTTTTATCTCGTCGTCGCCCTACGCAAAACTGCGTCTGGCCTATCACGATCAGCACCCTGAATTTCCAATGCTCCTGGATATCATGCAAGAGATCATGCGCCAGCAGGGCATTTTACTTGAGGGCGTTGAGCTGAATTATGATGACTGGGCGAATGGCAAAGCCAATGTGGATCTCTGGCTGGGGACGGTCAATTTCCCCATTCCCGAAGAGTGGAACGTCGGTACATGGCTACTGGGCTCCCCTTTACTGCGCCACGCCATCAGTGGTGGGGATGATGCGCTGCTGGCCCAATGGGAAACCCAGTGGCATGCCGAAACCATCAGCGCGGAACAACTGGTCAGGGAAACCACCCGTTCAGGCTGGCTACAGCCGCTTTTTCACCACTGGATGCGACTCAAAAGCCCCGACCGGGCCAGGGGGATCCACCTGAATAACCTGGGGTGGTTTGATTTCCGATCCACCTGGATTGAGCCAGGGCCTTAAAGAAGAGAATGTGACCGGGTGCCCGTAGCGCAGGCAGGCGTAGCACCTCTTAGTCGCTCTTCAGCCACCATAGAGAAAGAACAGCGCCTGTCACGGCGCACAAAAAAAGGCCGTCTATCGACGGCCTTCTGCCTGGTACTACATTTGACTTACTCTACCGTCACCGATTTCGCCAGGTTACGCGGCTGGTCAACGTCGGTGCCTTTAATCAGCGCCACGTGATACGCCAGCAGTTGCAGCGGAACGGTGTAGAAGATAGGCGCGATCACTTCTTCCACATGCGGCATCTCAATGATGTGCATGTTGTCGCTGCTCACAAAACCCGCATCCTGATCGGCGAAGACGTACAACTGACCGCCACGCGCGCGAACTTCTTCGATGTTGGATTTCAGTTTCTCCAGCAGTTCGTTGTTCGGCGCCACCACAATCACCGGCATATCGGCGTCAATCAGCGCCAACGGCCCGTGTTTCAGCTCGCCTGCAGCATAGGCTTCCGCGTGAATGTAAGAGATCTCTTTCAGCTTCAGCGCGCCTTCGAGCGCAATCGGATATTGATCGCCACGCCCCAGGAATAGCGCGTGATGCTTGTCGGAGAAATCTTCTGCAAGCAGCTCGATGCGTTTGTCCTGCGACAGCATCTGCTCAATACGGCTCGGCAGCGCCTGTAGGCCATGCACGATATCATGCTCAATGGACGCATCCAGACCTTTCAGACGCGCCAGTTTCGCCACCAGCATCAACAGCACGGTTAACTGGGTGGTGAAGGCTTTGGTAGATGCTACGCCAATTTCCGTACCCGCGTTGGTCATCAGCGCCAGATCGGATTCACGCACCAGCGAAGATCCCGGCACGTTACAAATTGCCAGAGAGCCCAAATATCCCAGCTCTTTCGACAGACGCAGGCCAGCCAGGGTATCTGCGGTTTCGCCAGACTGTGACAGGGTAATCATCAGGCTGTTACGACGCACGGCAGATTTGCGATAGCGGAATTCAGAGGCGATTTCAACGTCGCACGGAATACCTGCCAGCGATTCAAACCAGTAACGGGAAACCATACCGGAGTTGTAAGACGTACCGCAGGCGAGGATCTGAATATGCTCAACCTTCGACAGCAGTTCGTCGGCGTTCGGTCCCAGCTCGCTTAAATCCACCTGACCGTGGCTGATGCGCCCGGTAAGGGTGTTTTTGATCGCGTTCGGCTGTTCGTAGATCTCTTTCTGCATGTAGTGGCGGTAAATACCTTTATCGCCCGCGTCATATTGCAGATTGGATTCGATATCCTGACGTTTTACTTCCGCGCCGGTGTTATCGAAGATATTTACCGAACGGCGAGTGATTTCAGCGATATCGCCCTCTTCAAGGAAGATAAAGCGACGAGTCACTGGCAACAGCGCCAGCTGGTCAGAAGCGATAAAGTTTTCGCCCATACCCAGACCAATCACCAGCGGGCTACCTGAACGGGCAGCCAGCAGCGTATCCGGATGGCGGGTATCCATGATCACCGTGCCATATGCGCCACGCAATTGCGGGATCGCACGCAGAACAGCCTCACGCAGAGTACCGCCCTGTTTCAGTTCCCAGTTTACCAGGTGTGCAATCACTTCGGTGTCGGTTTCAGAAACGAAGGTATAGCCACGCGCTTTTAACGCTTCACGCAGCGGTTCATGGTTTTCGATGATGCCGTTATGCACCACCACAATGTGTTCAGAAACATGCGGATGCGCGTTAGCTTCTGAAGGTTCACCGTGCGTCGCCCAGCGAGTGTGAGCAATACCGGTGCCGCCATGCAGAGGATGTTCTTCCGCTGCCTGAGCCAGCATCTGGACTTTACCGAGGCGACGCAGGCGGGTCATATGACCTTCTGCATCCACCACGGCCAGACCGGCAGAGTCATATCCGCGGTATTCCAGACGACGTAAACCTTCGAGAAGGATTTCAGCTACATCACGCTGCGCGATAGCGCCAACAATTCCACACATAGTTTTATTTCCTGATTATGGCATTACGCCATGCGTTGTCGCTGACCTGTATGCCCGTCGTTGCGGGCGCCCCGAGCCTTGTAGAGAGTGGGGTTATTTTTATAAGTACTGCTCATGGAGCGGAGGATTATTTTATCCTCTCATCTCCGGTCTGCCGGATGGCGCTGACGCTTATCCGGCTTACAAAATCACTTTTTCTTCACCGGACGCTGCCAGCCTTGCTTATGCACCTGCGGCACGCGGCTTAATACCAGTTCATTGTCAGCTACGTTACGGGTGACAGTAGTCCCTGCGGCGATGGTGGCCCCTTTACCAACAGTAACCGGCGCCACCAGTTGGGTATCGGAGCCGACAAACACATCGTCGCCAATAACCGTTTTGAATTTGTTCGCGCCATCATAGTTACAGGTGATGGTCCCCGCGCCGATATTCACGTTGTCGCCAATTTCCGCATCGCCCAGGTAGGTCAGATGGCCGGCTTTAGAACCTTTACCCAGACGCGCTTTTTTCATTTCAACGAAATTGCCGACGTGAGCGCCCGCTAACAGCTCCGCGCCGGGACGCAGGCGAGCAAACGGACCGATGGTGCAGGCCGCTTCCAGATGCGCATCTTCCACCACGCTGTATGGGCTAATTTCGCAGTCATCGCCAATAACGCTGTTTTTAATAATGCAGCCCGCGCCGATCTTCACGCGGTGACCGAGCGTTACATAACCTTCGATGATAACGTTAGCGTCAATTTCCACATCCATTCCACAATGAAGGGTGCCGCGGAGATCAAAACGTGCCGGATCGCGCAACATAACGCCGGATAACAGCAGTTTCTCCGCCTGTTCGGCCTGGTAAATACGCTCCAGACGAGAAAGCTGTAGACGGTTATTCACTCCGTCCGTTTCGCTGATGCGAGCCGGATGCACCGCGGCGATTTCCCGTCCTTCCTGATAAGCCAGCGCAATGATATCAGTGATATAATATTCACCCTGCGCATTATTGTTAGTCAGCTTAGACAACCAGCGTTTCAGGTCCGCGCCGTTGGCGATCAGAATACCGGTGTTAATTTCCTGGATCTGACGCTGTTCATCAGTGGCGTCTTTATGTTCAACGATGCCGGTCACTTTACCGTTTTCACGCGTAATACGGCCATAGCCGCTCGGATCGTCCAGCTTCACGGTTAATAACCCAATACCACCCTGCGGTTTGGCATCGCGCAGGCGCTGTAAGGTTTCAACCGAAATCAACGGCACGTCGCCGTAAAGCATTAAAATATCTTCATCGTCGCTAAAGAAGGGCGCGGCCTGCTGCATTGCGTGACCTGTTCCCAACTGTTCCGCCTGAAGCACCCAGTTCAGCTTGTCATCTTTCAGGGTCTGTTTTAACAACTCGCCACCGTGGCCATAGACCAGATGAACCTGTGCGGCCCCTAATTTAGTAGCTGCATCAATGACATGCTGCACCATGGGTTTACCCGCCAGCGTGTGCAGCACTTTAGGAATATCGGAATACATGCGCGTGCCTTTACCTGCGGCAAGGATCACTACGCTCATAGCACTATTTAACATACGCGTCCTGACTGTAATTTGAGAACGAATTTATACTGTTTCACTTTGAAAATACTACATTTTTTTCATCGTAAAATGGAAGAAGGATAAAATGCTCACCGGGATAAAATCCCCGCCTGCTAATGAATCATTTTCGTTCATTACCGCGCCTCTTGTCTCCTGAAAAGTAAAAACACCCGCGTATTGGCAACGTAGTCCGATGTTTTTGCTGTTTTTTTACTCCATAAATAAAGAAGATAACGTAATAAAGCGCAGGGGAGTCAGAAAAGCAAAAACCAGCGACAGAGGCCGCTGGTTTTCCGTTGCGCGTATTTTTTACTTAATTACGCGACATAAAAATCCGCAAAATATACCAGAACATGGTCGCGATAGAAGCAAACAGATGTAATGCCGCGCCAGCAGGGCGATCGGTAGGGTAATGGTGAATAATGTTAGAAGTATCGTAAAGTATAAACCCGGCGCACAGCAGTACCATTAGCGCAGAAAACCAGACGCCCAGCGAGAAACCGCAGATGACGCTGGCAATAATCGCGCCAAAAGCAATGAACCCAGCCATAGTCAGAAACGAGCGCAGAAAAGAAAAGTCTTTTTTTATGGAAAAAGCGGTAAACGTCAGACCGCCAACCAGCAACAGAGTCGTTATTGCCGCCGCGCCAATGCTCGACGGGTTAATATACGCCGCCACCGTTAACAGGGGGGCAAAAATCAGGGATTCTGCCAACACATAAATCCCCAGCCCGATAAGTTGCGTTTGATTATTCCCCGCATTATCCGCCAGACGGGTCGCCAGCATTCCCACCAGCATAAAAGCGCCGAGAACAACCAACCAGCTATATCTTCCACCAGCCAGCAGCACATCAAGCGCATACTCCCCGACCCCTATAAAACTCCACGCCGCGCTCAATACGATAAAACCGACGATGGCGCCGGCGAGATGAAGATAAGCGCGACGGATAAAGGTAGTACGATCAATCCTTGAGTCGGGTTGTGGACCCGCAAAGGATGGCTGAAATGACATAGTAATAATCCCTCATTTTATGCAATAAAAACGCATCCATTCCTTCCTTCTTCGCACAATGTGCAGATGCCAATGACAGAAAGAAGGATTTAATGAAAACAGCGCTGTCGCTGAAAACGCGTCGCCTTCAGCCGCTTGTTTTTGTCGTTGCTAGTTTATCGAATAAAAATTGAGAGGATAAAAAAAAACCAGTCCGCAATCAGACTGGTTTTATGCTTTCAAGCCGGTGTTACATCGCTTTTTTGGTCAACTCGATAACGCGCAGTTTAGCGATCGCTTTGGCCAGTTCCGCAGACGCCTGAGCGTAATCCACGTCACCGTGCGAGCTCTTAATGTGCTCTTCGGCTTTACGCTTCGCTTCCAGGGCTCGCGCTTCATCGAGATCCTGACCGCGAATCGCGGTATCCGCCAGAACGGTCACGCTGCCAGGCTGCACTTCCAGAATGCCGCCGGACAGATAGATAAACTCTTCATGACCGTGCTGCTTAACGATGCGAATCATACCAGGCTTAATGGCGGTGAGCAGCGGCGCGTGCCCCGGGTAAATCCCCAGTTCGCCTTCGCTACCCGTAACCTGGATTTTCTCGACCAGACCGGAGAACATTTGTTGCTCCGCGCTGACGACATCCAGGTGGTAAGTCATTGCCATATCACCCTCCGATTAAGGCGTTAAAGTTTTTTGGCTTTTTCCACGGCTTCGTCGATGGAACCGACCATGTAGAACGCCTGCTCCGGCAGGTGATCGTATTCGCCTTCCATGATGCCTTTAAAGCCACGGATGGTGTCTTTCAGGGAAACGTATTTGCCCGGAGAACCGGTAAATACTTCCGCCACGAAGAACGGCTGGGACAGGAAGCGCTGAATTTTACGCGCGCGTGCTACCACCAGTTTATCTTCTTCAGACAGTTCATCCATACCGAGGATGGCGATGATGTCTTTCAGTTCCTGATAACGCTGCAGGATGGACTGAACGCCACGCGCGGTGTCGTAGTGTTCCTGACCAACAACCAGCGGATCCAGCTGACGGCTGGTGGAGTCCAGCGGGTCAACGGCCGGGTAGATACCCAGGGATGCGATCTGACGGCTCAGTACCACGGTTGCATCTAAGTGCGCAAAGGTGGTGGCTGGAGACGGGTCAGTCAAGTCATCCGCCGGTACGTATACCGCCTGTACGGAGGTGATAGAACCGGTTTTGGTGGAGGTGATACGTTCCTGCAGAACGCCCATCTCTTCCGCCAGAGTCGGCTGGTAACCTACTGCGGAAGGCATACGGCCCAGCAGTGCGGATACTTCCGTACCGGCCAGGGTGTAACGATAGATGTTATCGACGAACAGCAGTACGTCACGACCTTCGTCACGGAATTTCTCCGCCATGGTCAGACCGGTCAGTGCAACGCGCAGACGGTTTCCCGGCGGCTCGTTCATCTGGCCATACACCAGGGATACTTTATCGATAACGTTGGAGTCGGTCATTTCGTGGTAGAAGTCGTTACCCTCACGAGTACGTTCACCTACGCCCGCAAACACAGAGTAACCGGAGTGCTCGATCGCGATGTTACGGATAAGCTCCATCATGTTTACGGTTTTACCTACACCCGCACCACCGAACAGACCGACTTTACCGCCCTTCGCGAACGGACACATCAGGTCGATAACTTTGATACCGGTTTCCAGCAGTTCCTGAGAGTTTGACAACTCTTCGTAGGAAGGCGCTGCGCGGTGAATCGCCCAACGCTCTTCTTCGCCGATCTCGCCTTTCATGTCGACCGGTTCACCCAGGACGTTCATGATACGACCCAGCGTGGCTTTACCTACCGGGACTTCGATCGGGTGTTCGAGATCTTTTACATCCAGACCGCGACGCAGACCGTCAGAAGACCCCATCGCGATGGTACGCACAATACCGCCGCCAAGCTGCTGCTGAACTTCCAGCACCAGCTTCTCATTACCATTCTGCACCTCAAGAGCATCGTACACGCGTGGTACGGCATCCTGAGGGAACTCGACGTCGACCACGGCGCCGATTACCTGGACAATCTTTCCAGTAGCCATCTTAAATCCTCTACGAAATAACCTGGTTAAACCGCGGCGGCCCCCGAGACGATCTCGGTGAGTTCCTGAGTAATGCTGGCCTGACGAGCTTTGTTGTATACCAACTGCAGCTCTTTAATCAGGCTGCCGCCATTATCGGTTGCGGCTTTCATCGCCACCATTCGTGCGGCCTGCTCGCTGGCCAGGTTTTCTACCACGCCCTGATAAACCTGAGACTCCACATAACGACGCAGGAGAGTATCCAGCAGCGCTTTCGGGTCTGGTTCATACAGGTAATCCCAGGCTTTACGCTTCAGATCATCATCTTCTGACGCCGGCAGCGGCAGCAGTTGAGTGATCGTCGGCACCTGAGACATGGTGTTAATAAATTTGTTGCTGACAATGTAAAGCTTGTCCAGACGGCCTTCGTCGTAGGCCTGCAACATCACTTTAACCGGACCGATCAGTTCGGACAGAGAAGGGTTATCCCCCATACCTGTCACCTGAGCGACAACGTTGCCGCCTACGGAATTAAAGAATGACACGCCCTTAGAGCCGATCATTGCGAGTTCGCACTGAACGCCTTTATCGGACCATGCCTTCATATCCGCCAGCAGCTTTTTGAACAGGTTAATGTTCAAGCCACCGCACAAACCACGGTCGGTCGACACTACCAGGTAGCCCACGCGTTTAACGTCGCGCTCTTCCAGGTAGGGGTGCTTATATTCCAGATTACCGTTCGCAAGGTGACCAATCACTTTGCGCATGGTCTCTGCATAAGGACGGCTGGCCGCCATGCGATCCTGCGATTTACGCATTTTGGAAGCGGCGACCATCTCCATCGCTTTAGTGATCTTTTGCGTGTTCTGGACGCTTGCGATCTTACTACGTATCTCTTTTGCGCCGGCCATGAGCTTCTCCTCAATGCCTTACGGCCTGCCCTAAGGCAAGCCGCCAGACGTTACCAGGACTGGGTTGCTTTGAAGGAATCGAGGATGCCTTTCAGCTTGCCTTCGATTTCGTCGTTATAGCCACCGGACTGGTTGATCTCTTGCATCAGCGGAGCGTGATCACGGTCGACGTAAGCCAGCAGTGCGGCTTCGAAGCTACCGATTTTCGCCAGTTCGACATCCGCCAGATAACCACGTTCTGCTGCGAACAGAACCAGAGACTGCTGCGCGACGGACATCGGCGCATACTGTTTCTGTTTCAGCAGTTCGGTCACTTTCTGACCGTGGTCAAGCTGTTTACGGGTAGCATCGTCAAGGTCGGATGCAAACTGAGAGAACGCCGCCAGTTCACGATACTGCGCCAGCGCGGTACGAATACCACCGGACAGTTTTTTCATGATCTTGGTCTGGGCTGCGCCACCTACACGGGATACCGAGATACCCGGGTTAACCGCAGGACGAATACCGGCGTTAAACAGGTTAGATTCCAGGAAGATCTGACCATCGGTAATGGAAATTACGTTGGTCGGAACGAACGCGGAAACGTCACCTGCCTGCGTTTCGATAATCGGCAGCGCAGTCAGTGAACCGGTTTTCCCTTTCACTTCACCTTTAGTGAAGGCTTCGACGTAGTCGGCGTTAACACGCGCAGCACGCTCCAGCAGACGAGAGTGGAGGTAGAATACGTCGCCCGGGAATGCTTCACGTCCTGGCGGACGACGGAGCAGCAGGGAGATCTGACGGTAAGCAACAGCCTGTTTAGACAGGTCATCGTAAATGATCAGCGCATCTTCGCCGCGGTCACGGAAGTATTCGCCCATTGCGCAACCGGCATACGGCGCCAGATATTGCAGCGCAGCGGATTCGGACGCGGTAGCCACCACAACAATGGTGTTAGCCAGCGCGCCGTGTTCTTCCAGTTTACGCACCACGTTAGAGATGGTGGACGCTTTCTGGCCGATAGCGACATAGATACATTTGATGCCGGAGTCGCGCTGGTTGATGATGGCATCGATAGCCAGTGCGGTTTTACCGGTCTGACGGTCACCGATGATCAGTTCACGCTGACCACGACCGATTGGGATCATGGAGTCAACGGCTTTATAGCCGGTCTGCACCGGCTGATCGACAGACTGCCGATCGATAACGCCCGGCGCAATCGCTTCAACGGCAGAGAAGCCGTCATTATCAACCGGACCTTTACCGTCAATTGGCGCACCCAGGGTGTTCACCACACGTCCCAGCAGGCCGCGGCCAACCGGAACTTCCAGGATACGACCCGTACATTTAACCTTCATGCCTTCGGCAAGGTCAGCGTATGGACCCATGACTACCGCACCCACGGAGTCGCGCTCCAGGTTCAGTGCGATAGCGTAACGGTTACCCGGCAGGGAGATCATTTCACCCTGCATACAATCGGCCAGGCCGTGAATGCGGATAACACCGTCACTGACAGAAACAATAGTACCTTCGTTGTGAGCTTCGCTCACCACATTGAACTGAGCAATGCGCTGCTTGATCAGTTCGCTGATTTCGGTGGAATTCAGTTGCATGCTCCAGTCCCCTTAAGACTGCAAGACGTCTGCAAGGCGCTCAAGACGGCCGCGTACGCTGCCATCAATGACCATATCACCCGCCCGGATGATAACGCCTGCCATTACAGACTTATCGATTTTGCAATTCAGCTTCACTTTGCGTGACAGACGTTTTTCCATCGCGGCGCTGATTTTCGAAAGCTGCTCTTCACTCAATGCGGTTGCCGACGTAACTTCTACCTCGGAGGTAGCTTCACTGGCGGCACGCAGATGAATAAACTGCTCCAGAACATCCGGGAGCGCGTTCAGACGATTATTTTCAGCCATAACCCGAATCAGGTTCTGACCGTTTTCGTCTAACTGCTCACCGCAGACTGCGATAAACGACTCAGCGAGCGTTTCCGGCGCCAGCGCGCCAGAGAGAAGCTCTGCCATTTGTTCGTTCTTGGTTACCTCGGCGGCAAACGCCAGCATATCCTGCCAGCGCTCTACACTTTGGTGTTCAACGGCAAAGTCAAAAGCTGCTTTGGCGTAGGGGCGAGCTACCGTAACAAATTCAGACATCAGCCCCTCCCTCCTTACAGTTCAGCGACAAGTTTATCCACGATGTCGCTGTTAGCAGCTTCATCCACGGAACGTTCGATGATCTTCTCGGCGCCAGCAACAGCCAGGATAGCAACTTGCTTACGCAGCTCTTCACGGGCGCGTTTACGCTCGGCTTCAATTTCCGCCTGCGCCTGCGCCACGATTTTAGTACGTTCCTGCTCTGCTTCAGTTTTGGCTTCGTCCAGGATCTGAGCGCGGCGTTTGTTTGCCTGCTCGATGATTACCTGAGCTTCCGCTTTCGCTTTTTTCAGCTGGTCGGTCGCGCTGGCCTTTGCAAGGTCAAGATCCTTATGTGCTCGTTCAGCAGAAGCGAGACCGTCAGCAATTTCTTTCTGACGTTTCTCGATGGCTGCCATTAACGGCGGCCATACGTACTTCATGCAAAACCAGACAAAGAGAATAAACGCGATGGCCTGGCCGAGGATTGTTGCGTTAAGATTCACAGCACAATGCCTCTATCTAGTTAACCTTCTGATATTGCTCTTAATTCAAGCAACGCTTACTACGCGACAGCGAACATCACGTACAGACCCAGACCTACAGCGATCATCGGGATAGCATCCACCAGACCCATAACGATAAAGAACTGAGTACGCAGCAGAGGAATCAGATCAGGTTGACGCGCCGCGCCTTCCAGGAATTTACCCCCGAGGATGCCGATACCGATCGCAGCACCGATTGCCGCCAGACCCATCATCACAGCGGCAGCCATGTACAGCAGATCCATATTCAGGTTTTCCATGACAGTCTCCAGTTTGTTTCAGTTAAAACGTAGTAGTGTTGGTAAATTAATGCTCTTCGGACGCCATCGACAGATAGACAATCGTCAGAACCATGAAAATGAAGGCTTGCAGCGTAATAATCAGGATGTGGAAAATGGCCCACGGCACATTCAGAATCCACTGTGACCACCACGGCAACAGACCAGCAATCAGAATGAAAATCAGCTCACCGGCATACATGTTGCCGAACAGTCGCAGACCGAGAGAAACCGGTTTGGACAGCAGACTTACCCCTTCAAGGATTAAGTTGACAGGAATGAACGCCCAGTGATTGAACGGCTGCAGCGTCAACTCTTTTGCGAAGCCGCCGATGCCTTTCATTTTGATGCTGTAGAACAGAATAAGGATGAATACGCCCAGCGCCATCGACAGGGTGATGTTGACGTCAGCAGACGGCACCACGCGCGTTGCCGGCAGACCCAGCCAATGCTCAGCGATATACGGCAGCAGGTCGATAGGCAGTAAGTCCATCAGGTTCATAAGGAATACCCAGACGAAAATCGTCAGGGCCAGCGGCGCAATCAGCTTGCTTTTGCCATGGTACATGTCTTTGACGCTGCCATGCACAAAGCCGACTATCAGCTCAATCGCGGTCTGAAACTTGCCTGGCACGCCGCTGGTCGCTTTTTTAGCAACGCTACGGAACATCACCAGAAACAACAGACCCAGCACCACCGAGAAGAACATGGAGTCAATATTGAGCGTCCAGAAGGTGGCTGGGGGGTTCTGCGGATCCACCAGCGAGAAAGTACGCAGGTCCAACTGAAGGTTATTCAGATGGTGTCCTATGTATTCCTGCGGCGTCATATTTTCTGAAGCCATGATGCCTTTTACCCTTTGTTGTTAATTACAGCCGGCGCCAGTATCTGAACCACCAGCACCAAAACCCACGTAACGATCAGCGGCAAAAACACCGCCTTTAAAACCGCCAACGCCACCACCAGTAAAACCAGCATCGCTAACACCTTGAAGGCTTCACCGAAGGCGAAAGTCCAGGACACGCGGCCCTTAGCAGGTGTATGCGCCTGGTGACGCCAGGCAAATATCATAAACAACATATTAGGCAGTGCCACTGCCAATCCCCCACATACTGCGGAGATGCCCCAGAAGGGGTCTTTGAGGCAAAACAGCAATCCACTTGCTATTACCGCCAGAAACTGAATGAACAGAAGCTTACGAGCAACGTTTCGACTCACGAGCGACACAGACATCACGTTTTTACTCCTGCTCACTTCGAGGTATGCCGCGTGTCGTATAAAACGTTCTTTAAGACTTAGAGTCAAGCATCAAAAAGCGGTCAAATTATACGGTGCGCCCCCGTGATTTCAAACAATAAGTAGCCAAAAGGTGAATAAATGTTTAAATATTTTTCTCTGGCCCGCATTTTTAACTTTTAGCCAAAGTGTGAACGATCGTACAAAACTGCAAATAGCGCGAAAACACTGGCGATAAAGCGTGCACCAGATCACACATTAAACATATTCATGCTTACGCAATTCATTTACGTGTCAATTCATGCCTTTTCATCTTTTTGATATTTAAGCGTAAAACCAGGTACTGTTTTAAAAATACCAGCTTACACCTTAAAAACGCCCCATTGACATTTATAATAAAAATTTAACAAGCAAAAGTGATTTTTCGATTCGATTTTTAGCAGACTGATATTTACAAAGTTGATTACTCTCTGTTTTAACAAAAGAAGCGACGTTGTCATGTTGAAACGAAACCGTAAATCCAGAGTTAAATGTAACAACGCTGAAATGCGTTATACCTGTCGATTTTTAACACAAGCCGCGTCGTTTTTTTTCTATTTTTTTTGATAAAAATTAAACTTTGTTTGACTTAATAATCACCAGATGCCGCTCGCCTTCCAGTTGCGGAACGCGTAATTTTTCAACAGATTCGACGCTAAAATTGTCAGGTAGTGAGGCAATTTCATCCCCTGGCAATTGCCCTTTTAAGGCATAAAAACGCCCTTTCTCTCCCGGCAGATGGTGACACCAGCTCACCATATCATTCAACGATGCGAAAGCGCGGCTGATAACGCCATCAAACGGTGGTTCGGAGGGATAGGCTTCAACGCGGCTTTGAACCGGCGTGATGTTTTCCAGTTTCAGTTCGTGCTGGACCTGACGCAGAAAACGTACCCGCTTGCCCAGGCTGTCGAGTAAGGTGAAATGCGCGTCAGGGAGAACAATAGCCAGTGGGATGCCCGGCAGCCCCGGTCCTGTTCCTACGTCGATAAAACGCTGTCCCTGAAGATATGGCGCAACGACTATGCTGTCGAGAATATGGCGTACCAACATTTCGTTGGGATCCCGCACTGACGTCAGGTTGTATGCTTTGTTCCATTTGTGCAGCATATCAACGTAGGCGACCAGCAGCGTTTTCTGGTGATCGGTAAGAGAAATACCGGCATCAGCCAGCAGACGAGAGAGTTTGTTGAGCACGGTCATTACCTGTTAATAATCAAATGCCCGATGCGCTTTCGCTTATCGGGCCTACAAATTTGTAGGGCGGGCAAGCGAAGCGCCCCCGCCAAATTAGTGTTATCAAGCGCTACGACGCAGCATACCTTGTTTTTTCAGCCATACCAGCAGAATGGAGATTGCCGCTGGCGTAACGCCGGAGATACGCGATGCCTGGCCGATAGACGCCGGTTTATGATCGTTCAGCTTGGCGATAACTTCGTTCGACAGACCGGAAACCTGACGATAATCCAGCGTGGCAGGCAGCAACGTATTCTCGTTACGTAGTTGTTTTTCAATCTCATCCTGCTGGCGAGCGATATAGCCTTCGTATTTGACCTGGATTTCTACCTGCTCAGCGGCTTGCTCATCTTCAAGCGCAGGCGCGAATGCGGCAAGCGAAGTGAGCTGCGCGTAGGTCATTTCCGGACGACGCAACAGATCTTCACCGCTGGCCTCACGGGAGAGAGGCGTGGTCAAATGCGCATTCACTTCATCGGCGGATTCCGCAGACGGCGTTACCCATGTCGATTTCAGCCGCTGACGTTCGCGTTCGATATTTTCCAGCTTCTCGTTGAAGCGCGCCCAGCGTTCATCATCCACCAGACCCAGCTCGCGGCCCATTTCGGTCAGACGCAGATCGGCGTTGTCCTCACGCAGCATCAGGCGATATTCGGCGCGGGAGGTAAACATGCGATACGGCTCTTTGGTGCCCAGCGTACAGAGATCGTCCACCAGCACGCCGAGATAAGCCTGAGAACGCGCAGGCGCCCAGCCCTCTTTGTCGGCGGAAAGACGCGCGGCATTCAGACCAGCGAGCAAGCCCTGCGCCGCAGCCTCTTCATAGCCGGTAGTACCGTTGATTTGACCAGCAAAGAACAGGCCGTGAATAAATTTACTTTCCAGAGTCGGTTTCAGATCGCGCGGGTCGAAAAAATCGTACTCAATCGCGTAACCAGGACGAACGAT
This sequence comes from Salmonella sp. SJTUF15581, assembly GCF_043356775.1. Lineage (NCBI taxonomy): Bacteria > Pseudomonadati > Pseudomonadota > Gammaproteobacteria > Enterobacterales > Enterobacteriaceae > Salmonella > Salmonella sp. SJTUF15581. The sequence goes on along the minus strand of NZ_JBEUJY010000017.1, from coordinate 17,260 downwards.
CTTCGCGTTCTCCATGCCCTGCATGGAACGGACAATCTGCATCTGCACGTCAAACGGCAGGCTGGTGGAGATACCGTTAGGGTAAATCTCGTTAGAGGTCAGTCCTTCCGGCTCAAGGAAGATCTGATGCTGGTTACGATCGGCAAAACGCATCACCTTGTCTTCGATCGAAGGACAGTAGCGTGGGCCGATCCCTTCGATCACGCCAGCGTACATTGGGCTACGATCGAGGTTATTACGAATCACGTCATGGGTTTTCTCATTGGTATGCGTGATGTAACACGGCACCTGTTGCGGATGCTGAGAAGCATTCCCCATAAACGAGAAAACCGGCATCGGGTTATCGCCATGCTGTTGAGCCAACACGCTGAAATCGATAGTACGCGCATCAATACGCGGCGGTGTGCCGGTTTTCAGGCGACTGACGCGTAGCGGAAGCTCACGCAGACGGCGAGACAGCGGGATGGATGGCGGATCGCCAGCACGACCGCCGCTGTAGTTATCCAGACCAATATGAATTTTGCCGTCCAGGAAGGTCCCGACGGTCAGTACCACCGCTTTCGCGCGGAATTTGAGCCCCATTTGGGTCACAGCGCCGACAACGCGATCGTTTTCGACAATCAGATCTTCAACCGCTTGCTGGAAGATCATCAGATTCGGCTGATTCTCCAGCGCGGTACGCACCGCCTGGCGGTATAAGACTCGATCCGCCTGAGCCCGGGTAGCGCGAACGGCCGGACCTTTGCTGGCGTTTAGTATCCTAAACTGAATACCTGCCTGATCGATCGCTTTCGCCATCAGACCGCCGAGCGCATCCACCTCTTTTACCAGATGTCCCTTTCCAATACCGCCGATCGCCGGGTTGCAGCTCATCTGCCCCAACGTGTCAATATTGTGTGTCAAAAGCAGAGTCTGTTGACCCATACGCGCTGCGGCCATCGCGGCCTCAGTGCCTGCATGACCCCCGCCAATAATAATGACGTCAAAAGGATCCTGATAAAACATGGTAATTGCCTCGCATAACGCGGTGTGAAAATGGATTGAAGCCCGGGCGGTGGATTCTACTCAACTTTAGCCGATGGAGAAAGCCCCGGGATCCGGGCTATTAAAAAGAAGATCTTTTTATTTAGAGATCTGTTCTATTGTGATCTCTTATTAGGATCGCGCCAGGCTGTGGATAACCCGGATCCTGTAATAAAGATCAATGCGTTGGAAAGGATCATTAGCTGTGAATGATCGGTGATCGTGGTCCGTATAAGCTGGGATCAAAACGGGTACTTATACACAACTCAAAAAGTGAACAACGGTTATTCTTTGGATAACTACCGTTTGATCCAAGCTTTCCACCAGATTTATCCACAATGGATCGCACGATCTTTACACTTATTTGAGTAAATTAATCCAGGATCCGAGCCAAATCTCCGCTGGATCTTCCGGAATCTCATGTTCAAGGATGTTGATCTTCAGTGTTTCCCCAACCTGTTTTGCGCCAGCGCCTTTCAGTTCCGCTTCTATTTTCTCAATCGCGCCGCAAAACGTGTCGTATTCTCGACTACCAATGCCAATTGCGCCGAAACGTACCGCGGAAAGATCGGGTTTCTGCGTCTGAAGGTCTTCATAGAAAGGGGTCAGGTTGTCCGGAATGTCTCCGGCGCCGTGCGTTGAGCTGATTATCAGCCAGATCCCGGAAGTTGACAGATCCTCTAATAACGGACCGTGCACCGTTTCGGTTGAAAAACCGGCAGCTTCCAGCTTTTCCGCCAGATGTTCCGCGACGTATTCGGCGCCGCCCAGGGTGCTGCCGCTGATAAGAGTAATGTCTGCCATTGATCGCTCGCTCAGGTAAAGAGGCTGCATTGTACTCTGTGAACGAGCTGGGATCTACCTGTGGAAAAATGTGGGATTAAAAAAGCCGATCATGGCTTGATGGTGCGCATGATCGGGTTCTGCAAGACGATCAGTGTCTCAGTGGACTGAATTTCATCAATTGTTTGGATCTTGTTGATAAGTACGTGCTGAAGCGCGTCAATTGATTTGCACATCACTTTTATAAAGATGCTGTAGTGACCGGTGGTGTAATACGCTTCCGTCACTTCATCCAGGCTTTCCAGCCGGGCCAGTGCGGAGGGATAGTCTTTGGCGCTTTTGAGAATGATGCCAATAAAGCAGCCCACATCATAGCCCAGCTGTTTAGGGCTGACGTCAATCCGTGCGCCCGTAATGATCCCGGCCTGCTTCATTTTCTCGACGCGAACGTGAATGGTTCCAGGGCTAACGCCAAATTGTTTGGCCAGTTCGGCGTAGGCGGTGCGGGCATTTTCCATTAAGGCGTCAAGTATGCCGCGGTCCAGATTGTCGATCTGATAATTTTCCATCGCTTTTTCTTATGCAGATTAATGATTATCTCTATTTTAGCCATTATTTTTAATGAATCAAAACCGAAGTTAGCTTTTTATCTGTTGATTATTGAATAGTGCTCTCGTTTTGTTGCTTAATCATAGGCAACAGGACGCAGGAGTAAAAAAATGAAAACCGCTTACATTGCCAAACAACGTCAAATTAGCTTCGTGAAATCACATTTCTCTCGCCAGCTTGAGGAGCGTCTGGGTCTGATTGAGGTCCAGGCGCCGATCCTGAGTCGCGTAGGGGATGGTACGCAGGATAATTTGTCCGGCTGTGAAAAAGCGGTGCAGGTAAAAGTGAAAGCGTTGCCTGACGCCCAGTTCGAAGTGGTGCATTCACTGGCGAAGTGGAAACGTCAAACCCTGGGGCAACATGACTTCAGCGCGGGCGAAGGGCTGTACACGCACATGAAAGCCCTTCGCCCCGATGAAGACCGACTCTCTCCGCTCCACTCGGTCTATGTGGATCAGTGGGACTGGGAGCGTGTCATGGGCGATGGCGAGCGCCAATTTTCCACCCTGAAAAGCACAGTAGAGGCTATATGGGCAGGAATTAAAGCTACCGAAGCCGCGGTCAGTAAAGAGTTTGGTCTGGCGCCGTTCCTGCCGGATCAGATCCATTTTGTTCACAGTCAGGAACTGCTGGCGCGTTTCCCGGATCTGGATGCGAAAGGGCGCGAACGCGCGATCGCCAAAGAACTTGGCGCCGTTTTTCTGGTGGGGATCGGCGGTAAACTGAGCGATGGCCACCGCCATGATGTACGCGCGCCGGATTATGATGACTGGAGCTCCGCATCTGAGCTGGGCTACGCCGGTCTGAACGGCGATATCCTGGTGTGGAACCCGGTGCTGGAAGATGCGTTTGAGCTTTCCTCTATGGGTATCCGTGTAGATGCCGATACGCTGATGCGCCAGCTGGCGTTGACCGGTGATGAAGATCGCCTGCAACTGGAATGGCATCAGGCGCTGCTGCGCGGCGAAATGCCGCAGACCATCGGCGGCGGGATTGGGCAGTCGCGTCTGACGATGTTGCTGCTGCAATTGCCGCATATTGGTCAGGTGCAGTGCGGCGTATGGCCCGCGCAGGTTCGCGAAAGCATTCCTGCTATTTTATAAGCCGTTAGCGCCGCCAGCGTCTCAGCAGGCGGCTTCGCATCCCGGTATCAAAGCGCCAGATATGATCGAAAATGCGCATGATGCCGGGTTTGCCGTGCGCCGACATCGCCACCGCATGGAATCGATGCTGGTGAAGACGCTGCAACTCTCCCACTTTGCTCACCACGTCATCCGGCAAGCGTTGGGCGATAAAATCCGAAATGACCACCGCATCGGCATCAAACCATTCCCGTCCCTGCATTCTTTCAATAATGGCGCGAAAACAGCTGGCGATATCCGTGCCGCCGCGAAAACGTTGACTTAAAAAGCGGATGGCCTGCTCGATACCTTCCGGGCCGGAGAGTTCATAACGCACAACGTCAGTGGAAAACAGCATAATAAAGCAGCGGCGGTTATCCGCCAGCGCAACGCGCATCAACGCCAGGCAGAACGCTTTTGCGCACTGCTCGTTAAATCCCCCCATCGAGCCTGAAGTATCGACGCAGACAATAAACGGTCCGCGCGGCTGCTCGTCGACATCCTGGTGTACTACCGGCCGTTCGGTCACTTTCTCACGCCACGCTTCGCCATGCAGGCGATAGGTGAGGAGCTGTTTTTCCACTAACCGGCGGTAGAATTCATATTCCAGCTCGGTGATGCCGAGCGTCGCCAGCTCTGGCGGCAACAGGCGCAGAATATCATCGCCTTGCTGAATACCGTCAACCTGCTCCGGCACCGTAGCGGGTTCGCGTACCAGTGTACGAAAGGTTTCCATCGGCGCGTCTTTTTTCGGTACCGATTTGGCTTCCCGCGAACGTCCCAGTTGTTCCGCCAGTTGCATTAGCTCCGGCTGGGCGGCGAGAAATTCGCCGTATTTTACGATCAGTTGATAATCACCACGTTTAAGCTGGCCCGCGCTCATATCCCACAGGCGGCCTGCGGCATTATCATTTTCCGCCAGCGTCGGTTCCAGTTGCCCGCTCAGCGTCATCCGTTCCTGAACGTCACTCAGCAACTGCTCGCGCTCTTCTTCCAGTAATTGCTGGTTTAACGTGGTGGCCTGCACGACCAGACTTAACCGCCAGCGTTGCAAAAAAAGCGTGTGTAGCGCAGGGGTAAAGGTACTGTTGCTCTCCGTCAACTGCTTCGCCTGCGCGGCATACGGTGAATGCAGGCGATGAAGCAACGCCAGTATTTGCGGCAGTTGCACGATGAACTGTGGGGTAGAGAGAAGTTGGCTTTGCTGATAACACATGACCTCTTCCGTGAGTTCCGGCGGAACGCGAACGTCTTTAAGACGGCTGCGTAGCGCTTCCCGCCAGCGCGGGAGATCGGCGGTCACGGCGTTTTTTAAACGTGGAAACTTTTCAAAGAAAATGACCAGCTGTGGGGAAGCCAGTAGCGCGAGGATCATCTCTTCGACCATTCCCTCTTCGCTGACGGCCAGCATGGTATTTAGCGTATCCAGCGTCAGCATTGTTGCGCCTGGCGGATCTGTTCTCCTACATCCTGCAGGCTGGCCTCAATGCGCCCTAACCAGTCGCTGTGAATAAACAGGCAATGTTGCTGCTCGCTGAAGCGGGTATGCTGCTGGCGCCAGTCGTTTTCTAACGTTTCCAGCTGCTGTTTGATCTCCGCAGGCATACTGTCTTCAGCCGCTCCCGGTAACGCCAGACGGGTACCTTGTAGACTGATGTCGCGCACCACCAGATGTTGAGCGTTATCGACTTCCATATTCAACGTTTGGGCAAAGCCGATCCCGTTCAGTTTGCCGCGGATCTCGCCGCCTTTGGTCAGCCAAAGTTCCAGCGCGCTGCGGTCAAAGGTAATATGGATCACTTCCATATCATGCAGTTTTAGCGGTTTTTGTAGCAATAACGTCAACGTTGATGCACTGGCTTCCGGCGGTAAAGTGTAATGCGGGCGACGGCTGAACATACCGCCTTCTTTAATGACGGTGAAGGCGGTTTTATCGCTTTGCTGTTGCTGCAACTGGAGGCGGCGCTGGACAATACCGCCGAGGCGAGTCAGCATGGCCTGCTGCTGCCAGGCGTGTCCGGTCATCAATATTTCCAGTTGCTGTTGCATGAGATTCAGACTCTGCGCGTCATACCACAAGCAATCTTTTAGCAGGATAAGGTCAATCGGCGCAACCGCGTCGCGTCCGCTAAAGAAGGCGCTGGCCTGTAACAGGCGGATGGCTTTCTTCCAGCGACGGTCGGAGACATAAGGCGCATTCGGCAAATTATCCAGCTGTTGGCGCAGAGTAAATATCAGCTCAAAGACCGGATCAGGGAGTGAAATCGCGCCGATATCTTTTTGCCACTGTTGATATTCTTCGTCGCTAACCTGTAACGAGGCGGGGACCGGGTTATCACTCTCATCCTGCTGACTAATCAGCATGGAGCGGAAATTGGCTTTATCCTGAACTTTATCCAGCCACAGGCGAATCAACATTCGGTCGTACAAGGCTTCCAGGCTGCTGTCCGCTTCGGGCAGTTCGTTAGAGGCCGCCACCAGCAGCCGCATCGGAATTTTTTCCTCAAATGCGCCGTTGCGGAAATGGCGTTCGTTAATGGCGGTCAGCAATGTGTTCAGGATAGCGGGCCCGGCTTTCCAGATTTCATCCAGAAAAACGATTTCGGCTTCGGGAAGGTAGCCGGTCGTTAAGCGTTCATAGCGACCTTCATCTTTCAGCGCCTGAATAGAGAGCGGGCCAAACACCTCTTCCGGCGTGGAAAAGCGTGTCATCAGATATTCAAAAGCGCGGGCGCGCTGGAAAGCAAACTTCAGGCGGCGGGCAATCAGACTCTTGGCGATACCGGGCGGGCCCAACAAAAAGACGCTCTCACCGCTTAACGCCGCCAGTAGGCAAAGGCGTATGGCGTGACTACGTTCATACAGCCCCTTCTCAAGGGCGCTGCTCAGACGGGAAATTCTTTCCGCTAATAAATGTGGGTGAGCCATAATAAAGAGGCGTCCTTTCGACAAATGGATCATGCTAATTGCGAGTATAGACGTTTCACCACCGGGGCTGTAATCGTCTGACGCGCTGTTTATTTTTCTTTGAGCCAGGTTAATCTGGCTTCATTTAGGGGTACGATTTTATGATTAATCGTGCATACTGTGCGCTTTTTTGTGGGCCAAGGGACTAAGCACACATTTCATATCTATACACTCATTCATTCAAACTACATCAAGGCGGCAAAGGAGTGAATCCCCTGGCACTGACTTAAACGTGTGACTGGGTTAAGCGAATGCAGCCGACAAGGAGGTAGTGTGAAGGGTGACGTGTATAAACGAAAGATGAGTCTATGAGCACTGATAATAAGCAATCGTTGCCTGCGATTACCCTCGCAGCTATTGGGGTTGTCTACGGTGATATTGGTACCAGCCCGCTTTATACGCTTCGTGAATGTTTGTCCGGTCAGTTTGGTTTTGGCGTTGAACGAGATGCCGTGTTTGGTTTTCTGTCGCTGATCTTCTGGCTACTCATCTTTGTGGTTTCCATCAAATATCTCACCTTCGTGATGCGCGCCGATAACGCGGGTGAAGGTGGAATTTTGACGCTGATGTCGCTTGCCGGGCGTAATACCTCGGCGCGCACCACATCCATGTTAGTTATCATGGGACTGATAGGCGGCAGCTTTTTCTATGGCGAAGTGGTCATTACGCCGGCGATTTCGGTGATGTCGGCGATTGAAGGCCTGGAGATTGTCGCGCCGCAGCTGGATACCTGGATTGTCCCGCTCTCCATTATTGTGCTGACTCTGTTGTTTATGATTCAGAAGCACGGTACGGGAATGGTAGGAAAACTCTTTGCGCCGATCATGCTGACCTGGTTTTTAATCCTGGCGGTACTTGGCCTGCGCAGTATTATCGCCAATCCCGAAGTGTTACATGCGCTGAATCCTGTCTGGGCGGTACGTTTTTTCCTTGAATATAAAACCGTATCATTTATTGCGTTGGGCGCGGTGGTGCTGTCGATTACCGGCGTAGAGGCGTTGTACGCCGATATGGGACACTTCGGTAAGTTCCCGATTCGCCTGGCGTGGTTTACCGTGGTATTGCCGTCGTTAGTACTGAACTACTTTGGTCAGGGCGCATTGCTACTTAAACATCCGGAAGCGATTAAAAACCCCTTCTTCCTGTTGGCGCCGGACTGGGCGTTAATTCCGCTGCTGATTCTGGCCGCGCTGGCGACGGTGATCGCCTCCCAGGCGGTAATTTCCGGCGTCTTTTCGCTGACGCGTCAGGCTGTGCGTCTTGGCTATTTGTCGCCAATGCGCATTATCCATACCTCCGAGATGGAGTCCGGTCAGATCTATATCCCTTTCGTTAACTGGCTGCTTTATTTCGCGGTCGTGGTTGTTATTGTTAGCTTTGAGCACTCCAGCAACCTGGCGGCGGCCTATGGCATCGCCGTGACCGGTACGATGGTGCTGACGTCTATTCTTTCTACGACAGTGGCGCGTAAGAACTGGCACTGGAACAAATATTTTGTCGCGCTGATCCTCATCGCGTTCCTGTGCGTGGATATCCCGCTGTTCTCGGCTAACCTCGATAAATTGTTGTCCGGCGGTTGGCTGCCGCTGAGCCTGGGTCTGATCATGTTCACGATCATGACCACCTGGAAGAGCGAGCGTTTCCGTCTGTTGCGTCGTATGCATGAACACGGTAATTCGCTGGAAGCGATGATTGCTTCACTGGAGAAGTCACCGCCGGTTCGGGTGCCGGGTACTGCCGTATACATGTCGCGCGCGCTCAGTGTGATCCCTTTTGCTTTATTGCATAACCTGAAGCACAACAAAGTGTTGCATGAGCGCGTAATCTTACTGACGTTGCGTACGGAAGATGCGCCTTATGTGCATAACGTTCGCCGGGTGCAGATTGAGCAGTTGTCTCCGACATTCTGGCGCGTGGTGGCCAGCTACGGCTGGCGCGAAACGCCAAACGTTGAAGAGGTGTTCCACCGCTGCGGTCTGGAAGGGCTTAGCTGTCGGATGATGGAAACGTCGTTCTTTATGTCGCACGAGTCATTGATTGTCGGCAAACGCCCGTGGTATTTGCGTTTGCGTGGCAAGCTGTATTTGTTGCTGCAACGCAACGCCCTGCGCGCGCCGGATCAGTTCGAGATCCCGCCTAACCGCGTGATTGAGTTAGGTACGCAGGTCGAGATTTAACCTCCCATCAACATGCCGGGGGCCGCATTGGCTTACCCGGCCTGGCCAATCCGTAGATTCCCACAAGATAATCGCCTGATTTCCGCTAGCGAAACGTTTCGACGGCGATCACAATTCTGTTACGTCATGATGGTTTTATGAACACATCCAGGGTTACACTGCGGCCAGCGAAACGTTTCGCTAGTGGAGCAGAAAAATGAAGAAAGGCACCGTACTCAACTCTGAAATCTCGTCGGTCATTTCCCGTCTGGGGCATACTGATACTCTGGTAGTCTGTGATGCGGGTTTACCCATCCCGAATAGCACCGCGCGTATCGATATGGCACTAACCCAGGGCGTACCTTCTTTTATGCAGGTGGTGGATGTCGTGACCCGGGAAATGCAGGTTGAGGCGGCGATTCTTGCAACGGAAATCAAACAACAGAATCCGCAGCTCCACGAAACGTTGCTCACTCACCTTGAGCAACTGCAGCAACACCAGGGAAACACCATAAAAATTAGTTATACGACACACGAACAATTCAAAAAATTGACTGCAGACAGTCAGGCGGTGATTCGCAGCGGGGAGTGTTCCCCGTATGCGAACGTCATTCTTTGCGCTGGCGTCACTTTCTGAGGCCGCTATGGACGCATTACTGCAACTCAAAGGGATCGATAAAGCGTTCCCCGGCGTGAAGGCTCTCTCCGGCGCCGCGTTAAACGTTTATCCTGGCCGCGTTATGGCGCTGGTGGGGGAAAACGGCGCCGGAAAATCCACCATGATGAAAGTATTAACCGGCATCTATACGCGAGATGCGGGATCGTTGTTATGGCTGGGTAAAGAGACCACCTTTAATGGGCCTAAATCGTCTCAGGAAGCCGGGATCGGCATTATTCATCAGGAACTGAACCTGATCCCGCAGTTGACCATTGCGGAAAACATCTTCCTGGGCCGTGAGTTTGTGAATCGCTTTGGTAAAATCGACTGGAAAAAGATGTATGCCGAAGCCGACCACCTCTTAGCCAAACTCAATCTGCGCTTTAAGAGCGATAAGCTGGTGGGCGAACTCTCTATCGGCGATCAGCAAATGGTGGAAATCGCCAAAGTGCTGAGCTTCGAATCCAAAGTCATCATTATGGATGAACCGACCGATGCGCTGACCGACACTGAAACCGACTCTCTGTTCCGCGTTATCCGCGAATTAAAATCGCAGGGGCGCGGCATTGTCTATATCTCCCACCGTATGAAAGAGATCTTCGAAATTTGCGATGACGTGACGGTCTTCCGTGATGGGCAATTTATCGCCGAGCGTGAAGTGGCCACGTTGACCGAAGATTCTCTTATCGAAATGATGGTGGGACGTAAGCTGGAAGATCAGTACCCGCATCTGGATAACGCGCCGGGTGAGATTCGCCTGAAGGTCGATAATCTGTGCGGACCGGGCGTGAATGATGTCTCTTTTGTGCTGCGAAAAGGTGAGATTCTTGGCATTTCCGGCCTGATGGGCGCCGGTCGCACCGAGCTGATGAAAGTATTGTACGGCGCGATGCCGCGAACCAGCGGTTACGTGACGCTTGATGGACACGAAGTGGTGACGCGTTCTCCGCAGGACGGGCTGGCCAATGGCATCGTTTATATCTCTGAAGACCGTAAGCGCGATGGACTGGTGCTCGGCATGTCAGTTAAAGAGAATATGTCGCTGACGGCGCTGGACTATTTCAGCCGCGCTGGCGGAAGCCTGAAACACAAAGATGAGCAACAGGCGGTGGGGGATTTTATCCGTCTGTTCAACGTCAAGACACCGTCAATGGAACAGGCGATAGGCCTGCTTTCTGGCGGTAATCAGCAAAAAGTGGCGATTGCCCGCGGGTTGATGACGCGCCCGAAAGTGCTCATTCTCGACGAGCCGACCCGCGGCGTGGACGTCGGCGCCAAGAAAGAGATTTACCAGCTTATCAACCAGTTTAAGGCCGACGGCCTGAGCATCATTCTGGTCTCATCTGAGATGCCAGAAGTATTAGGCATGAGCGATCGCATCATCGTCATGCATGAAGGGCATCTCAGCGGTGAATTTACTCGCGAGCAGGCCACCCAGGAAGTGTTAATGGCTGCCGCAGTGGGCAAGCTTAATCGCGTGAATCAGGAGTAAAAAAGATGACAACCCAGGCTGTTTCTGGTCGCCGTTATTTCACTAAAGCGTGGCTTCTTGAGCAGAAGTCGCTCATTGCCCTGCTGGTGCTGATCGCGATTGTGTCGACGTTAAGCCCCAACTTTTTTACCGTTAATAATCTGTTCAATATTCTTCAACAGACCTCCGTTAACGCCATTATGGCGGTGGGGATGACGTTGGTGATTCTGACATCGGGGATCGATCTGTCCGTCGGTTCCCTGCTGGCGCTCACCGGTGCGGTTGCCGCTTCAATCGTCGGCGTTGAAGTGAATGCGCTGGTCGCGGTTGCCGCCGCGCTGGCGCTGGGCGCTGCGATTGGCGCCGTCACTGGCGTTATCGTCGCGAAAGGCCGCGTACAGGCGTTTATCGCTACGCTGGTGATGATGCTGCTACTGCGCGGTGTAACGATGGTTTACACCGACGGTAGCCCGGTCAACACCGGCTTTACCGATAACGCCGATCTGTTTGGCTGGTTCGGTATCGGCCGTCCGCTGGGCGTTCCTACGCCGGTCTGGATCATGGCTATCGTCTTTATCGCCGCTTGGTATATGCTGCATCACACCCGTCTGGGACGCTATATCTACGCGCTGGGCGGTAACGAAGCGGCGACGCGCCTGTCTGGCATTAGCGTGAGCAAAGTGAAAATTATCGTCTATTCACTTTGCGGCCTGACAGCGTCGCTGGCGGGCATCATTGAAGTGGCGCGCCTCTCTTCCGCGCAGCCGACGGCGGGTACCGGCTATGAGCTGGATGCTATTGCCGCCGTGGTGCTGGGCGGCACCAGCCTTGCAGGCGGTAAAGGACGCATTGTTGGGACATTGATCGGCGCATTGATTCTCGGCTTCCTTAATAATGGTTTGAATTTGTTAGGTGTTTCCTCCTATTACCAGATGATCGTCAAAGCGGTGGTGATTTTGCTGGCGGTACTGGTAGACAACAAAAAGCAGTAACAACGACTACAGGACATCTGAAATATGAACATGAAAAAACTGGCTACCCTGGTATCTGCTGTTGCGCTGAGCGCCACCGTGAGCGCGAATGCAATGGCGAAAGACACCATTGCGCTGGTGATCTCTACCCTCAATAATCCCTTCTTCGTGTCGTTAAAAGACGGGGCGCAAAAAGAGGCGGATAAACTGGGTTATAACCTGGTGGTGCTGGACTCCCAGAACAACCCTGCCAAAGAGCTGGCGAACGTGCAGGATTTAACCGTTCGCGGGACCAAAATTCTGCTGATCAACCCGACTGACTCCGATGCGGTGGGTAACGCGGTGAAGATGGCGAACCAGGCGAAGATTCCGGTTATCACGCTTGACCGCCAGGCAACCAAAGGCGATGTCGTCAGCCATATCGCGTCTGATAACGTGCTGGGCGGTAAGATCGCTGGCGACTATATCGCGAAAAAAGCTGGCGAAGGCGCCAAAGTGATTGAGTTGCAAGGCATTGCCGGAACATCTGCGGCGCGTGAGCGTGGCGAAGGTTTCCAGCAGGCGGTAGCCGCCCACAAATTTAATGTCCTGGCCAGCCAGCCTGCTGATTTCGACCGTACTAAGGGTCTGAACGTCATGCAGAACCTGCTGACCGCGCATCCGGATGTTCAGGCTGTCTTCGCCCAGAATGATGAAATGGCGCTGGGCGCACTGCGCGCGCTGCAAACTGCCGGTAAAGCAGATGTGATGGTGGTTGGATTTGACGGTACGCCGGATGGCGAAAAGGCCGTAAAAGATGGCAAACTGGCAGCGACTATCGCTCAGTTACCGGATCAAATCGGCGCCAAAGGCGTTGAAGTGGCGGATAAGGTGCTGAAAGGCGAAAAAGTTCAGGCCAAATATCCGGTTGACCTGAAACTGGTCATCAAGCAGTAATAAACGACACGGGTCAACTATGGCCTGATGGCGACAGAAATACGCGAGCCTCCGCTGAGGTGAACGTAAAAAAAGAAAAGCAGGGCACGCGCCACCCTAACCGGTGGCGCACTTTGACGTGGAACCCCGAATATGAAAACCGCAGGTAATCTCATCGTCCTTGGCAGCATTAATGCCGATCATATCCTTAATCTTGAGTCCTTCCCTACCCCGGGTGAAACGGTAACCGGTAGCCATTATCAGGTCGCGTTTGGCGGGAAAGGCGCGAATCAGGCGGTTGCTGCGGGACGTAGCGGGGCAAATATTGCGTTTATCGCCTGCACGGGCGATGACGATATTGGCGACAGTATTCGTAAACAATTAGTCAGCGATCGTATTGATATCGCGCCAGTTAGCGTTATTAAAGGCGAGTCTACCGGGGTGGCGCTGATTTTCGTTAACGGCGAAGGCGAGAACGTCATCGGTATTCATGCCGGAGCGAATGCCGCGTTATCGCCGGCGTTGGTTGATGCGCAACGTGAACGTATCGCGCAGGCGGATGCGTTACTGATGCAGCTGGAATCGCCGCTGGAAAGCGTACTGGCGGCGGCGAAAATCGCCCATCAACATCATACTACTGTTGCGCTTAACCCGGCGCCTGCCCGTGAGCTACCGGATGAACTGCTGGCGCTGGTGGACATCATCACGCCAAATGAAACGGAAGCTGAAAAGCTGACGGGCGTGCGTGTGGAAAATGACGACGATGCCGCGAAAGCTGCGCAGGTTTTGCATGATAAAGGCATTCGAACCGTATTAATTACCTTAGGAAGCCGTGGCGTCTGGGCCAGCGTAGACGGCGAGGGCCGCCGCGTTCCTGGATTTAGCGTTGAGGCTGTCGATACCATTGCCGCCGGAGATACGTTTAACGGCGCCTTTATCACCGCGATACTGGAGGAGACGCCGTTGCCGGAAGCGATTCGCTTTGCCCATGCCGCCGCCGCGATTGCCGTAACGCGTAAAGGCGCGCAGCCGTCCGTTCCGTGGCGCGAAGAGATAGAAGCGTTTTTACATCAGCAGGGGTAACGCTTGGCTACTATGAAAGATGTTGCCCGCCTGGCGGGAGTCTCTACATCGACGGTCTCTCACGTTATTAACAAAGATCGCTTTGTGAGTGAGACGATAACCGAAAAAGTTGAAGCGGCGATTAAATCACTTAACTATGCGCCTTCCGCGCTGGCGCGAAGCCTCAAGTTAAACCAGACCCGCACGATTGGTATGCTGATTACCGCCAGTACCAACCCTTTTTATTCCGAACTGGTGCGCGGCGTTGAGCGAAGCTGTTTTGAGCGCGGTTATAGTCTGGTGCTGTGCAATACCGAAGGCGACGAGCAACGGATGAACCGCAACCTGGAGACCCTGATGCAAAAACGGGTAGACGGTTTACTGCTGCTGTGTACCGAAACGCATCAGCCTTCTCGTGAAATCATGGAGCGTTATCCGTCTATTCCTACCGTCATGATGGACTGGTCGCCGTTTGATGGTGAGGGCGATAGCGATCTCATTCAGGATAATTCGTTGCTAGGCGGCGATCTTGCCACCCAACACCTTATCGATAAAGGATTTACCCGAATAGCCTGTATTACCGGCCCGCTGGACAAAACGCCAGCGCGTTTGCGGCTGGAAGGGTATCGGGCGGCGATGAAACGCGCAGGGCTGGCTATTCCGCAAGGCTATGAGATCACCGGCGATTTTGAATTTGGCGGCGGCTTTGACGCCATGCAGGCGTTACTCGCCCATCAACAGCGACCGCAAGCGGTTTTTACCGGAAACGATGCGATGGCTGTCGGCGCCTATCAGGCGCTATATCAGGCGGGGCTTCGTATTCCGCAGGATATGGCTGTCATTGGCTATGATGATATTGAGCTGGCGCGCTATATGACGCCGCCGCTGACGACTATCCATCAGCCGAAAGATGAATTGGGCGAGCTGGCTATTGATGTGTTGATTCATCGGATGGCGCAGCCCGCCTTGCAACAACAGCGACTTCAGCTTACTCCGGTTTTGACGGTGCGTGGGTCGGTTTAGATTTATGCCGTTCTTTAATCAGATTGTTGCCGTCTTTGGCTCTTAGCAGCATAAACATCAGCGCGGACACGATAGTGATCGCCCCCATCGTGATAAAGGTATAGTGGAACTGTTCCACGGTACTGGTGCCCGCAAAACCTTCATAAATACGTAACACCGCCGCGCTGATCGCCACGCCTAAACTGATAGACAATTGCTGCGTAACCGCCAGAACGCTGTTGCCGCTGCTGGCGTTATCGTCTGTCAGATCCGCAAGAGTAATCGTATTCATTGCCGTAAATTGAGTGGACATCGCCATTCCAAGAATGAATAGCGGCAGTACGAGCATCCAGATCGGCATGGCGGGAGATTGAAACGAAAACTGGGCAATCATCAGACCGATAAATACCGTAATGCCGACCAGAGTCTTCCGGTATCCCAAACGTCGCAAAACCTGCGTTACGGTCGATTTCGCGATAATAGAACCCAAAGCTGTCGGCGCCATCATGCAGCCGGCGATCAGAGCCGGGTAGCCAAAACCAACCTGTAGCATTAACGGCATCAAAAAAGGTACGCAGCCTGTCCCCAGACGCGTGGCGAGGTTGCCGGCAATACCGACGGAAAATGTGCGTGTCTTAAACAGCGATAGTGATATTAACGGTGTCGGATGACGGCGGGCGTGGCGGATATAGGCCAATAGTAGAACGATACTGCAAAAAATAATGGCGGATGCGATCCATGTCGCCACAATCTTTTCGCCAAACAGTTCCATTCCGCTGGAAAATAAAACCAGACTTAACCCAAAAAGAAAGAAGCCGGTCATGTCAAACTTGCGACGCGGCGTGGTGAAGTTGGGCATATATTTGCGGGCATACAGAATGCCTGCAACACCAATGGGAATATTAATCAGGAAGATCCAGTGCCAGCTTGCCCAGGTCACCAGTACGCCGCCTAATACCGGCCCCAGAATCGGACCTACCAGCCCCGGCATAGTGACAAAGTTAAGAACAGGCAGCAGCTCACTACGCGGATAGGCTCGCAATAACGCCAGCCGCGCCACTGGCATCATCATCGCTCCGCCGACGCCTTGTACGACGCGAAAAATAACCAATTCAGATAGTGAACTGGAGAGCGCGCAGGCCAGCGAGCCTAACGTAAACAGGCTTACGGCGACCATAAAGACGCGACGCGTACCGAAGCGGTCAGCCAGCCAGCCGCTTACCGGAATTAACATGGCTACTGTCAGGGTATAACTGATAATAGCGGACTGCATGGCGAGTGGGGAACGGTTAAGGCTATGCGCAATAGCCGGTAAAGCGGTATTCAAAATGGTGGCGTCTAGCGCCTGCATAAAGAAGGCCATTGCCGCGATCCACGGCAGGCCAGCCATACTGCGCGCTTTTTTGCTGGTCATTCAATATCCTGTTAATTATCTGGTCTCTCATTGGGCGCTATTAACAACGCCTGGCAGGCCTGGAAAGCGCGTTCGCCGTCGCCATCAGCGATGGCATCAACAATGGCCTGGTGCAAATCCAGCTTTACCACCTCGTTATAGGTGATTGAGGTAAAGTAAGTGTGATAAACCGAATGAAATAGCGTCGCAAAAGAGATTAGAAAGGGATTGGCGCTCATTTCGTAGATATGCTCGTGCCACGCCATATCCACTTCAATCCAGCGTTCACGCTTAAAATGCTTTTTCAGCGCGACCATCTCTTCCATTAAGGCATTAAGCCGCGCTTTCTGCTCCGGTGTGCCAAGAGTCGCCGCCAGCAGGCAAGCTTGCGGCTCCAGGCTAATACGCATCACCAGAAAATGATCTACCACCTGATGAAAATTTTCTTCCGTCATCCACCAGGTCAGCAGCTCTTGATCCAGAAAGTTCCAGTTTCCCTGCGGCATCACCCGCGTACCAATGCGCGGACGGGGTAGCACCATACCTTTAGCCGTCAACGTTTTCACCGCTTCGCGAACTGCCGTTCGACTTACGCCGTACTGCTCGCCCAGTTCTATTTCGCCGGGAAGAATCGTACCGGGGGCGTAGTCACCCTTTAATATCCGCTGCGCCAGCTTTTCAGCCAGAACATAGGATAGATTTTTCTGTGCGGCTAATTGTTGTGCGCTTAAAGGCATGAATGTTCTTCCTTTCTCTTTCGTTTGGTTATTAGTATGCCACCTGGAAGTGTGATTGCAGTTGCAATAACGGCAATTTGCTTATTTTATGGCACGTTAAGCACGCTATTGATGAAAAAAGAGACACTCAGAAAATTATTTTAAATTTCCTCTTGTCAGGCAGAAATAACTCCCTATAATGCGCCACCACTGACACGGAACAACGGCACACAGGCCGCCGGGTCAGCGGGGTTCAGACCAGAACCTCACGGAGAAAAGCGAAAATAAACGCTTGACTCTGAAGCGGGAAAGCGTAATATGCACACCCCGCGCCGCTGAGAAAAAGCGAAGCGGCACTGCTCTTTAACAATTTATCAGACAATCTGTGTGGGCACTCGAAGATACGGATTCTT
>NZ_JBEUJY010000016.1:0-93611 GCF_043356775.1 Salmonella sp. SJTUF15581 | reverse complement strand
TGGATTTGCCCCTATATTTCCAGACACCTGTTATCACTTAACCCATTACTGGCCTGCTGCCGCAGATATTCCCGTGGCGAGCGATAACCCAGTGCACTATGCGGATGCCATTCGTTATAATGCTCGAACGCCTCTGCAAGGTTCTTTGCTGCCGTTAACCCGTCTGGTTTAGGCATGATACTGATGTAGTCACGCTTTATCGTTTTCACGAAGCTCTCTGCTATGCCGTTACTCTCCGGACTCCGCACCGCCGTGTTCTTCGGTTCAAGCCCCAACATCCGGGCAAACTGCCGTGTTTCATTAGCCCGGTAGCATGAACCATTATCCGTCAGCCACTCTACTGGAGACGCCGGAAGCTCGTTGCCGAAGCGGCGTTCCACCGCTCCCAGCATTACGTCCTGTACTGTTTCACTGTCGAAGCCGCCCGTAGTGACTGCCCAGTGCAGTGCCTCACGGTCACAGCAGTCCAGCGCGAACGTGACTCGCAGTTTTTCTCCGTTATCACAGCGGAACTCGAACCCGTCAGAGCACCATCGTTGATTGCTTTCTTTCACGGCCACTTTGCCAGTATGTGCCCGTTTCGATGGCGGTACAGCGGTTTTTCGCTCAAGCAACAGCGCATTCTGGCGCATGATCCGGTAAACACGTTTGGCATTGATCGCAGGCATACCATCAAGTTCGGCCTGTCTGCGAAGCAGCGCCCATACCCGACGATAACCATACGTGGGCAGCTCTCCGATAACATGGTGTATACGGAGAAGCACATCCGTATCATCTGAGTGACGGCTGCGGCGACCATCTTTCCAGCCATCGGTTCGTCTGAGAATTACGTGCAACTGCGCACGCGACACCCGGAGACAACGGCTGACTAAGCTTACTCCCCATCCCCGGGCAATAAGGGCGCGTGCGCTATCCACTTTTTTGCACGCCCGTATTCAACGGCTTCTTTAAGGAGTTCATTTTCCATCGTTTTTTTGCCGAGCAGGCGCTGGAGTTCTTTAATCTGCTTCATGGCAGCAGCAAGTTCAGAGGCAGGAACGACCTGCTCTCCTGCGGCCACAGCAGTAAGACTTCCCTCCTGGTATTGCTTGCGCCAGAGAAATAACTGGCTGGCTGCCACACCGTGTTGCCGGGCAACAAGGGAGACCGTCATTCCCGGTTCAAAACTCTGCTGAACAATAGCGATCTTTTCCTGTGTAGTACGCCGTCTGCGTTTCTCCGGTCCTAAGACATCAATCATCTGCTCTCCAATGACTAGTCTAAAAACTAGTATTAAGACTATCACTTATTTAAGTGATATTGGTTGTCTGGAGATTCAGGGGGCCAGTCTAAAGATCGTTTATAGGGTTGTTATCTTTGTCCTTGAAAATAAGTTTTACGATAGCGCTTTCTCCTGGCAAAAGAACAGGTTTATCTATATCCACGATAGCTAAGTCTGGAGGCATATTAACTATGACCTTTGACTCAAAGTAGAAGGGTACAGAGACCGTAGGCACCGGCGTGTAGCCTGATGCTGAAGCCATATCCGTTTCGTTATAAAGTTCCAACTTTAGTTTTGAACCAACATGTTCCTCCCTGAAGTCAAATCTATATTCACATGGTTTTTCACGTTTAATTTTATGCTGAGAACCATCTCGATTAACCAGATAATATGTACATGCCTCAGTAAACGTTTCACTAGCCTGATAATACTGTGTATCAGGATCACTGACCCGCCACCTTAAATATCTTTTTAGTGTCATACCCGGAAAAGGCGCATAATAATCGTCATACGTTAGAGCCTGCCCCTTCTCATTTAGGAAATGGAAGACAGCCCTCGGTTGCCCAGGCCTGTGCCCAACGCTCGGCGCCGTAGGAGGAGAAAATATCCCGACGGTTGCCGCGGACGTTGTCGACGAATCCGCCAAGACGCTTATCGGCGCAGCCGCCAGAAGCAGGCTATAGATAATAAGATTATGTTTCGACATACGCACTGTTGATCCTTTTTAAAACATTAATTCGCATCAGAGGTTGCGGTATTACCCTTAGCATTTTCCTTATCAGAAATAATTCTGACGCGGATATATTTATTCTGAAGCGATTCCCCATTAAGACTATAAGGAAGAAGCCAGGTGGCTTTTGTAGCCCCCGGTACGGATTGCCAGGATTTCATTTCATCCGAGATTTCCCACTGATAATTAAACGCATCAGTACAGTCCGTGTTATTTACACAAAGCGTTCTGGCTCGCATTTCTGTTCCGACGACTGGCGCAGTAACGCTTCCGTTGGCTTCTTCAGTACCCGGCGTAAAAAGCACCTCCACAGAAGTGACCTTCTGCGCAATACTGTCTGACTGCGCTTGTAGTAGTACGGTACCCTTCACCGGATGTTTATCGTCTGGTCCGCTTGCTTCAATATGTAATTTGAGCGAACGGGCATCATCGCCGATATGGGTCACCAGAACCCGTTCAACCCAATGGCCGTCACGCTCTGTACCACCGAGCGCTTTAAATGCCAGACCCGGCATATCTGATTGATACTTAATATGACGTGGTTTGAGCGACGTCCACTCCTCTTCAGAACGCTCGCGCACGTAGTGCCACTCAATAACCTTCCCCTCTTCTCCGGCAGGAAGCGGCGTACTGATAACAAAGTTGCCGTCCTCAACCTGAACATCGTCATTGATAACATTTATCCATGAACGGAAACTGGTCTCATCCTGTGTCACCCTTACCGGGATACGCTCGGAGGTCACGCGAGTACCCCGGCTGTCAGTCACCGTTAAATAAAGGCTATACTCCTGACCGTCGGTCGCCGTCAGCGGAAGTTGAGGAAGGATAAGGCCGCTGCCCAAACTCCCCTGAAGCTGAAGTCCGGCGAGAAGCTCCGCATCACCCGACCACTCAACTTTCTCAATCGGGTAACGGCTATCTACCGTCGCCATTAATGTCACTAGCGTCCCGGACAGGCCTGACACCGGCATTGCCGTAATGCGGATTTTACTGGCCTGCTCCCGATACGCCATGACGATATCGTAATTACGATCGACAAAGGCATGCCGGTTAGTCGTATTCGACGGCGCCCCAACGTTGCGGTAATCAAGCTGTTCATGTAACGGCGTACCGAAGGAATAGTTGACTCTCAGACCGCCCTCTGCCTGCGATCCGCCGTTACCGGCGTCCCGATATCCTGCTCTGACCTCAAGCAAGGGGACAGGATTCCAGACCAGAGCCGCACCTGCGGCGCGGGGATTCCGGCTTAATGTACCGTTACCCAATAGATCAACTTTATCTCCGTAATACTGTTCATATGTCAGCTCGCCACTGAACCAGGGAAAATCGGGAAGCGTGCCTTTTGTTCGCAGATCAAAGCCATATGCCGGACGCTCATCATGTAATTCATGAACTGCTGACGTTTTCCAGCCGGTGAGAGGGAAATAATAGTTGCCGGAAAAGGCCAGACTGTCTGTATAGACTTCCCCGCCAATGCCGCCACGCAAGTGGGAATAACGGATGTCGGCATCCAGAAACGTATTGACGCCGAGCAGCCATCCATTGACCTCCTGGCGGTAACCCACACCAACGTTAGCATAGATGCGGCCATCGTAACTGCTGCTGTCGTGGTCGCGAAAGCCAAGCTGGCCAAAGAGTAAAGACGATGTTGTTTCCTGGACGGGAATAAACATATCGAACTCTGATGAGCGATATTTCGCGCCATCTTCAAGATTGACGCCACCACGGAAAATAATCTCCGGAAAAGCGCTCTTCATCCCCTCGTTCACCAGATGATTAGCGGCTTGCCCTGGTAACGCCTTTATTTTTCCTTTGGCATAATCTTCCAGTGTCCCCTCCTGCAGATGCGGAGAAATAGACGATGCCGTCCCCGCAATCCACGACTGAATTTCATTATCGCTATCAGCGATAACCGGGAGTGAAAGCTGACTGCTAACAATGGCCCAGGTTATATATTTAGTAATAGGTTTTTTAGAAAAAACCACTTTATTGCCTCCTGCTATACCCACCTGCCTGGCAGGGGGAGTATTTAAATAAGATGTTTATTTAGCGATAACCATCAGCGACGGATAGCGCGTTTATTCTCCGGCGTGGCTTTCGTCGTTTTAGGCGTAACGTGGACACGGAACAGTTTATTCTGCTCAGTTCCCTTAATAATATATTTATGCTTTTCAGCGTTGGTATTATTCAGATCGGTGAACTTATCTGGTGTCCCGGCATCCGCCATCTGCCAGGTAAAGTTATAATTACTGACCTCACACTCAGCCGCCGCTGTGGCGGCACATTCCAGTACCGCTTCAAGGGTGCCGCCTACCACTGGAGTGTTGGCGTCATTGGTACCGTTGAGTTCTGGAGTTGGCTTGTTGTTTTCGTTCACGACTTTGATAGTGACAGAACGTAGCTTATTAGAAATCGTACCGTCTGCGGCGGAGTCGCCGCCCACCCCAGAAGATGCAGAAGTTAATAAGACAGTGGCAGGCAAGAATGCACTATCCGGCGTCCCCGTTGCCGTCTTAATCCGGTAAACGATTTTAATTTTTTTACCGCCTGCATCAGCAGGAATGGTAAAAACCGTCCCGGTTGCCGCCGGGGTTCCAGAAGGATCGGCGGCCTCATTATCCACCAGATACCATTTAATATCGTCGGCATTATTCATTTTATCCAGCGATAAGAGATCCCCATCCTCATCCCCAATAAAAACATCCGCTATCTGGAGGGTTGAACCGGTCGTCAGTTCCCCAGACACTTCTATTTTTTTTGTATCCTTGGTTACCACAGGACGGTGACCAACAGAAGCAGGTGTAGCAGAAGAAGCCATATCATTGGCTCTGGTATTCGCCACCGCCTCTACTGAGACCACGGATGCACAAATCGCTAACGTTAATAAAGATCTTTTGAAGTACAAAACAATTCCCTTTTATTAAATCATTAGAAATAATTACGAGATTTATAATCTCACGGGCTAAAAATTCAGGGTTATTCAATCATTTTAACCGCCTGTAAAATTATGCCCTTCGCCATGCTAATTACTTAGCTTTACTGGCAAAAGCCGATCTTCAAGTGTAAAGTTTATTCAGAAACGTCAAGCAATTTAAATCTTTCTTGTTTTGCCAGAAAAGCTAAAAACCACCCACCAGTTTAATTACACAGTATGTCAAACACCTTAAATGTTTATATTTTCGGCTTCAATAAAGAGGAATGATGATGAAAAAAGCCATAATAATCTCAGTATTAGAGCAAATAGAAAAAAATCTTGAAGAGAGGATTGATATTGAAAAGCTGGTTGTTATAACAGGTTATTCGCGAAGGAGTTTGCAGGATTTTTTTAAAGAAAAGTGTGGCGTCTCTATCGGAAAATATATCAGACAACGCAAGTTGAGCAGAAGCGCCACTCTGCTAAAGCTGACCTCTCAGTCGGTCACAGATATCGCGTTCAGAATGGGGTTTGATTCAGTGCAGTCCTATAGTCGAGAGTTCAAAAAAACATTTGGCGTCAATCCCAATAACTATCGCAAGGCTGATTTCTGGGATCTCAGAAACCTACGGCCTCCCTACTGGCTTGACTGTGATGAGCATTATCAGTTCGAAATTTGTCAGCTTACGTCAAAAGAAATTTTCGGATTTCAAACGTCTCATCAGATCGCAACAAATGACCTTCCTAAAAAAGCGTCACCTATAAAATGGAAAATCATTCATGAGACGCTCAGAACGTGGGGCGAAAATGTGTATTGTCTCTCGTCTTTTAAGCCGGATAATACCAAAGACCAGGTCATCGCCGTAAGCAGTTTTTTTGGTATGGAACATAATTCCGTCGATGGAGGCAAAATCCCCATGTCGAGGGTAATAAAATGTGGTAAATATGCAAAATTCCATTTCGTTGGTCATAAGGAACAATATCAACAATTTTCCAATACAATATATATGTGTATATTGCCAAAACTGAATCTTATCAGGAGAGAAGGAGAAGATATTGAATACTTCCATTTGGCATCCGTCCAAAAGCAACAGAATAATGAATCCATTGTCGATCTTTATTATTACATCCCTGTACTGTAATGACTTCGTACCATCCACGCATTTCATCTGAAAAGTCTTCTCTTTTCAGAACGGTAATAAAACTCTCAGTATTGATTCTGGTATAATAAGTGACTATTAAATGTAGTTAACTTTTTGAAAGAATTGAAAAAATAAATTGCGTGCACGCGACACCGGGGACAGATTTCTGACAGTACTGTACGGTGTAGTGATCAGGTAATATTAGCTACAGTTTACGGTAAAAGAAAAGTCCATACTTTAACTATTAATGGGAGTATGCTGGCCGGGCGGCTTGCGGGGTCTTCATGCTCCCACATTTACAATGTTGGTATGATTACATTCTCTCTATACTTTACTGTGCTAACCTTTTATCTCGTTGAGATAACGTTTAATTAAAATGCTCTCTTTTTGATGTACATTATAAGAGGAGACATTATTCATATTTTCGAAATCAGGGCAGACGATATGTATACAACCATCAGAAACACAGCGCTAGCAATGGTAACTTGTTTTTCGTATATCGCACATGCCAGTACCCACCCTCCTCTTATTATCACCAGGGGAACCGGAGGAGACGCCTCCGGAGCCACGGTCATTCATGATAATTGGCGGCATGGCACTCCTGACCTGGTCAATCTTACCGATATCCCCATAGATAAAATCAGACCAGAAAAATACAGTTGCGTACTGATTATTGGGCAAGGAGCTATAAAAGAGATGCTTCTTGCGAACAATGCCTCAGCAATACTTTCCGGAAAAACGGTTGGTCTGTATAGTCATCTGATCGATCAGAACACGCTCAGATTACTTCGGCAATTGCAGAACAAAGTGAGATTCAATCTCTTTTTTACCCGCTCGCAGATAACTCTACTAAAACTAAGGAATATTTCAGAATATAATTTTTTGAGTTCTAAAGTAAATAATGTCTGGGGACAAGACTCACTAGCAATTGAAACAGTGGCACCTGACAGGGGTAATATACCGGAAAAAGCGCTTCCCCTCAAAACAACAGATTATGTGATCTGGCTGGGTGGAAACTATACTACTTCCTCTGGTACGCAGCGTATCTTCACAAACGATCAGATTGTTGTAGCCCTAAAACCACTACATAATGTTATTTCATCAAATGCATCGATTGCTATTATGCTTTCACCACGTTTTTTTGATAATAGCATGAGTAAAGAAGCAAAAGTTAAACGACTGAAGGCAGTGCTTAACACCTTTTCGCGAAACAGGGTCACATTTTATATGAATAAGGAGATGCTTGCTAATCTGAAAGAATTTGATTTACCTGTTCAACTATCCCCTTCTTACGCAGAGCTGATGCGAATGTCCTGGGCCAGCGCTACCCGGCATTTTGCCTCTGTGGATCAATATAACCTGTTTGCTGATCTCATACCTAAAGTCACGCCGTTTCTTCTTGAACCGAATGATGCCGATCAAGCTCTCTATGCGACGGATTATCTTAATACCCGGCGTGTAAGTCTGACCCAAAATATTCTTAACCACGGTTGTGACTAAATAAAACGCGCAGAATCCGGGATAGTTAGCAATCCAAAACAGACCGTTAGCCATGAGTACTGTTTATCTTCACTATACAGGGAACAACCAAATAACTGACAACACAAATCAAGCCGATACCCGGAATTCGGCTATACAGGCGCTCTATTCAATTCAGGCCCAGAAACAATCCGGTACCCATACAGGACACGGCCTCCCAACTGCTTTAGCGCATTACCAGTCCAGCTTCGATGCGCCTTCTGTCGTCTGCACTATTTCACTGGTTTTAATAACGCGATGATAACCATAAACATCAGCGTATTTCGTCATTCCGGTTGCGGTGTCAACCTCCGGCTTACCCTGCGTTTCAATAATCTCTCCCGTCCGGGTCGTCATGGTATAGGTCGTTGTACATCCGGCTAGCATCAACACTGATAAGCTAAGTACCGTAATAAGACTACATTTTTGCATTTCTCGTTTCCCTGGCACCTCTATTTTTGATGTACTTTACCGAATACCGCGACGGTAAGATGGATGATTAGGGCTATTGCTCCCTGTTTGTCCGTATCTGACTGGCTCAGGTTTTTTGATGCGCTGCGTTAATCCGGCAGTAATCGCTCCAGCACATCCCCAGCCAGAAGCACGCTCTCCTGAAGACGCTCCAGGCCATACCCCGCTCGCGCCTTGGCGGAAAGCCCCGCCATTAGCGTCCCCATAAAGTCCGTCGTCCGGTCAGCCTCTTGCGGATACCGCATGGCGACATAAGTGCGAATCAGGTTTTCAGCAGCGATGTAAAACTCGCAGGCGGCCTCTCGTGCCGGTTTATCGTTACAATGAGCGCCCTCCAGAACCAGACATCCAGTGGCATCAGGATCGGCAGCGTAACGTCTTGCCGCTTCCATCAGCACATCGATAAGGCACTTCGCGGTCGGGCGATCGTGACGCAGAAGCGCCCCGAGCGGAATCGCGTCGGTCATCCTGTAACGCTTTAATACGCGAGTATACAGCCCCAGCTTGCTGCCAAACGCCGCATAGAAACTGGGAGGATTGATCCCGAACGCTTTTGTCAGATCCGCTACGCTCACCGCGTCGTATCCGCGCGAATGAAATAAGTGTTGAGCGGTTTCAATGGCTTGCTCCGGATCGAACTGGCGAGGGCGACCCGGCGTTCGGCTATGTTTTGTAGTCATTACTACATAACTCCTTGACGGCATGATTTCATTACGCATATTGTAGTGGCTACTACAATATCATAAAGGACATCCTGATGATGCTATTTCGCAACAAATCTGTACTGGTTTTAGGGGGAAGTCGTGGTATCGGCGCGGCTATTGTACGACGCTTTAGCGCTGACGGCGCATCGGTCGTTTTCAGCTACGCCGGATCGCGTGAAGCCGCCGAAAAACTGGCAGCGGAAACCGGAAGCACCGCCATCCAGACAGATAGCGCCGATCGGGATGCCGTCATCAGCCTCGTGCGTGAGTACGGACCACTGGATATTCTGGTCGTCAATGCGGGCGTGGCTCTCTTCGGCGATGCGCTGGAACAAGATAGCGATGCGATAGATCGTTTGTTCCGTATTAATATCCATGCGCCTTACCATGCGTCAGTCGAAGCAGCCCGCAATATGCCGGAAGGTGGTCGCATTATTATTATCGGTTCCGTGAATGGCGATCGGATGCCCGTACCGGGAATGGCCGCGTACGCCGCCAGTAAATCAGCCCTGCAAGGGCTGGCGCGCGGCCTGGCCCGTGATTTTGGCCCCCGCGGGATTACGATAAATGTGGTGCAGCCAGGTCCCATTGATACCGACATCAATCCGGAAGATGGCCCCATGAAAGAGCTGATGCACAGTTTCATGGCGATCAAACGACACGGAAGACCTGAAGAAGTGGCTGGAATGGTGGCATGGCTTGCCGGTCCGGAAGCTTCTTTCGTCACTGGCGCGATGCACACCATCGATGGTGCCTTCGGAGCCTGACGGCCAGGCGAATATCACACGGTTGCCGTCTACGCTCCGGCAACCGTGTTAGAAGCTGTTCATGCGAGAAAACATCCGCAAGCGCCGGGATCAATCGTGGATTTTAACGCCAAGACAACCGCGAACAAATTCAGGATTAAAATGCTTCACCGCTTCGCCAACGTAGCCTAAATCAAGGGCGTTGATTTGAGCCATTTCATTATCCGTTAGTGAGAAATCCCAGATGGCAAAGTTCTCTTCAATGCGTTCCTGTCGAGTGGATTTAGGAATAACCGTGACGCCACGCTGCACGTTCCAACGCAGGACAACCTGCGCGATGGTTTTTTGATGGGCATCGGCAATCCTTTGAAGCATGACATTTTCATACTGTTTATGTCTCCCGCCGCCTAACGGCGCCCACGCTTCAGGCTGAACGTTATAATGCTTCATGGTTTCCAGCGCGGCGGGTTGTGCAAAGTATGGATGCAATTCGACCTGGTTTACCATTGGCGTAATTCTGACGGTTTCACAGAAGTTGGCTAACACATGCGCATAGAAGTTGGACACGCCAATGGCTTTTAGTTTACCGGCTTCATAAGCGTCTTCCAGCGCGCGCCACGCACTAAAATAATCGCCCATTGCCTGATGCAATAAATAGAGATCAAAATAATCTAACCCGGATTTTTTCAGCGACGCTTCAATACCTGCTTTGGCCAGATCGTAGTTAGCCATATCTTGCACCCACAGTTTAGAAGTAATAAATAACTCCTCACGGGTACACAGACCTGTCGCGATGGCTTCACGAACAGCGTCACCAACGGCATCTTCATTGCCGTATACCGCAGCGGTATCGATAAGACGATAACCGCTGCGAATAGCGCTTAACACTGACTGCTGACATTCTTCTTTGTCGGTTACCTTAAAAACGCCAAAACCCACCATAGGCATTTTAAGGTTGTTACTTAATATTGAATATTCCACGCTAAAGCACCCTTTCGTCGTAAAGACGCCATGATAAGAGCAAAATACAGGTACAATGAGTATTGTTAAATCCGATTATATTTATACAAAAAGTTCATTAATAACAGTTGTACAGATTTTTTATTGCATCCAAACGTTCAGTGCTTGCTATATCCTCGCCGTGTAGCACCTGTTTGATAATGCCTTTTACTTATGCGTCAAAAACCAGTACCGTCATTTTGACCGTCTGTGAAAAAGTTTTCTGAACAGGCAATGCGATATCCGGAATAATATTTTTTAGCGAAGAGGCTCCGGCTGGCTCAGCGCCGTTTTGCACCAGTCATAAAAAGCGCGTACCGCAGGCGGCAGAAACCTGTTTTGCGGATAGACCAGCGCAAGCGGCAAATCGTAAGAATGGTTGTCCATGCAGGTCACCAGCGCCCCGCTGTGCAGATACGGCGCAACCAGATAGCTGGCGACGCGAATTAACCCCAGTCCCAGTATTCCGGCCTGAATATAAGCGTCCGTATCATCGACAACCAGCGTCTCCTGCACCCGCATCGCGTAATCCTTCCCTTCACGCGTAAAAAACCAGTCGGTGGTACGCCCGGTGCGGTGGTTCAGGTAGCCGACCGCATGGTGCTTTTGCAGATCATCTAAATTTTCAGGGCTACCGTAACGCTCAATGTAAGTGGGCGATGCTGCTATCACCCAGTTAAAGCTGGCAAGTGGACGGGAAACCAGCGTGGTGGAATCATCGATCCTGCCGGCCCGAATCACGCAGTCATACCCTTGCAGGATAATATCCTCCACGCTATCGCTGGAACAAAGTATCAGCTCCAGCTCCGGATACTGGCGCAAAAAGGCCGGGAGCGTGGGAATAATGCAATGTCGGGCGAGAGATTGCGGCATCCCCACTTTAAAACGCCCTTTGGGTTGTGCCGCCCGGCCGGGAAATGACGACTCCATGGCCGCGATATCTGTCAGCACTCTTTTGCACTCTTCGTAGTAACGCCGCCCCTCTGCGGTCACACTAAGTTTGCGAGTTGTACGTTGCAAAAGTTGAATCTTAAGCCAGGATTCCAGTTCTTTAACCACTCGCGATACCGTTGAGCGCGGCACGCCCAGCACTTCGGCGGCTCTGATAAAACTATGGGTATCCACTACGCAAACATAGACCTGCATCGCTTCCAGCTTGTCCATTTTCCCCCCGCCAATTATCCCATTTATCAGAACAGTCTAACCCGTCTTCGGCGTCTTATCGAACGCAGATCCCTGACGTAATCTCTATCTACAGGTGAATCAACACAGAGAGGTGCAAATGAAACAATCCAATAATCAGGTAGGTGAAAAAGTATTGGTGCTGGGCGCGGGACAACTGGGGGCGTCAGTGCTGGCGTCGTTGGTTCCGGCGGTCACACAGCGTAATGGTTCCGTTTGCGTTATTGTGTCAGGGCGATCCAGGGATAAACAGAGCAAACGACGTTCCAGCATTCATCAACAACTGGCGGATGCCGGTGCGCGGTTTATCCCGGTCGACATCGCAGACAGTTCGGTTGCAGCGTTAAAAGATCAATTCCACGGTTTTGATACGATCATCAATTGTATGGGGTTTGTCGCCG
This sequence comes from Salmonella sp. SJTUF15581, assembly GCF_043356775.1. Taxonomy (NCBI): domain Bacteria; kingdom Pseudomonadati; phylum Pseudomonadota; class Gammaproteobacteria; order Enterobacterales; family Enterobacteriaceae; genus Salmonella; species Salmonella sp. SJTUF15581. The sequence goes on along the minus strand of NZ_JBEUJY010000016.1, from coordinate 81,543 downwards.
GTGCGGGTACCCAGATAAAAATCACCCGCGCGGTACTGGAGGCGGGCGTTAAGCGCTATTTCCCCTGGCAGTTTGGCGTGAATTACGATGTGGTCGGCAAAGGCAGCGGCCAGCCGGTGTGGGACGAACAGTATGACGTCAGGACGCTTTTGCGCGAGCAAAACGTCACGGAGTGGGTGATTGTTTCAACCGGTATATTTACCTCTTTTCTCTTCGAACCAGCCTTTGGTGTGGTCAACTTAGCCAAAAAAACCATCAATGCCCTCGGCGGATGGGAAATGCAGGTCACCGTCACGTCGCCTGCGGATATTGGTCGCCTGACCACTGAAATTTATCTGCATCAGCCGCGTATCACTAACGAAGTCGTCTTTGTCGCGGGGGAAACGACCTCTTATGCAAAACTGGCGGAAACGGTCGAACGCGTGACGCAGCAAACCTTTACCCGAGGCGTATTGACGCTACCTGACTTACAGGAGCAGCTCCGTTTACATCCGCATGATCCAATGCTGCGCTATCGCGTCGCCTTCGCGCGTGGTGACGGTATGTGGTGGCCGATGAGTGACACCTGGAATGCACAACATCATCTGCCGACACAGGATATTGCAGCCTGGCTGAAAACACAGCAATGAGAACGGCGGCATCAGGCGCTCGCTTAATCCCCATGCCTTCTGCCAGCATCAGGCGGCGGGCTTGGCTACCTTGAGTTAACAAGAAACCAGTACGCATCAGTGCCTGGTTATGTGCTCCTGCTGTAACACCATGTCTGATAATGCTTTTTTCTTATCTGCAAAAACTGATGCCGACATTTTTACCGTAGGGAAAATAGTTTTCCGTTTTGTGATCTAACTAATGCGCTCATCGTTAACCTCTTAAATAATTGATTACTGCTTTTATGTGAACTAATGATGGCTTCAACGACGAGGACTGACGAATCAGAAGATTTTGCTGGCCGCTAAAGAAAATCTATCTCGTAGCGTTTTATTGACAGGGACGATTTTCGGAGTGTCAAAGTTAACCTATCATTCCCAGACTAATCATTTTGACAAATAGATGACTCAGCCGGAAAGCAAGCAGAACGGAGGAGAGTAATGTGGATATCTCCTCCATGAATTTAAATTAGCATATAACCTGATTTAAACGCTCAAAGCCTTCTATTAGATCACACTTAAGGTCTTCGATATCTTCCAGACCAATTTGTAGTCTTAACGTTAACCCACCAGGATTCCATTCTGTTGCAGTACGATATTCTGTACAATCAAATGGTATGATCAAACTTTCATAACCTCCCCAGGAAAATCCCATAGAGAAAAGTGACATATGATCCAGCATATTAGCTAAATTACTTTTATTAAATTTAGGGTCTAAAACAATGGAAAATAATCCAGATGAACCGGTAAAATCTCGTTTCCAATATTCATGTCCAGGACATTCAGGAAATGCAGGATGTAACACTCTGAGGACTTCCGGCCTATTTTTGAGCCATTTTGCCATTTCAATACCTTTCCTCTCAGCTTCTTTCAGGCGTAAATGCATGGTACGTAATCCACGAAGCGCCAGGAAACAATCTTCTGGTCCAGGAAGCATTGCCATACTGCTGTACATTTTCCTGAGATCAGGCCATGTCTCCTGGTTTGCTGAGATCAGTCCCATCAAGAGGTCTGAATGGCCACTTAGATATTTAGTACCAGCTTCAAGTGATAAATCTATACCATGCTTATGTGCCTGAAAAAATATTGGCGTTGCCCAAGTATTATCTAAAATAGTCTTGATATTATGTTTTTTGGCAACTGATACAATTGCCGGAATATCCTGAACTTCGAAAGTCTGTGAACCTGGCGCTTCAAGAAATATAGTAGAGGTGTTTGATTTAATTAGCCCCTCTATATCCGAACCTATGAGAGGATTATAATATGTTGTTTCAACACCAAATTTAGCCAAGGTGTTCAGACAAAAATTACGCGATGGCCGATAGGCACTATCTGGCATTAATAAATGGTCACCACTCTTCGTTGTCGTTAAGAGCGCAAGTGCGATGGCGCCTAAACCGGATGGAGATAAAACTGTGCCTGCTGCTCCAGTTAAATGCGTCCATGCAGATTCAAGGTTCTCAATAGTTGGCGAGCCCGCTGTTCCATAATCATAACGTGCATTTCTGTTTTCTATATCGCTTACGGAATTATATATAATAGTAGAACCACGGTAGATTGGACCATTTACAAAACCATACTGTTTGTTTGGGTCGCGGCCAAACTGGAGTATTTCCGTACTAGGTTTAAATTTTTTCACAGAGTTGTTCATTTATTTTTCCTTGTTGATATCAGAAATTAATCAAATAATATAAATAATGGTGAGAAACATAGCATCAATCCAATACCAATAATATAGTATACAGCCATTCCTTTAAGGTCATGCAGTAAGGAAACTTTATATATCAAATACCCTGGAATTAAACACCCAACAATACCATAGAGAGGAGCACTAAGTTGATTAAGAAGTATAATTGACATCCGGGTCATGACCAGACACCATAAACTTATAACTGAAAAGGCACAAACAAAAACAGAAAGAAAACGTTCATTTATTTTCTCTACTGGAATAAACCGAGAAACAATATTTCTAACTATCCCTTTCAAAGCATCCTGAAAACCAAGATAAATCCCTAAAAAGGCAGTCAATATAGCAAAAATGTTGAGCAGGACAGTCATGATTTTGATAAGTGAACCAGGTAAAACTTTTGCTGCCAATGCCAACGCAGTAATGTTTTGCTTATAAGCCAGCATTGCCTGCTCATGGTTTAAGGTGAAAGTAAATGAAAAAGCAAAGAAGAGAATACTTATAGCCAAAATTGCATAAGCTATACGGTTGACTCGTATAGCACGATATGTTGCAATGCGTCGATTTGACTCAATCTTACGATAAGCAATATTCACCGGGCTTAGTATTTGCATAAAAAGGATTGAGAATAACGTAAATGGCATTGTTAGAAAAAGATCGCGAATAAAGGACCCCATATTTGGTAAAGCAGATATATTTGAAAAATTCCAGTGCGGTATCATTGCAATACCAATTAACAGGACAATACCTAACTTCACCAGAACCATAGGAGTTGAAATTTTAAAAATTAATTTTTCACCCTGTGACGCAAGGGCAACCAGAACTGATATAACAAGCAATCCCCACCAAAAATGGTCTGACATGAGTCCGTCGGTAATACCAAATGTTTGTAGAAATGAAGCGCTATCAAATGTTACAGCAAGTGAATAGTTAAATATTCCCTTAAATAACATCAAAAAATATATGATACTCATGAAAATAGCCCAGTTAGGGCCTAAATATTGAGAAATAATGCTTGTATAGTCCTTTGCATCTTCTGTCCTCGACAAAGTTTTCAAATAAATATCCTGAAGGAGATAAATACCAGGATAAACGATTATGATAGACACTATAAAAACCCAGATGCCTTTTATTCCAATCTGGATAGGTAAAAAAACAATACCAGCACCTATTGCCATTCCAATACATAAAATGACCCACCCAGCATCATATAACGTGAATGGTATTCTTTTTATATCATCTTTAGTTAAGGTACATTCAGACATAATTCATCTCCTATAATTCTTATAAAGTACTTTCACTACGTTATCGAACAATTAAATTATAAATAGAAAAGAATGTTGTGATAATTATTTATTTTCAAAAGCAATAGCTTCAATCTCTACCAAAGCATCTTTAGGAATTTTTTCAACCTGTATGCATGAACGAGCTGGTCCGTTAATTTTACCAAAAAAGGTTTCGTATACTTCATTGAACGCGTTGAAATCATCCATATTCTTAAGGAAACAAGTTGTTTTAAGAACGGTTTCAAGCGAAGCTCCCCCCATTTCAAGAACAAACTTTAAGTTAAGCAATGCTTGCCATGTTTGTTCTTTAATTCCTCCTTCTGTTAAATTCATTGTTTTAGGATATAACGGCAATTGTCCTGAAGTGAACACGAGACCATTAAATATGAAACCTTGCGAGTAAGGTCCTATGGCAGATGGTGCTTTGTCAGTGTTAATAATAACTTTCATTTTTATTTCCATTATATAAATGAAGCAATAATCTTTCTGCGTTTTTTAAGGGGGTATATCTTTAAAATATAAAAAATTACCCACCGAGCTTTATTAACTCTTTTAGTAGAAGCCTATTCTCGATGACTAAATTTATAAGAATAAGCATTCCATAGTGCGATTCACGATGCCAGTGAATATTAGAAAAATCAGTTTTTATTTTTTTTCACAATCTTTGGTGATTAAGAACCACATACCAACATTGTGGAGTAACAATCTCAAATGCCATATCACATAAATACATCATATTATGTGATTGAGTACAAATTTTAATATAATTAAAACTTCAATTTATTTATTGTTTCTTCCCATTTTTTCCATGGCTGGTGATCTTCAAGGAGAAAATCAATAAACGATCTTACTTTTGGATTTTTATACTTGCTTGGAAAGTACAGTGCATAAAGACTGTGAGTCGGATAAACACACTTTCCATCCATGGTTAAAGGAATCAACTCGCCATCTTCAATATGAGAACTGACAAGATATGAAGGTAGCCAGGCAATCCCCTGACTTGCAAGAGCGGCTTTTAGTAAAAGTAAACTGCTATTGACTGATAACGGAATTTTAGGCCTATGGTTACAACTGTTACTACTTGAGCCAGGTGCAGAAAAACGCAGAGAAGGTGTAATCCCCTGATAGACCAAACATTGATGGTTAATGAGGTCGTCTAATTTTTTAGGGGCCCCCATTTTCTCAAGGTATGCAGGTGAAGCACAATACATCCAACTTACCTCCGCCAGCTTGCGCGTTGCGTAATTTTGTGGCGGTGTTGATGTGATCCTTAGGGCAATGTCAACATCATTTTCGTTGAGATTAACAATGTGATCATCAAGTTCAAGAATGAGTTCGACATCTTTATTCAGTTCCCTGTATTTATCAAAAATCTCAACCAGATGTGCGTAGCCAAAAGCAACAGAACTTGTGACTTTCAATAGACCATGGGGATAATTTATATATTCACATGTGCTATTTATAACATCATCAAATTCTTCTAATAATTTTGATGCTCTCGCAACAAAAAATTCTCCTGCTTCAGTAAGCTGAAAATTTCTGGTTGTTCGCTTAATAAGAGCAACACCTAAGTTTTCTTCTAAGGCAGCAAGTCCTTTACTGATAGCAGATGGCGAAAGGTTAAGTAACCGAGCAGCTTCTGAGAGACCTTTGCTTTCACTTGCTTTAACCAGCATTTCTATTTGCTTGATTGTCAAAGGAATTGTCATCATTTTCATCCCTGTAACTAATAAACGTTAAATAGTTTTATATAACAGCATAAAGCTATTCTAAATAATAATTTTTTACTTAATCGCATACAAAGTAGAAAAAATTTATCGGCATGATAGTTTTTGTACCTTGCTGAAAACACACAATCTGCTTTATGCAGTAAATGTGCAAGAATATGCTTTATTAATTTGAGGAAGAAATTCTATCTCGATCACGTATACTAGTTCCATCGTATGAGATGGAGAATAAAATGCGTTCGCTTAATCGCTTGAAATGGCTGCACGCTTTTGAAGCAACTGCGCGTCATGGTAGCTTCACAGGTGCAGCCAAAGAGCTAGGCGTCACCCCGGCAGCCGTAGGACAACTGGTTCGGGCACTTGAAGACTGGGTAGGCCACCCCCTTTTACACCGGACACGTTCTGGTAAAGAAAGGCTCACGCTCGTGACTGAGGCTCAGGATGCGCTAAAAGAGATCACTCAAGGGCTCGATAGCCTTGAGTCAGGACTTAATAAACTGCGCGGTCGTCAGGCTCGATCCGTCGTCATTCTCACGGCCTCACAAGTTCTGGTGATGAACTGGTTAATGGAAAAATTAAATCGTTTTTCCGAAACGCATCAAAATATCGAGCTACGCCTGAATGTGACGGAAAAACTCATGGATGTGGCTCACGGAGAGGCAGATATTGGTGTTCGTTGTGGCAAAGGAGACTGGTCGGGGGTAAATAAGGCATGGTTAATGGATGAGGAAGCTGTTCTGGTATGCAGCCCACGCATTGTACCGCCTGAGAAAATTACGTGCGGCGAATGGCTGGCAGAACAAAAACTCATCCATGATGATACCCTGCACCCTGGTGCAAATTTTCCTTCATGGGAAGAAGTCTTAGCCGCAACGCAAGCTCCAGCTACGCGTTATACAGGATTGCATATTAACTCTACCTCAGCGGTTATTATGGCTACGCTTAGCGGCCAGGGAGTGGCAATTGTCCGCCGTGCGTTGGTTGAACAGTTAATTGCCACAGGACAACTGATACAACTTCATCCAAATATACGCTGGCCGCTAACATGGTCCTATTACATTGTTACACCACAAAAAGCAGTGATGCGTCCTGAAGTAAAAGTTTTTCATGACTGGTTAATTAATGATATTTTGATTAAAAATAGCCCAACCTCCTGAATTTCAGGAGGTCATCCTTTTTATCTGGCTTTGGGAAAACTGGCGAGTTTAACACTGGCAAAGTGGCAAACCATGTTATCAATCAATACTAAAAACCTACCTCTCCACCGCTAATATTGCCTATACAGGGGGCTTTATTCAAAACAAATATTCTAATGAGGCCTCCATATTCCAGACTCACCCAGATGAATTAAGTCCTCGTCAGGACAATACACAACATAGAAAATCTTCTCCGCCACACAAGAATATGTGATTTGTTAGATCAGACGGTCATGTTGATAATTCCCCTACTGTCATTCGTCAATGACTGTGAATACTTTGCTTATCTCGGTCCCTTTTGAAGGAGAATACTATGGCTTACTTACAAATCACCCTGAATATCAGCAACCACAACCGCCCTGCCGCAGCAAATGTTTATCAAAAATATAAAGCACCATTTTTAAATACCATTGCCGGAGCGACCTCAAAAGAATTGCTTATTCGGGATGAAGACGTGCAAGTTTTACATGGCTTTGAAACTACTGCTCAAGCGCAGGCGTATCTTACCAGTGAATTATTTACAAAAGACGTTGTGGAAGAATTGAAGCCTTTTCTGAACCAGGCACCAGATATTCGCATTTATTATGTGATCTGAATACACAATCCTCTAATATAAAACAGGAACAGATATGCTTTCAAACTGGAATGAGTATCGTAGTGGCCTGCTGGCTGCCATTGGTAAATTTGCCACATTGCAGCCGGAGTTCATGAAAGGCTTTCAGCAAATGGACAAGGGGACTTTAGAAAATGGGCATCTGGATCCCAAAACACAGGAATTGATTGCGCTGGCCGTGGCGGTTACTACCCGTTGCGATGGTTGTCTGGCAGTGCACGTCGATGCGGCCGTGAAACATGGCGCAACCCGGGAAGAGATTTCTGAAGCATTGTCCGTGGCTATAAAAATGAACACTGGGGCAGCCCTCACCTACACAGCACACGCACTGGATGTGTACGACAACCTGCCGAATAAATAACGGTATCTCTGCTCTAAGCTACCGCCATTTTAGGGGAAATGGATGGTACTATCCGTAATTTAGTGCAACCGTTTTTCCTTGAATACGCCAGTAATACTGTCAGGAAAGTACAGTTTCAACTTTAGCAGGAGATGGTCAGAAGAAGAAACTGGCGCTGCAAGCCGCGCCAGTTCTGAGTTTGGCAGTGGTTACCTTTCATCAAAAGGTAACCAGTACGCATCAGTGCTTCACGATATACATTGTACGGCTATAGGCCACATCTTCCGGGTTAGTAATGGGGTATCCCTTTACCCACGGTTTAATTAACCGGCCATTGGTATACTGATAAATAGGCGCTATAGGCGCTTGTTCCGTTAAAATTTTCTCCGCTGCATTGTAATCCGCGTTACGCGCTTCGGCGGTATTTTCCATCGTCGCTTGCGTCAGGATTTTGTCATAAGTCGGATTAGTAAAGCGTGAAATATTCCCCGTATGCGTGGACGTTAATAAGGATAAGAAAGTCGACGGTTCGTTGTAATCACCCACCCAGGAGGCGCGAATAACATCAAAATTACCGGTATTCCGGCTGTCGATATACGTTTTCCACTCCTGGTTTTGCAATTTCACATCCACCCCCAGATTTTTCTTCCACATTGACGCCACCGCAATCGCGATTTTCTGATGGTTTTCTGAGGTATTGTAAAGCAGAGTTAATTTAAGCGGCTTCTGCGATCCGTAGCCTGCTGCACGAAGTAATGTTTTCGCCTGGGCATTAAGTTCTTCCTGGCTCATTTGTTCAAACGGTGAAGGATCGGGCTTAAATCCTGCCGTGACATCCGGTGTAAAATGCCAGGCCGGTTTTTCACCGGTACCTAAGACTTTTTCCGCCATCAAACGGCGATCAATGGTCATACTTAGCGCCAGACGAACGCGGGAATCCGCCGTCGGCCCTTTCTGCGTGTTAAACGCATAATAATAAGTCCCTAATTGCGGCGGCGTATAAACTTGCCCTGGAATATCCTTCAATAATTTCTGGTACATATTTTTAGGGAAAGATTCGGTGATATCAATATCACCGGCAAGATAACGTTTCGTCGCAGCCGACTCCTGGTTAATGGGTAAAAATGTCACTTTTTGCAGTACCGTTTTCGCGTTATCCCAGTAATGCGTATTAGGCACGACCACCAGTTTTTCATTTACCACGCGCTCTTTAAGCACATACGCGCCATTGCCGATCAGTTTTCCCGGCTTCATCCAGTCTTTGCCGCTTTCGACATTCGCTTTTTGGACCGGATAAAAGGCAAAACTGGCGGTCAGACTGGCAAACCAGGGCAACGGCTTGTCAAGCTGAACACGCAAAGTGTGCGCGTCCACGGCACTGACGCCAAGCTGATCCGGCGTGACTTTACCGTCGATAATGGCTTGCGCATTAGTGATGCCAGCCAGAGCGGCAAACCAGGCGAAGGGGGAAAGCGTTTTGGGATCAACCAGGCGTTGCCAGCTATAGACAAAATCCTGGGCGGTCACCGGCGTTCCATCGGCCCATTGCGCATTATCCCGCAACGTAAACGTCCAGATACGATTATCATTGCTCTTCCACTGGCTGGCGACGCCAGGGATAATTTCACCCTTTTCGTTCTGGTTAACCAGCCCTTCAAACAGATCGCGGATCACCTGAATTTCAGGCAGCCCAACGGCTTTCGCTGGATCTAACGAAGCGGGCTCATCTTTGATATGACGCACCAGTTCTTGTTTTTCTGCCAGTACCGTTCCGCCGGGAACATCCGCAGCATATGCCAGGGAAAAGCTGCTAACCAACAGCGCACAACAGGTTACTGAAACAGAATGCCTCATAGAAGTTCCTCAAAGATGAGTTAAATGACAACGTAATTATTTGTTTCAGCAGAAAGAAATGCAATTATCTTCCGCCAGAAAGTTGATATCGCGCCATACAAGAGGGTAAATAGAAACCATTTGATAATCGGCGGGTTTTACACAACACTACGATGATTACCCTACTGGTCTCAGCTTCGGGAAACGCGTATGACTGTCACCCGCCCCCGTGCCGAGCGCGGCGCATTTCCGCCAGGCACTGAACATTATGGACGTTCGCTACTAGGCGCGCCGCTAATCTGGTTTCCGGCGCCTGCCGCCAATCGCGAAAGCGGCCTGATACTGGCTGGCACCCACGGGGATGAAACCTCATCCGTGGTGACGCTCTCCTGTGCGTTACGCACCTTAAATCCGTCCCTTCGCCGTCATCATGTCGTACTTGCCGTTAATCCTGATGGCTGTCAACTGGGGTTAAGGGCAAATGCGAATGGCATTGATCTAAACCGTAACTTTCCCGCCGCCAACTGGAAAGCGGGTGAGACAGTTTATCGCTGGAATAGCCGCGCGCAAGAGCGTGATGTCGTGCTGCTAACCGGCGACCATCCCGGCTCAGAACCGGAAACCCAGGCGCTTTGCCAGTTAATTCATCGACTCCAACCCGCCTGGGTCGTCTCTTTTCACGATCCGCTAGCCTGCATTGAAGATCCACGTCGCAGCGAGCTAGGCGAGTGGCTGGCCGATGCTTTTGCGTTGCCGCTGGTGACCAGCGTAGGTTACGAAACGCCCGGTTCGTTTGGCAGCTGGTGCGCCGACCTCAACCTGCACTGCATTACCGCCGAGTTTCCCCCTGTTTCCGCCGATGAAGCCAGCGAAAAATACTTGCAGGCGATGTCGAATCTGCTCCGCTGGCATCCTAAAGATGGAGTTGACCCGTCGTAAAGCGTAGCGCGGGCTCAACATCAACCGCCAGCCATGTTGGGCCATCAAGATCGGCGAAGCTCACCTGCGGCATAAGCGGCAGCGCGGCGCTAATCGCTCTTGATGTACAGAGCATACAGCCCAGCATCAGGCCGAATCCTTGCTCCCGCGCCTCCGTTGCCAGCGCCAGCGCCTCGGTCAGACCGCCGGTTTTATCCAGCTTAATGTTGATCATATCGTAGCGCCCCGTCAGGGCTTTCAGACTACTGCGAGTATGGCAGCTCTCATCTGCACAAATGGGCAACGGATGAATAAAATTTTCCAGGGCGGCGTCATCCTGCGCGGGCAGCGGTTGCTCCAGCATCGCGACATTCAGATCCGCCAGTAACTGGCAACGCGCCGCCAGCCCCTCCGGACGCCACGATTCATTGGCGTCCACAATGAGCGTCGCCTCCGGCACCGCCGAGCGGATCGCCACCATACGTTCGCTAATCAGACGAGCATCGAGTTTGATTTTCAGCAACGTCGCCCCTTTTTCCCATAGTGCCGCCGCACTGGCTGCCATCTGTTCCGGCGTACCTATCACTACCGTTTGCGCGGTAGTAAAAACCGGGGCCAGCGTCACGCCGAGCAGCCCGGCAAGGCTTTGCTGCCGCTGGCGGGCCTGCAAATCCCATAAGGCGCTATCCACCGCGTTGCGCGCCGCGCCTGCCGGCAACAGTTTCTGCAATGCTTCGCGAGTCAGCCCGTTTTCCAACTGAGGCACAATACTCATGATTTGCGCCATGACCGAGGCATCACTTTCACCATAACGTGGATATGGCGTACATTCCCCGATGCCTTTTACGCCCTCTTCTTCCAGTTCGACAACGACAACATGCGCTTCGCTTCGGCTACCACGCGCAATAACAAAAGGCGTATGTAACGGCCAGGTTTCCTCATATACCTTAACAGATCTCATCTCTTCCCCTCTGATAGCGCCGGACGCGGCTTGCTACAAATAGTATTTGCCGTGTTAATGAATAATGACTTAAACTGGATTTCGACGTTAACTATAAGTAAATAGGAACATAATTATGTCACAGACTGTACATTTCCAGGGTAACCCGGTCACCGTTGCCAACGTTATTCCGCAGGCTGGTAGCAAAGCACAGGCTTTTACTCTTGTCGCAAAAGATTTGTCTGACGTTTCCCTCAGCCAATATGCAGGCAAACGCAAAGTGCTGAATATTTTCCCAAGCATTGATACTGGCGTATGCGCCGCATCAGTTCGTAAGTTTAATCAACTGGCCACAGAAGTGGAGAATACCGTCGTATTGTGCGTTTCTGCTGACCTGCCTTTTGCACAGTCGCGTTTTTGCGGCGCGGAAGGCCTGAGCAACGTTATTACGCTTTCCACTCTGCGTAATAACGAGTTTCTGAAAAACTACGGCGTCGAAATCGTTGACGGCCCGCTGAAAGGTTTGGCGGCGCGCGCAGTCATCGTGCTTGACGAAAACGACAACGTTATTTTCAGCCAGTTGGTGGATGAAATCACCCACGAGCCGGATTACGACGCCGCGCTTAATGTCCTGAAGGCATAAGCCAGCGCCTGCTGGCGCTACGTTTGTCAGTGCTACAGGCGGTGCTCTTTTGTCACAAGAAGGCCTCTATCCGGAGGCCTTCTTTTTTTCTACTCTTCACCCTTCTTCTGGCTCAGACCATATTCACGCAGCTTATTGGCAATCGCGGTGTGCGATACCCCCAACCGTTTCGCCAGTTTACGCGTACTCGGATAGCTACGATAAAGCTGGGTCAGGACAGAACGTTCAAAACGACTGGTAATGTCATCCAGCGAACCTTCCATCGCATCCTCGCCGACTGCCACCGTCGCGGCATCGTAGTCAGGCAGCAGGATATCCTGCGGACGCAGCTCATACCCTTCCAGTTGCGTCAGCGCCCGGTATATCGCATTTTTAAGCTGGCGAACGTTACCCGGCCAGCCGTAACGAGTGAGGACCGTACTCAGATCGGCAGACAGTTTCGGTCGCGGAACGCCCTGTTCGTCGGCAAAACGCGCCACGAACAGTTCGGTCAACGGCATAATATCCTGCGGGCAATCGCGCAACGGCGGCAAATTAAGCGTCAGAACGTTAAGTCGATAATAGAGATCTTCGCGGAACAGTCCTTTTTGCACCAGCTCCACCAGATTTTTCTGCGTGGCGCAGATAACGCGGACATCAACATGAATTTCGTGATCTTCGCCGACGCGACGGAACGTACCATCATTGAGAAAACGTAGCAGCTTCGCCTGCATACGCGGTGACATTTCGCCAATTTCATCCAGCAGCACCGAACCGCCATTCGCCTGTTCAAAAAAGCCTTTTTTACCTTCCGGCGCATGGCCAAATAGTTCGCTTTCTACCGCATCTTCCGGGATTGAAGCGCAGTTGAGCGCCAGATACGGCTTCGCTGAACGAGGGCTTGCCTGGTGACAGGCATAGGCGAAAAGATCTTTGCCGGTTCCCGTATCGCCGGTAATCAGCAGCGGCGCGCTGAGCATCGCCAGTTTGCGCGCCTGCTCAACGACGTGCTTCATCTTTGCGCTCACGGCAATAATCTGACTAAACGCGCTCAGATCCTGCGTGGACAAATTCTGTAGCTGCTGCCCCATACGAATCGTGGAACGCAACATCACTACCGCCCCGGTCAACACGTATTCGTCATTTTCGTTTTGTAAATGTACCGGCGTAATCTCCATCAGGAAGTTTTGCCCGTTGATCACGACATGTTCGTTATGGGAGCTTTGCGGGTTACCGTCCAGCCAGCGCTGAAAATTGAAGCCGTTGATTAATTGTGCGGCGGTATGGTGCCGCATTCGCTCCTGGCTCTGGGCAAAAAGCTGACAACTCGCCGGGTTCGCCATCTCCACTTTACTCTTCATATCCAATGAGAGCACCGGCTCCGGCAACGCCTCAAGCAGCGCGCTCAGGGCCAGATGTTCACGTTCGGACGGCATCCAGGGAACGGTACGGACATCCGTTACGCCGGAAATACGGCGGATTTCGGCCATCAGGCTGCTGAAGTCGGTGAATTCCAGCTCAGCAAAATTAAGATAAATTCGCCCAATGGGATCAATCTCGATTCCGCGTAAATCAATGCTACGTAACACCAGTAAATCAAGTAATTCGCGGGTCAGACCAAGTCGGTCTTCACAAAAGACTTCCAGACGCATGGGAACCTTCACCTGAATAATGAACCATTAAATAGATGATAAGACACTATTCGGCTGGCAGGAAGGATTCTGTCAACAAATATTGACAGCATGACGGAAAAACGGGCGCTGCGGCGTAAAGCCAGGCAATCAGCGCCCTGTGGAAGGTCATTTCTCAGGCGACGACTTACTCTTTTGCAGCGTCTCTTTTAGCTGACCGATAAGCTGACGACGAAAATCACCGAGACGTGGTTTATCGTTATCGATCCACGGCAATGGTCGACATAGCTCCATCGCTTTTATTCCCAGTCGAGCGGTAAGGAGGCCTGCGCCAATCCCCTGCGCCGCGCGCGTGGACAGACGTGCGGCCAGATCCTGAGACATCCAGTCCATACCGACTTCACGCACCAGCTCACTGGCTCCCGCGAACGCGATATTCAGCAACACCAGACGGAACAGACGAAGGCGGCTGTAATAACCAAGTTCAATGCCATACAGCGTTGCGATGCGGTTAATCAGGCGTAAATTACGCCAGGCAATAAACGCCATATCCACCAACGCTAACGGGCTGACGGCGATCATCAGAGTCGATTCCGCGGCGAAACGGCTAATCTCACGTCGCGCCTGCGCGTCAAGTACCGGCTGTACCAGATGCGCATACAAACCGACGATTTCCCTGTCGTTTTGCGTTTCGTGAATAGCGGCATACCAACGTTGTAATGCCGGATGTGATTGATCAATCCCCGCCTGCTGCGCCAGTTTTTCGCAAAATACGCGACCTTTCCCGACGCTATGGCTATGTAACAGTTCACGCGCTTCATCGCGTTCATGCGCCCGCTGGCGCAAGCGCCATAACCGCCGCCACTCCGTGACCACCGATCCCACGCCAGCGCCAATGATCAGCGCGCCTGCGGCACAGCCGCCTAAAGCGACCCAGTCCTGAGTTTGCCAGGCATTCATTGTCCACTGTACGCCTTGCCCGACCACGCTCGCGCCAAACAGCGCCAGCCCTCCCATCACCATTTTACGCCACAGACTGCGTTTGGGGCGCAGCGCGGCATCGACCGCCGCTTCTGCCACGCCTTCGTCTTCCGGGCGCTCATCGATAGCTGCAGGCGCAAATGTACGCGACTCCGCTTCGCTGAAAGTTTGCTGCGCTTTGAAGGCCGACGTAGGTTCCTCCTTTAGCGGTTCTGCAAAATCAATACGCGGTTTTAACGGTTCGCTCATCGCAGCTTATCTCCTATTAAAAACTCCAGCGCAGCGTCCAGACGAATATGTGGTAACGGTTTATCAACATCCATCACCTGCGGACGAAAGGCTTCGAACTGAAAACCCTGACTATCCCAAAACGCTTGTCCCGGCAAACGCGAAGGCACTTCGCCGGGGTACACGGTTAACGGCGCGCCGTCACTCAAACGGTTTCCACGTAAAGCCGGGATTTTTTCACCGTTGACCTCAATCACGCCGCTGGTGGTCGCCTGTACCGACGCCAGCCCCAGGCAATCCATACTAATGCCTTCAAACGCGGCATTTTGCCAGGCATCCTGAATAAGCTGCTGGAGCAAGGCCACCATATTGGCATGTTGGTCGAGGGTGACATGGTCGGCTTTCGTCGCGGCGAACAGCAATTTATCAATCACCGGCGAAAACAAACGGCGAAACAGAGTCCGCTGGCCATAGTGAAAACTTTGCATCAACTGCGTTAAGGCGAGACGCATATCATTAAACGCCTGCGGCCCGCTATTAAGCGGTTGCAGACAGTCGACCAGTACAATCTGGCGATCAAAGCGTAGAAAATGATTTTTATAGAACCCTTTGACCACTTTTTCGCAATAGTAGTTAAAGCGTTCGCGCAGCATTCCAGCGTTGGTCTGTTTATCCGCCTGCGCCAGTTTTGACTCGCCGAAGGCGTCCACATCCGGCCACGGGAAAAACTGCAACGCTGGCGCGCCCGCCATATCGCCCGGCAAAACAAACCGTCCAGGCTGAATAAAGTGCAATCCCTGCGATTTACACTGATGCAAATAATCCGTCCAGGCGGCGGCAATCTCCGCCAGCCGGTTTTCATCGGCGGGCGCCAGCGGATCGAGCCCGTCGCAAAGTTGCCGCCATTTTGCGGCCCACTCAGCGCGTTGTCCTTGTAACAAGCCGTTCATCTGACGGGACCAGCTTAAATAATCCTGAGCCAGCATGGGCAGATCGAGTAACCATTCCCCTGGATAGTCCACAATCTCCAGATACAATGTCGAGGTATCTTTAAAATGGCGCAGCAGCGAGTCGTTTGAGCGATAGCGCAACGCCAGTCGAATCTCACTGACGCCGCGCGTCGGTGTGGGCCAGGCGGGAGGATTGCCATAAAGCTGAAGTATCCCCTCGTCGTAGGTAAAACGGGGAATACCAAAATCACGTTGAGGCACGCGCTTTACGCCAAGCAGGCGTTCTTCGCGTACCGCGCTGAGCAACGGTAAGCGCGCGCCCGCGTGGACATTAAGCAACTGGTTAACCATCGCCGTGATAAACGCTGTTTTACCGCTGCGGCTCAACCCGGTTACGGCAAGACGCAAATGCCTGTCTACCCCACGATTGACCAGCGCGTTGAGTTCAGTTTTAAGTCGCTTCATTGACATCCTGTTGAGCCTGAAGAGAAGAAAAAATAATAACGAGCCTGCGTTATAGATATGTGCAAAAACGTTATTATCAACTACCCGGAGAGATCAACAACGGCGCATTAAGCGCCGCGGTTAGTATGAGTATTGAGCAATAGATTATCTATTTTTTTACTTTCGGCATATCAAGACGACTGATGCCGCCCATATTCATCGCGTGCGTATACCCCATATCAAGCAACATTTGTTTTGCCATGCCCGACTGTCGCCCGGAGTTGCAATATAACTTTACCGTATCGTTCCTGTCTGGAACTACCGTTTCGATATGAGATTTAATCTCCTTCAATGGGATATTAATCGCGCCCTGAATATGCTCACGCTGATATTGTTCCGGAATGCGGACATCTATCCAGTATTCTGCGGCATAAAGCGGCATGGCTACGAATAACGCTAACGCAAATATTCCTTTTTTCAACATACTTCCGTCCTGACACGTAATGTATTTCGCACACACTATACGCCAGAGCTTAACGAAATATTATGACCAGACTCGCTATTTGTAACGCTGCGAAATTTTATTCGCCGCCTTACGAAGTACTGGCTCCAGCGCAAACGCCAGCAACATTTTTAGCGGACGACGGGCGACGGATTTTACCGCCCATCCCGCCACGCCGGCAGGCCCGTAGTGTAACGCGGTCAACAGAACCAGCTTACCTGCTATTTTGAAGCCAGGCTTCACCTTCTGCCCGGCGCGTTGCCAGCGAGTATTCATCTTCACCTTCCCGATATATCACTTACAGTTGACGGAAACGACTACGCAGTGTGAACGTATCTGACGTGACGTAGCGTTCCATTTCTCGCAAACGCTTTTCGCCTGCGGCAAGCTCTCTGTCTACGGTATCCAGCAGTTCGCCGCTGGTCGGCTGCGGTTTGCCTGCGGCCAGATTATCCGGCATAGGGTCCAGTACAAAAGACAGAACGATATAGGCCACTACGGTAAAAAACGCCAGCCCAAAGAAAATCGACAGCACGACCAGAATACGCACCAGTTTTACCGGTACATCAAGGTAGTCGGCGATCCCGGCGCAAACGCCACGCACCATGCCCTTTTGCGGCATACGCCATAGTTTTTTATTCAGATTGATTCCCCCCATTAGCGCTCTCTCCAGTTCGGATGCTCTGCATCAAGAATGTCTTCCAGCGCCTGAATGCGCTCGCGCATACGTTGCGCATCGTCTGTGAGTTGCAGTAAGCGTTGCTGCTCGCTTTGCGACAGTTCTCCCCGACCGGCGCGGTTGCTGTAATGCAGCCACAGCCAAATCGGTAACACAAACAACACAAAAATGGTTAACGGGATGGCCAGAAATAGCGCGCTCATGCGTTCTCCTTACACCTAAAGCTGATGAGCGACGGCGCGTACCGGCGCCGCCATTGTCATTATTGATTATCTTGCTTCATTTTGGCTTTCAACTGCGCCAGCTGCTCGCTGATTTCATCATCGGCTTTCAGGTTGGCAAACTGTTGGTCCAGCGATTGCTGCTTACCAAAACGATGGCTTTCCGCTTCCGCTTCCATTTGATCGATACGACGTTCAAAGGATTCAAACCGCGCCATGGCTTCATCCAGTTTGCCGCTGTCAAGCTGACGACGGACATCACGGGAAGAACTCGCCGCCTGATGACGCAGCATCAGCGCCTGCTGGCGAGCGCGTGTTTCGCTGAGTTTGTTTTCCAGCTCGCCAATCTCTTTCTTCATGCGCGCCAGCGTGTCATCCACCAGCGTGACTTCCTGTTCAAGCGTAGCAATTAAATCTGTCAGCTTTTGTTTTTCAATCAATGCGGCGCGCGCCAGATCGTCTTTATCTTTGCGCAGAGCCAGTTCCGCTTTTTCTTGCCACTCGGTCTGCTGAGTCGTGGCCTGTTCAATACGACGGGATAACTGTTTCTTTTCCGCTAAAGCACGCGCGGAGTTCGAGCGAACCTCCACCAGCGTATCTTCCATCTCCTGAATCATCAGGCGCACCAGCTTCTGCGGATCTTCCGCTTTTTCCAACAACGCATTGATATTGGCGTTCACGATGTCGGCAAAACGAGAAAAAATACCCATAATTCAATCCTCACATAATGTTCTGATAACGGGCGATGCCCTGCAACATGATTAATACAATTTGCGTGCCAACTTTTCATATCACTGATAATAAAGAAATTGTTTCGTTTTACCTCGCCAGCAAAAAAGGATAAAGTGGTGAAAAACACTAACAAGTGGCGATTTTCATCATGGCTGAATTTAAAGATAACCTGCTCGGCGAGGCAAACCGTTTTCTTGAAGTACTGGAACAAGTCTCCCGGCTCGCGCCGCTGGATAAGCCAGTGCTGATTATTGGCGAACGCGGGACGGGTAAAGAACTTATCGCCAATCGCCTGCACTATCTCTCTTCACGCTGGCAGGGGCCGCTTATCTCGCTTAACTGCGCGGCGCTTAACGAAAATCTGCTGGACTCCGAACTGTTTGGTCATGAAGCGGGTGCTTTTACCGGGGCGCAAAAACGCCATCCCGGTCGCTTTGAACGCGCCGATGGCGGCACGCTGTTTTTGGATGAACTGGCGACAGCGCCGATGCTGGTACAGGAAAAGCTGCTGCGGGTGATTGAATATGGCGAGCTAGAGCGCGTCGGCGGCAGCCAGCCGTTACAGGTTAATGTGCGATTAGTATGCGCCACTAATGCCGATTTACCCGCCATGGTGAAGGAAGGGACATTTCGTGCCGATCTGCTCGACAGGCTGGCTTTTGATGTTGTACAACTGCCGCCGCTGCGCGAACGCCAGAGCGATATCATGCTGATGGCCGAGCATTTTGCTATTCAGATGTGTCGTGAGCTACGTCTGCCCTTATTTCCCGGTTTTACCGATCGGGCAAAAGAAACGTTGTTGCATTACGCCTGGCCGGGTAATGTCCGCGAGCTGAAAAACGTAGTCGAACGTTCAGTGTATCGCCACGGCAGCAGTGAACATCCTTTGGATGAAATTGTTATCGATCCTTTTCAACGCCATCCCGCTGAACCGCCCGCGCCCGCCCTGCCAGCGGCATCCGTCACGCCTGACCTGCCGCTCAAATTACGTGAGTTTCAACTGCAACAGGAAAAAGCGCTGCTGCAACGTAGCTTACAGCAGGCGAAATTTAACCAGAAACGAGCCGCCGATTTGCTGGCGCTCACCTACCACCAGTTTCGCGCCTTGCTTAAAAAGCATCAGCTTTAGCTATTTCTCCGACTAATTGACGACATTTACGCCAGTTATCCACCGACATTTTTACGTGGCGGGCCGAAGTGCGATACACTTTGCAAATTGAACTTCAAAAACTTAACTATTATGCGCCTGGTTTTATCGTCTCTGATCGTGATAGCGGGTCTACTGAGTAGTCAGGCTACGGCTGCGACTACGCCCGAACAAACTGCGAGTGCAGATATTCGCGATAGCGGCTTTGTGTATTGTGTCAGCGGGCAGGTCAACACCTTTAATCCGCAAAAAGCGAGCAGCGGCCTCATCGTCGATACCCTGGCCGCCCAGTTATATGATCGCCTGTTGGATGTCGATCCCTATACTTATCGTTTAGTCCCAGAGCTGGCAGAAAGCTGGGAAGTGCTGGATAACGGGGCAACGTACCGTTTTCACCTGCGCCGCGACGTTTCCTTTCAAAAAACAGCCTGGTTTACGCCGACCCGAAAACTCAATGCTGATGATGTCGTCTTTACCTTTCAGCGGATTTTCGATCGTCGGCATCCGTGGCATAACATCAACGGCAGTAGCTTCCCCTACTTTGATAGCCTACAGTTCGCCGACAATGTAAAAAGCGTGCATAAGCTGGACAATAACACCGTTGAGTTTCGCCTGACGCAGCCAGACGCCTCCTTTTTATGGCATCTGGCCACACACTACGCTTCCGTCATGTCCGCTGAGTACGCCGCGCAGCTTAGCCGAAAAGATCGTCAGGAACTGCTAGACCGCCAACCGGTCGGCACCGGGCCTTTCCAGCTTTCGGAGTACCGTGCCGGGCAGTTTATTCGTCTCCAGCGCCACGATGGGTTTTGGCGCGGCAAACCGCTGATGCCGCAAGTGGTGGTGGATTTAGGCTCCGGCGGTACCGGGCGTTTATCGAAATTACTGACCGGTGAATGCGATGTTCTGGCCTGGCCCGCCGCCAGCCAGCTAACTATTTTACGCGACGATCCGCGTTTACGTCTGACGTTGCGCCCGGGGATGAATATCGCCTATCTGGCCTTTAACACCGATAAGCCGCCGTTGAATAATCCCGCAGTGCGCCATGCGCTGGCCTTATCGATCAACAACCAGCGTCTGATGCAGTCGATTTATTACGGCACGGCGGAAACCGCAGCCTCCATTTTACCGAGAGCCTCATGGGCTTACGATAACGATGCCAAAATTACGGAGTACAATCCGCAAAAATCGCGCGAACAGCTAAAAGCGCTGGGCATTGAGAATCTTACGCTGCATCTCTGGGTGCCGACCAGTTCTCAGGCCTGGAACCCAAGTCCGCTAAAAACGGCGGAGCTTATTCAGGCGGATATGGCGCAGGTTGGCGTAAAAGTGGTCATTGTGCCGGTTGAAGGTCGTTTTCAGGAGGCGCGCCTGATGGATATGAATCACGATCTGACCTTATCCGGCTGGGCCACGGACAGCAACGATCCGGATAGCTTTTTCAGACCACTGTTAAGCTGTGCGGCCATCAATTCGCAAACCAATTTCGCCCACTGGTGTAACCCTGAATTTGACAGCGTGCTACGTAAGGCACTGTCGTCGCAGCAGTTGGCTTCGCGCATAGAAGCGTATGAGGAAGCGCAGAATATCCTGGAGAAAGAGCTGCCGATACTGCCGCTGGCATCATCACTACGCCTGCAGGCATACCGCTACGATATTAAAGGGCTGGTGTTAAGCCCGTTCGGCAATGCGTCTTTTGCCGGCGTCTCCCGCGAAAAACACGAAGAGGTGAAAAAACCATGATTATCTTCACCCTGCGTCGGTTATTGCTGTTGCTGGTGACGCTCTTCTTCCTGACCTTTATCGGCTTTAGCCTGAGCTATTTTACGCCGCACGCGCCGCTACAAGGCGCATCATTATGGAATGCCTGGGTTTTCTGGTTCAACGGTCTGCTGCACTGGGACTTTGGCGTGTCCAGCATTAACGGCCAGCTGATCTCCGAACAGCTTAAAGAGGTGTTTCCCGCCACGATGGAGCTGTGCATTCTCGCCTTTGGTTTTGCGCTGATGGTCGGCATCCCGGTCGGGATGCTGGCTGGCGTGACGCGTAGCAAATGGCCGGATCGTTTTATCAGCGCGCTGGCGCTATTAGGTTTCTCAATTCCGGTTTTCTGGCTGGCGCTTCTGCTCACACTGTTCTTTTCGCTCACGCTGGGGTGGCTGCCGGTATCCGGGCGCTTTGACCTGCTTTATGAAGTTAAACCGGTTACCGGTTTCGCCATCATTGACGCCTGGATTTCAGATTCGCCGTGGCGTGATGAAATGGTGATGAGCGCCATACGGCATATGGTTTTACCGGTGCTCACGCTTTCCGTCGCGCCGACCACAGAAGTGATCCGCCTGATGCGAATCAGCACTATTGAGGTCTACGATCAGAACTACGTTAAAGCGGCGGCCACGCGCGGCTTGTCGCGCTTTACGATTTTACGCCGTCACGTGTTGCATAATGCGCTGCCGCCGGTCATTCCCCGTCTTGGTCTGCAATTTTCAACCATGTTAACGCTGGCGATGATTACCGAAATGGTTTTCAGCTGGCCAGGGCTGGGACGATGGTTAATTCACGCCATTCGTCAGCAGGACTATGCCGCTATTTCCGCTGGCGTGATGGTCATTGGCTCGCTAGTTATTGTGGTCAATGTGATTTCCGATATTTTGGGTGCTATGGCTAACCCTCTGAAACATAAGGAATGGTATGCCTTACGATAGCGTATACAGCGAAAAGCGCCCGCCAGGCACCCTGCGCACTGCCTGGCGCAAATTTTATAGCGACGCGCCTGCGATGGTGGGTCTGTATGGATGTGCCGGTCTGGCGTTGCTGTGTATTTTTGGCGGCTGGATCGCGCCCTATGGTATCGATCAGCAATTTCTGGGCTATCAGCTACTGCCGCCCTCCTGGTCACGCTATGGCGAAGTCTCCTTTTTTCTGGGGACTGACGATCTGGGGCGCGATGTGCTGAGCCGCCTGTTAAGCGGCGCGGCGCCCACGGTCGGCGGCGCGTTTATCGTAACGCTGGCGGCTACGCTATGTGGATTAGTCCTCGGCGTAGTGGCAGGCGCGACTCACGGTTTACGCTCTGCCGTGCTGAACCATATTCTGGACACGCTGCTTTCCATCCCTTCGCTCTTGCTGGCGATTATCGTCGTGGCATTTGCCGGCCCACATCTGTCACACGCGATGTTTGCCGTCTGGCTGGCCCTGTTGCCGCGAATGGTACGTTCCGTCTATAGCATGGTGCATGATGAACTGGAAAAAGAGTACGTCATTGCCGCCCGTCTGGATGGCGCGACAACGCTGAATATTCTGTGGTTCGCCATTTTACCGAATATTACCGCCGGTCTGGTCACCGAAATTACCCGGGCGCTGTCGATGGCGATTCTGGACATCGCCGCGCTGGGATTTTTAGATCTTGGCGCGCAGCTTCCCTCTCCCGAATGGGGGGCCATGTTGGGGGATGCGCTGGAGCTAATCTATGTCGCGCCGTGGACCGTTATGCTACCCGGCGCGGCGATAACGCTCAGTGTTTTACTGGTAAACCTGCTCGGAGATGGGATTCGTCGTGCGATTATTGCGGGGGTGGAATAATGCCGTTACTGGATATCCGCAATCTCACCATTGAATTTAAAACCAGCGAAGGTTGGGTAAAAGCGGTCGATCGCGTCAGTATGACATTAAGCGAAGGCGAAATTCGCGGCCTGGTAGGTGAATCGGGTTCCGGAAAAAGCTTGATTGCTAAAGCTATTTGCGGCGTCGCGAAAGACAACTGGCGAGTCACTGCCGACCGTATGCGTTTTGATGATATCGATCTGCTGCGCCTCTCCTCTCGTGAACGGCGTAAGCTGGTCGGACATAATGTGTCGATGATCTTCCAGGAGCCGCAGTCGTGCCTTGATCCTTCCGAACGCGTCGGCCGCCAGTTAATGCAAAATATTCCCGCCTGGACCTATAAAGGCCGCTGGTGGCAGCGTTTAGGCTGGCGTAAACGGCGTGCAATTGAATTACTGCACCGGGTGGGAATTAAAGATCATAAAGACGCGATGCGCAGTTTTCCCTATGAACTGACCGATGGCGAGTGTCAGAAAGTCATGATCGCTATCGCGCTGGCGAATCAACCGCGACTCCTGATCGCTGATGAACCCACCAACTCAATGGAACCGACGACGCAGGCGCAAATTTTTCGCCTGTTGACCCGACTGAATCAAAACAGTAATACCACCATTCTGTTGATTAGCCACGACCTGCAAATGTTGAGTCAGTGGGCTGACAAAATCAACGTTTTATACTGCGGCCAGACGGTAGAAACCGCGCCAAGTAAAGATCTGGTGACGACGCCACATCATCCTTATACGCAGGCGCTTATCCGCGCGATTCCGGATTTTGGCAGCGCGATGCCGCATAAAAGCCGTCTCAATACGCTGCCGGGCGCGATCCCGCTACTGGAGCAGTTACCTATAGGTTGTCGTCTGGGGCCGCGCTGCCCTTATGCGCAACGAGAATGCATTATCACGCCACGCTTAACCGGCGCGAAAAATCATCTCTATGCCTGTCATTTTCCGCTGAATATGGAGAGAGAGTGATATGGTGGAAACTCTGCTTGAAGTGCGCAACCTGAGTAAAACCTTTCGCTACCGGACAGGATGGTTTCGCCGCCAGACCGTCGACGCCGTGAAACCATTAAGCTTTACGCTTCGTGAGCGTCAGACTCTGGCCATTATCGGCGAAAACGGTTCCGGCAAATCCACGCTGGCAAAGATGCTGGCCGGCATGATTGAACCCACCAGCGGCGAGCTTCTCATTGACGATCATCCCCTGCATTACGGCGACTATTCGTTTCGAAGCCAACGTATTCGAATGATTTTTCAGGACCCCTCAACGTCACTGAATCCACGTCAACGTATTTCGCAGATCCTTGACTTCCCCCTGCGCCTTAATACCGATCTGGAGCCGGAACAGCGGCGCAAACAGATTGTCGAGACGATGCGTATGGTGGGTCTATTGCCCGATCACGTGAGCTACTACCCGCATATGCTGGCGCCGGGGCAGAAACAGCGTCTGGGCCTGGCCCGCGCGCTGATTTTACGCCCTAAAGTCATTATCGCGGACGAAGCGCTGGCTTCGCTTGATATGTCCATGCGCTCGCAGCTCATCAATCTGATGCTTGAATTGCAGGAAAAGCAAGGCATCTCCTATATCTATGTCACGCAGCATATCGGCATGATGAAGCATATTAGCGATCAGGTATTAGTGATGCATCAGGGGGAAGTGGTTGAACGCGGCAGCACCGCCGATGTGCTCGCCTCTCCGCTACATGAGCTTACCCGCCGTTTAATCGCAGGCCATTTTGGCGAGGCGCTGACCGCTGACGCATGGCGAAAGGATCGCTAAGCGAAACAAATACCCTCAGTTCGATTCTCTGAGGGTGTTCATGCGACTGCCCAACAGCAATGTTTCAACCTCTTCTAACGCAACGGAAGGAAATAACGTGCCCTGGGTTGCCCAAATGCCTGCCGTTTTTAACGCCGGCAAATAGCGTGTGTTTTCCTGGCCACCCACCACGATCTTGTCACAATAACGCCGGATATGTTTGACGAGCAGCGGAAACGTCATTTTTTCAATTTGTGAGATAAAAAAGCTGCGATCAAGTTTTACGCCGCTAAAACACCCGCAAACTAATGGCGCAGCGGTTGCGTTCCCTACGCCCAGGTCGCCCAGCCATAATGGATTAGGTTGCTTATGAAGCGCGTGTATTAAAGGATCGATTAAGGCGTTATCTTGACATGAAAAATGTTCAGCGACCTGCAGCTCCACAAATAGCATGGCGTGTAGTAACGCGCGAATATCTTTGTCCTGAAGGACAAGCTGCGCCATACCCCGATCGATATTTACGATACAGAACAGGCCGTGGCGTAGAAACCAGCCATGTTTGGCCGCGATTGTCCGCAACAGATCAAGCAGAAAACGGCGCTTCTGCGAATTGTCCCATGACGAGATAACAAACTCAGGGTGTAGCGGACGAGCGGGCGACGATGCAAAATGGGTAGTGATTTCGACACCCAGTAAATCCCCCTCCATTGCCCTTATCGGCTCTGCCATAAAAAAATAGCGCATGTGACCACTCCACTTGATCTTAACTCCCTGATAATGCGCTTTTAACGCAAATCAATCAATAAAAACGATCAATATATAAAAAATGATCGAAAAAAACAATATATGTTAACTTCATGATAACTTGCTAATTTTATGTTTTGAGAATGTTCTTCTATTGCTATAAGGAAATTTACATACTAAGCCGAACAACGCTAATATGACGGCATTAGACCATCCGTAAAGCCATGTTTTTCTTGTCAGGCAGAGGGGAAAAATCAAGGCGAGTTAATGGTGTTGCACCATCGCGTGGCATTTCACCCACTATGGCAGCGCGGCATCGCCAACCCTAATGGCGAGTTGCATCTCCGCTACAGGCTGTCCAGATCCCCCGAACGACCTTTAAGCGAATAGCAACTCTCAATAATTGATCGGCAAATCTGTAGCGAATGAGCCCCCGGCGATTCGCAGAAAAGAACTGAACTAAATGCTATTTTTTTAATTCATTCTTTAATACCTTAGCCACAAGAGTCCCTTCCTCAGGCGCGGCTAGTTTAAAACGTCTTCCTGGCGCAGGTGTCTGTTCTTCCTCTCCGATTAACGCATCAAGATCCGCAATAAGTGACTTATAATATTCAACATCTTCAGTATTTCCTTCGGTCTCGGCCCGCTTTAATTTTATCAGGTGATGGGCCTTAATTTGCTCTTCCAGTTGCCTTGTTGCAAGAGAAACGCTTCGCTGTTGCCGGGATTCTTGTGACAGCACGATTTGATCGCCATCCACAAAGAAAAGAACCCCTCCTTTAACCAGAATATTACCTAAGATATTTATATCATGCATAAAAACCCCCCGGGATTTAAGAAGCTCCTCCGCCATTCGATAGTTGTCTTCATCTTCAATATCGAACTCCCGACCTTGAATATATTTTGAAACTAAAACCGTAACGTCTTTACCATTAATATTCATGGAGGCCGAACGAGAAAAATCCTTGTCGCCATTGGCCATGTTCAAATACTTACTGACACGATCAGGATGACAATTACGATGTTCCGGAGAGTTAACATCCACTTTTATTCCCCGCTCATTAATTGGAATTTTAACAACAAAGTCTTCATGTAACCGATAGACTGTCCCATAACTTCCGCTACCTATTTTATTTTTTTCAATATCACGCATGCGAATATTTTTCTGAAACTCCGGCGAGTTAATAAACGCCTCTATTGCCGCTGGTTGTGATGCATCCGTCTGATCAGTAGCGCAACTCTCATCACCAGACGCCGTGGCGGGCGTGGTCAGGAAGTCTATCAAACGATGCTCAAAAGCCTCATAGATCCCATTACTACCTGCTTCGCTCGGCGTCAGGTGATTATTACCCAAAGCGGCAAGCGTAATTTCCCCGGAATTATAATTAAACATCGTTTCTTTTAAAAAATCGACGCAATGTTCAGAACACTCCGTCTCGGTCACTAATACTCCATCGTAAAACATCTGTAGTAGTAACATATTTTCTTGATGTGCTAATACCTCTACAGTGTATTTGTCTATTGTTTCAGGTCTGGAGGCATCAATAAGTTTAATATATCCCAGAAGGGGGCGCCATCGTGTACAGTCTTCATCTCGCCTCGAAAATGGTCGTAGCGAGAAAGGCTTCGTAATATCTGGACGCTCGTTTTTTTGGCACAGTAGATTATATATCTCTCTATAATCAGAAATTAAACTTCGACTGGTAAATATATTTCTGAAAAAATCTATGAATTTCTCATACGTTGAAAAAACATGCTCTCTTTTATTATCGATGATATCTCTTAAATACTTTTCTGATATCTGACAACTATGATTTCCGATATGAAATGTAAACGGCATATGTCTCATCCTCTGAAAATTTATTATAATACACATGCAAACATATAAAAACCTGATTTGTAACTACTGTAATCACCTGATTTCCAAAATTTTTCATATCCAGTATTACTCTGCATCAATAAATAGAGAAAACTTACAGCGCCTAAAAAAGAAATTATTTTTGTTAAGCATTTGCTGGTTAAAATTACATGTCTATACCCAAAATAATTCGAGTTGCTTACAGGCGGCAAGGGAGTGAGTCCCCAGGAGCATAGATAACTATGTGACTGGGGTGAGCGAGTGTAGCCAACACATAAGCAACTTGAAGTATGAAGGGTATATAACATCGCTAATAGGTGAGGTAAACCATTCGGATGAATATTCTGGCTTCCTACAGAACCTTTATTTGTCTGGTGGAAGGCGCATCGCTATCGTACTTGCTATCCGTCCCGGTGTCTCTGGTTGGATGAGGCGAACCTTACACCAGCTGGTATACTGCACCGTAGGGCCTGTCCCATTAGACTCTTTGATTTGCCAGTTTGGCCCTGGGGAGTGCTCAAAATCCTCAGGGACTTCGTTACCGTGTGGTTTTAGAACGTCACCTGCCGGAGATAGCGGCGGAAAAATAGCGTGACACACGGGGCCAGGAGTGGGATATAATTTCAGACTAATTTCGAATAATGTTGAAAAGTTGCTGTTAACCATTGTTCGTAAAAGCAAAAAATAAGCAATGACTATAAGGATTAAAGCTATGGGTTTTCTTTCCGGTAAGCGCATTCTGGTCACTGGCGTGGCCAGTAAACTGTCCATCGCCTACGGTATCGCACAGGCGATGCACCGCGAAGGAGCTGAACTGGCGTTCACCTACCAGAACGACAAACTGAAAGGCCGCGTAGAAGAATTTGCTGCCCAGCTGGGTTCCAGCATCGTTTTACCGTGTGATGTCGCTGAAGATGCCAGCATTGACGCTATGTTTGCAGAGCTGGGTAACGTTTGGCCGAAATTTGACGGTTTCGTACACTCGATCGGTTTCGCGCCTGGCGATCAGCTGGACGGCGATTATGTTAATGCGGTTACCCGCGAAGGCTTTAAAATCGCTCACGATATTAGCTCTTACAGCTTTGTTGCCATGGCGAAAGCCTGCCGCACCATGCTGAATCCGGGTTCTGCGCTGTTGACCTTGTCTTATCTGGGAGCGGAGCGCGCCATCCCGAACTACAATGTCATGGGTCTGGCGAAAGCCTCTCTGGAAGCCAACGTGCGTTATATGGCAAACGCTATGGGACCGGAAGGGGTTCGCGTCAACGCCATCTCTGCGGGTCCAATCCGCACGCTGGCGGCGTCCGGTATTAAAGACTTCCGTAAAATGCTGGCGCATTGTGAAGCCGTTACGCCAATTCGTCGCACCGTGACCATTGAAGATGTGGGTAACTCAGCGGCGTTTCTGTGTTCCGATCTCTCGGCAGGCATTTCTGGCGAAGTCGTCCATGTTGACGGCGGGTTCAGCATTGCGGCAATGAATGAACTGGAACTGAAGTAAGCGCATTAAGTTTATTAGCGGGCGGCACGGCTGTGCTGCCCCCATTCCCCTCACTCACCACTCATCTCGTTATATAGCGTTCTGATATTTGTTATCACCTAACAATCTTTCATCCCTTTCCCGCATACGCCAGGATAATCCAGCATAAACGATCCGACGCCGAATCATTATCAATCGCCATTTCATCCTCGGGAAACCCTATGGAACAATGCCGAAAAGCGGGTAAAAGCCACTGGTATCATGAAACACAATCCACTATGTCGTCACAAACCCCGCTTTCGCTAATGCCGGAAGCCGCGTATGTTAACGATCGATTTTTACTGGATTTAGCGGTAGCAGAAACCGCGTTGACGCCTTTTGAATCATGGTTAAAGCCCGCTCGCCAGTTGGCGGATGTCTTATTTCCCCGCACGGTTCTCAACGACCGGCTTCATACGTTTAGCGCCTATGAACGTATGAGCACCGCGCTGACCGCCGCTCAGGTATTTGGGGTTCAGCGTTTGTGCCGCCATTATGCCGCGCGTCTGGCGCCGCTACCTGGCCCTGACGCCTCAAGAGAGAGCAATCAACGGCTGGCGCAAATTACGCAATACGCTCGTCAGCTTGCCGGCTCCCCCTCCGTTATCAATACGCAGGCCCGCGAACAGCTTGCAGAGGTGGGATTAACCGCCCGGGATACCGTACTCATCAATCAGATCATTGGGTTTATCGGTTTTCAGGCGCGGGTAGCGGCGATATTTCAGGCGTTTTGCCGTCTGCCCGTGCGCGAACTGCCCGGCCAGGAGATGCAGCGCTTTGCCAGGGCCGCGCGGTTTCAAAACCCCCAGACGATATGGCGGCCCGCCGCCAGTCTGGTAGAATATCCTCCAGCCCATACCAAAATTCGGCGGCAATATTCGTCTTCACAATGCCAAATGATGGCGCCGGTACTCATCCGCGATCCGTCTTCATTCGCGTTACTCGAACGCATACTGACCAGCACATTACACACTGCGTCGCCCCCTTCTTTACTTCCACTTATCACGCTCCTCACATCACGTATCAACGGCAGCGCCGCCTGCTTTAACGAACAGGCAACCCAACCTGACGCGTGGCGTCGCGCTGTCATCACGTTACGCCAGGAAGACGACGACATCGCTCGTTGGGAACTTGAGCCTGCGCTGACACAGGCGATACAATGGCTCACCAGAGCGCCCGATCGCTTTAGCGCCGCGCATTTTTTCCCGCTACTCACCAGGGGAGTTTCATCGGAGCAGGCCATTAATATGTTAGGCTGGTGCGGCGTGTGCGGATGGTTAAATCGTTTAAAAATCGCGTTGGGCGAAACCTATTAACTCATCCATTACTGAAAGAGCGCTTGCTGCGCCAGGCAGAATCGCGTAAAACTGTCAGCCGCTCTTTTGGCTACGAAAATAGACGAATATGTTTCAGGACAACCCGCTGCTAGCGCAGCTTAAACAGCAACTGCATTCCCAGACGCCGCGCGCTGAAGGGGTCGTAAAAGCCACGGAAAAAGGCTTTGGCTTCCTTGAGGTTGACGCGCAAAAAAGCTATTTCATTCCTCCGCCGCAGATGAAAAAAGTGATGCATGGCGATCGTATCGTCGCGGTCATCCACACGGAAAAAGAACGGGAGTCTGCCGAGCCGGAAGAACTGATCGAACCGTTCCTGACGCGTTTTGTGGGAAAAGTTCAGGGTAAAAATGACCGCCTGTCCATCGTGCCGGATCATCCGTTGCTGAAAGACGCGATTCCCTGCCGCGCCGCGCGCGGCGTTCAGCATGAGTTCAAAGAAGGTGACTGGGCGGTTGCCGAAATGCGCCGCCATCCGCTTAAAGGCGACCGTTCGTTTTACGCCGATTTAACGCAGTACATCACCTTTGCCGACGATCACTTTGTTCCCTGGTGGGTTACGCTTGCTCGCCACAACCTGGAAAAAGAAGCGCCGAACGGCGTAGCGACGGAGATGCTTGACGAAGGGCTGGAGCGCCAGGATCTGACCGCGCTGAATTTCGTCACTATCGATAGCGCCAGCACTGAAGATATGGATGACGCGCTTTATGCTGAGGAATTAGCGGACGGCAGACTCCAGCTTACGGTGGCTATCGCCGATCCTACCGCCTGGATTGCCGAAGGCAGTAAGCTGGATAACGCCGCGAAAATTCGCGCCTTCACCAACTACCTGCCGGGCTTCAATATTCCTATGCTGCCACGTGAGCTGTCTGACGATCTGTGCTCACTGCGCGCCAACGAAGTGCGTCCGGCGCTCGCCTGTCGCATGATAATCGCCGCGGACGGCACCATTGACGATGATATCGCCTTTTTTGCGGCCACGATCGAATCGAAGGCCAAGCTAGCGTACGACAATGTCTCCGACTGGCTGGAAAATAACGGCACCTGGCAGCCGGATAACGAAGGCATTGCCCAGCAGATTCGTCTGTTGCACCGTATTTGTCTAAACCGCAGTGAGTGGCGTCATCATCATGCGTTAGTCTTTAAAGACCGCCCGGATTACCGCTTTGTGCTTGGCGAAAAAGGCGAAGTACTGGATATTGTGGCGGAACCGCGCCGTATCGCTAACCGTATCGTAGAAGAATCGATGATCGCCGCTAACCTTTGCGCCGCGCGCGTACTGCGCGATAAGCTCGGTTTCGGTATTTACAACGTACATACGGGCTTCGATCCCGCGAATGCCGACGCGCTGGCCGCACTGCTGAAAACGCATGGTCTGCATGTCGATGCCGAAGAGGTGCTGACGCTGGAAGGCTTCTGTAAACTGCGTCGCGAACTGGATGCGCAGCCCTCCGGTTTCCTTGACAGCCGCATTCGTCGCTTCCAGTCTTTTGCGGAAATCAGCACCGAGCCGGGGCCGCATTTCGGTCTTGGTCTTGAGGCTTACGCCACCTGGACTTCTCCCATCCGTAAGTATGGCGATATGATTAACCATCGCCTGCTGAAAGCGGTCATCAAGGGGGAAGCTATTGCGCGTCCGCAGGAAGATATCACCCAGCAAATGGCGGAACGCCGTCGCCTGAACCGTATGGCGGAGCGCGATGTCGGCGACTGGTTATATGCACGCTTCCTTAACGATAAGGCGGGGACAAATACCCGTTTCGCGGCAGAAATTATTGACGTCAGCCGCGGTGGTATGCGTGTGCGACTGGTCGATAACGGCGCTATCGCCTTTATCCCTGCCCCGTTCCTGCACGCCGTTCGCGATGAACTGGTATGCAGCCAGGAAAGCGGTACGGTACAGATTAAAGGTGAGACGGTTTATAAAGTGACGGATGTCATTGATGTCACTATTGCGGAAGTTCGCATGGAAACCCGCAGCATTATTGCCCGACCGGCAGCGTAACCACGCTTAGCTCGCTCAACGGCCTTTGCTGAGAAGGCAAAGGCCGTTTCTTTTCTTCTTCTCCCTTCCGTCATGCTCTAAGTTTAATCTTATTCAAGCGCCCCATTTCTTGTTATTTTTAGCTGGCGACTATGCTTTTTCCAGAATCTGGATTACATATGAATACATAGATAAAACAATACGTTCAGCCATAATTACCCTTATTTATAACATGGCTAACCTTTCTTTTCGGGCACCTGGCGCTTAAATGGGATGGTACGCATGATGAAACAGATTCAGGAACAAACGGCGCTAAATCCCCTTCACTCTCACTGGCGTCTGGCTGATGACCGCAACGTGCTGTATCTCTCCCCGACAGGTGAAACGGATACAGAAAAAACGGTCGAGCTATCGCCGGAACAAGCCGGGCGTATCCGGGAAATAACGGCGATTACGTCCAGTCTGCTGATAACGTTGTTGATAGAAAAACAGGTTACCGCTGTGCACCTGGTAGGCCGTAAGATTAATAACCGTGAATGGGCTGGCAGCCTGGCAACCTGGCCTGATACGCCTGCCGTCGCGCCAACGCAGGCGCAGGAGCTCTCTTTTGCCGAGCAAATCGTATCAGAAGCCAACTCAGTCATTGCGATACTGGATAGTCGGGGAAAAATCTGTCGATTTAATCGGTTATGCGAAGAGTACACGGGCTTAAAAGAGCGAGATGTAATTGGTCAAAGCGTCTTTAAATTATTTATGAGTCGCCGGGAGGCGGTTGCCTCCCGGCACTACATTGAGAATTTTTTTCGCAATGGCAATGCCTATGAAATCGAACGCTGGATAAAGACCCGTAAAGGCCAACGCCTGTTCTTATTTCGTAATAAATTCGTCCATAACGGTAGCGGAAAAAACGAAATTTTCCTGATCTGCGCAGGCACGGATATCACCGAAGAAAGGCGGGCTCAGGAGCGTTTACGCATACTGGCGAATACAGACACCGTCACCGGCCTGCCCAATCGCAATGCTATTCATGAATTTATTAATCATGCTATTGCCTCGGCTGGCGAGTCGCAAGTGGGTATCGTTTATCTCGATCTGGATAACTTCAAGAAAATTAATGACGCCTATGGGCATATGTTTGGCGATCAGCTCTTACAGGCCGTTTCGCTGGCGCTGTTGAGTTGTCTGGAGGAAGATCAATTGCTGGCCAGACTGGGGGGAGATGAATTCATTGTCCTCGCTGCCCATACGTCTCAGGCCGCGCTGGAAGCAGTAGCCTCACGAATCCTTACCCGTCTGCGGCAACCGTTTCGTATTGGACTCATTGAAGTTTACACGGGATGCGCCATTGGCATTTCGTTGGCCCCCCGGCACGGACAGGACAGCGACAGTCTCATTCGCACTGCCTACACCGCAATGTATAACGCCAAAGAAGGCGGCCGCGGTCAGTTCTGCGTTTTTTCGCCGGAAATGAATCAGCGCGTATTTGACTATCACTGGCTGGATACAAACCTGCGAAAAGCGCTGGAAAACGACCAGTTACTTATTCACTATCAGCCCAAAATTACCTGGCGCGGCGAAGTACGTAGCCTGGAAGCGCTGGTACGCTGGCAATCGCCGGAACGCGGATTAATTCCGCCGCTGGAGTTCATCTCATATGCCGAAGAGTCAGGACTCATCGTCCCGCTGGGCCGCTGGGTGATTCTGGATGTGGTTCGCCAGATTGCGAGATGGCGCGATAAGGGGATTAACTTGCGCGTAGCCGTTAACTTTTCGGCGCGACAACTGGCCGACCAGACGCTTTTTACTGCGCTTAAACAGGCTTTGTACGATCTGAATTTTGAGTATTGCCCGATCGATGTCGAGCTAACGGAAAGCTGCCTGATCGAAAACGACACGCTGGCGCTATCGGTTATCCAGCAATTTAGTCAGCTCGGCGCTCAGATTCATCTGGATGATTTTGGCACCGGGTATTCTTCGCTTTCCCAACTCGCACGGTTCCCTATTGATGCCGTTAAACTGGATCAGGCTTTCGTCAGAGATATCCATAAGCAACCGCTGTCGCAATCTCTGGTTCGGGCGATTGTCGCGGTGGCTCAGGCGCTAAATTTACAAGTGATTGCCGAAGGCGTAGAAAATGCTAAAGAAGATGCCTTCCTGACAAAAAACGGTGTCAATGAACGACAGGGCTTTTTATTCGCTAAACCTATGCCCGCCGTTTCTTTTGAACGCTGGTACAAACGTTATCAGACGAGAAAAATGCGTTAATGGCGGCGATAATAGGGAGAACAGCCTGTGCAGACAGGTATAGCCCTATTTTTCCCTTCTCTTTTCAGATTAATTTCTGCATCATGAATTGAAACCTTTTCTGACATTAAGGATGACAAACATGTCTGATATCGAAGCACAACGAATTGCCGCACGCATTGATACCGTGCTGGATATCCTTGTTGCTGGCGATTACCACTCGGCCATCAATAACCTTGAAATATTGAGAGCAGAGCTGTTAGATCAGGTTAAAGACGGTATCTCGCCATCCCAGGCTCCCGGGTCGCCCTGGGAAATCTGATAGCGATTATTTGTCCGGGATGGCCGTTAGCCCTTCCCGGCTCTCTGACTGTCTGTTGACTCCTCTTAACGTATAAAATTAATACTATGAACTCCCGACAACAATCAATTTTGCAAATGGTGGTTGATAAAGGCCAGATGAGCGTTGCTGAACTGGCGAAAATTACCGGCGTATCTGAAGTCACGATTCGTCAGGATCTGAATACCCTGGAAAAACAGAGCTATTTACGCCGTGCGCATGGTTTCGCCGTTTCGCTTGAGAGCGATGACGTAGAGACTCGCATGATGACGAACTACACGCTAAAACGCCGACTGGCGGAGTTCGCCGCCTCGCTGGTCAGTCCAGGGGAATCCATTTTTATTGAAAATGGCAGTAGCAATGCGCTATTGGCCCGGACGCTGGCGGAACAAAAAGATGTCACGATCATCACCGTGAGCAGTTATATCGCGCACCTGCTCAAAGAGACCCCTTGCGAAGTCATTCTCCTCGGTGGAATCTATCAGAAAAAAAGTGAAAGCATGGTAGGGCCGTTGACGCGACAGTTTATCCATCAAGTGCATTTCAGCAAAGCATTTATCGGTATTGATGGCTGGCAGGCTGATACCGGCTTTACCGGACGCGATATGATGCGATCGGATGTGGTTAACGCTGTTCTGGAAAAAGGCTCAGAAGCGATTGTCCTCACCGACAGCTCCAAATTTGGCTGTGTGCATCCCTATCCCCTGGGCCCGCTCTCTCGCTTCCATCGTGTCATTACGGATTCCAAAATTTCCGCCAGCGATCAAATGCAGTTAGAACATGCGGGGCTGCTAGTCAATGTTATTGGCTCATCCGTTTAAAATATTTCCCGATGGTTTGCCCTATGGCAAATCATCCTCTCTCTAAGACTTTTCTGACATCCCAATTAAGACTATTTACCTGTTGTAACGAGCGTAACGTCGTAAAATTAATATTAGCGAAATAACAGGAAGTGACTATCACCTGCGTGATATACCCCTGCGCAATCAGGTTTTACGGAAAATCTCTTAACAGGTTTTATTTTAACTATAGTTATAGTGAGCTTAATTCCGTGAATCGTTAATTCAGGAGAGAGTATTATGTTTATGACGAGCAAAAAAATGGCCGCTGCTGTGCTGGCAATCACCGTAGCAATGTCTCTGAGCGCCTGCTCAAACTGGTCCAAGCGCGATCGCAACACGGCTATTGGCGCAGGTGCGGGGGCGTTAGGCGGCGCAGTGTTAACGGACGGCAGTACATTAGGCACCCTGGGCGGCGCGGCGGTCGGCGGCGTGATTGGTCACCAGGTTGGAAAATAATCCAGACGTTTAAATATTGAACGGCTCAAAATAATATGTTTATTCTTTTCAGGTCTGGATTACAAAAATAGACAAAGTTGACTTTTACGCCACGGTAATTTACAACCGTGGCGTTTTCATTAGCCGCCAGCTAATTTTACTTTCATTCCTTTAGCTTCCAGCAATGATTTTATCAAGTCGCGTTTATCACCCTGAATTTCAATAATCCCTTCTTTTACTGCCCCGCCACAGCCGCATTTTTTCTTCAGTTCAGCCGCCAGTTTGGTTAATTCCGCATCATTCATCTCGATACCGGTAATCAAACATACGCCTTTACCCTTACGGCCACTGGTTTGACGCTGAATGCGAACGATACCATCCCCTTTGGGACGAACTGGTGCCGTTTTAGGTTCTTCAATGCGCCCTGTCTGTGTTGAATAAACCAGACGGCTATTGGAATCGCTCATTATGCCTCCCGTTTTAGTGACGCGTTAATATCCTTCAGCGTTTGCGCCGGATCTACCGATTGCGTAACCGGGCGGCCAATCACCATATAGTCGACGCCGGCGGATAATGCCTGTTCGGGCGTCATAATGCGTCGCTGGTCGCCTGCCTCGCTGCCTGCGGGCCGAATGCCCGGCGTCACCAGCTTAAATGCAGCGCCAAAGGCCTGTTTAAATCTGACCGCTTCCTGAGCGGAACAGACCACGCCATCCAGCCCGCATTGCTGCGTCAGGCGCGCCAGCCGCTCCGCATGTTCCGCCGGTGACAACGTCACGCCCAGATCGCGCAGATCGCTGGTTTCCATACTGGTCAACACGGTCACGGCAATGAGTAACGGCGCATCCTTACCGAATGGCGCCAGCGCGTCGCGCGCTGCGGCCATCATTCTCGCCCCGCCAGACGCATGAACGTTTACCATCCAGACGCCCAGGTCTGCCGCTGCGGCGACCGCCCGGGCCGTGGTGTTGGGAATATCATGAAATTTTAGATCAAGAAAGACATCAAACCCACGTTGCTGGAGATCCCGAACGAGCTGTGGACCAAACAGCGTAAACATCTCTTTGCCCACTTTTAAGCGACAATCGCGAGGATCGATTTTATCGACAAACGCCAGGGCTTTATCGCGTTCATGGTAATCCAACGCCACAACGACAGGCGATTCAGTAATAGCGCAGGAAGAAGATGAAGCAGTAAACGTCATGACCAGACCTTCTTGATGATGGGCACCGGAAGTGGCGCAAATTGGATAAACGGCGTGCATTCTACCTGCGGCGCAGGGAAATTAACAGGTTCGATTGACAACCTGATAAGCCCTGCCTGCCGATGCCAGCGTCGTTTCTAGCTTTACGTCATTAAGTATGTTGTAACTAAAGTGAGGCTTTTTTTATATACTACTGCCCATCAAGTCCGCGAATAGGTTTAATGGTCGACCATGCCCGGCAGGACGGACAGTGCCAGTACAAGGTATAGGCGGTAAAACCGCATTTCTGACAACGATACCGCGGTTTACTGCGCACCTGCTCGCCAACCATATCACGCAGTACCATCAGGCTTTCTTTCGCTCGCCCTTCTTCCGCCTCATTGAGATGGTAATCCATCAGCTTATGGAACACCCGCATGGTAGGATGTCGCTGTAGCTGACGCGTGATATAGACTTGAGCTGCGTCACTACCTTCACGCGCTTCCAGAATATCGGCAAGCATTAACTCAGCGCCAGCACCGGTATTCTCCTCAACGGCGCGACGTAAAAACTCCGCCCACTCGGCATTTTTACCGAGCTGTTGATAACAGGTTTGCAGCATCTCCAGCGTTTCGCTGACCAGCTCTTTATCCTGAACGATCACACGTTGCAGGCTTTCGACCGCTTTGGCGTAATCCCCTCTCGCCATATAAACGCGCCCCATCATGATAGACACCCGGGCGCTATTTTTATCTGCGGCGGCACCTTTTTTCAGCAACGCCATCGCGCGATCCATGTCGTCGTTGCCCATCTGCTGTAACGCTAACTCACAGTAAAAATGGGCGATTTCGATACGCTGTTTATCTTTGCCCAGTTTCACCAGCCGTTCTGCGACTTCGATCGCCTTTTGCCAGTCGCTGGTTAGCTGATAGATTTGCAAGAGCTGCTGTAACGCGCCTACGCGAAATTCCGTTTCGTCGGTAAGTTGGTTAAACATATCTTCCGCGCGGTCATATAAACCGGCGGCCATATAGTCGCGCCCCAGTTGCTGAACAGCCAGTAAACGCTGTTCATAGGTCAATGAAGCGCTTTCCATGAGCGTTTGATGAATACGAATGGCGCGATCGACTTCGCCGCGAGAGCGAAACAGATTACCGAGAGTGAGATGAGCCTCAACGGTGCCCGTATCCTCTTTAAGCATATCGAGGAACAGATCCACCGCTTTATCTTGTTGGTTACTCAGCAGGAAGTTAACCCCTGCGACATAATCGCGCGACAGGCGGTTAGCTTCATCCTGTTTTGTTTGTTGCGCACTTCTGCGACCCATATACCACCCATAGGCAGCGGCTACAGGCAACAGCAGAAATAACAACTCCAACATAAATGATTATTCCTTTACAACCGACGAATCGGCAGGGACCGCAACGTCGGTTGCTGGCGAAAGCTTGTTTTCCAGTCGTTTAATTTTACGTTCAGCACGGGCAAGGGAAACGCGGACCCGCAGCCAGAACAGGCCGCAAATCAGCCAGCCAATCGCAAAACCGACGGCGAACAACACAGCAAGCAACGTGGAGATACGATACTCCCCTTGCGCCAGCAGGTAGTTAAACGTCACCTGTTGATCATTCTGCGCGCCCAGCGTCACCGAAATAACAAAAATCGCCAATACCAGTAAGAAAATGAGTAAATATTTCACATTACTTCCCGTTATGTGGTTTGCGCGAATAAATCGTGTCCAACTTACCGCATCCAGCCTTCTAAATTACCATTTTCCCGCCTCGCGCGAAATGGAAATGCGCCCGCCATCAGATGATTTAAGGGCAATAGTCAGAAAATCAACCGTTGTCAGCTTTCCTGCTCGCGTTCAGCAATTTCTTGCGCTTCTTCACGAGGCGGCATAAGCGGCCCGCAAATTCGCTGCGCCAGCCAGGTCGCCAGGGTAACTAATAGCCAGGAGATAAGCGTGGCGACCACTAAATCTCGCGGCCAGTGCATTCCCAGAAGCAAACGGCTGCCCATTACGCCGGTCGCCCAGACTAACAAAAACGCGATGGTGAAAGTCCGTCTGCGCGGCCATAACAGACCCACGGCCAAAAGCGCCCAGCTCGCTGCAAACATGGTGTGTCCGGAGGGAAACGCAAAGCCCGTCTCTTTTTGCCAGTGCTGACGCAGGAAAACGGGGATGTTCTGTTGCCCGGCCAACTGCTCTTTCACTAAATGTCCGCGTTCTGTACGCTTTAAAGTGTAGAACTCATCGACGGGAATATGGTGCGTTTTTTCAAGCCAGACCACAAATGGCCGCGGCTCCTGTACGCGCTCCTTTACCCATGACTTCACGCCCTGCCCGACGATAATCGCCCCACCGAGAATCGCAAACAGCATAATGGCGGCGCGCAGGCGAAATCGCAGGCACCATAAGAACCATCCACAAAGAATCACATGCGTGATAACGCCCCAGGGTTTGGTCACGGTTTCCGTTATCCAGAATAGCGTTTTTAGCCACCAGACCTGATGTCCTGGCTGCCACTGCCAGCCTGATACCCATACGGCAAGCGGCATGATAAGCAACAGGGCGGCGCCTGCCGCGGTGCGCCTCGCAATTGAAAGCATGGATGCTCCTTTTATAAGTAAGTATCACAATCATAACTGAAAATTCTCGCCGGACTGGAAAATTGACAAATTTGTGCCATTCCTGAGCAATTACGTGGTAGTGATTAGGTGATGTCCGCCGCCTTATGGCAAAATAGCGGGATACAAGCCAACAGGCGACGACACCGCAGGCGTCAGCATAATCTGGAGAAATACATGCAGCTTAAACGTGTGGCAGAAGCCAAACTGCCAACCCCATTGGGTGACTTTCTGATGGTGGGATTTGAAGAACTGGCAACCGGACACGACCATGCCGCGCTGGTTTTTGGCGATATTTCAGGTAAAACGCCGGTCTTGGCTCGCGTTCATTCCGAATGTCTTACCGGGGACGCGCTTTTTAGTCTGCGCTGTGATTGTGGTTTTCAACTGGAAGCCGCGCTGACGCATATTGCGGAAGAAGGACGCGGTATTCTGATTTACCACCGTCAGGAAGGCCGCAATATCGGCCTGCTTAATAAAATTCGCGCTTATGCGTTACAGGATCAAGGCTATGACACGGTGGAGGCCAATCATCAGCTCGGCTTTGCCGCCGATGAGCGTGATTTCACCCTGTGCGCGGATATGTTCAAATTACTGGGCGTGGATGAAGTTCGCCTGCTGACCAATAATCCGAAGAAAGTCGAAATACTGACCGAGGCGGGAATTAATATCGTCGAACGCGTTCCGCTCATTGTGGGTCGTAATCCAAATAATGAGCATTATCTCGATACTAAAGCGGCCAAAATGGGCCACCTACTAAGCAAGTAAGCCACCGGTATTAAAGCGCGGGCCTGCCTGTTTACGGCAGGCCCGATAAACGGCTTTAGTTCAGCATATTTCTAATGACATAGTGCAATATGCCGTCATTCTGGTAGTAAGTCAGCTCGGTGGCGGTATCAATGCGACAGCGGCAAGGCACCGTTTCTTTGCTGCCGTCCGATCTCGTTAACGTCACCGGAATGGTCGCGCCAGGGCGCAGGTTTTGCAGATCCGCGATATCAATCACCTCTTCCCCGGTCAGTCCCAGCGTTTTACGCGTTACGCCCTGTGGAAACTCCAGCGGCAGGATCCCCATCCCAATCAGGTTTGAGCGGTGGATACGTTCGAACGACTCGGCGATCACCACGCGAATACCTAACAGCCGCGGACCTTTTGCCGCCCAGTCACGGCTCGATCCCGACCCATACTCTTTCCCGGCAATTACCGCCAGCGGCGTTTTTTCCTGCTGGTAGAGCATCGCGGCATCATAAATCGACATCGCTTCCGTGCCCGGCAAATGCCGCGTCATCCCACCTTCGACGCCGGGCAGCATTTCGTTGCGAATACGAATATTGGCGAACGTACCGCGCATCATCACTTCATGGTTGCCGCGCCGTGATCCATAAGAGTTAAAATCCTTCCGCTCAACGCCGTGGTTTTGCAGATAGCGTCCGGCGGGACTGTCCGGCTTGATACTGCCGGCCGGAGAAATATGGTCGGTCGTTACCGAATCCCCCAGCATCGCCAGGATACGCGCGCCGTGGATATCTTT
The DNA here is from genome assembly GCF_043356775.1 of Salmonella sp. SJTUF15581. Taxonomy (NCBI): domain Bacteria; kingdom Pseudomonadati; phylum Pseudomonadota; class Gammaproteobacteria; order Enterobacterales; family Enterobacteriaceae; genus Salmonella; species Salmonella sp. SJTUF15581. Next base: position 40,216 of record NZ_JBEUJY010000016.1, on the reverse strand, counting down.
GACTGGCGCAGGCTGGGCCTGCATTTCATCAAAGAAAGGCGACAGGCGAATATAGGTTGAATCCGACTGCCAGCCGTAGGTATCGGAAGATTCAACCTGAATCGATTTCCATTCTTCCGTGCCCTCAAACACTTCCGCATACTCTTTACGGAACATATCCGATGATACCAGTTCAACGGCGCGGGCAATTTCCTGCGCTGAAGGCCAGATATCCTTCAGGTATACCGGATCGCCTTTACGATCATACCCCAGCGGGTCTGTCGCGAGGTTAATATTCATGTTTCCGGCCAGCGCATACGCGACCACCAGCGGCGGCGACGCCAGCCAGTTCGTTTTCACCAACGGATGGATACGCCCTTCAAAATTTCGGTTACCGGAAAGCACGGCCCCTACCGTCAGATCGCCTTTTTTAATCGCGGTCTCAATAGGCTCAGGCAACGGACCGGAGTTCCCGATACAGGTCGTACAGCCATAACCGACCAGGTTAAAACCGAGCTCATCCAGATAAGGCGTAAGTTTGGCCTGCGCCAGATAGTCAGATACCACTTTTGACCCCGGCGCCAGAGAAGCCTTGACCCACGGTTGACGCTTCAACCCCAGCGTTACTGCTTTTTTCGCCAGTAATCCCGCCGCCATCAGCACGCTGGGATTCGAGGTATTCGTGCAGGAGGTGATGGCGGCAATGACGACAGCGCCATCCGGAAGCTGATATGGCTGTCCGTTCATCGTATAGTCAATCGGCTGGCGATCTTTTTGCGCGGTATTCAGCTCCAGCTCGGCGCTGGCGGCAAAGGCTTTCGGCACATCGCCTAACGCCACGCGATCCTGCGGGCGTTTCGGCCCGGCCAGACTGGCCTCGACATCGCCCATATCCAGTTCCAGCGTACTGGTAAATACCGGTTCGTCTCCGGGATTGCGCCACATTCCCTGCGCCTTCGCGTAGGCTTCAACCAGCTCGACCAGATCGTCGCTACGTCCGCTTAATCGCATATATTCCAGGGTGATGGCGTCAATGGGGAAGAAACCACAGGTTGCGCCATATTCCGGCGACATATTAGCGATGGTCGCGCGATCCGCCAACGGCAGCGAATCCAGACCATCACCATAAAATTCAACAAATTTACCCACGACGCCATGCTTACGCAGCATTTGCGTGACGGTGAGCACCAGGTCAGTAGCGGTGATTCCCTCCCGAAGTTTACCGGTTAACTTAAAGCCGACGACATCCGGGATAAGCATCGACACGGGCTGACCAAGCATTGCCGCTTCCGCTTCGATACCACCCACACCCCACCCCAATACGCCCAGACCATTAATCATGGTCGTATGGGAGTCAGTCCCCACCAGCGAGTCCGGGTAAGCAATCCACTCCCCGTCCTGTAATTCGCTCCAGACGGCTTTACCCAGGTATTCCAGGTTAACCTGATGGCAAATGCCGGTTCCGGGCGGCACCACGCTGAAACGGCTGAATGCCTGCTTTCCCCATTTCAGAAACATATAACGCTCATGGTTACGTTCCATTTCCAGCCGCACGTTTTCTTCAAACGCATCGTCATCGCCGAAATGATCGACCGTCACAGAGTGGTCAATAACCAGATCAACCGGCGATAACGGGTTCACTTTCGACGTATCGCCGCCAAGGCGTTTAACGGCTTCACGCATCGCCGCCAGGTCGACAACGGCAGGCACGCCGGTAAAGTCCTGCATCAGGACACGGGCGGGCCGCCAGGCAATTTCACGATCGGCATGGGCATTTTTAAGCCAACCGGCCAGCGCCTGAATATCTTCATCAGTCACAGATTCGCCGTCCTGCCAGCGCAACAGGTTTTCCAGTAACACTTTAAGTGATTTGGGCAAACGGGCGATATCGCCCAGGGATTTGGCAGCCAGCGGCAGACTGTAGTAATGATACGTTTTATCTTTGGCCTGCAATGTATCCTTACTGGCTTCTCGTAGGGTTGACGACATAGCTCCTCCTTAAATGACAGGGTTGCGTTACCCTGATTCTCCACAGGGTTGTATTAAAGATAACACAAACAAAATGTAACGTTTTGATAACAACCCAAATTGCTAAAAGAGGAGAAACCTAACAGGCGAGGAGCGAAGATGAAAAAGCCCGATAAATAGCGCATTATCGGGCTTTGACGAGATTAGACGGCAATCCAGATTAACTCGGCCCAGAACAGTAGCGATAATATAAACGCGCCAGTCCATGACCAATACTTTATATTTGACGTTAACATAGGCGACACCAACTGTGTTTAATCAATACTGAGAGGCACTCAGCACACGGTTGCTGCGGTGTAATAAGACAGCGTTAATAAAACAATAACGCCAATAAAAAGACGGATATTATTTTTGTGACACCTCATCAGCAAAAGCATCAATAAATGCCCGCTGCTGCGGTGTGAGCGTCCAGTGTTGCGGAACAGACCGAAAAACGGTCGTATTCGGGGTGTTATCATCGTCACAAGATTGAATCGGGGGCGCGACCACGCGCTCGCGTTCCGACGTAATGCTCACTTAGCCCCACCAATGCCAGATAACAAGCGCTACCACTACCCAGAACAGCGCAGAACCCACAAAAACCGCCAGCCATGCTTTACGTTTGAGCTCAGGGTCGCGGCGCGGTTCCTGGTTTTCAGAAGGCATTACTAACCTCATGCTATCGGTATCACTTATCATTTCAGCACCAAACAATCGGTACAATTAATCACCAGATGAGACAAATCCTAAATAAACTTTAGTCAAAAATCCAGTCAATTTACGAATCGTTGCCAGTGAATAAATCAATCTTTTGACTCAAGATAACTATTTGGAAAAAGAAACTGGCGGGACGGGTAATTCAACACTATTTTGCTGATCATTACCCGTAATACTTCGAGGGATATTGCAAAAGGCGGCTTTGTCTGCCATGCCACTACGACACAAACCGACGATGCTATTACTTTTCAGGCAGCTTTATATCCTGAAACATCGCTTCAATTTCTTCATTAGAACGCAACGCCACCGCCGTATCCACCACATCACGCGTCAAATGTGGCGCAAAACGCTGGATAAAATCATACATATAGCTGCGTAAAAAAGTACTACGGCGAAAACCAATTTTTGTGGTGCTGTGGCTAAAAATATCGTGCGCGTCAATCCGCACTAAATCAGGATCGGCAAGCGGATCGACCGCCATGCTGGCAATGACGCCAACGCCCAGTCCCAACCTGACATACGTTTTAATCACATCCGCATCGGTTGCAGTAAAGACGATCCGCGGCGTTAATCCTGCGCGATTAAAAGCGGTATCCAGTTCGGAACGCCCGGTAAAGCCGAAGGTATACGTCACCAGCGGATACTGCGCCAGCGCTTCAATCGTTACGGAAGACGTTGCCGCCAATGGATGATCCGGCGTCACCACTATCGAACGGTTCCAGTGATAGCATGGCAACATCACCAGATCGTCATATAAATGCAGCGCTTCCGTGGCAATCGCGAAATCGGCGTTCCCTTTCGATACCGCTTCCGCAATCTGCGTTGGCGACCCCTGGTGCATATGCAGCGAAACGCGCGGGTAACGCTCGATGAAGCCTTTAATCACGCCTGGCAATGCGTAACGCGCCTGAGTATGGGTAGTGGCAATATAGAGCGAGCCTTTATCCGGCCAGGTATGCTCGCCGGCGACCGACTTAATGGCATCGACTTTGGAAAGCACCTCACGCGCAATACGAATAATCTCCTGACCTGCGGGCGTCACCTGAGTCAGATGCTTACCGCTGCGGGCGAAAATCTGGATGCCAAGCTCATCTTCCAGCATCCTAACCTGCTTGCTGATCCCCGGCTGGGAAGTATACAACCCCTCAGCGGTAGAGGAGACGTTAAGGTTATGATTAACCACTTCAACAATGTAACGAAGCTGCTGCAATTTCATAATACATCATCCAGATTAGCGCCATCAGGCCATCGTTTATCTGCAGACTTAATCGGGCTGCTAATACGATTTAATAATAAAAAAGGTGTTAACTATAACCACTATATCACTTATATCTGAACTGTATAGCCAGCGCGATAAAATAATAAGCCCGCTATACCCAAAATAATTCGAGTGATTAAAGGCAACAAGCGAGTGAGTTCCCAGTAGCATAGATAACCGGGTGACTGGGGTGAGCGACAAATCTGCCGGGAGCAGATTCGAACGTCGCGTGCGACGGCCCGTCAGGGCGAGGCCCATGGATGGGCCGAGTAATCCGTAGCCAATACATAAGCCACTTAAAATATGAAGGGGATATAAAAAAGGGCCGCTTACGCGGCCCGCTTGACTACAGTGGCGACAGGCAGGGGTTATTTCTTGCCTTCAACCCACTTGCCGTCGACGAAGAACGCTGACCATCCCGTCGCCTTCCCGTCTTTTTCCGCCGCAACGTACTGCTGTTTTGTTTTGCGGCTAAAGCGAACAACGGTTTTATTACCTTCCGGATCCTGCTGCGGCGCATCCGCCAGATACCGCAGTTTTTCCGGCAGGCGATCGCGGAACCGGTAAAGCTCCTCGACTAATGGCGCGCGCGTTTCGCGTGATTTCGGGAACGTATTGGCCGCCAGGAATATCCCTGCGGCGCCGTCGCGCAGCACAAAGTACGCGTCCGATTTTTCACACGGCAGTTCCGGCAATGGAACAGGATCTTCCTTCGGCGGCGCAACTTCGCCGTTACGCAAGATCTTACGGGTATTTTTACATTCGTCGTTAGTACAGGCCATGTACTTACCAAAACGTCCCATTTTCAGGTGCATTTCGGAACCACATTTCTCACACTCAACGATCGGGCCGTCATACCCTTTGATGCGGAACTCGCCCTCTTCAATCTCGTAGCCGTCACAGGTCGGGTTATTACCACACACATGCAATTTACGCTTCGGATCGATCAGATAGCTGTCCATCGCCGTACCGCACTTCTGACAGCGACGCTTGGCGCGCAGGGCGTTGATTTCGGCGTCGTCGCCTTCCAGCACGTTCAGAACTTCATTTTCCGGCACCAGGTTAATGGTTGTTTTACAACGTTCTTTCGGCGAAAGCGCATAACCTGAACAACCAAGGAAAACGCCCGTACTGGCAGTACGAATTCCCATTTTACGGCCACAGGTTGGACAGTCGATGCTGGTCAGCACCATCTGGTTAGGACGCATCCCCCCTTCTTCCGGATCTTTCTCGGCTTTATCGAGCTGCTGAGTAAAATCGCTGAAGAAGTTATCCAGTACCGCTTTCCACTCGGCCTGGTGATTTGCAACCTGATCCAGACTATCTTCCATCTGCGCGGTAAAATCGTAGTTCATCAATTCGCGGAAGTTTTCTTCCAGCCGATCGGTGACGATTTCACCCATTTTTTCCGCATAGAAACGACGGTTTTCAACGCGAACATAGCCGCGATCCTGAATGGTCGAGATAATCGACGCATAGGTAGACGGACGACCAATACCGCGCTTCTCAAGCTCTTTAACCAGAGAAGCCTCGCTAAAACGGGCTGGCGGTTTAGTAAAGTGCTGAGCAGGCGTCAATTCAAGTAGCGTCAGCGCATCGCCCTTATTCACGGCAGGCAATGTGCGATCTTCATCGCCTTTACGCAGCGCCGGCATCACTTTTGTCCAGCCGTCAAAGCGCAAAATACGCCCACGCGCTTTCAGGCGGAACTCGCCTGCGCCAACGGTAAGCGTAGTAGAGTCATATTGTGCTGGCGTCATCTGACAGGCGACAAACTGACGCCAAATTAGTTGATACAACTTCTGCGCGTCAGCCTCCATGTCTTTCAGCGACTCCGCCATGACAGCAACGTCGGAAGGACGGATCGCTTCGTGCGCTTCCTGAGAGTTTTCTTTGCTGGCGTACTGGTTCGGGTTATCCGGCAGGTATTTCTTGCCGAAATTATCGCCAATATAGCCGCGCACCATGTTGACCGCATCCTGACTCAGGTTGGTGGAGTCGGTACGCATATAGGTGATGTAGCCCGCCTCATACAGACGCTGCGCCATCATCATGGTTTTCTTCACGCCAAAGCCCAGCCGGGTGCTGGCCGCCTGTTGTAGCGTGGAGGTGATAAACGGCGCGCCAGGTTTGCTGCTGGTCGGTTTGTCTTCACGCTCCAGTACGCTATAGCGCGCTTTTTCCAGCAAGCTGACGGCGGCAAGCGTCTGCTCGCGATTTACCGGCCGGAATGGCTTGTCGTTCTGATGCGTGACCTGTAGCGGTAGCGCCTCGCCAGACGGCGTCGTCGTATTGGCGTCAATTTCCCAGAACTCTTCCGGAACAAACGCTTTAATCTCGCGCTCGCGTTCAACGACCAGACGGACCGCGACAGACTGAACGCGACCTGCCGACAAACCACGGGCGATCTTTTTCCACAGCAGCGGCGAGACCATATAGCCTACCACGCGATCCATAAAGCGGCGCGCTTGCTGGGCGTTGACCCTGTTAATGTTCAGCTCGCCCGGCTGTTCAAACGCCTGGCGAATGGCATTTTTGGTTATTTCGTTAAAGACTACGCGACTGTAGCGCGCGTCATCGCCGCCGATCACTTCCCGCAGGTGCCATGCAATGGCTTCCCCTTCGCGGTCAAGGTCGGTTGCGAGATAGATGTGGTCGGCTTTTTCCGCCAACTGTTTCAGTTCAGAGACGACCTTCTCTTTACCGGGCAGCACTTCATAGTGCGCATCCCAGTTGTGCCACGGGTCAACCCCCATACGGTTGACGAGAGCGCCACGTTCATCCTTTTTGGGCTTTTTAGCCGTTTTGGTGGAGGTAGAGTCGGCGCTCTTTTTAGCTGCTGAGCCACTGGTCGGCAAATCACGGATATGACCCACGCTGGATTTCACCACGTAGTCATTACCCAGATACTTGTTGATCGTTTTGGCTTTTGCCGGGGACTCAACGATGACAAGAGCTTTACCCATATTCACCTTTACCTAAGTTGATTCTTCCAGGAATGCGTCGCACGTTGATTCACCTTCCACTGGCGACGAGACAACGATATATGGTCTCTGCGTCTGCGGATATCAACCCCTTGTACTGGCTTTGTGTACGAAATGTAACCCTCAGGTGACTGAGTTAACAGGCTTTTTTGCACACACGCGCTATAGCACGACGGAATTTTGGTCGAATGTCAAGCAATTCTGTTGCCAGATTGACGAAAGCGTCACACTGTACCTGATAAAATTCGATACGCAACTTTATTAGCATGCAAAAACAAATCTTGCCAGTGAACGCAACATGACAAATCCATCAATTTGCTGTGAGAATATTTGCCCATCAGAAGTGCTCAGCGTAGACTAATCTCCTTGTTTAAGGAGTAAAAAATGCATAAAGAGACGCAACCTATCGATCGCGAAACACTGTTGCTTGAAGCCAACAAAATTATTCGGGAACATGAAGACACGATGGCAGGTATTGTCGCCACCGGCGTAACGCAGAGAAATGGCGTGCTGGTTTTCAGCGGCGATTACTTTTTAGACGAGCAAGGGTTACCGACCCCTAAAAGCACCGCGGTGTTTAACATGTTTAAACACCTGGCGCATGTGCTGTCTGAGAAGTATCACCTGGTGGATTAATCCATGCCGGATGGCGCTGAATGCCATCCGGCAATAGCGGTTTACATCAACGGTTTTTGTCCACGCTGCCACCAGCGCAGCAGCAGCCGATCCGCGCTTTCCGCCGCGCTGCCGGTAACACGATCGATCAGTTTTTTACGCTGCATATAGCGCACATTCAGCACCTCACGCCCTTCCATCAGGCCGAGGATAACCTCATCGCTGGTGTTAATCTCATCAACCAGTCCTTTCTCCAGCGCCTGCTGACCGTACCAGTGTTCGCCCGTGGCGACCTGTTCAATGTCCAGAGCCGGACGCATCCGCTGCACAAACTCTTTGAACAGATGGTGCGTTTCGTTGAGATCTTCACGAAACTTCTGCCGCCCTTCTTCCGTATTCTCGCCTAACAAGGTCAGGGTACGTTTGTACTGCCCTGCGGTATGCAGTTCAATATCAATGTCTTTACTTTTGAGAAAGCGGTTAAAGTTCGGGATTTGCGCGACAACACCAATTGACCCCACAATAGCGAACGGCGCCGCGATAATTTTTTCCGCCACGCAGGCCATCATGTAGCCTCCGCTTGCCGCGACTTTATCCACCGTCACGGTCAGCGGAATATTTTTATCGCGCAGGCGCTGCAATTGCGATGCCGCCAGGCCATAGCCATGCACAACGCCACCGGGGCTTTCCAGACGCACAACCGCCCGATCGCCGGGTTTCGCCACTGCCAGCACCGCCGTGACCTCTTCGCGTAACGCATTAACTTCGTGAGCATCCATACTGCCTTTGAAATCTATCACCCATACACGCGGTTTGTCCGATGTCGCAATGTCCCCCAGCTTCGCTTTTGCTTTGGCGGCTTTAGCCTCCTGCTTATGCTTTTTTTTCTGCGCTTTATGCCACAGTTTTTGCTGATGGCCATCCATCAACGCCGCAGCAAGGTCATCCTTCATCTCCTGATACTGCTCGCTCAAATTGGTCACGCGCAGCTCGCCGCGCTGACGTTTGCGTTGCGTAGCATTCACGATCAGCAGCACAATGACGGCAATGGCCACCACAACGGTGACGATTTTTGCCAAAAATAAGCCATATTCAGACAACAATTCCACGACTCCCACCTTGATTAAATAACGCGACTTGCGCTCAGTGTACAACAGGCATCGAAGTCAGTCTCTCTTCATCCGTATGCCTGTTGAGGAAGAAAAAGTATGACAAGACGTTCATTTTACGGCGTTATCGCCCCTGTCTGATTGAAAAAAAAGGCGCTTTCAGGCATAAACCCGAAAAGTTAACGCGAAGATAAGACAACCTGGCAGGACGGTGCACCACACCGTTGAGGAGTAGCCATGCATTACCAACCGAAACAAGATCTATTGCAAAACCGCATTATTCTGGTCACTGGCGCCAGCGATGGCATTGGGCGGGAAGCCGCGCTCACGTATGCGCGTTACGGCGCAACGGTGATTCTGCTGGGACGCAACGAAGAGAAACTGCGTCGGGTCGCGCAGCACATTGCTGACGAGCAACATGTTCAACCACAGTGGTTTACGCTCGATCTGCTGACCTGCACCGCTGAAGAGTGCCGGCAAGTGGCCGACCGCATCGCCGCGCACTATCCCCGCCTGGATGGCGTCCTGCACAATGCCGGGTTACTGGGGGAAATCGGCCCAATGAGCGAACAAGATCCGCAGATCTGGCAGGATGTCATGCAGGTAAACGTTAACGCCACCTTTATGCTCACCCAGGCGCTGTTACCGTTATTATTGAAGTCCGATGCCGGCTCGCTGGTCTTTACGTCATCAAGCGTTGGCCGTCAGGGACGCGCCAACTGGGGCGCCTATGCCACCTCGAAGTTTGCTACTGAAGGAATGATGCAGGTGCTGGCGGACGAATATCAGAACCGTTCTCTGCGTGTTAACTGCATTAACCCGGGCGGTACGCGCACCAGTATGCGCGCCAGCGCCTTTCCAACGGAAGATCCACAGAAATTAAAAACGCCTGCCGATATTATGCCGCTTTACCTGTGGCTTATGGGCGACGACAGTCGCCGTAAAACCGGCATGACCTTTGACGCCCAACCGGGCCGTAAACCAGGAATCGCCCAATGAGTGATGAACGTTATCAGCAGCGCCAGCAGAAGGTAAAAGATCGGGTTGACGCCCGTGTCGCCCAGGCACAGGAAGAGCGCGGTATTATTATCGTGTTTACTGGCAATGGTAAGGGCAAAACCACGGCGGCTTTCGGGACTGCCGCCCGCGCCGTAGGACACGGTAAAAACGTAGGCGTGGTGCAATTTATTAAGGGCACCTGGCCCAACGGCGAGCGTAATCTGCTGGAACCGCATGGCGTCGAATTTCAGGTGATGGCAACGGGATTTACCTGGGAGACGCAAAATCGCGAGGCAGACACTGCAGCATGTATGGCCGTTTGGCAGCATGGGAAACGGATGCTGGCCGATCCGCTGCTTGATATGGTGGTACTGGATGAGCTGACCTATATGGTGGCGTATGACTATTTGCCGCTGGAAGAGGTCATAAGCGCGCTAAACGCGCGCCCTGGTCACCAGACGGTGATTATTACAGGTCGCGGCTGTCACCGGGATATTCTTGATCTTGCGGATACCGTCAGCGAACTGCGTCCGGTTAAACATGCTTTCGACGCGGGCGTAAAAGCCCAGATGGGAATTGATTATTAACCGTAGGCCGGATTAAGGCGTTTGCGCCGCCATCCGGCACAAACCCTCTTGTCTGATGATTCTCGGCCTATAGACCGCGGTAGAGATTACCCGTTGTTATTACGCCCACCGGAGCGGCGTCCGCCAGCTATCTGGCTGTGGCGTTTTACCGCCCGACGGATCTGGTTCGCTTTCATACGACGACGGTCTTTTTCGACGGCAACCTTCGACGAGGTTTCCGGCGGGAGCTCTACCAGACCACGCAGATAGTTCGTTTGCGCGAGGTCGAGCTCAGTCCAGCCGCCGCGCGGCAGGCCTTTCGGCAGCGGGATATCGCCGTAACGAACGCGGATCAGACGGCTGACCTGAACGCCTACCGCTTCCCACAGTCGGCGAACTTCGCGGTTGCGCCCTTCCGTCAGCGTCACGTTATACCACTGGTTAATGCCTTCGCCGCCGCTGAATTTAATGGTCTTAAATGCCGCCGGGCCATCTTCCAACTGTACGCCACGGCTTAAATCACGCAGTTTCGATTCATCCACCTGACCGAACACGCGCACGGCATATTCACGTTCAACTTCACGACTAGGGTGCATCAGGCGGTTCGCCAGTTCACCGTCGGTGGTAAACAACAATAGCCCGCAGGTGTTGACATCCAGACGTCCTACCGCAATCCACCGCGCGCCGCGCAGTTTCGGTAAGCGATCAAAAACGGTTGGCCGCCCTTCAGGGTCATTGCGGGTACACAGTTCACCTTCTGGTTTGTAATAGGCCAGAACGCGGCAAATTTGTTCCGCCGACTCTTTCACCGAAATCAGGTGACCGTCGATACGGATTTTCAAACCGGGAGTGACTTCAACACGATCGCCAAGCGTGGCGATTTTACCGTCAACGCTGACACGTCCCGCTTCAATAATGGATTCGATTTCACGGCGAGAGCCGTGGCCAGCGCGCGCCAGCACTTTTTGTAACTTTTCGCTCATAGAGCTTCCTTCAGGTGTCGCCTTCACAGGCGTCGAACAGGAGAATGAACGGCGCGTTGCCGCGCCATTTTAAGGCCGCGTAGTATACAGGCTTACGCCCTTATAAGAAAGGTGTAACGTCGCCGACGCCTTCGCGCAGCACCACCGGGGAGTCATTGGTCAAATCGATTACCGTGGTAGGCTGTTGACCGAGGTAACCGCCGTGGATGATCAGATCCACCTGCTTCTCCAGCCGATCTTTAATCTCCTCCGGGTCCGACTCGGTAAAATCGCTGCCAGGCAGCATCAACGACGTCGAGAGCATCGGTTCGCCCAGCGTATCCAATAACGCCAGCGCAATCGGGTTTGACGGTACGCGCAGGCCGATAGTTTTACGCTTTTCCTGCAACAGACGGCGCGGCACCTCTTTTGTCCCCTTCAGGATAAAGGTGTAGTTACCCGGCGTATTGTTTTTCATCAGACGAAATGCCACGTTGTCGACGTAGGAGTAGGTCGACAACTCGGACAAATCGCGGCACATCAGCGTGAAGTTGTGGCCGTCCGGCAGATGACGGATGCGGCAAATGCGCTCCATTGCGCCTTTGTCTTCAATTTTACAACCAAGGGCATAGCCGGAATCGGTTGGATAAACAATAACACCGCCTTTACGCACAATGTCGACGGCCTGATTAATCAGCCGTTGCTGTGGGTTATCCGGATGGATATAAAAAAACTGGCTCATACTTCCCTCACTGTGATATTTGCGGCTGTTCCCATGTCTGCCATACGCCTTCAACGCCAGCGGGCAGCCAGAGTTTACGCCCCAACTCAATCCACGGGCAGGGCTGATGGAAATCAGATCCAAGCGATGCCCATAAATGATGCTGACGCGCAAGCGTCGCCAGTTGGGTGCGTTCATTGGGCGATTGTTGGCACTGCGCCACTTCCATCGCGTCGCCGTGATGGTCGGCAAAATGCGCCACTAATCTTTTCAGCCACTTAGCGCTAAGATCGTAGCGTCCCGGATGGGCCAACACCGCCTTACCGCCAGAATGATGAATGACATCAATAGCTTGTTCTATTGTACACCACTGCGGCGGAACGTAACCGGTTTTCCCACGCGCGAGATATTTTTTAAAAACATCCGCCATGGTCGCGGCTTTGCCGCACTCCACCAGAAAGCGGGCGAAGTGGCCGCGCGTCACCGCGCCGCCATTGGCCAGTCTCAATGCCCCTTCCCACGCGCCGGGAATATGGGCTTTTTCCAGACGCTCCGCAATGAGCCGACCACGCGCCTGACGCCGCTGTGTCTGCTGCGCCAGAAAATCGCGCATTGCCGGGTGCGCAATATCAATATTCAGACCCACAATGTGAATCTCATGATTCTCCCAGACCGTTGAAATCTCCACGCCGGGAATAAGATTCAGGGCCAGCCCGCAACGTGAAATTTCTTCTCTTGCCGCAGGGATCGCGGCTGTGGTGTCATGATCGGTAATCGCCAGCGTGCCGACTCGCATCTCTACCGCACGGTGTACTAATGTTTCTGGCGTCAACAGTCCATCGGACGCCGTGGTATGACTGTGCAGATCGTAAATCACTGCGTAATTCGTGTCGCTCAAGGCGGCTCCCATAGAGATAAAGTTATGTCATGTACATCATAACGGTTCCGGCAAATATACTGAAATAGGTGTTGACATTATTCCATCGAACTAGTTAACTAGTACGAAAGTTCACATGAAGAGGGTATCTAAAATGGCAGCGACATTTGCATTACACGGTTGGTGGCGCACTTCCTGATAGCGGGCGGTGTATGAACAGCTGTAATCAGCCAAACGATACCCGGCCCGCCTGTTAAGCGGGCTTTTTTTTGAACAAAATAATGAGAATAACCATGCAAACACCAAAACCCACGCTCGAACTATTGACCTGCGATGCCGCCTACCGGGAAAACCCAACGGCGCTTTTTCATCAGGTCTGCGGCGATCGCCCGGCAACGCTGCTGCTGGAATCCGCGGATATCGACAGTAAAGACGATTTAAAAAGCCTGCTGCTGGTAGATAGCGCGCTGCGCATTACCGCTTTAGGTGACACTGTCACCATTCAGGCGTTATCTGATAATGGCGCCTCGTTATTGCCGCTACTGGATACCGCCCTGCCCGCTGGCGTGGAGAACGAAGTCCTGCCTGCCGGTCGCGTTCTACGCTTCCCGCCCGTCAGCCCATTATTAGATGAAGACGCCCGTTTATGCTCTCTGTCGGTATTTGATGCGTTCCGCCTGTTACAGGGAGTGGTGAACATACCGACGCACGAGCGGGAGGCTATGTTTTTCGGCGGTCTGTTTGCCTACGACCTGGTCGCTGGCTTTGAAGCGCTGCCACACCTTGAGGCTGGCAATAACTGCCCGGACTACTGCTTTTATTTAGCGGAAACGCTGATGGTGATAGACCATCAGAAAAAAAGCACCCGTATTCAGGCCAGTCTGTTCACCGCCAGCGACCGGGAAAAACAGCGCCTGAACGCCCGCCTGGCGTACCTTAGCCAACAGTTAACCCAGCCTGCGCCGCCGTTGCCGGTCACGCCGGTGCCGGACATGCGCTGCGAATGCAATCAGAGCGATGACGCGTTCGGCGCGGTGGTACGCCAGTTGCAAAAAGCCATCCGCGCGGGGGAGATATTTCAGGTGGTGCCGTCGCGCCGCTTTTCACAGCCCTGCCCGTCGCCGTTGGCTGCCTACTACGTGCTGAAAAAGAGCAATCCCAGCCCGTATATGTTCTTTATGCAGGATAATGATTTCACGCTTTTCGGCGCGTCGCCGGAAAGCTCGCTGAAATATGACGCCGCCAGCCGTCAGATTGAGATTTATCCCATCGCGGGTACCCGTCCACGCGGTCGCCGCGCCGATGGTACGCTGGACAGAGATCTCGACAGCCGTATTGAGCTGGATATGCGTACCGACCATAAAGAGCTTTCCGAACATCTGATGCTGGTCGATCTGGCGCGCAATGACCTGGCGCGCATCTGTACGCCGGGCAGTCGCTACGTTGCCGATCTGACCAAAGTTGACCGCTATTCGTACGTGATGCATCTGGTTTCCCGGGTGGTGGGCGAACTGCGTCACGATCTCGACGCGCTGCACGCCTATCGCGCCTGCATGAACATGGGCACCCTGAGCGGCGCGCCGAAAGTACGCGCCATGCAGTTGATTGCCGATGCGGAAGGACAGCGCCGCGGCAGCTATGGCGGCGCGGTCGGTTACTTCACCGCCCACGGCGATCTGGACACCTGTATTGTTATCCGCTCCGCGCTGGTGGAGAACGGTATCGCCACCGTACAGGCGGGCGCCGGAATCGTGCTGGACTCTGTTCCGCAGTCTGAAGCCGATGAAACCCGTAATAAAGCGCGCGCCGTATTGCGTGCTATCGCCACCGCGCATCATGCACAGGAGACCTTCTGATGGCTGATATTCTGCTGCTCGATAACATCGACTCGTTTACCTGGAACCTGGCAGATCAGCTACGGACCAACGGTCATAACGTGGTGATTTACCGTAACCATATTCCGGCACAGACGCTTATCGATCGCCTGGCGACAATGAAAAATCCGGTGCTAATGCTCTCCCCCGGTCCGGGCGTTCCCAGCGAGGCAGGCTGTATGCCGGAGCTGCTGACCCGACTACGCGGCAAGTTACCGATCATCGGCATTTGTCTGGGGCATCAGGCGATTGTCGAAGCTTACGGCGGTTATGTCGGTCAGGCGGGAGAAATCCTGCATGGCAAAGCCTCCAGCATTGAACATGACGGTCAGGCGATGTTCGCCGGGCTGGCGAATCCGCTACCGGTCGCGCGTTATCATTCGCTGGTCGGCAGTAATGTTCCTGCCGGGCTAACCATTAACGCCCATTTCAACGGCATGGTGATGGCGGTACGTCATGATGCGGATCGCGTTTGCGGTTTTCAATTTCATCCTGAGTCCATCCTGACGACACAGGGTGCGCGTCTACTGGAGCAAACATTAGCCTGGGCGCAGCAAAAGCTGGAACCGACCAACACCCTACAGCCAATTCTGGAGAAACTCTATCAGGCGCAAACTCTGACGCAACAAGAGAGCCATCAGTTGTTTTCGGCGGTCGTCCGCGGCGAACTTAAGCCTGAACAGCTCGCCGCCGCGCTGGTGAGCATGAAAATTCGCGGCGAGCATCCCAATGAAATTGCCGGCGCCGCCACTGCGTTGCTGGAAAATGCCGCCCCGTTCCCGCGCCCGGACTACCTGTTTGCGGATATCGTTGGTACCGGCGGCGATGGCAGTAACAGTATCAATATCTCTACCGCCAGCGCCTTTGTCGCAGCGGCCTGTGGACTGAAAGTGGCGAAACACGGCAACCGTAGCGTGTCCAGCAAATCGGGGTCATCCGATCTGCTGGCGGCGTTCGGTATTAATCTGGATATGAACGCCGATAAATCACGTCAGGCGTTAGATGAACTGGGCGTCTGTTTCCTGTTCGCGCCGAAATATCACACCGGATTCCGTCACGCGATGCCGGTTCGCCAACAGTTAAAAACGCGAACCCTGTTCAACGTACTCGGCCCGCTGATCAACCCGGCGCATCCGCCGCTGGCATTGATTGGCGTCTATAGCCCGGAACTGGTGCTGCCGATTGCGGAAACCTTACGGGTACTGGGCTATCAGCGCGCGGCGGTGGTACATAGCGGCGGCATGGATGAGGTTTCGCTCCATGCGCCGACGATTGTCGCGGAGCTGCATGACGGCGAAATTAAAAGCTATCAACTTACGGCGGAGGATTTTGGCCTGACGCCTTACCATCAGGATCAGTTGGCTGGCGGCACGCCGGAAGAAAACCGTGACATTCTGACGCGGTTATTACAAGGTAAAGGCGATGCCGCGCATGAGGCCGCCGTCGCCGCCAACGTGGCGATGCTGATGCGTCTGCATGGTCAGGAAGATCTCAAGGCCAACGCGCAAACCGTGCTTGATGTTCTGCGCAACGGCACCGCATATGACAGAGTCACCGCACTGGCGGCAAGAGGGTAAATAATGCAAACCGTTTTAGCGAAAATCGTCGCAGACAAGGCGATTTGGGTAGAAGCCCGCAAACAGCAACAGCCGCTGGCCAGCTTTCAAAATGAGATCCAGCCAAGTACACGCCATTTTTATGATGCGCTCCAGGGCGCGCGTACCGCCTTTATTCTGGAGTGTAAGAAAGCATCGCCATCAAAAGGCGTGATTCGCGACGATTTCGATCCGGCGCGTATTGCCAGTATTTATCAACATTACGCCTCGGCGATCTCGGTGCTCACCGACGAAAAATATTTTCAGGGGAGCTTCGATTTTCTGCCGGTCGTTAGCCAAAGCGCGCCGCAGCCGATTCTGTGTAAGGATTTTATTATCGATCCCTATCAGATCTACCTTGCCCGTTACTATCAGGCCGATGCCTGTTTACTGATGCTCTCGGTTCTGGATGACGAACAGTATCGCCAACTCTCCGCCGTCGCGCACAGTCTGAAAATGGGCGTGCTCACGGAGGTCAGTAATGACGAAGAACGGGAGCGCGCGATAGCGTTAGGCGCAAAAGTGGTAGGTATCAACAATCGCGATCTGCGCGATCTGTCGATTGATTTGAATCGCACCCGCCAGCTGGCGCCAAAACTGGGCCACGGCGTGACTGTCATCAGCGAGTCCGGGATTAACACCTATGGTCAGGTACGCGAACTGAGCCACTTCGCCAACGGTTTTTTAATTGGCTCCGCGTTAATGGCGCATGACGATCTTAACGCCGCCGTCCGTCGCGTGCTGTTTGGCGAGAATAAAGTCTGCGGCCTGACCCGCGCCCAGGACGCTAAAGCGGCCTGTGACGCTGGCGCAATATATGGCGGGTTGATTTTTGTGCCCTCATCTCCACGCGCGGTGAGCGTTGAGCAGGCGCGAGAAGTGATAAGCGGCGCACCATTGCAGTATGTCGGCGTTTTCAAGAACGCTGATATCGCCGATGTTTGCCAGAAAGCCGCCGTCCTGTCGCTTTCTGCCGTACAGCTACATGGCAGCGAAGACCAGGCGTATGTCAACGCGCTGCGCGAGGCGTTGCCGCGCAATGTGCAAATCTGGAAGGCGCTGAGCGTTAGCAATGCCCTTCCCGCACGCGATTATCACCATGTCGATAAATACATTTTCGACAATGGGCAAGGCGGCAGCGGGCAGCGCTTCGACTGGTCACTGCTACAGGGGCAACCGCTGGATAATGTGTTACTGGCGGGCGGGCTGGCGGCCGATAACTGCGTCCAGGCGGCGCAAGTCGGCTGTGCCGGTCTCGATTTTAATTCAGGTGTGGAGTCACAGCCGGGCATCAAAGATGCTCGTCTTCTGGCCTCAGTTTTTCAGACACTGCGCGCATATTAAGGAAAAAACATGACAACACTTCTCAATCCCTACTTTGGTGAATTCGGCGGCATGTATGTGCCGCAGATCCTGATGCCTGCGCTGAACCAGCTTGAAGAGGCCTTCGTCAGCGCGCAAAAAGATCCTGAATTTCAGGCGCAATTCGCCGATCTGCTAAAAAACTACGCGGGACGCCCCACCGCGCTGACGAAATGCCAGAACATTACCGCCGGTACGCGTACCACGTTGTATTTAAAGCGCGAAGATTTACTGCACGGCGGCGCACACAAAACCAATCAGGTACTGGGTCAGGCGCTGCTGGCCAAACGGATGGGGAAAAGCGAGATTATCGCTGAAACCGGCGCCGGTCAGCACGGCGTCGCCTCTGCGCTCGCCAGCGCCCTGCTGGGTCTGAAATGCCGTATCTATATGGGCGCCAAAGACGTTGAGCGCCAGTCGCCGAACGTCTTCCGTATGCGTCTGATGGGCGCTGAGGTTATCCCGGTTCATAGCGGCTCCGCTACGCTAAAAGATGCCTGTAACGAGGCGCTGCGCGACTGGTCCGGTAGTTACGAAACCGCGCACTATATGCTCGGCACGGCGGCAGGACCGCATCCCTATCCCACCATCGTTCGCGAGTTCCAACGCATGATTGGCGAAGAGACGAAAGCGCAAATCCTCGACAAAGAGGGCCGTCTGCCAGATGCCGTTATCGCTTGCGTCGGTGGCGGCTCAAACGCTATCGGGATGTTTGCGGATTTTATTAATGATACCAGCGTCGGGCTAATAGGCGTTGAACCTGGCGGTCACGGTATTGAAACCGGCGAGCATGGCGCGCCGCTTAAACATGGTCGCGTTGGCATCTATTTCGGGATGAAAGCGCCGATGATGCAAACAGCGGACGGGCAAATTGAAGAGTCCTATTCCATTTCCGCCGGGCTCGATTTCCCGTCCGTTGGGCCGCAACATGCGTACCTGAACAGCATCGGACGCGCGGATTATGTCTCCATTACCGATGATGAGGCGCTGGAAGCCTTCAAAACGTTGTGCCGCCATGAGGGAATTATCCCGGCACTGGAATCCTCCCACGCGTTGGCGCACGCTCTGAAAATGATGCGCGAGCAGCCGGAAAAAGAGCAACTGCTGGTGGTCAATCTCTCTGGCCGCGGTGATAAAGACATCTTTACCGTACACGATATCCTGAAAGCGCGAGGGGAAATCTGATGGAACGCTACGAAAATTTATTTGCACAGCTCAACGATCGCCGGGAAGGCGCTTTTGTCCCCTTCGTAACTCTGGGCGACCCTGGCATTGAACAGTCACTGAAAATTATCGACACACTGATTGACGCTGGCGCCGACGCTCTGGAACTGGGGGTTCCCTTCTCCGATCCGCTGGCCGATGGCCCTACCATCCAGAATGCGAACTTACGCGCCTTCGCCGCTGGCGTCACGCCGGCTCAGTGTTTTGAAATGCTGGCGCTGATTCGTGAAAAACACCCGACCATTCCGATTGGCCTGCTAATGTACGCGAATCTGGTGTTCAATAACGGCATAGATGCGTTCTATGCCCGTTGTGAACAGGTTGGCGTAGATTCCGTGCTGGTCGCAGATGTCCCGGTTGAAGAGTCGGCCCCCTTCCGCCAGGCGGCGTTACGGCATAATATCGCGCCGATCTTCATCTGCCCGCCAAATGCGGATGACGATCTTCTGCGCCAGGTCGCATCTTACGGCCGCGGTTATACCTACCTGCTTTCGCGTTCGGGCGTCACCGGCGCGGAAAACCGTGGCGCATTGCCGTTGCATCATCTCATTGAGAAGCTTAAAGAGTACCATGCCGCGCCTGCGTTACAGGGCTTCGGTATCTCCTCTCCGGAACAGGTGTCTGCGGCCGTGCGTGCCGGGGCGGCTGGCGCTATCTCCGGCTCAGCCATTGTCAACATTATCGAGAAAAACCACGCGTCTCCCGAACAGATGTTGGCGGAGCTCAGGTCCTTTGTCTCAGCGATGAAAGCCGCCAGCCGCGCATAACGGGTTAAGCCGTCAGCATAACGCTGGCGGCTTAATGAGAGGTTTGCACCGAACCAGAATCACGATTCAGGCGTACATCATCAATCTTTTTGGTGTTATTCCCCGTCCAGCTTTCAAAAAGTCTGAAGTCAATTTTTGCTAAGAAAACTCCTAATCACGCCGAAAAATTTAGCGTTTTCACGTCAATTTCCCCCACCTTTATGTAAAGAAATGTCAATAAACAATGCATTAACGTTTCTATGGCCGCAGATAGTGACGCTTGTTATTAATAGCAATGCAAATCATTTTCTGTTAAATCGCTTATTCTAAAAGAAAATATAGAATATATTATCTCTAAACCATTTTTTGTGCGTTATTTACGCGGCAAATCACAACTATTTCCGTCAATTTGACTAATCGGTTTAACCAACTAATTTTAATAGGGTGTCGACACGGTTAAAACCGATTTTTTCAGCAAGCAACGAGACAGGAGAAATAATATGGCCGAACATCGTGGTGGTTCAGGAAATTTCGCCGAGAATCGTGAAAAAGCATCTGAAGCGGGCCGCAAAGGCGGTCAGCATAGCGGCGGGAATTTCAAAAACGATCCGCAACGAGCTTCTGAAGCCGGTAAAAAAGGTGGTCAGAATAGTCACGGCGGACGTAAATCCGATAATTCCTGATTTACTGTAATGTAAATATAACACATGCTTTTATCAAGCAATCTGCGAGTCTTCTGGCTCGCAGTATTTTGCCCAGGAGAATTAGATTTATGAATATCAAAACCGTTGAAGACCTTTTTATCCATCTACTTTCAGATACCTATAGTGCAGAAAAACAATTAACCAAGGCTCTTTCTAAACTAGCCAGAGCCACGTCCAATGAAAAATTAAGCCAGGCCTTTCAATCTCATCTTGAAGAAACCCAGGGTCAGATTGAACGTATTGATCAGATCGTCGAATCTGAATCTGGCATTAAACTGAAAAGAATGAAATGCGTCGCTATGGAAGGGCTGATCGAAGAAGCCAATGAAGTCATCGAAAGTACGGAGAAAAACGAAGTACGCGATGCAGCGCTTATCGCCGCGGCGCAAAAAGTCGAGCATTACGAAATCGCCAGCTACGGCACGCTAGCCACCCTGGCCGAGCAGCTCGGCTATAGCAAAGCATTAAAACTGCTCAAAGAAACCCTCGACGAGGAAAAACAAACTGATTTAAAACTTACCGATTTAGCAGTCAGCAATGTTAATAAAAGTGCTGAACGCAAATCGAAATAATATTTTTAATTATCAGCTTGCATGATTCCGATTTTATTATCGGAGCAGATTATCACGCATTGAGGAATGTAAAATGAATTATACTGAACATTATCATGACTGGCTTCGTGACGCCCATGCCATGGAAAAACAGGCAGAATCGATGCTTGAATCTATGGCCAGCCGTATTGAAAATTATCCTGATATAAAAGCCAGAATTGAACAACATATTAGTGAAACCAAACATCAAATTACCATGCTCGAGGAAGTGTTGGACCGTAATGGCATTTCCCGTTCGGTGTTGAAAGACTCCATGAGTAAAATGGCAGCAATGGGGCAATCTATCGGTGGCATGTTCCCTTCCGATGAAATTGTCAAAGGCTCAATTAGCGGTTATGTTTTCGAGCAGTTCGAAATTGCTTGTTATACCTCCCTGCTGGCGGCGGCAAAAAAAGCTGGCGACACTGCCTCAATTCCAACGATTGAAGCCATTCTGAAAGAAGAAATGCAAATGGCTGACTGGCTTATCAAACATATTCCGCAGACAACGGAACAATTTTTACTGCGATCTGAAGCAGATGGCGTTGAAGCCAAAAAATAAATAATAAGCAGGAGGCAATATGTTTCGACACGTAAAACAACTTCAATATACTGTGCGAGTGAGCGAACCTAATCCTGGATTAGCGAACCTGCTGCTGGAACAGTTTGGCGGCCCGCAGGGCGAACTGGCGGCCGCCTGCCGCTACTTCACGCAAGGTTTAAGCGATGATGATGCCGGTCGTAGAGAGATGTTAATGGACATCGCCACCGAGGAGCTAAGTCATCTGGAAATTATCGGCTCACTGGTAGGAATGCTTAATAAAGGCGCTAAAGGCGAGCTGGCGGAAGGTACCGAAAGCGAAGCGGAACTTTATCGCTCGCTGACGCAGAATGGTAATGACAGCCATATCACCTCTCTGCTGTATGGCGGCGGCCCGGCGTTGACGAACTCCGGCGGCGTACCGTGGACCGCGGCTTATATTGATACTATCGGCGAAGTCACAGCCGATCTACGCTCAAACATCGCGGCAGAGGCGCGAGCGAAGATCATTTATGAACGCCTGATTAACCTGACCGACGATCCTGGCGTAAAAGACACGCTCAGTTTCTTAATGACCCGTGAAGTCGCGCACCAGCTCTCTTTTGAAAAGGCGCTGTATTCGATTCGTAACAACTTCCCGCCGGGTAAATTACCGCCGGTAGAACAGTATACCGACGTGTACTACAACATGTCGCAAGGCGACGATCCGCGAGGTAGCTGGAATAGCGATGAGAACTTCAACTATGTCGCAGAACCGATGCCTGCTGTTGATGGCGGCGATGGCCTGGCGACAGTGAAATTGCCGCGCGAGCAGATGGCGCTGCTCAAAGCGATGGCAGAAAGAACGAAATCGGACCCCACCGTTGATCCTCTCACTGGCGCAGAACTAGGCTGCGGCGAACCGAAAGAAGACAAGTGAGTTCCGACAAGTAAAATCCGTGTGTCATGTCCTTTTTTGACCCCGCCTGGCGGGGTCTTTTTTCGTCACAACATCACGCGATTAGAAACGATAGCCTGCCGAGAACATAAATACCCATGGGTCCAGACGCACGCTGTCATGATGCTGAACGCCGCCCATTTTATAATTGGCGGTAGTATCAATATCCATGTACCAGACAGAGGCGCCAATTAACCAGTCGCGGTTAATCAGGTAATCTACCCCAACTTGCCCTGCCGCGCCCCAGGAATCCTTAAAGCTCAGATCGGACAACCCGGCATTTTTACCATTATCGTTAAAGTCGTTATCGAAGAAGGTGGTGTAGTTCACCCCCACGCCGACATAAGGACGCACTTTGCTGCTGGAATCGCCGAAGTACCACTGCGCCATTAACGTTGGCGGTAACAGGTGGACCGTGGCGATATCGCCCGTCGCGCCCGTACCCACCTTATGGCGGAACGGCGTGGCCGCCAGCAATTCAACCCCGATATTGTCCGTCGCCATGTAAGTGAATGTCAGGCCGAGTTGCGTGTTATTACTCACATCAAACCCGTTTAAATGCCCCAGCGTACCACCCGCCCCTTCTGTAGGTCTGACGGTTGCCGGACCTGCACGCATAAAGAATTCTCCGGCTTCGTGCGCGAACGCGCTGCCTGAGAGAAGAGTTGTTAACGCCAGTGCCGCCACTGTAAATTTTTTCATACCCGCTCCATCGTTATGGTTATAAAAGCGTGATGAATATACCCACAATGAAGTAATAAGTGATCTAACACAGATCACATTTGTTCTTATAATTTAACATTTATTGATCCAGATTAATTTAGAACTTGTATTGAAAATCCTGGTTATAGGAGTTCAGATCAATTTTGACATATTCACGCTATGCAAATATTTGTCTGCTCCTGTTGCCCTGGCGATAAAGGCTGGCTAAGGTAATCAATGTCCCGCAATGGCGCGTGGCGTTAAGATTCGCGAACACTGCGGGACAGATTAATTTCCGTTGTAATCTATTGATACGTGAGTTTTTTGCAGGTGAATCATGAGCGTTCTTAACCCATGCATGACATGCGGTGCCTGTTGTGCCTATTTTCGTGTCTCCTTTTATTGGGCGGAAGGCGACGACGCCAGCGGACGCGTTCCGGCGTCATTAACCGAGCCTGTTACCCCTTTTTTACGTTGTATGGCCGGCACCAACCAAAAACAGCCGCACTGTAAAGCGCTAATTGGCACGCCGGGTGAAAACGTCAGTTGCGCTATTTATGAAAACCGCCCTTCAACCTGTCGCGAATTTTCGATATCGGGCGAAGGAGGCGAAGTGAATGAGGCGTGCAATCGCGCCCGCGCGCGATACGGATTACCGCCGCTTTACAAAGATATGCTTTTCCATACAACTGCTGATGCTGCCACTGTAGAGTTATCCAGGGTACAATTGCCCGCAAATTAACACCTGCAAAACTCAAGGAGAGTGCATGTCTATCACGGCGAAGTCCGTTTACCGTGACGCCGGAAATTTTTTCCGAAATCAATTTATTACTATCTTGCTGGTTTCGTTGCTGTGCGCATTTATCACGGTGGTCTTAGGTCATGCCTTTTCACCCAGCGATGCGCAAATCGCGCAACTCAGTGAAGGAGAACATCTGGCAGGCAGCGCTGGCCTGTTTGAGCTGGTACAAAATATGACGCCGGAGCAGCAGCAGATCCTGTTGCGCGCCTCTGCCGCCTCGACGTTTTCCGGGCTTATCGGCAACGCTATTCTGGCCGGCGGTATCATCCTGATGATTCAGTTAGTTTCAGCGGGACATCGGGTTAGCGCGCTGCGCGCTATCGGCGCCAGCGCCCCTGCATTGCCTAAACTGTTTATTCTCATTTTTCTGACTACCCTGTTAGTGCAAATCGGTATAATGATGATTGTCGTTCCGGGGATTATTATGGCCATTGTGCTGGCGCTTGCGCCAGTGATGTTGGTTGAAGAGAAAATGGGCGTGTTTGCCGCAATGCGCAGCAGTATGCGTTTAGCCTGGGCTAACATGAGACTGGTCGCGCCTGCGGTGATAGGCTGGTTACTGGCTAAAACATTGCTATTGCTGTTCGCGCCCAGCTTCGCTGTACTGACCCCAAATGTAGGCGCTGTACTGGCGAATACGTTGAGCAATCTGATTTCCGCAGTATTGCTTATCTACTTATTCCGCCTGTATATGTTGATTCGCCAATAATCCGCAATGCGCCGTTACGCGGCGCATTCGACGCTCGTTGATGATGGAATCGAAGAATGAAGCAGTTTCTGGATTTTTTACCGCTGGTTGTCTTTTTTGCGTTTTATAAACTTTATGACATCTATGCGGCGACCTCCGCACTGATTGTCGCGACGGCAATCGTGCTGATTTATAGCTGGGTGCGCTATCGGAAAATAGAGAAGATGGCGCTGATTACCTTTGTTCTGGTTGCCGTCTTCGGCGGTCTGACGCTCTTCTTCCATAACGATGAATTTATTAAATGGAAGGTGACGGTTATTTATGCGCTGTTCGCCGGCGCGCTGTTAATAAGCCAGTGGGTGATGAAAAAACCGTTAATCCAACGTATGTTAGGTAAAGAACTGGCGTTGCCGCAGCAGGTCTGGTCAAAGCTGAACCTGGCGTGGGCGCTGTTTTTTATTGCGTGCGGTCTGGCTAACATTTATATCGCCTTCTGGTTGCCGCAAAATATCTGGGTCAACTTTAAGGTCTTTGGACTCACGGCGCTGACGCTCATTTTTACCCTGCTGAGCGGCGTCTATATCTACCGGCATCTGCCACAGGAAGATAAATCATAACCCTCCCGTGACTTATCATCGCCAGACTGCGAACGCCTGGCGATATTTTCTCCGCCTTTACGCCCTGTGCTTTCCCGTCAGTACCTTTATTCCCACTATTCTCCACACAAAATTCATAGTAGCATCGCGGCTGTAATTTTTTCTGATAGTCGGTTTTACAATGACAACAATGGATAATACTCCTCAGGGCGAGCTGGTTTTACGTACATTGGCCATGCCTGCCGATACCAATGCGAACGGCGATATTTTTGGCGGCTGGCTGATGTCGCAAATGGATATTGGCGGCGCGATACTGGCCAAAGAGATCGCGCACGGTCGGGTTGTAACCGTACGCGTGGAAGGAATGACATTTCTGCGCCCCGTCGCGGTTGGCGATGTCGTATGCTGCTACGCGCGCTGCGTTAAACGCGGTACGACGTCTATTAGCATCAATATTGAAGTCTGGGTGAAAAAAGTCGCGTCAGAACCGATTGGACAGCGCTACAAGGCCACCGAGGCGCTGTTTATTTATGTTGCCGTCGATCCGGACGGTAAACCTCGCCCGCTCCCGGTTCAGGGTTAAGTATACCCGCTTACGCCGCCAGCAGGTGATGGTATATTCCTGGCTGGCGGCGCCAGAGATTACTCAATCTGCGCCGTACCGTTCAGACGGAAGATAATATTGACCACCAGCCCGGAACCCGGCTTGCCTGCTTCATAGCGCCATTTGCGCATCGCATTCTTAACTTCACGCTCAAACATATTGGCTGGCTGCGCGGACAGAATCTGTACATTTTCCACTCGCCCAGCAGAGGTCACGTCAAACTTCACCTTTACGCGGCCTTCAATACGTAACGCCTGTGCTCGCGCCGGATATTGCGGCTGGTTACGGCTCAGAGCGCGAGGTCCAGTGGGTACGCTCACCGCCGGCTTGCTGGTCGCCGAGGCGGTGCTGCTTGTTGGCCGCGCCGGGGCGCTATTTTCAAACGGTGAGGCAGGACGCGGCGCGGCTGGTTTGACTTCCCGCTTCGGCTGCTCTTCAACCTTTTTCACCGGTTTCGGTTTCGGCTTGGGTTTTGGCTTAGGTTTGGGTTTCTCAATCACCACGGGCGCTTCTTTAGGCGGTTCAGGGATCGGCTCTGGCTCCGGTTCGGGTTCAACCACCGGCTCCGGCGGCGGCTGAACCGCCTGGGGCGGCTCCAGGTCGGCGGGTGAAACCATTGTCACCGTGATAGGCTGCGCTGGCGCAGGCAATTCAATAACCTGATGTACCGAGGTATAGAGCAAACCTGCCACTACAGCACCATGAATGCCTACGGAAAGGAGTGTCGGCCAGGGAAAGCGACGAGGTAAATCAAGGGTCATTGAAGTCATAATCGTTTCAGTTGAAAAACCAGAGCTGAATTTTAAATGCAAATAGCAATCATATTCAATAAGGCATTGCCGATAGCGGCATTTAAAAGATGATATCGCGCAAAAACACCACACAAAATGTGCATGTTTAACAAAGTCGGTATCTTTACATTGCAGTTAAATGCCCTTTCCAATAACGTAATCAGCAACTTTTACCGATTAAGGAGCTCTACCCGTGCTGTATGTTATTTACGCTCAGGATAATGCCAACTCGCTTGAAAAACGCCTCTCGGTACGGCCCGCGCATCTGGCGCGCCTGCAACTTCTGCATGATGAAGGGCGATTATTAACTGCCGGGCCGATGCCCGCAGTGGACAGTAACGATCCTGGGGTAGCCGGATTTACCGGGTCAACGGTGATTGCTGAATTTGAATCTTTAGAAGCAGCGCAATCCTGGGCTGATGCGGATCCCTACGTCGCAGCGGGCGTCTATGCGCAGGTTTCGGTCAAACCGTATAAGAAGATCTTTTGAAAAGTATGGCCTGTTGGGCACCGCATACGGTGCCCTTTCTGGCTCACACACCGTGAATCGCAAAGAGTAATGAATTACGCTGACGATTAAAGATGCATTTCCTGATAGTATGGATACGCATATTACGGCGTGATTGCCCTTCAAGCCAACGCGCTTTACGGCGGCTCGCCTGACGTAGCATTCGCCAGCGCCCCACTTCCGTTCTACTACGCTTCATGTTTACGACTCTCACTGTAACAGAAGCGCCATTATACCCCCTCGCCGGATGCAGACCAGCGCTTTTCCCGTGTTTTTATTTGCCATGTGAATCCTGACGCGTAAACTCTTAACAACACGCTTTCTAAAGGATTTTTAAAGTTATGACAACCTTCTACACCGTGGTGAGTTGGCTGGTCATTTTGGGATACTGGGTTCTCATTGCCGGCGTCACATTACGTATTCTAATGAAACGGCGCGCAGTTCCCTCCGCAATGGCCTGGTTGTTAATCATCTATATCCTTCCGCTGGTTGGGATCATCGCCTATTTGTCCGTGGGCGAATTGCATTTAGGCAAACGTCGCGCCGAGCGTGCCCGCGCCATGTGGCCGTCTACCGCCAAATGGTTGAATGACCTCAAAGCCTGCAAACACATTTTCGCGCAAGAAAACAGTAGCGTCGCATCGTCCTTGTTTAAGCTGTGCGAACGACGTCAGGGGATTGCGGGCGTCAAAGGCAACCAGTTGCAATTGCTTACCGACTCCGATGATGTCATGCAGGCGCTTATTCGCGATATCCAACTGGCGCGGCATAATATCGAAATGGTGTTTTACATCTGGCAGCCAGGCGGCATGGCGGATCAGGTCGCTGAATCGTTAATGGCCGCCGCCCGCCGCGGCATCCACTGCCGGCTTATGCTGGATTCCGCGGGTAGCGTCGCTTTCTTCCGCAGCCCCTGGGCGGCCATGATGCGTAACGCTGGCATTGAAGTCGTAGAGGCGTTGAAGGTGAATCTGATGCGCGTCTTTTTACGCCGTATGGATCTTCGCCAGCACCGTAAAATGGTGATGATTGACAATTACATCGCCTATACCGGCAGTATGAATATGGTGGATCCGCGTTTTTTCAAACAGGATGCCGGCGTTGGACAATGGGTCGATTTGATGGCGCGGATGGAGGGCCCCGTGGCGACAGCAATGGGGATTGTTTACTCCTGCGATTGGGAAATCGAGACGGGTAAACGCATTCTGCCGCCCCCGCCGGATGTGAATATTATGCCGTTTGAGCAGGCCAGCGGGCATACCATTCATACCATTGCTTCCGGACCTGGTTTTCCGGAAGATCTCATTCACCAGGCACTATTAACCGCCACCTATGCTGCGCGCGAATATTTAATTATGACCACGCCATATTTCGTCCCCAGCGACGATCTGCTGCACGCTATTTGTACCGCTGCGCAGCGCGGCGTGGATGTCAGTATTATCCTGCCCCGTAAAAATGATTCACTGCTCGTCGGCTGGGCCAGTCGCGCCTTTTTTAGCGAGTTACTGGCGGCGGGCGTGAAAATCTATCAGTTCGAAGGCGGGCTGTTACATACCAAAAGCGTGCTGGTCGATGGCGAACTGAGCCTGGTCGGTACCGTGAATCTCGACATGCGTAGCCTGTGGCTTAATTTCGAGATTACGCTGGTCATTGATGATATGGGTTTCGGCGCCGATCTGGCTGCGGTACAGGACGATTATATTTCGCGCTCCCGCCTGTTAGATGCGCGTTTGTGGGTAAAACGTCCGTTATGGCAGCGTATTACCGAGCGATTGTTTTACTTCTTTAGTCCATTGCTGTAAAACGTGACCAACATGAGTAAACAGGTAGTCACTATGGAAATGGATCTGAACAATCGCCTGACTGAAGACGAAACGCTTGAGCAGGCTTACGATATTTTTCTTGAGCTGGCGGCGGATAATCTTGATCCGGCTGATATCATTCTGTTCAATTTGCAATTCGAGGAGCGCGGCGGCGCGGAGTTGTTTGATCCCGCTGAAGACTGGCAAGAGCACGTCGATTTTGACCTGAATCCAGACTTTTTTGCCGAGGTGGTGATTGGCCTGGCGGATACCGAAGACGGCGAAATTAACGACATTTTTGCCCGCGTTCTGCTGTGCCGGGAAAAGGACCACAAGCTGTGCCATATTCTCTGGCGCGAATAAGCGGTTCAGGCCGGATGGCGTCTGATTGCGCCCTCCGGCAAGCCTGTTTAATCCGGTAGCTTACTGCCGCATCGGTTACAATATTGCGCGCTATGTTCATGCTGGCTTTGCTGGCACTGCGGACATTTTCGCTGCCAGTGACGTTTTTGAAACGCGCTGCTCATGTGCGTGGTAATCAGTCCTGTAGGAATCGCAATCACCGAATAACCAATCAAAATAAGCACCGACGCGACAATACGTCCCAGCGGCGTATGCGGCGTAATATCACCGTACCCCACGGTTGTGACTGTCACTATCGCCCAATACACCGAGGCATTAAGCGTCGTAAAGCCATATTTCGGTCCTTCAATAAGATACATCAGGGCACCGAAAATAATCATCACGATCGCAATAAATGAATAGAACAGAATAAGCTGATGACGCGCGCTAATAATGGCGCTCCAGAATACCCGCAGAGATGGCATAAAGCGTAGCAGTTTAAGAATACGCAGCACGCGAATCGCTCGCATTGCGCGCCAGGCAAACATATAGTTCAGGCTAATTTCCGGCCACAGCCACATGACGTACAGCGGCAAAATCGTCACCAGATCAATAAATCCCCAGAAACTAAAAACGTATTTTGCCGGTTCGGGCCAGCTAAACAGTCTGAGCAAGTATTCACCGGTAAATATCAGGGTAACGCAGAGCTCCAGCCAGACAAAAATATGCCATTCATCAAATGTCAGGTGATATTCCGTTCCTACGCCTGATTCAACAAAAATGACCAGTACGCTAAGCAGCGCAAACAGCGCGCATAACCCTTCAAAACGGCGACCTGAGCGCGTAGTCAAATCGAACAGATTATGATAAAGACGACGGCGAACCGACGACAAAGAAAGTGACACGGTAACCTCACCTAAAAGAAGGGCTGACGAATTGTCAGCCCTTGCGATTATAACGGGTCTACTTTAAGGCAGGAAACGGCATGGCGAAAACTCCCTTCCAGCACCGGTCGCGTTTGCGCGCATTCTGGCCCGGCTAGCGGACAGCGTGTACGGAACACGCAGCCGGAAGGCGGGTTAATGGGCGAAGGTAATTCGCCCTCCAGCAATTGTATCTTCTTATTTCGCTCCAGATCGGGATCGGGAATCGGTACCGCCGACATCAGCGCTTTGGTATAAGGATGCAGTGGATTATGGTACACCTCATCATAGGTGCCCAATTCTACTGCATGACCGAGATACATCACCAGGACACGATCGGATATGTGCTTTACGACCGCCAGATCGTGCGCAATAAAAATCAACGACAGCCCCATCTCTCGCTGTAACTGCTGGAGCAAATTCACCACCTGCGCCTGAATAGAAACGTCCAGCGCCGACACCGGCTCATCGCAAATAATGAGCTTAGGTTCCAGGATCAACGCCCGGGCGATACCGATGCGCTGGCACTGCCCCCCGGAAAATTCATGGGGATAACGGTTGATGAGATTCGGCAGCAGCCCCACTTTCAGCATCATGGCTTTCACGCGGTCACGCACGTCCTGGCGCGAAAGTTTAGGATGATAAGTGCGCAGCGGTTCCGCGATAATTTCGTCAATCGTCATTCGCGGGTTGAGTGACGCCAGCGGGTCCTGGAAAATCATCTGGATATCGCTGCGCACTTCGCGCCACTCATCCGCTTTCATGCCCAACAGATCTTTTCCCAGCCAGGCGACTTTACCGTCTGTCGCCTTCACCAGACCAATAATGGCGCGCGCAAACGTCGACTTGCCGCAGCCGGATTCACCCACCACGCCAAGCGTTTCGCCTTCATACAGGCGTAGTGTAACGCCGTCCACCGCTTTCAGAGTTTTCGGCGGTTGCCAGAACCACTGCTTCCCTTCTTTGATATCAAAATGTACTTTCAGATCGGCGATTTCGAGGAGAACTTTACGTTGTTCAATCACAGCATTCATAGCAGTTCCTCCACCGGTTTAAAACAGGCGCGCAAGCGACCAGGACTAAACGCTTCAAGTGGCGGCGCATTATTGCAGATCTCCATCGCATGAGGACAACGCGGCTGGAACGGACAACCTTTAGGCAAACGCAATAAATTGGGAGGATTGCCCGGAATCGTCAGCATTTCCGCCCCCTCGCTATCCAGACGCGGCACCGCATTAAGCAGGCCTATCGAATACGGATGAACGGGCTGATAAAAGACATCGCGCGCCTTACCGTATTCCATGGTACGCCCGGCATACATTACCAGGACCTTATCGCAAATACCCGCGACCACGCCCAGATCGTGGGTAATCATGATAATGGCGGTATTAAATTCGCGCTTTAGCTCATTAAGCAAGGTCATAATCTGCGCCTGCACGGTAACATCAAGCGCGGTGGTAGGCTCATCGGCAATAAGCAGTTTCGGCCTGCACAACAGCGCCATCGCAATCATCACACGTTGACGCATTCCGCCGGAAAATTCGTGCGGGTACATTTTCATCCGTTTGCGCGCTTCCGGCATTTTTACGGCATCCAGCATTCTGACGGACTCTTCAAAAGCTTCCGCTTTGCTCATCCCTTTATGCAGCATCAGGACTTCCATTAACTGCTCCCCAACGCGCATATAAGGATTTAACGAGGTCATCGGGTCCTGAAAAATCATCGAAATCTGTTCTGCGCGCAGCGTATTCAGTTCGCGCTCAGGTAGATTAAGAATTTCACGTCCGTTAAAGGTCGCGGAACCGCCGATTCGACCATTCGTCGCCAGCAGTCCCATTAATGCGAACGCCGTTTGCGATTTCCCCGATCCAGACTCGCCAACAATACCTAACGTTTCTCCAGCGCGAAGCGTAAAGTTCAGATCGTTGACCGCCGTCACATCACCATCAGGCGTAGCGAACGTAACACGAAGATCGTTTACCTCCAGCAGTACATTCGCCGGTTGCGGCGCCTGAGTTGCGGTTTCTGATAAGCTCATGGCTGTACTCCTTAACGATCTTTCGGGTCGAGGGCATCACGCAGGCCATCGCCAATAAAGTTAAAACAGAATAACGTCACCACGAGAAAGCCAGCCGGAAACAGCAGCAGCCACGGTGAGACTTCCATTGAATTTGCGCCATCGCTCAATAACGCTCCCCAACTGCTTAACGGTTCCTGCGTCCCAAGCCCCAGGAAACTGAGGAAAGACTCAAACAGAATCATGCTGGGCACCAGCAACGATGCATACACTACCACTACGCCCAGGACGTTAGGCACAATATGGCGGATCACAATGCTGGCGGTCGACACACCTCCCACCTGCGCGGCTTCGATGAACTCTTTACGTTTAAGACTTAGGGTTTGGCCACGCACGATACGCGCCATATCAAGCCAGGAGACCATGCCGATGGCGACGAAAATCAACAGAATGTTCTGCCCAAAAAACGTCACCAGCAAAATCACAAAGAACATAAACGGGAACGAGTTGAGGATCTCCAACAAACGCATCATCACAGAATCAATTTTGCCGCCCAGATACCCGGACAGCGAGCCATACAGCGTTCCGACAATGACCGCCACCAGCGCGGCGGCAATCCCGACCATCAATGAGATACGCCCGCCGATGGCAACGCGCACCAACAGATCGCGCCCGGAAGAGTCAGTGCCGAAATAGTGGCCGGACGCCATATCCGGCGCGCTGGACATCATGCCCCAGTCGGTATCGAAATAGGTAAATTGCGACAGCATAGGCGCCACTGTCACGAACAGGGCTATCAGAAACAGGACAATAAGACTGGCCACCGCCGCACGGTTATGCATAAAGCGCCGGCGGGCATCTTGCCAAAGGCTGCGACCTTCCACCTCCAGCTTTTCACTGAAATTTTCCAGCGTCTCGCTGTTTTTCTTACTTAACATCATCGCGAGCTCCAGTATCAATAGCGAATTTTCGGGTCGATAACGGCATAGAGCACATCGACAATGGCGTTAAATAATATGGTCAGCGCCCCGACCAGAATGGTCAAACTTAACACCAGCGAGTAATCGCGGTTGAGCGCGCCATTAACGAAAAGCTGCCCAATGCCCGGTAAGCCATAAATCGTTTCAATCACCATTGAGCCGGTAATAATGCCGACAAAGGCTGGCCCCATATAGGATAAAACCGGCAGCAGCGCAGGTTTTAACGCATGGCGGAAGATGATTCTGCGCATCGGTAATCCTTTTGCCCGCGCGGTACGAATAAAGTTCGAATGCAGAACTTCAATCATTGAGCCGCGCGTAATACGAGCGATGCTGGCAATATAGGCCAGTGAAAGCGCGACCATCGGCAGGATCATAAATTTTAACGCCCCGCCGTTCCAGCCGCCGCCAGGCAGCCATTGCAAGGTTATTGCAAAGACCATCACCAGTAGCGGCGCTACCACAAAACTGGGGATAACGACGCCGGTCATGGCAAATCCCATCACCGTATAATCCCATCGCGTATTTTGCTTTAGCGCGGCAATCACGCCAGCGCTGACACCAATAATGACCGCCAGCAAAAAAGCGGCGGCGCCAAGTTTCGCCGAAACGGGGAAGCTGGCGGCAACCAGATCGTTGACCGTGTAATCTTTATATTTAAACGATGGTCCAAAATCGCCATGCGCCAGCTGCTTCAGGTAGCTGAAGTACTGCGTCATGATGGGATCGTTCAGATGATATTTTGCTTCAATATTGGCCAGCACTTCCGGCGGCAATGCGCGCTCGCCGGTAAAAGGACTCCCCGGCGCGAGGCGCATCATAAAGAAAGAGATGGTAATAAGAATAAACAGCGTCGGAATCGCTTCCAGACAGCGGCGTAAAATAAATTTCAACATTGCCCGTACCTTCTGGCCTGTGCCTTTACTTCCCGGACGTGACAAAAGATCCGCCAGGGAAAGTTATAGTGCGATGAAAAAAGACACCATGGGACAACCGCAGTTGTCCCATGTCTTGCCATTAATGTTTGATAATATATAAGTTTTTCACATAAATATTATCCAGCGGGTCTTTACCGGTATACCCGCCCACCCAAGGTTTCACCAGGCGCGCGTTAACGTAGTAATACACCGGCACAATAGCCGAGTCTTTATCTAACTGCTGCTCCGCTTTAGCGTAGAGTTCGCTGCGCTGCGTATCGTCCGCCACTTTCAGCGTGTCGGCAATCAGCTTATCAAACGCCGGGCTCTTATAATGCGCGGTGTTATTTGAACTGTCGGACAACATGGTATTCAGGAACGAGGTCGGTTCATTATAATCTGCGCACCACCCGGCTCTGGCGACATCAAAGGTGCCCTGATGACGGGTATCCAGGAAGGTTTTCCATTCCTGATTCTCCAGATTCACATTGACGCCCAGATTTTTCTTCCAGATAGACGCCACGGCAATGGCCAGTTTTTTATGCAGATCGGAGGTGTTATACAGCAGGTCGAATGTTAAGGGCTTATCCGCCGTAAAGCCGGCTTCAGCCAACAATTTCTTCGCTTCTTCATTACGCTTTTGCTGGGACCATTTGAACCACTCAGGCTCTACCAGTTTTGCGCCATCGGTATACGGCGGCGTATAGCTATAAGCGGGTAAATCGCCCTGATTTTTAACCTTATTAACAATAATGTCGCGATCTAACGCCAGTTTCAGCGCGGTACGCACGCGGACATCGTTAAACGGCGCTTTTTGATTATTAATTTCGTAATAATAGGTACACAAATAAGGGTCTACGCGGACTTCATTCGGGATCTCTTTCTTCAGTTTCTGGAATAATTCAATCGGCATATTGTTATAAGTCATATCGATCTCGCCGCTGCGGTAGCGGTTCACATCCGTCACCTCCGAAGAGATAGGCAAATAAGTCACCTGATTGATGACGGTTTTGGCGTTATCCCAGTATTGCGGGTTACGCTCCAGCACGATACGTTCGTTCACCACCCAGTTTTTTAACTTATAAGCGCCGTTAGTGACAATATTGGCTGGTTGTGTCCATTTATCGCCAAATTTTTCGACCGCCGATTTCGGTACAGGAGACACTGAAGGGTGGACCAACAATTTGTAGAAATAAGGCACCGGCTCACTTAAGGTCACTTCAAAGGTGTGATCATCAAGCGCTTTTACCCCCAGATCGGTGGCGGGTTTTTTACCGGCGATAATGTCATCGATATTAGCGATATGACCGTATTGCAGATAGCTGGCGTACGGCGATGCCGTATTAGGATCGGCCAGGCGTTGCCAGCTATAAACGAAATCATGGGCGGTGACGGGCGTACCATCTGACCATTTCGCATTTTCACGTAGATGGAATGTCCAGACTTTAAAATCTTTATTTTCCCATTTTTCCGCGACGCCCGGTGAAGGATGCCCCTCGACATCACTAATTAATAAGCCTTCAAAGAGGTCACGGCTGACGTTCGATTCCGGCACGCCTTCAATTTTATGCGGGTCGAGAGACTGCACTTCTGATCCGTTATTACGTACCAACGTTTGCTTGTCGGCTAACTGAACGCCGGCGGGCACGTCTGCCGCAGTCGCGGCGCTGGCGGCGATGAGCGCAGTGAGTATTCCCGCTGCAATCAAACTTTTTTTCGTGATGTTAGACATTGTGTTTGTACTCCACTCATTATAATTACTGGTTTTTACCAGCCTGTTTAATCCCGTCAGGGTTCCTGTACAGCACTGGTGGTGTACTGCCAGGTCTGTCACTGCTTTTGCTATCACCGACTTTATTTATTCTGACGATTCGTTCGATCGCCTTTCGTCGATTCGGTATACGACGTACCTGCCCACGTCGCATGTTATTTCTGACAACCATCTAAATGAAAATAGTTATCAACAATGTGAAATCTTCTGCAAAATGTTTGGCCGAAAAGTATCAAATGCGTTTCTGAACCGCCAATTCATTTTACAATTTTGTTAACCAATTCTCTTTTATGGAAAATTTCCTGCCCAGAAAAACAGTTAAGGAATGTTAAAAAGCTTTAATTTATTCTTTATAATCAATAAGTTGAAAGAAAATCGTCTCGCTGTCACATCGTAGGATATACCTGCGCCAGAAAACACACACAAATTTAACAAATGCTCATTATTTAGCACATTCATCTACGATGGAGCTGAAACAACTAATAACATTTCAATAATCCTTCATCAAGCCCCAGAGTATGGTGTGAATAAAATAACAGACCTACCGCTTCTCACGGACTCAGTAATGTTCATAATAGTTTGATTAATAAAAATAAATAGCGTTAGATTATATTAATATTTTTTATCATTTAAACGCTGAATGCTTATCAAAGTAAGAAGTGTTACGTGGGAATGTCACTGGGAATGTCACAAGGCGGCCCCTTAGGGCGCCGCCTGTAAATCAACAGGTGGGAGTTTAGTTGAGCAAGCCGGGGAAAATGCCTTTTATTCCTGTGACAATAAATTCGATGCCGAGCGCCATTAACAACAACCCCATGATTCGGGTAATAACGTTGATACCGGTTTGCCCCAGCAAACGAACCAGCCACGGCGCCATACGGAACACGCCCCAGCAGCAAAGCGCAAAAAGCGCAATGGCAACTGAAAAGCCAAGCAAATGCGCGATGCTGTGATAACGCGTCCCCCAGACGATAGTGGAGCTAATCGCCCCTGGCCCCGCCATTAACGGCAGCGCTAACGGCACAACGCCAATGCTCTCGCGTATGGCCGTCTCTGACTTTTCTTGCTTGTTTTGTTTATCTTCCCCCAGCTTCCCGCTGATCATCGACATTGCAATGGTGACAACCAGGATACCGCCCGCAATTCTGAACGAGTCAATAGAAATACCAAACAGCTGCAGGATGCCATCGCCGAGGAATAAGGAACTCCACAAGATAATCGCAACCGACAGATTCGCGGTGAGGTTAGTTTTATTACGCGCCGTGGCCGTCTGGTAGCTGGTCATGCTGATGAAAACGGGGATAATCCCCACCGGGTTAACCAGCGCAAAGAGCCCGATAAAGAACTTAAAGTAAACAGGAAAATCAAAAAGCGGTTGAATCACGGTTAGCTCCGAAGCGTTAGCCGGATGAAGTCAATGTTCGTTAATGATCAAAACGCGCAGAAGATACGCCTTTTATTCGCATAGTTCACCTCTTATCTACACCTAATTTCATCCATTCATCGCTGTTATTTATATGTACTCGTTATGCTAATCCACTTACTCTTCATGATAACGATTTCTTAACAATTTACATAAAAGGCTAAAATGGCCTGCTGAAAGGTGTCAGCTTTGCGTAATCTTGATTTAGATCACACAATCGCTACTCAGAAGTGAGTAATCTTGCTTACGCCACCTGGACGTAACGCGTTAGAGTTAAATGATACTAACGCAGAAGCTCTTTTAGTAAATCAGAGCGAAACGGACGTTAAGTAACCACCTGAATTTCAGGCATTTATACAAAGTATCGTCGATCTGTCTATACTCACGTATCGCGCAGATGATTTACTAAAAAAGTTTAACATTATCAGGAGAGCATTATGGCTGTTACTAATGTCGCTGAACTTAACGCACTCGTAGAGCGTGTAAAAAAAGCCCAGCGTGAATATGCCAGTTTCACTCAAGAACAGGTCGACAAAATCTTCCGCGCCGCCGCTCTGGCAGCAGCTGATGCCCGCATTCCGCTGGCCAAAATGGCCGTCGCCGAATCCGGTATGGGTATCGTGGAAGACAAAGTGATTAAAAACCACTTCGCTTCTGAATATATTTACAATGCCTATAAAGATGAAAAAACCTGCGGCGTGCTGTCTGAAGACGACACCTTCGGAACCATCACCATTGCTGAACCTATCGGCATTATTTGCGGTATCGTTCCAACCACTAACCCGACCTCTACCGCGATCTTCAAATCGCTGATTAGCCTGAAGACCCGTAACGCCATCATCTTTTCTCCGCATCCGCGCGCTAAAGAGGCAACCAACAAAGCGGCAGACATCGTTCTGCAAGCGGCTATCGCTGCCGGCGCGCCGAAAGATCTGATTGGCTGGATCGATCAACCTTCCGTAGAACTGTCTAATGCGCTGATGCACCACCCGGATATTAACCTGATCCTCGCCACTGGCGGTCCAGGCATGGTTAAAGCTGCATACAGCTCCGGTAAACCGGCAATCGGCGTAGGCGCAGGCAACACCCCGGTTGTCATTGATGAAACCGCTGATATCAAACGCGCTGTGGCGTCTGTTCTGATGTCTAAAACCTTTGATAACGGCGTAATCTGTGCTTCTGAACAGTCTGTTGTCGTTGTTGATTCCGTCTATGATGCCGTTCGCGAACGTTTCGCCAGCCACGGCGGCTACATGCTGCAGGGCCAGGAGCTGAAAGCGGTTCAAAACGTTATCCTGAAAAATGGCGCTCTGAACGCCGCTATAGTCGGTCAGCCAGCCTACAAAATCGCTGAACTGGCAGGCTTCTCCGTACCAGAAACCACCAAGATTCTGATCGGTGAAGTTACAGTCGTTGACGAAAGCGAACCGTTCGCACACGAAAAACTGTCTCCGACTCTGGCGATGTATCGTGCGAAAGATTTCGAAGAAGCGGTAGAAAAAGCAGAAAAACTGGTCGCTATGGGCGGTATCGGTCACACCTCCTGCCTGTACACTGACCAGGATAACCAGCCAGAACGCGTTGCTTACTTCGGTCAGATGATGAAAACCGCGCGTATCCTGATCAACACCCCGGCCTCTCAGGGTGGTATCGGTGACCTGTACAACTTCAAACTCGCACCTTCCCTGACGTTGGGTTGTGGTTCCTGGGGTGGTAACTCCATCTCTGAAAACGTTGGTCCGAAACACCTGATCAACAAGAAAACCGTTGCTAAGCGAGCTGAAAACATGTTGTGGCACAAACTTCCGAAATCTATCTACTTCCGCCGTGGCTCTTTGCCCATCGCGCTGGATGAAGTGATTACCGATGGCCACAAACGTGCGCTGATCGTGACTGACCGCTTCCTGTTCAACAACGGCTACGCAGACCAGATCACCTCTGTGCTGAAAGCGGCTGGCGTTGAAACCGAAGTCTTCTTCGAAGTTGAAGCCGACCCGACGCTTTCCGTTGTTCGCAAAGGCGCTGAGCTGGCGAACTCCTTCAAACCGGACGTGATCATCGCGCTGGGCGGTGGTTCCCCGATGGACGCCGCGAAAATCATGTGGGTCATGTACGAACATCCGGAAACCCACTTTGAAGAGCTGGCGCTGCGCTTTATGGACATCCGTAAACGTATCTACAAGTTCCCGAAAATGGGCGTGAAAGCGAAAATGATCGCCGTCACCACCACTTCCGGTACCGGTTCTGAAGTCACACCGTTTGCGGTTGTGACCGACGATGCAACCGGTCAGAAATATCCGCTGGCTGACTACGCCCTGACCCCGGATATGGCGATTGTCGACGCCAACCTGGTGATGGATATGCCGAAGTCCCTGTGTGCGTTCGGTGGTCTGGATGCGGTAACTCACGCTCTGGAAGCTTATGTTTCCGTACTGGCTTCTGAGTTCTCTGACGGTCAGGCTCTGCAGGCCCTGAAACTGCTGAAAGAAAACCTGCCGGCGTCTTACCACGAAGGGTCTAAAAATCCGGTTTCGCGTGAACGTGTTCACAGTGCAGCGACTATCGCCGGTATCGCGTTTGCCAACGCCTTCCTCGGTGTATGTCACTCCATGGCGCACAAACTGGGCTCTCAGTTCCACATTCCGCACGGTCTGGCGAACGCCCTGCTGATTTGTAACGTTATCCGCTATAACGCGAATGACAACCCGACCAAGCAGACCGCTTTCAGCCAGTACGATCGTCCGCAGGCACGCCGTCGTTACGCTGAAATTGCTGACCACCTGGGCCTGAGCGCGCCGGGCGACCGTACCGCCGCTAAGATTGAAAAACTGCTGGCATGGCTGGAAAGCATTAAAGCTGAGCTGGGCATTCCTAAGTCTATCCGTGAAGCAGGCGTGCAGGAAGCTGACTTCCTGGCACACGTTGACAAACTGTCTGAAGATGCCTTCGATGACCAGTGCACCGGCGCTAACCCGCGTTATCC
>NZ_JBEUJY010000015.1:0-93779 GCF_043356775.1 Salmonella sp. SJTUF15581 | reverse complement strand
AAGAATCCGTATCTTCGAGTGCCCACACAGATTGTCTGATAAATTGTTAAAGAGCAGTGCCGCTTCGCTTTTTCTCAGCGGCGCGGGGTGTGCATATTACGCTTTCCCGCTTCAGAGTCAAGCGTTTATTTTCGCTTTTCTCCGTGAGGTTCTGGTCTGAACCCCGCTGACCCGGCGGCCTGTGTGCCGTTGTTCCGTGTCAGTGGTGGCGCATTATAGGGAGTTATTTCTGCCTGACAAGAGGAAATTTAAAATAATTTTCTGAGTGCGCACTTTTTATTCTTTGCGTTTATTTTGCCGACGATTTGTTGGTTAAATGGGCTATTTCACGGGCAAAGTGCGCAACCTGCTCCCAGTCGGTGTACACCACTTCTTTACTGGTATCCGTTTCGCCGCCCGACATCTTCATAATAAGCTTGATCATCAGACGGTCATACCAGCGATAACGGGGATAGCGAAGCGCGCCTGCAATGACGGCACAGTAGTCAGGTCGCCACGGAGAGCTCATTAAAAACTTACGCGCGTAGCTGTTAGTCTGCGGCGTCCGTTTTTCAGCTTTACGCGCCACCAGGTTAACGGAATAAAAGGCGCTCGGCATTCCGTTCAACCGCGTGGCGTATTTCTTAACGAACTCCTGAAAGGCGCTGTGGTAATGACCATAACGAATAGACGCGCCAATCACTACGCGATCATAGCTATCCCAGTCCGGCTCTTCTGCGCGATGCAGATTAACGACATCGGCCCAGATCCCCATCTCTTTGAGTTCAGAAGCCAGATAAGAGGCAATTTCGCGCGTTTGTCCGTCCCGGGTAGAGAAAAGAATCAATGTTTTCACGTGTTACTCCATTATTCACGCCAGAAAGTCGGGGTAAAAAGTACCAGCAAAGTGAATACTTCCAGACGACCAAATAGCATGTTGGCGATGAGTATCCATTTCGCAACCGGATTCATACTGGCGAAGTTATCAGCAACCACCCCCAGCCCCGGTCCCAGGTTATTAAGCGTAGCCACTACCGAGGCGAAAGCCGAGAAATCATCTACGCCTGTAGCGATAATAGCCAGCATACTGACGATAAATACCAGCGCGTAGGCAGAAAAGAATCCCCAGACGGCTTCCAGAATACGTTCTGGCAGCGCCCGGTTCCCCAGCTTAATACTGTAAACGGCATTCGGATGCACCAGACGTTTGAGTTCGCGGTTCCCCTGTTTAAACAACAACAGAATACGGATGACCTTTAACCCCCCGCCCGTTGACCCGGCGCAACCGCCAATAAACGCGGAACATAGCAGCAAGACGGGCAAAAACAGCGGCCAGCGCGCAATGCTGTCCGTGGTAAACCCTGCCGTTGTCGCCATCGACACAACCTGGAAGAATGCCTGATTTAGCGTTGTCAGCGCCGAGTCGTAGATATTATGGAACCACAGTACCAGCGTGCAGATTACCACCAGCGTCAACTGTACGCCGATGAACATGCGGAATTCCGGATCGCGCCAGTATACTTTCAGGCTACGCCCGCTTAATAAAGAGAAATGCAGGCCATAGTTACAACCGGAGATCAGCAGGAAAATAGCGATGATGGTATTAATAGTGGGACTGTCAAAATAGCCTACGCTGGCGTCATGCGTTGAGAAGCCGCCGATAGCGATAGTGGAGAAGCTGTGTCCGATAGCGTCAAACGCGGGCATCCCTGCAAACCATAGCGCCAGCGCGCAGGCTACCGTTAGCAAGACATAGATAAGCCACAGCGTTTTCGCCGTCTCGGCAATACGCGGGCGCATTTTGTTATCTTTCAGCGGCCCCGGCATTTCTGCCCGATAGAGCTGCATCCCCCCGACGCCGAGGATAGGGAGAATCGCCACCGCCAGCACAATGATCCCCATACCCCCAAACCATTGCAGCATCTGACGATAAAAGAGAATGGCGTGCGGTAATGAGTCCAGCCCCACCAGCGTAGTGGCGCCCGTGGTGGTTAACCCGGAGAACGATTCAAAAAAAGCATCGGTAATGGTGAGGTTTGGGCTTTCCGAGAAAATAAACGGCAGCGCACCCACGCTGCCCAGCACGGTCCAGAACAACACCACGATAAGAAATCCTTCGCGGGATTTCAGCTCGCCCTTTTCCCTACGGTTCGGCCACCACAGTATGGAACCGATCGCCAGCGCGACAAAAAAGGTCTGCGTGAA
The DNA here is from genome assembly GCF_043356775.1 of Salmonella sp. SJTUF15581. Lineage (NCBI taxonomy): Bacteria > Pseudomonadati > Pseudomonadota > Gammaproteobacteria > Enterobacterales > Enterobacteriaceae > Salmonella > Salmonella sp. SJTUF15581. Next base: position 91,595 of record NZ_JBEUJY010000015.1, on the reverse strand, counting down.
CGCTCTTCCTGCGCCATCACGATATATTAGCGCTACCAGTCCCGGGAGAATCATTGTCCCCGAAAATAAGATAACCAGTAGTCCAACGATTCGGGTAATGGCGCGAAAATGCATCTCTGCCGCTTCCTTTATTCTTAAAAATGAGGTGGGGATTATTCTTCAATCGCTAACAATTGCAATGAACCACGGCTAAAATCCGCCAGTTTTGTGGAAAATGCATTCACATGAGCAAAAGGAAGCGCCACCCTGAGCCGAACAGACGCCTGATAATCGCTGGAAACGATCTTCCCGGCAAACTGTCCTAATAATGCTTCGATTCCGGCCAACTGACCGTACTCACACTGCAAAGTATATTCGGTTAATGGCGTCTTGCGTTGTGTGGCAAGCTGACGTAATGCCTGATTCACACCGCCGCCATAGGCTTTTACCAGCCCGCCCGTACCCAGCAGAATACCACCATAGTAGCGCACGACGACGGCAGTAATTTCTCCGACGCCGCTGCCCATCAATTGCGCAAGCATCGGCTTGCCTGCCGTTCCCGCCGGCTCGCCGTCGTCTGAAAAGCCCAGTTGCTGTGAGTCGTCCGGCGCCCCCGCCACCCACGCCACACAATGGTGGCGCGCATCAGGGTGCTCAGCTCTGACTGACTCAACAAACGCTTTCGCCGCGTCTACGCCATCGGTATGCGCCAATAGCGTAATAAAGCGGCTTTTTTTGATCTCTTCAACAACGGTGACCGGCGCTGCAGGGATTAACCAACTGTCCATTACGCCAGTTTTAAATCCCGCGTCATGTTTTCCACGCCGTTTTCGTGGATGACCACGTTATCTTCAATGCGAATACCGCCGAAAGGCTTGAGCGCTTCAATTTTCTGCCAGTTGAAGTGCTTGCTGAACGGCCCTTCGCGCCACGGCGCTAACAGCGATTCGATGAAGTAAATCCCCGGTTCGATGGTCAACACCATTCGCGGCTGTAACACACGCGTGCAGCGCAGATACGGGTATTTGGACGGCGCGGCGAGATGCGTACCGGAATCATCCTGCATAAACCCGGCCACATCGTGTACCTGCAGACCCAACGGATGACCAATACCGTGCGGCATAAACGGCCCGGTGAGATCATTTTCCACCATCGCCTCTTCACTCATGTCGGTAATGATTTGATGCTTACGCAGCAGCTTTGCGATGCGCTGATGGAACTGAATATGATAATCCACATAGCTAACGCCCGCCTTCATGGTAGCGATCAGCGCCAACTGTTCGTCGTTAACATCTTTCACCAGGTGGGCGTAGTCGTTATCGCTTTTCGCCGACCAGGTTCGCGTCAGATCCGCCGCGTAGCCGTTGTATTCCGCGCCCGCATCCAGCAGGAAACTGCGCATTTCAGACGGTGCCTGATGATCCAGTTTCGTGTAATGCAGCACGGCGGCATGTTCGTTCAGCGCCACAATGTTGCTGTATGGAACATCGGTATCGCGATGTCCCGTGGCGGTCAGGTACGCCAGGTTGATGTCAAACTCGCTCATGCCGGAACGGAAGGCCTCTTCCGCCGCACGATGACCGCTCACCGCCATTTTCTGCGCTTCGCGCATACAGGCCAGTTCATAATCCGTTTTATAGGCGCGGTAGTAATGCAGATAGTCGATAACACCTTTCGGGTTGATGTTGCTGGCGGCGATATCCAATTGTAGCGCGCGCTCAGGAACCGGGCCGATATAGCCGATATTGCCACGCGCGGCAGGCAGCTGGCTGCCGATGCCATCCGCTTTCGGTAAGGCGACGACCTCGACTTCTTCTGTCCAGAAGGACGTTGGCAGCGGTTCAACGTTATGCCAGTAATCGACCGGCAGATAAAACCACAATTTGGGTTTGTTGACGCCATCGACCAGCAGCCAGCAATTTGGAACCTGAGTTACCGGCACCCACGCTTTAAACTGCGGATTGACCTTAAACGGATAAGGGTGATCGTCGAGAAAGACGTTGAAAAGCTCGCCGGAATGAATAAGTAACGCATCCAGCTTAAAGCGCGCCAGAACATCGCGCGTCCGTTCTTGTAAGGTAACAATATGATTTTTATAGAGCGCGGCCAGTGATTCCATTTTTTACCCTTCTGTTTTTTTGACCTCAAGTTTCCGCATCTTAGCACATCGCCCCACGAGAGCGTGATCTCTGCCGAGCGTGATCACATCGGCATTTCTTTAATCATTTATTTGCATTTTATTAACACAAAATACACACTTCGCTTCATCTGGTACGACCAGATCACCTTGTGGATTCAGGAGACTGACATGCTTTATAAAGGCGACACCCTGTACCTCGACTGGCTGGAAGATGGCATCGCCGAACTGGTGTTCGATGCTCCAGGCTCGGTCAATAAACTCGACACCGCAACCGTCGCCAGCCTCGGCCAGGCGCTTGAGGTGCTGGAAAAGCAACACGATTTAAAAGGGCTGCTGCTGCGCTCGAATAAAGCGGCCTTTATTGTCGGCGCGGACATCACCGAATTTCTTTCACTGTTCCTCGTCCCCGAAGAGCAGTTAAGCCAATGGCTGCATTTCGCTAATAGCGTCTTTAACCGTCTGGAAGATTTACCCGTACCGACCCTTGCCGCCGTAAACGGCTATGCGCTGGGCGGCGGGTGCGAATGCGTGCTGGCCACCGATTACCGTCTGGCGACGCCAGACCTCCGTATCGGTCTGCCGGAAACTAAACTGGGCATCATGCCGGGTTTCGGCGGCTCCGTTCGTCTGCCGCGTATGCTGGGCGCAGACAGCGCGCTGGAGATTATCGCGGCAGGTAAAGATGTCGGTGCTGAGCACGCGCTGAAAATCGGCCTTGTGGACGGCGTGGTCAAACAAGAGAAGCTAATTGAAGGCGCGATAGCGGTGTTACGCCAGGCCATTACCGGCGATCTCGACTGGAGAGCTAAACGCCAGCCGAAACTGGAACCGTTGAAACTCAGTAAGATTGAAGCAGCGATGAGCTTTACCATCGCTAAAGGCATGGTCGCACAAACGGCGGGTAAACATTATCCGGCGCCGATGACCGCAGTGAAAACCATTGAAGCCGCCGCGCGTTTTGGTCGTGAAGAAGCGCTGAATCTGGAAAATAAAAGCTTTGTTCCGCTGGCGCATACCAATGAGGCTCGTGCGCTGGTCGGTATCTTCCTCAACGATCAATATGTAAAAGGTAAAGCCAAAAAGCTGACCAAAGATATTGAGACGCCGAAACAGGCAGCCGTACTGGGCGCGGGCATTATGGGCGGCGGTATCGCTTACCAGTCGGCCTGGAAAGGCGTACCGGTCATCATGAAAGATATCAACGATAAATCGTTGAACCTCGGCATGACCGAAGCGGCCAAGCTGCTGAACAAACAGCTGGAGCGCGGCAAGATCGACGGTCTGAAGCTGGCGAGCGTCATTTCGACCATCCACCCGACTCTCGATTATGCCGGTTTCGATCGCGTAGATGTTGTTGTCGAAGCGGTAGTCGAAAATCCGAAAGTCAAAAAAGCGGTACTGGCGGAAACCGAGCAGAAAGTGCGCCCGGAAACCGTGCTGGCCTCAAATACCTCCACCATCCCAATTGGCGAACTGGCAAGCGCCCTGGAACGTCCGGAAAACTTTTGCGGAATGCACTTCTTCAACCCGGTACACCGGATGCCGCTGGTTGAAATCATTCGCGGCGAGAAGAGTTCAGACGAAACCATCGCCAAAGTCGTCGCCTGGGCCAGCAAAATGGGCAAGACGCCGATTGTAGTCAACGACTGCCCCGGCTTCTTTGTTAACCGCGTGCTGTTCCCCTATTTCGCCGGTTTCAGTCAACTGCTGCGCGACGGCGCGGATTTCCGCAAAGTCGATAAAGTGATGGAAAAACAGTTTGGCTGGCCGATGGGCCCGGCCTATCTGCTGGATGTTGTCGGCATTGATACCGCGCATCACGCGCAGGCAGTAATGGCGGCAGGCTTCCCACAGCGTATGCAGAAAGATTACCGCGACGCGATCGACGCATTGTTTGACGCCAGCCGTTTTGGGCAAAAAAACGGTCTGGGCTTCTGGCGCTATAAAGAAGACAGCAAGGGTAAGCCGAAGAAAGAAGAAGATGCCGCGGTGGATGACCTGCTGGCAAGCGTCAGCCAGCCGAAACGCGACTTCAGCGACGACGAGATAATCGCCCGTATGATGATCCCGATGATTAACGAAGTGGTTCGCTGTCTGGAAGAAGGCATTATCGCAAGCCCGGCGGAAGCCGATATGGCGCTGGTCTACGGCCTGGGCTTCCCTCCGTTCCACGGCGGCGCATTCCGCTGGCTGGATACACAGGGCAGCGCGAAATATCTTGATATGGCGCAGCAGTATCAACACCTCGGCCCGCTGTATGAAGTGCCGGAAGGGCTGCGTAATAAAGCGCGCCATAACGAACCGTATTATCCCCCGGTTGAACCAGCCCGTCCGGTTGGTTCTCTGAAAACGGCTTAAGGAGTCACAATGGAACAGGTTGTCATTGTCGATGCTATTCGCACCCCGATGGGCCGTTCGAAGGGCGGCGCGTTTCGCAACGTGCGGGCAGAAGATCTCTCCGCCCACTTAATGCGTAGCCTGCTGGCGCGTAATCCGTCGCTTACAGCGGCCACCCTCGATGATATTTACTGGGGCTGCGTACAACAAACGCTGGAGCAAGGCTTTAACATTGCCCGTAACGCCGCGCTGCTGGCAGAAATTCCCCATTCGGTACCGGCGGTCACCGTCAACCGTCTGTGTGGTTCCTCGATGCAGGCGTTACACGATGCAGCGCGAATGATCATGACCGGCGATGCGCAGGTTTGTCTGGTTGGCGGCGTGGAGCATATGGGGCACGTGCCGATGAGCCACGGCGTGGATTTTCACCCGGGTCTGAGTCGCAACGTCGCCAAAGCGGCAGGGATGATGGGGCTAACGGCGGAAATGCTCTCCCGCCTGCACGGCATTAGCCGGGAAATGCAGGACCAGTTCGCCGCGCGTTCTCACGCTCGCGCCTGGGCCGCCACGCAGTCTGGCGCATTCAAAACGGAGATTATCCCGACTGGCGGTCATGATGCAGACGGCGTGTTGAAGCAGTTTAGCTACGATGAAGTGATCCGCCCGGAAACCACGGTCGAAGCGCTATCAACGCTGCGTCCGGCATTTGATCCGGTTAGTGGCACGGTCACGGCGGGCACCTCATCCGCGCTTTCCGATGGCGCAGCCGCCATGCTGGTAATGAGCGAAAGTCGTGCCCGTGAGCTGGGTCTGAAACCTCGCGCCCGTATTCGCTCAATGGCAGTGGTGGGTTGTGATCCGTCAATTATGGGTTACGGGCCGGTTCCGGCGTCAAAACTGGCGTTGAAAAAAGCGGGACTGTCAGCCAGCGATATCGATGTGTTTGAGATGAACGAAGCGTTTGCCGCACAGATCCTGCCATGCATTAAGGATCTGGGATTGATGGAGCAGATAGACGAGAAGATCAACCTCAACGGCGGTGCGATCGCGCTTGGTCATCCGCTCGGCTGCTCCGGAGCACGTATCAGCACCACGCTTATCAACCTGATGGAGCGCAAAGACGCACAGTTTGGTCTGGCGACGATGTGTATTGGTCTGGGTCAGGGCATCGCCACGGTGTTTGAGCGGGTTTAATCAAAGATAATATCCCCTAAATAACTCGCATTGCAGCGCAGCGGCAACTGAGCGAATCCCCGGGCACATAGATAACTATGTGCCCGGGGTGAGCAAAGGCAGCCAACAAAGAGGCTGCGCGAATTATGACGGGAAACAGTTTAGTTGCCGTTTTTCCCGCCCGTCAGGGGCGGGTTTTTTCACCGTATGGCCCGTTCTACTCAGTAAGCGCTTTGGTCAGGCTAAATGGCATAGCCTGATATCCACGCGCACCATGTATTTGCATTTCGACCGCAGGCTCTTTTTCTCCCCATTTGAACTCTTCCAGATACGGATTAGGCAAGCTGGTAAATGCGCCTACCGACAAATCAAACGCACCACCTGCTGTTGCGGAATACACGAACACAGAATTCTTGTCAGTCTGGTACTCGGTGATAGAGGTTACCGGGCTAAACCACTCGTTCCCGCGCTCTTTACCGTATTGCCAGATCTGTTGGACTGTCTTGTTTTTCTGGTCGATTTTGTAAATCACGGAGCGGCTGTATTTCATACTCTGCATAGCAGGCTGTTCTAAGCCGCGGCCATCGCCATTGTCGAAAGCGGAAAGGTATAAGATATCGCCTTTACTCTTACTATCAATTTTAAAGGCCGTATGTTGCGTCCATGTCCAGTCGAAGTCACCCTCGCAGCCACTGTCCTGGCAAGCAATTTTTTGGCCTTTGCTATCCACTGGCGTCAGAATTGCGGCATTAAATGGCGCTTTCCAGCCAGCAGGCGTACCCAGTATCCACTTCACTTTCTTATCGCGGCCGATTTTGATAATCGCACTCTGGTGGCGGGAGCTGATGATGATGGAATCATCTTCACTGTCATAGTCGACGCTGTTGACATGCGCCCAGTTGCGGCCAGCCCCACTACCCACGATATCCCCGAATTTGTCGGAGGAGTCCAGCGCCGCCAGATCTTCTTCGCTCAACGTATGGCCGGACTGGCTGGCGTCGATATTCAGGCACACAGCGCCCTGATCGAGGGTTTTCATTATCACATCACGATAAGGATCGAGGATATCAAACAGACGCCATTCATCCACTACCACGCCGTTCTGATCAACTTCGGCAATCACATCACGCACGGTACGAACATTTTTCCCATCAGGACGTTTATAGTTAGAGCTGGCTACACGCAGGAAGTAGTGACCGTTGGCCGCGTTATCCATTGAGTGTGAAAAATCGTTATAATTATCCGGCAGACGGCGGTTAAAGATTTCACGCCCCATGATATCGTATTTCACATAACGCTGACCGTAGCCCCACGATAGTGCGCCATCCTGGTTTTGTTTAAAGCCCATCATAACGCCAGCACGATAAATTGACTTTAAATCATAAATTGAACTTGGATTCATAAACCAACGAATATCACCGGAGGTGTCGATAATAGCGTTAGCTGTAGTGAAGTTCCATTCTAATGCACCCCCAGTAGGGTTGTTCCAGACAGTACGCGTTCCATTCCCAGACTTATCTTTCGTATTATTCAAAAGATACAAGCGATCTTTAAATTCTGGGGAAACCTTTTTAACATCGATAGTAAAGAGTGCTGATTGTTCTTCTTTTGTACCCGATGATTCAATATAGGCAGGCGGTGCATACATTTTATAGCTTTCTTTTATATTTTCGGTTTTACTACCCTGGATCCTTGTATATTCAACTTCAACGGTATTGACATAATCTGGGTAAAGACCAAAGACGGGGATACCGCCATACGTTAAAAGGTATTTATTATTAACTTTATACGCGATCTCCTGGCCATTTTCTTTGGGGACAATCCGTACATGCACGTCACGTAACTGGTAACCGCCATTACGAATAACGGCGGTTAGCGGCGCGATATCATAGGGGTTCATAACAACTTCGCCAATTTTTCCCTGGACCTGATAGTCCACTTTAGCGCCGCTGGCGCCGCCGATGGCGAAAGCAGTAGAAGGTACTGATGACAAAATTGCAACAGATAATGCGAGAGAAGTTAAAGCATATTTAAATTTCATAACACTCTCCATCTTATAAATAAATAACTAACTTTCCATTTTATGTTTCTTTTATAAAAATAAATGAAGCATATATAATTAACTATTTTTATTGATAGCCTCAGGACATAATATTACTTAATTTATTACACGCAATACAAAGCCTGTAGATATTCAATATCATAAGGTTTTATAGTTGACGATTAATTAATATTTAAGAGGACTTTTAGGTAGGCTAACGTAAAAAGGGACGCTACTGCGTCCCATAAAATAGTTAAATAAATGCGAACGCATCGCCAAACAGACGATCTTCCCGCGCGTTACGCTCATGACAGAACAGATCGCGGGCGATTTTCGCCATCTCAAAACGTCCGGCAATATAAATATCGTGCCCCGCCAGCGTACCATAATCCTGCAATACCGCCGTAAGTACCGTTCCTGTACGTCCACGCCAGCCTTCTTCCGGCTGCTCGACAACAGGTTCAATACGCAAATTCGGATGGTTAACAGAGAGTGCTTCCAGCTCAGAGAGATCATAGAGGTGCTTTTCTTCGCGACCGCCCCAGTAAATGGTAACATCGCGGGCCGGGTTGCGCGCTAACGCCGTCAACAGGATGGAGCGCACATAAGAAAAGCCCGTACCGCCCGCGATCAGAATCAACGGACGCTCTTCATCGTCACGTAGCCAGGCGTCGCCATGCGGAATATCGACGACGATTTCCCGGTCTTTCAGAATCCGATCCATGACCGCCATCGCATACAGATTGAGCTCGGAGGCGCCAATGTGTAATTCAATAAACCCTTTCTCGTCCGGCGTTGAGGCCATCGAAAACGGGCGTTTGTCACGCTCGTCCATTACGACCATCAAATACTGACCAGCGCGGAATGAAAACGCCGCGTCCGGCACTAAACGAACCCGATATACGGTATCGGTGATAGCTTCTACCGAGGTCACTTTACAGCTTAAGGTTGTCATGCGCTCCCTCTGTCGGGTGTCGGGTCAATACCGACATTTTTCAAGCCGAGTCGCCGCAGCCTGAAATGTCGATGTCCGCTTTCAGTTATTTAAAGATAGCCAGCTCATCCCAAATCGCATCAATACGCGCGGTAACTTCAGGATCTTTAACAATAGGACGACCCCACTCGCGTTGGGTTTCGCCCGGCCATTTGTTTGTGGCATCCAGCCCCATTTTTGAACCCAGCCCGGAGACCGGCGAGGCAAAATCCAGGTAATCAATCGGCGTATTTTCAACCAGCACCGTATCCCGCGCAGGGTCCATACGGGTGGTAATCGCCCAGATCACATCATTCCAGTCGCGTGCGTTAACGTCATCATCGCAAACGATAACAAATTTCGTATACATAAACTGGCGCAAAAACGACCAGACGCCCATCATGACGCGTTTCGCATGACCAGCGTACTGCTTTTTCATCGTCACTACCGCCAGGCGGTAAGAACACCCTTCCGGCGGCAGATAAAAGTCGACGATTTCCGGAAACTGTTTTTGCAGAATAGGCACGAAGACTTCATTGAGCGCCACCCCTAATACCGCAGGCTCATCGGGCGGACGCCCGGTATAGGTGGAGTGATAGATGGCATCCTCACGCTGCGTAATATGCGTGACGGTAAAGACCGGAAAGTTATCCACTTCATTATAATAGCCCGTATGATCGCCATACGGCCCTTCCGGCGCCATCTCTCCCGGCTCAATGTAACCTTCAAGGATAATCTCGGCGCTGGCAGGCACTTCCAGATCGTTAGAAAGACATTTAACCACTTCAGTTTTCGTGCCGCGCAGCAGGCCCGCAAAGGCATACTCCGACAGAGTATCGGGAACTGGAGTCACGGCGCCAAGTATCGTCGCCGGATCGGCGCCCAATGCGACGGAGACCGGGAAACGTTCACCCGGACGCGCGGCTAACCACTCCTGAAAATCCAGCGCGCCGCCGCGGTGAGACAGCCAGCGCATAATCAGCTTATTTTTACCTATCAACTGCTGACGATAAATGCCCAGGTTTTGCCGTTCTTTGTGCGGACCACGCGTTACCGTCAGTCCCCAGGTAATCAGCGGCGCGGCGTCGTCCGGCCAACAGGTCATGACAGGAAGACGCGTTAAATCGACATCATCGCCAGACGCGATTTTCTGCTGGCAAGGCGCGCCGCGTAACCGTTTCGTCGGCATATTCAGCACTTGCTTAAACTGCGGCAGCTTGTCAAACAGATCGCGAAAGCCTTTCGGCGGCTCAGGTTCTTTCAGAAACGCTAATAATTTACCCACTTCCCGTAATGCGGAAACATCATCCTGCCCCATGCCCATCGCCACGCGTTTTGGCGTGCCAAAAAGGTTGCACAGCACCGGCATGGCGTAACCTTTAGGATTTTCAAACAGCAACGCCGGTCCACCGGCACGCAGCGTGCGGTCAGCGATTTCCGTGATTTCCAGATGAGGATCCACAGGTAGCGTGATGCGTTTTAGTTCCCCCTGCTGCTCAAGTAGCGTCAGGAAGTCGCGTAAATCGTGATATTTCATGGCGTCCATTGTAGCCTCTTGGTAAGCGCATCATTATACGGCGTTCATCATCGGGATGCTGTATTTTTGTTAAATTAGCGTGAACTCTGGCAACCAACGCTAATCCAGATACGGCTTAAAGGATGAAGTGTATAATTAACTTCGCGCATGGCTTTTGCTATGCTTGCGCCCCGAACAAGCGGATAAGAGTCATTATGCAATCCTGGTATTTACTGTACTGCAAACGCGGGCAACTTCAGCGTGCTCAGGAACACCTCGAAAGACAAGCGGTAAGTTGCCTGACACCGATGATCACCCTGGAAAAAATGGTACGCGGAAAACGTACCTCCGTCAGCGAACCGCTCTTTCCTAATTATCTGTTCGTTGAATTTGATCCGGAAGTGATACATACCACTACAATCAACGCCACGCGCGGCGTCAGCCATTTTGTGCGCTTTGGCGCGCATCCTGCGATCGTGCCTTCCAGCGTTATTCATCAGCTTTCTATCTACAAGCCCGAAGGCGTTGTCGATCCTGAAACCCCCTATCCCGGCGATAGCGTCATCATCACGGAAGGCGCATTTGAAGGGCTGAAAGCGATTTTTACCGAACCGGATGGCGAAACGCGTTCGATGTTACTGCTTAATTTACTCAATAAAGAAGTGAAGCAGAGCGTAAAAAACACCGGTTTTCGCAAGATTTAGCGATCGTTCAGAATACAACCTCAAATAAGGTTCTGGCGTTGGCATCTGTCATCGCCGCTAACCATTGCGGATCTTCACCACGCCATAGCGCAATGCGTTCCAGGATGTGAGGCAGATACGCGGGCTCGTTGCGTCGTGACGTTGGTTTCGGCGTAAGATCGCGAGGCAACAGATACGGCGCGTCGGTTTCTATCAGTAGCTTTTCCGCTGGAATAAACGGTAAGAGTTCACGTAGCTCAAGCCCGCGTCGTTCGTCGCAAACCCACCCGGTAATACCGATATAGAGCCCTCTGTCCACACAGGCCTGCATTTGCTGGCGTGAACCGGTAAAGCAGTGCAGTATTGCACCCGGAAGACTATCCAGCCAGGGATCAAGCAATGCCAGAAATCGCTCATGCGCGTCCCGGCAGTGCATAAAGATTGGCATCTGTAATTCGGCGGCAATTTGTAGCTGCGCCTGAAAGGCACGCTCCTGCTCCTGCGGCGTGGAAAAATTGCGATTGAAATCCAGCCCGCACTCACCGATAGCGACGACTTCCGGCTGGTTCGCCAGCGCAATAATGGCGTCTTCAGACGCGGATGACCACTGACTGCTGTCATGGGGATGGACGCCAGCCGTCGACCAACAATGGGGGTAGCGCCGCGCCAGTTTTAACGCCTGCTGACTTTCATGGATGTTCGTTCCGGTCAGTAGCATACCTTTTACTCCCGCCGCAAACGCACGGGCGACCACATCATCACGATCTTTTGCAAACTGGCTACTGGTTAAATTAACGCCAATATCAAACATGCTTGCCCCCATATGACAACCGCCCTGGCGGGCGGTTGTGTTTAGTCTTCAGTGTGCTCGGCCTTTTCGGTTTCGGCCTCGTTATCTTCGTCGCGCGTCCGTCGCTTACCGACATAAAAGCGTGAGCAGAAAACGCCAATTTCAAACAGGCAGTACATCGGTATCGCCAGCAACGTTTGCGAGAAAACATCTGGCGGCGTAAGCAGCATTCCCACAATGAATGCCCCGACCAGGATATAAGGCCGTTTTTTACGCAAATCTTCTGGCGTGGTGATGCCCATCCAGCACAGCAACACAATCGCCACCGGCACTTCAAAGGCTACGCCAAAGGCCATAAAAAGCGCCATAACAAAGCTAAGATAGCTGGCGATATCTGTCGAAACCTGTACCCCTTCCGGCGCCGTATGCGTCAGGAAACCAAAGGCCAAAGGGAATACGACAAAATAGGCGAAGGCCATACCAATGTAGAAAAGCAGCGAACTGGATACCAGCAGCGGTACGACCAGACGACGCTCATGCTTATACAGCGCCGGGGCGATAAAGGCCCAAACCTGGTACAAAATGACAGGCGCGGATAAGATCAAAGACACCATGAAGGTGAGTTTGATAGGCGTAAAAAACGGCGACGCCACATCCGTCGCAATCATTGTCGCCCCTTGCGGCATCTGTTTAATCAGCGGTGCGGCGACTAAATGATAAATATCATTGGCGAAATAAATTAACGCCAGAAAAATCAGAAGTACTGCGACGATGCAGTTTAGCAGGCGCTTACGCAACTCGATCAGATGCGTGATAAGCGGTTGAGTATCTTCTACAGCCATGTTTACGGTTTATCACTCGACGAGGGGGAAGATTCGACAACAGGCGCAGCGGATTTCTTCTCGGCGTCTATCGTGGCTACGGAAGCGGTTTCCGTCGACTCAGGCTCGTTAGCTTTAACGGGCTCCGGCTTTTGTTCCGGCGCGCTCACCTGTGTTTCAGCGGCGGCAGGGGTGACGCCCTCATGCTGCGTTTCGTTCCCTTTTACCACCGGATTATGGATGGTATGCGCTTCATCGCTCGCTTGTTCGGGATCGTTAGCGCTGTAGGTGCGTTTCATCGACTCCGCCGCCTGACGCAGTTCATCCATAGATGCTTTCAGTTCGGGAGTCAGATTTTCCAGGCTCGCCTTTTCGACTTTTTTCAGACTGTCCTGGAACTCCTGAAGTTTCAGTTCCTGAGTCAGTTCATTCTGAACCGTTGTCGCAAGGGACCGCAACGCGCGAATCCAGCCCGCTACCGTTTTTACCGCTACTGGCAATCGTTGCGGCCCCAACACAATGAGGCCGATAACGAACACTAACAGCAGTTCGCTAAAACCGATATCAAACACGGATTATACCTGCTCTTTATCTTGGCTTTTAGCGTCTTCCTTTTTCGCTTCGCCTTGCTTATCCGCGATAGATTTAGCGGTAAAATCAGCGTCCTGACTGGTTTTATCCTGTTTGGCATCATCATCGCTCATGGCCTTTTTAAAGCCTTTGATAGACGCGCCAAGATCGGAACCGATGGAACCGAGTTTTTTGGTGCCGAACAGCAGTACGACGATAACGGCAACAATCAACAACTGCCAAATACTGATACCACCCATACATGTTCCTCTGTGATAGATGATGAATTAATAGGGCCGCATTATACACATTATCCTTCGCGCTGCCTCTTTGTTAGCCGCTTTCGCCCGCCCTATTCACATACTTTTACATACGACCGGGACGACATTGACTTGCGGCCTGAGTACTGCCTCGAGTGATAATATGTACCTGCGTGACACAACCGGCGTTGAGCGATAAAAAACCTCAACGAGTTTTACGCCAGCCAACCAGCCAGACCACTACGCCGCCGACCATGAGCCAGCCAGGCATCAATCCCCATTCAGGGCGGTTGACGAGTAAGAATGACCCGCTCAGTAACAGCGTTGCGCCAATTCCCAATAAATAACGAGACTGACTTTGGCGCACATGGTTTACCTGTAACTCGCGCGCAATCTTATCAACACTGTGCTGTAAATATTTGCCCTGGCGCAAACTGTCGTACACCAGTTCAGGTATTTCTGGCATTTTTTCGACCCAGAACGGCGCTTTTTCTTTAAGAGCCCGCGTGAGAGCCGGAATACCCACCTGATCTTTAATCCAGGACTCAAGAAACGGCTTCGCCGTTTTCCACAAATCAAGCTGAGGATAAAGTTGCCGCCCAACCCCTTCAACATACAATAATGTTTTCTGCAACAACACCAGTTGCGGCTGGACTTCCATGTTAAATCGACGCGCTGTATTGAAAAGGTTTAACAACACATGACCAAACGAGATTTCCGCGAGCGGCTTTTCAAAGATAGGTTCACAGACGGTGCGGATGGCAAACTCAAAATCTTCAACGTTGGTATCTGGCGGAACCCAGCCTGAATCGACATGCAGTTCTGCCACCTTTCGGTAATCGCGATTAAAAAACGCGATAAAGTTTTCAGCCAGATAACGCTTATCTTCTTTGTTTAGCGACCCGACGATACCGCAGTCAATGCCGATATATTGCGGATTTTCAGGGTGTTCATGGCTGACAAAAATATTTCCCGGATGCATGTCCGCATGGAAAAAGCTGTCGCGGAAAACCTGGGTGAAGAAAACTTTAACCCCGCGTTCCGCCAGCAGTTTCATGTTGGTGCCGTTCTTTTCCAGCGCCGCCACATCCGAAACCGGAATGCCATATATCCGCTCCATCACCATCATGTTCTGGCTACAGTAATCGGAGTACACCTCCGGGATATACAGCATGGGACTATTTTCAAAATTGCGGCGTAACTGAATCGCGTTGGCCGATTCCCGCAGCAGATTCAGCTCATCGATCAGCGTTTTCTCATACTCACGCACCACTTCCGTCGGGCGCAGACGACGCCCATCCGGCAACAGGCGTGGTACCCAGCGAGCAAGGCGATAAATCAGTTTCAGGTCTGCCTGAATTACCGGCAAAATATCCGGGCGAATGACCTTAATAACCACTTCTTTACCGTTTGATTTCAATCGCGCGGTATGTACCTGGGCGATTGACGCCGACGCTAAAGGCTGGATATCAAAGTCGTCAAACCAGGCTTCGACTGGTAGCCCCCCCATCGCCTCTTCAATCTGGGCTTTCGCCAGCCGACCATCGAATGGCGCGACTTTATCCTGGAGCAAAGCGAGCTGATCGGCGATTTGCGGCGGGAACAGGTCACGGCGCGTGGAGAGCATCTGACCAAATTTGATCCAGACCGGTCCCAGCTCTTGCAACGCCAGTCTTAATCGTTCACCCAGCAATTTATCTTTATGCCGGTTTGGCATCCAGAACAGCGAATAGCGCCATAATCGGAGTGGCAGTGTAAGACGCATTCGGGGGATGAGTTCATCAAGGCCGTAGCTTAGAAACGTGCGGATGATGAAATATAGGCGCCGTACTTCACCTGGCGTCATTTGGCCTCCAGTTTTTCCAGCCGTGTGGTCAGAGAATCTACGGCGCGCTCAACAGCCGCGGTTTCTTCGGCAAACCATGCGACTTCCAGCGGGCCAGGCGCCATACGCCACTCTTCAGTGATCGCTTCAGCGGCATAACGCTGCTGGCGTTGAAACCCGTGGCGCAGGAATTTAGCCCCGCCACGCACGACCTTACCGATACTTTCCGCCGCAATATCACCCGTGTATGGCGCCAACAGCTCCGCAGGATCGAATTCGGCGAGATCGGCGAGCGCCACAAAATTTTGCACGACCTGAATATCGCCCTGCACTTCCAGTTCGCCGCTGCGAATAAGCGCGGCCAACTGCTGACGATCGCGTAGTTTTGGCAAAACGCTAGCTTGAGTGATTACCGTACAGTCAGCTTCGCCTTCCCATGCCCCCAGCACATCAACCTGGCGTTCACTGAATACCAGGACTAATGGCATCGAAAATCCCTTTAGTTTCACACACAGTACTTTTCCCTGTAAGCGCGTTCTGGCTGATTTCAGCGCTGGCGAACGATACAGAAACGTATTGAGGAGACCTTCAATTCCTGCGGTCACTAAGGGTTTAAAAGGCATTCCACCCTCCTAGAATTTATAACCACGGTGCAATGCCACAACGCCCGCCGTCAGATTGTAATAATCCACGCTCTCAAATCCGGCGTCCTGCATCATGGCTTTTAAGGTATCCTGATCGGGATGCATACGGATGGATTCCGCGAGATACCGATAGCTATCCGCATCGTTTGCGACCATCGAGCCAATACGCGGTAAAATATGGAAAGAATAGGCGTCATACGCTTTACTCAGCGGCTCAATGATAGGCTTGGAAAATTCAAGCACCAGTAAACGTCCGCCGGGTTTCAACACACGGAACATTGACCGCAGCGCTTTTTCTTTTTCCGTTACATTGCGCAAACCAAACGAAATGGTAATGCAATCAAACGTATTATCAGGGAAAGGCAGAGCTTCGGCATTCGCCTGCACATACTCTACGTTGCCGATCACGCCGATATTACGCAGCTTCTCACGCCCCATTTTGAGCATGGAATCATTAATATCCGCCAGGATAACTTTGCCAGTCTCCCCGACCATACGTGAAAATTTCGCGGTAAGATCGCCCGTACCGCCCGCTAAATCGAGAACGGTTTGTCCACGACGCACGCCACTGCAATCAATGGTGAAGCGCTTCCACAAACGATGAATGCCAAATGACATTAAGTCATTCATCACATCGTACTTTGACGCCACAGAATGAAAAACGTGGGCCACCATGTCAGCTTTCTGCTCTTTAGCGACGGTCTGAAAGCCAAAGTGCGTCGTTTCTTGTGAATCTTCCACCATCTCAGTGCCTGCTTATCGATAAAAATGTTCAAGAAGTGTAACAGATTGGGCCAATTTGCCCTACTCTGCGCCAGGACTAAACTACTCCGTATGGGTTAACTTAACTGCTGCTTCACCCGTTCATCATTGGGATAATGTTCATCCTGCCGCCCTTCAGGGATCGATCGTAAACGATATTCTTCATCTTGCGTAACGGCCTGTTCCGCTAAATCCGGATTAATCTCGCGTTTGATTTCCACGCCTAGCCCCCGGAAGGCCTCCGCCTGCGCCAAAACGTTGCCACGCCCCGACGCAAGTTTTTTCATCGCCTGGCGGTAGTTATCCTGCGCTTTATCCAGACTCTGACCGATCGCTGACATATCATCAACGAACAGCCGCATTTTATCGTAAAGCTTACTGGCTCTGTCTGCGATGTGCTGCGCATTGCGGCTCTGGTGTTCATAGCGCCACAGGTTGGCGATTGTCCGTAACGCCACCAGCAGCGTCGTGGGGCTTACCAGCATAATGTTATTTTTCAGCGCCTCGGTTATCAGTTCGGGCTGTTTATCTAACGCCAGCAGGAAAGCGGGTTCTACGGGGATAAACATCAGAACATAGTCCAGCGAGCGGAGGCCGGGAAGCTGCTGGTAGTCTTTACGCCCCAGTAAGCGAATATGATTGCGCACCGAGGCGATGTGCTCTTGTAAAGCGGCCTCGCGCGTATAGTCATCTTCAGCGTTAAAGTAACGCTCGTAGGCGACCAACGTCATTTTAGCGTCGATGACCACATCTTTGCCCTGCGGCAAGCGGACGATGACATCCGGCTGCATCCGCGAGCGCGCATCGTTCTCAATACTAACCTGGGTTTCGTATTCGTAGCCTTCACGCAGTCCGGATGCCTCCAGCACCCGCGCCAGCACAACTTCGCCCCAGTTTCCTTGCGCCTTATTGTCCCCTTTCAGGGCGCGCGTCAGGTTGATCGCTTCCTGCGCCATTTGCGCGTTAAGCTGCTGCAAATTACGAATTTCGTGCGCCAGCGTATGCCGTTCCTGCGCTTCTTTGCCAAAACTCTCCTGAACCTGGCGGCGAAAACCGTCCAGTTGCTCACGCAGCGGCGTCAGCAGGCTATTCAGGCTTTGTCGGTTTTGTTCGTCTACGCGACGATTACTGTGTTCAAAAATACGGTTCGCCAGATTTTCAAACTGCTCGCTTAAACGCTGTTCGCTGTTGATCATCTGACGGATTTTGTCTTCCGCGTGTTGTTGAGTCGCTTCCAGACGGGTCGTGACTTCACGCAGATCGGCTTCCAGAGAGGTATTGATACTGTGCAGGCTACGCAGTTCGTTATTAAGTAACTCGCATTCACTGCGCCAGTGCGCTTCTTGCGCTAATTGCTGCCGGGCCGCGCTAAGTTCGATATCCAGCTCACGCCGTTCTTCGATAAGATCGGCGCGGATTTGATCGGCGTGCGCTTTCGTCGCCAGCCAGCCAATCACCGCCCCAGCCGCCAGCGCCACGACGGCGCTTATCATAAGAGTAATATCCACAACACCTCTCCTGGAACCACACTGTCCTGCACAAAATAGAATTGTGCTGTATAAACGTCCAGTTTAAAAGGGATTTCCTGCGAGGCGCCACGCAAAAAGAAAAGGCCGAACGCGTCGGCCTTTGCAAAAGAGAGGAGAATTACAGCAGACGACGGGCCGCTTCCACGACGATTTTCACCGCGTGGCTTTCAGTTTGTTTCATCGTTTCCGCATTCGGAATCTCTTGTTGGGTACGGTTGACGATAACGCCCGCCACCATACCTGCGCGTAAACCCTGGCTTGCGCACATGGTTAACAGCGTAGCGGATTCCATTTCGTAGTTCATCACGCCCATCGCCTGCCACTCTTCCATAGAGCCTTTGAAGCGACGAACAACGCGGCCAGAATAGGTGTCGTAACGTTCCTGACCCGGATAGAAAGTGTCGGAAGAGGCGGTTACGCCAACGTGAGTCGTGGCGCCAATCGATTTCGCGGCTTCAACCAGCGCAGTGGTGCAAGCAAAGTCGGCAACCGCCGGGAATTCCATCGGCGCAAAATGCAGGCTCGCCCCATCCAGACGTACGGATGCGGTCGTTACCAGAACGTCGCCGACGTTGATATGCGGCTGAATAGCCCCCGTGGTGCCGATACGCAAGAAGGTACGAATACCCAGTTGCGCCAGTTCTTCCACGGCAATAGAGGTAGACGGGCCGCCGATACCGGTAGAGCAAACGATAACTGCTTTGCCATCCAGCTCAGCGCGCCAGGAGGTGAATTCGCGGTGAGATGCCAGCTTAACCGGCTTATCCATCAGCGCGGCGATCTTTTCCACACGCTCAGGATCGCCAGGGACGATGGCGAGCTGGGCCCCTTGTAAATCGTTTTTGGTGAGGCCGAGATGAAAAACATCAGACTTGGACATATAAAACTCCTCTGTGAATCGGGTTTGTCAGAAGAAGCAAAAAGACACTTTACCTAAGGCATAAAGATATTTTCGTGACAGCCATCACTATGGTGTAAAACAATTGCACTCGTTTACCATTAAAAAGTGATTCTCATCACAATAAATAATCAATATCGCCAGGCATTGCACAAAAGATAGCCGCTTTAAGGCAATGTGGTTTGTTACACACTGTCTATAGTTAAGATTGCGCTATTTTTTAAGGGTACGGAGAATACCATGACAACGACACATCCATCCGGCTTTGCACCTGCAGCTTCCCCACTTGCCCCTACGATGATTCATACACCTGATGGGGCCATTAGCGCGGGGATAACGTCGATCCCCTCTCAGGGCGACGATATGCCAGCCTATTACGCCAGACCAAAAGCGAGCGACGGCGCGCTGCCTGTGGTCATTGTGGTACAGGAAATTTTTGGCGTACATGAACACATTCGCGATATTTGCCGACGACTGGCGCTGGAAGGCTATCTCGCTATCGCGCCGGAGCTCTATTTCCGCGAAGGCGACCCCAATGATTTCGCCGATATACCCACATTATTGAGCGGGCTGGTGGCTAAAGTACCCGATTCGCAAGTCCTTGCCGACCTGGATCACGTCGCCAGTTGGGCTTCGCGCAACGGCGGGGATGCGCATCGGCTGATGATCACCGGTTTTTGTTGGGGAGGCCGGATTACCTGGCTGTACGCCGCGCACAACCCACAGTTAAAAGCAGCGGTAGCGTGGTACGGCAAGCTGGTGGGCGACACGTCACTCAATTCGCCGAAGCATCCCGTTGATATCGCCACCGATCTTAACGCGCCGGTACTGGGTTTATACGGCGGGCAGGATACCAGTATTCCACAGGAGAGCGTGGAAACCATGCGTCAGGCGCTACGCGCCGCTAATGCGAAGGCGGAAATCGTGGTCTATCCCGATGCAGGGCACGCGTTTAATGCCGATTATCGTCCGGGATACCACGAAGCCTCGGCGAAAGACGGCTGGCAAAGAATGCTGGAATGGTTCGCGCAGTACGGTGGGAAAAAAGGCTAACCACAGCGCATTACGATGTTTGTTGGGCCTACGAGACCGGAGTCGGTGTAGGCTCAACAAAGCGTCATCGCCACGTTAGCTATGCTTTACCACAGCATTTTTTATATTTTTTGCCGCTGCCGCAGGGACAGAGATGGTTACGACTGACGGCTCCTGTGTCTTTACGCGCGTCCTGCGCCAGCCAGCGCATGATCGATGCCATCGGATAGCCTTGCGCCAGCAGCTCCCGCCAGACATTCATATACGGCGTAACGTGCTGGAAAAAATGCTTATAGCCCGCACACAAGTAATTATGCGCAGGATGACCAGACGGCGAGACGGCAAAGCGATGCTTCGGACAGCCGCCATGACATACAAAGCGGTAGTCACAGCGACGACAATCGGCGGTCAGGGTCTCCCGCTTGGCTTCGCCAAACGCAATAGCCCGCTCGCTATTATTTAAGGCTTTGATGCTGTGCTGGTGGATATTTCCCAGCAGATGCTCCGGGTAGACAAAGTGGTCGCAGTTGTAGAGATCGCCGTTCGACTCCAACGCGAAGGCATGTCCACAAGTCTCGGAATGTACACACAGTACCGGCTGCTGCGCCGTCCAGGCGGCTAACGCCACGTCAAACATCTGCACATAGACGCGGTCTACGTCGCGACGAACCCAGATATCAAAGATCTGGTTGAGAAATTCGCCATATTGCCACGACGGTACCGTCCATGGCGCCAGCGTCGCCGCGCTTTCGCCGGGCATCACCAGATTAAGTACCGATGAGTTATCGGTGCTCATTCGCTCTACCAGCGGGATAAACTGAATAAAACGCGATCCCGCCGCCAGAAGAAATTCGTAGACGTCTGCTGCATGACCGACGTTATGTTTTCCCACGACGGTTAAGGTATTAAAGTCGACATGGTGCGCTTTAAGCCGCGCCATTGCTGCGACGACCTGTTCATGAGTTCCTTTTCCAGCGCGATTAAGCCGATAGTGGTTGTGTAACGACGCCGGGCCGTCGATAGAGAGGCCGATGAGAAAATGCTGTTCAGCGAAAAAGCGCGCCCATTCGTCATTCACCAGGATGCCGTTCGTCTGCAACGCATGAGTGATTTTTCGCCCATCGCCGTACTTTTCACATAATGCGACAACCCGGCGGAAAAACGGTAGCCCCATCATGGTCGGTTCGCCGCCCTGCCAGGCAAAGTCAATGCGGTCGCCACTCTGCGCGGCAATATGCTGGCGTATAAACTGTTCCAGCGTCTCGTCCGACATCCGCCAGTTTTTATTGCGTTCCGGGTACAGCGCCTCTTTTTCAAGATAGAAGCAATATGTGCAATCAATATTGCAGATCGCGCCGCCGGGTTTGGCCATTACGTGACAACCTGCTACCGCCATGTCAGACATCTCCGTTAAAAAATAAGGTTCACCAGCGCCATGAGACAATGCGACGTTTATCGTCGCCAGGGAACATAACAGAATGGAAAACCTCGTTTTGTGCTATGAGAGCGCTGGGCGATCATGACAGGAAAAACGATCTGCGAGGCAATAAAAGCCGCCGCGCTGCTTCCGGGGACGCTATCCGCCTGGTTGTCATTCATACGGAGAACCTTTTTATTATCAAGATCGCCAAATAGCCAGATCCTGAAAAAGACAGCGCGGAAAATAAGAAAAAGGGAAATGAGAAAAAAGAGGAGATAGAGGCGCTGTTAATCAGGTCAGGCACGGGCGCTACCCGTCAAAGGGTAGCGCCGCATTGCTGCCGGATAAACGCAGCGGCCAGGATGGGTTATTTCGCCTGACGCAGATTGTGCGCCGCTTTGACCATGTTCGCTAACGCCGCGCGGGTTTCAGGCCAACCGCGAGTTTTCAGACCGCAGTCCGGATTCACCCACAGGCGTTGTGCCGGAATACGCTGTGCCGCCTTCTTCAGCAGGGCTTCAATCCACTCGACGCTCGGCACGTTCGGCGAGTGAATATCGTACACGCCCGGCCCGATTTCGTTCGGGTAGTCGAACGCTTCGAACGACTCCAGCAACTCCATATCCGAGCGGGAGGTCTCAATGGTGATCACATCCGCGTCCAGCGCGGCGATCGAATCCATAATGTCGTTGAACTCGCAGTAACACATGTGGGTGTGGATCTGGGTTTCATCCTTCGCCACCGCCGCGTTGATGCGGAAGGCTTCCACACCCCATTCCAGATAGGCGTCCCAGTCGCTGCGACGCAGCGGTAGACCTTCGCGCAGCGCCGGTTCGTCAATCTGAATAATCCCGATCCCCGCCGCCTCCAGATCCGCGACTTCATCACGCAGCGCCAGCGCAATCTGTTTCGCAATCGTTTCGCGGGTCACGTCTTCGCGGGGGAATGACCAGCAAAGAATAGTCACCGGGCCGGTCAACATCCCTTTTACCGGCTTGTCGGTCAGCGACTGGGCATATTTCGCCCACTCCACGGTAATCGGTGCCGGACGGCTGATATCGCCAATCACTACCGGCGGTTTCACACAGCGGGAGCCATAGCTTTGCACCCAACCATTCTGGGTAAAGACGAAGCCGTCCAGATGCTCGCCGAAGTATTCCACCATGTCGTTTCGCTCGGCTTCGCCGTGTACCAGCACATCCAGCCCTAAACGCTCCTGCTCGATGATAGCCTGTTTGATATGTTCGGCGATGCCGGTGCGGTAGTTATTCGCGTCGAGGTTGCCCTTTTTGAAGTCCAGACGCAGGCCGCGAATTTCCGTGGTTTGCGGAAACGAACCGATAGTCGTCGTCGGCCAGGCGGGAAGTTTAAAGCGGGCGCGTTGCGCTTCAGCGCGCACCTCATACGGATTCTCACGCTGGCTGTCCTGCGCGGTGATCGCCGCCAGGCGTTTTTCTACCGCGGCATTATGTACGCGACGGGAGTGACGACGAGCCTGAATCGGTGCGCTCCATTCCTCAAGCGCCGCCGTTTCGCCGCTGTTCAGCGCATCGCGCAGCAACGCCAGTTCACCGCATTTTTGCAGCGCAAAGGCAAACCAGCTTTTAACTTCCGTATCCAGACGCGTTTCGACGCTGAGATCGATCGGGCTGTGCAGCAAAGAGCAGGAGGATGCTACCCACAGCGCGCGTTTGCCCACAAGGGCGTTAATCTGCGCGTATTTTTCGGTCAAATCGGCACGCCAGACATTACGCCCGTTAATCAAGCCTGCGGAGAGCAGCCAGTCGACCGGCAGACGTTGATGCAGTTCCGCTACATCATCTTTGCCATGAATGAGGTCAACATGTAGCCCCTGTACCGGTAGCGCGATAATAGTGTCCAGGTTTGGCGTCACGCCTTCAAAATAGGTCGTCAGCAACAGCTTCACCTGGCCGGCGAGCGCGTCGTAAGCCGGTTTGAAGGCATCCAGCCACGCCTGCGGCAGTTCCAGCACCAGCGCTGGCTCATCAATTTGGACCCACTCAATACCACGTTTTGCCAGTTCAGCCAGCACGTGCTGATACACCGGCAAAATGTCTTTCAGCAACGTCAGGCGGTCAAACGGCTCGCCTTTCACTTTACCCAGCCACAGATACGTGACAGGCCCCAGCAGTACGGGTTTGATCTTATGCCCCAGCGCCAGCGCTTCGTCCACTTCCTCCAGCAACTGTGTCCAGGTGAGTCTGAACTGCTGGCCTTTGCTGAACTCCGGTACTATGTAGTGATAGTTAGTATTAAACCATTTGGTCATTTCCGCCGCCGCCGCCGGTTCGCCGGTTGGCGCGCGACCGCGGCCAATGCGGAACAGAGTGTCGATGTCCACGGAACCGTCGTTGTTCTGATGACGAGCCGGCACATTGCCTAACAGCAGGCTGGTGGTCAGAACATGGTCGTACCAGGCAAAGTCGCCTACCGGTAACAGGTCAATACCCGCTTGTTTCTGCTGCTCCCAGTGACGCGCGCGCAGTTCGCGGCCCACCGCCAGTAACGCTTCACGCGTTGAGTTCCCCGCCCAGTAGCTCTCTTGCGCTTTTTTCAACTCGCGACGCAGGCCAACGCGAGGAAAACCGAGGGTATGAGTCAATATTGTCATTTTACTTCCTCTCTTATTTTATTGAATCTGAAAGTAAAACTCTAAATAGTTCGGCTTGCAGGAAGGCGGCTACACAGCGCATCCCCAGGAGCTTACTGAAGTAAGTGACTGGGGTAAGCAAGGAAGCCAACGCATCTGCAAGTCGAAATATGACGAGTTTTAGACGTCTGGATGTTTACACATCCATAATGTAAAGGTACTGTATATTCCTCAAGCGCAATTTGTTCATGGCGAAGTGAAGGACTTTCATGATCGAAATTAAACATCTGAAAACACTCCAGGCATTGCGGAATAGTGGATCGCTGGCTGCTGCTGCTGCGGTGCTGCACCAGACCCAATCCGCTCTGTCTCATCAGTTCAGCGATCTGGAACAACGCCTTGGCTTCCGCCTGTTCGTGCGTAAAAGCCAGCCGCTGCGCTTTACGCCGCAGGGGGAAGTTCTGCTGCAACTGGCAAACCAGGTGCTGCCGCAAATCAGCCGTGCGCTGCAGGCGTGCAACGAACCGCAGCAAACTCGTCTGCGCATCGCTATTGAATGTCATAGCTGTATTCAGTGGCTGACCCCGGCGCTGGAAAACTTCCGTGCAAGTTGGCCGCAGGTAGAAATGGATTTCACATCCGGCGTCACTTTTGATCCGCAACCGGCCTTGCAACAAGGCGAGCTGGATTTGGTGATGACGTCGGATATTTTGCCGCGCAGCGGGCTGCATTATTCGCCGATGTTTGATTTTGAAGTCCGACTGGTGCTGGCGCCCGACCATCCGCTGGCCAGCAAAACGCAGATTATGCCGGAAGATTTAGCCAGCGAAACGCTGTTGATTTACCCGGTGCAGCGCAGCCGACTGGATGTCTGGCGACATTTCCTGCAACCGGCGGGTATCAGTCCGCTGCTGAAAAGCGTGGATAATACGCTACTGCTGATTCAGATGGTGGCGGCCAGAATGGGTATTGCCGCCCTGCCGCACTGGGTGGTGGAAAGCGTTGAGCGCCAGGGTCTGGTGGTGACCAAAACCCTGGGCGATGGTCTGTGGAGCCGCCTGTATGCCGCCGTGCGCGACGGCGACCAGCGTCAGGCGGTGACCGAGGCGTTTATTCGCTCGACGCGGGATCACGCCTGCGATCATCTGCCGTTTGTGCGGAGCGCGGAGCGACCCATTTTCGATGCACCCACAGCGAAGCCAGGATCACAGCCGCGCCTGTAATAAAGCTTGGCCAGTGGGGCTGCTGATGCCAGATGGCAAGATTAACCAGTAGTCCTGCGGGAACATGCATATTATTCATGATACCCAGCGTCCCGGCGTCTACCTGGGTAGCGCCATAGTTCCACATAAAGTAGCCAATGCCGGACGCCACCACGCCGAGAAACACCAGAATGCTCCATTGCAGCGTGGTTTCCGGCAGCTTTTGCGCGTTCCCCAACAGCGACCACGCCACCGCCGCCACCAAAAACGCCCCCAGATAGAACCACGCAAAGGCGTTGTGCTGCGGCATGGGACGGGTCTCCATCAGACGTTTATACCCCACCATTCCGATAGCGAAACTGATATTAGAAAGCTGCACCAGGAGCAAACCGACCCAAAAATGGTCGGTCACGCGATCGTAGCGAATAATCCCGGCGCCAATCACCGCCAGCAACGCGCTAAATGCATAGCCCCAGCGCAAACGACGCTGACTCATCACATCGTAAATCAGCGTGATATAGAGCGGCGTCAGAACGGTAAACAGCAGCAGTTCGGATACGGTCAGGTAGAGGTAAGCATGGAAGCTCAACATATACATGATGCCAAGCTGCATCGCCCCCACCAGCATATACAGGCTGATGGTTTTTAGGTTGTGCCCGCGAGTACGCAAAAACGGCAGAAAAACGAGCGCCGCCAGCCCAACGCGTATCAGCACCGCGAAATAGCTATCGACATGCCCGGCAAGATACTCGCCAAATAGACTAAAGGAGAAAGCCCACAGGATAGTGGTAATGATGAGTAGCGCCACAATGGATGTCTCTTAAAACAGGGAACACCCATTGTAGCGGAGAGTGAAGTTGACAACTGGTCAACTAACAAACAATCACATCAGCGTAAGAAAAGATCGCGCAGGTAATGCGGCACGGCGTTATCCGCGTTGATGCCGATCACCTCAAGTTCGGGATACAGGTCTTTCAGACGCTGGTGCGCATTGCCCATGATGCAGCCTTTGCCCGCCATCGTGAGCATTTCAGCGTCGTTCATTCCGTCGCCAAAGGCGATACACTCTTTCAGGCTGTACCCCATCGCCTGAGCGACCGCTTCCAGCGCATGACCTTTCGACACTCCGCCCGCCATCACTTCCAGACAGGTTAGCGTAGAGAAGCTCACGTTTACCCGATCGCCCCAGCGCGCGTTAATCGCCTGCTCCAGCGGCAACAACTTTTCATGAGTGTCGCTGGTGAAAAACACTTTGCTGACGCCCTCCGGCTCCAGCAGCGCAGGCTCAAACAGCGAGTAGTTAAATACCGCCTCTTTGAAAAAACGCATTTCATCGGGGCGATGACGATTCATAAACCATTCGTCGTCGCGATAAACGTTAGTCACGATGTCCGGGTTCGCATTCACCACCCCGAACAGGTCGCTGGCAATGTCGCTGTCCAGATTATGCGTAAAAACCAAATTCCCGTCGGTATCGTGCACTCGCGCGCCGTTGGAGGTGATCATGTAAGACTTGATTTCAAGATTATCGCGGATTTGCCCTACATCGACATGATGACGACCAGTGGCAAAGACAAAATGGATGCCGTGTGCGGTCAACAGCTTCAGAGTCTCTTTGGCATAAGGGGACAACGTATGGTCGGGGGAGAGCAGCGTGCCATCTAAATCAGACGCAACAACCTGATACATAATAAAATTTAACCTCTAAGCAAAGCGATTTCCGCTGGATAAATTAGGCTTGTTGAAAAATTCAACAATGGCGTTAAGCGCGACTGAGCGCATGGCGTCCTTTTCAAAAAGGATCTCATGGTACGCGCCTTTGATAACCAGCGGTTTTCCCCCTTCACAAGGGTATCCCGCCGCGGCGCGAATTTCACAAAAACGATCGTGGGTGCGGTTATCCACTACCCGCTCTTCTTCCGCCTGAATCAGTAGCGTAGGCGTCGTGTCATCGCTCGCCCCAGCCAGAACCTGCTCACCCGCCAGAATGCCTTCGCGTACCCAATGCCAGGTGGGGCCGCCAACGCGCAGCTGCGGCTCGTCGGCATAAAATCGTAAGTTGCGCTGATAACGCTGGCGGCTGTGGGTCAGCGCATTCATCCCAAACGGCAACGCCCGCCACTGACCGGTACCAATAGCGTAATCTTCACGGATACGCTGGTGCCCCTCGGCCCAGTCGAGAATATGGCGCACCATAAAGGAAGGCAAGCGTATAACAATACCAAACATCGGCGCGGTGAGCGCAATAGCGTCGCACCGCACACGATGGCGTTGCAGGAACAGGGTGGCTATCGCGCCCCCCATTGAGTGCGCCAGGATATAACGCTTACGCCACGGCCCCGGCTCAATTTCCTGCTGCCAGAACGCCGCTAAGTCCTCAACATAATCGTTAAAATGATCAACATGACCCCGATGCGGGTCCGATAACATCCGCCCGGAGCGCCCTTGACCACGGTGGTCAATGATGAAGATATCAAAACCGAGATGAAAAAGGTCATACGCCAGTTCAGCGTATTTTACATAACTCTCAATGCGGCCAGGACAAATGACGATCGTCCGATCGTTGGAATCATTTCGAAAACGGACAAAGCGCACCGGAATGTTACCCACGCCGATAAACTCCGCCTCTTCCCGCTGACGCCAGAAATCGGTCAGCGGCCCCATAGCAAAAGCGGCAAACGCATTTTCTCTTGTTTCCCAGTCATTTTGCTGCTGAAACATCGGGTTTTCGGCCTCGTTTACCAGGTAAAATCGTTTTTTGCGTCGTGCCTGACACAACACAGCGGCAGTAGCGTATTGTGGCACAAAAACAGACAACCAGGGAGTTTCGCATGACCTTTGAATGGTGGTTCGCCTATCTACTGACCTCAACTCTGCTGAGTCTTTCTCCGGGTTCAGGCGCCATCAATACCATGACGACGTCTATCAACCATGGATATCGTGGCGCAGCGGCTTCTATCGCCGGACTCCAGACCGGACTGGGGATACATATCGTACTGGTGGGCGTCGGACTGGGTACGCTCTTTTCGCGCTCGCTCATCGCTTTTGAAATTCTGAAATGGGCTGGCGCGGCTTATCTTATCTGGCTGGGTATCCAGCAATGGCGCGCCGCAGGCGCTATCGATCTGCATACTCTCGCCCAGACGCAATCGCGGGGTCGGCTGTTCAAACGGGCGATATTTGTCAATCTAACCAATCCCAAAAGTATTGTCTTTCTTGCCGCCCTGTTTCCGCAATTCATCATGCCGCAGCAACCGCAACTGGCGCAGTACCTCATTCTCGGCGTCACTACGATTGTGGTGGATATGATTGTGATGACCGGTTACGCCACGCTGGCGCAGCGCATTGCCGCCTGGATTAAAGGACCAAAGCAGATGAAGGCGCTGAATAAAGCGTTTGGTTCGTTGTTTATGCTGGTAGGCGCGCTCCTGGCGTCGGCAAGACACGCGTGATAGTCGTGCCGGATGATGTTTATCCGGCCCGGAGGTAAATTAGCGCGAAATAATCAGGTGAATACCAAAGCCCGCAAACAGAGCGCCGGCAAAACCATCAATCCATTTCGCCAGACGCTGATAGCCGCGGCGCATTTTCGGCAGCGCGAACAGGCTGGCGACTACGGTAAACCAGGCCAGCGTTTCCAGGGTAATTAACGCGAAAATACCCCAGCGCGCCGCAGCGCCGACGTTATCGCCGACAAACAGTGAAAAAACGGAACCAAAATAGATAATCGCTTTCGGATTCGACAGATTGGTCAGCAGCCCTTTGAGAAAACTGCGCCCGCTCTGCGCCAGTTCAATGTGCGGAGAAGACGCCGCCGCATCCTGTTTTTTCAGCGCGCCGCGCAGCATCTGATAGCCCATCCAGCACAGGTACAGGCCGCCGCCTACCATAATGATCGTATGCAGCCAGGCCATTTTTTCGATGATGAGATGCAGGCCAAGCAGCGCCACGCCCGCCCATACCATCACGCCGCAGGTAATGCCCAGTACGCCCATCATCGCTTCTTTACGCGAACGGCTGACAGCAGTTTGAGACACGAAGAAAAAGTCGGGGCCGGGGCTCATTAGCGCAACGATGTGCACCATTGCCACGGTGAAAAATAGCATCAACATAAAAATGGCTCGCGGGGAAATAGTTCAGTGAGTCACCATCCTGGCACTTTTTTGCCGGGCTGACTACTCTTCGTCATCACCATCGACATGCGCGCGGATGAGCGCCATGAATTCTTTCCCGAAGCGCTCCAGTTTGCGCATCCCAACCCCGTTAACGCTTAACATCTCGCTGGCGGAAACTGGCATCTGTTCCGCCATTTCTATCAGCGTGGCGTCGTTAAAGACCACATACGGCGGGATATTCTCTTCATCAGCGATAGCTTTACGCAGCTTGCGCAACTTAGCGAACAATTTGCGATCGTAATTACCGCCGAACGATTTCTGCATCACGCGGGGTTTGAGGGCGACGATGCGCGGCACCGCAAGCTTTAGCGGAACGTCTCCACGGAGTACCGGACGTGCGGCATCCGTCAACTGTAATGCGGAGTGCTGCGCAATATTTTGCATTACCAGCCCCAGATGAATGAGCTGGCGAATCACGCTCACCCAGTGCTCATGGCTCTTTTCGCGTCCCATGCCATAAACCTTGAGTTTGTCATGACCGAAATCGCGGATGCGTTGGTTATTCGCGCCGCGGATCACCTCGACAACGTAGCCCATGCCAAAACGCTGGTTAACCCGACCAATGGTAGAAAGCGCAATCTGGGCATCGTTTAAGCCATCATATTGTTTGGGCGGATCGAGACAGATATCGCAGTTGCCGCACGGTTCTTGTCGGCCTTCGCCAAAGTAATTAAGCAATACCAGGCGGCGGCAGGTTTGCGCTTCGGCAAAAGCGCCCATCGCATTCAGTTTATGCCGTTCAATATCCTGAAGCTGTCCGGCTGGTTTCTCTTCCAGACAACGACGTAGCCAGGCCATGTCAGCCGGATCGTAAAATAGCATGGCTTCCGCAGGCAGTCCGTCGCGCCCGGCGCGGCCCGTTTCCTGATAGTAGGATTCAATATTACGCGGGATATCGAAATGCACGACGAAACGTACGTTAGGTTTGTTTATGCCCATTCCAAAAGCGACGGTCGCCACCACGATTTGCAGATCGTCGCGCTGAAATTTTTCCTGCACATCGGCGCGAATAGCGTTTTCCAGCCCCGCATGATAGGCCGCCGCGCTAATGCCGCGACTTTGCAAGCGCGCAGCGGTATCTTCCACTTTCGCCCGACTGTTGCAGTAGATGATACCCGATTTGCCGCGTTGCTCCTGAACATAGCGCATTAGCTGGTCGAGCGGCTTAAACTTCTCCATCAGCATGTAGCGGATATTCGGTCGGTCAAAGCTACTGATCTGGATTAACGGATCGTTAAGCCCAAGCAGACGAATAATATCCTGGCGCGTGGTGTCGTCGGCGGTGGCGGTCAATGCCATAAACGGCAAAGCGGGAAAACGCTGGCGAAGCTGACCGAGAGCCGCATATTCCGGACGGAAATCATGACCCCACTGCGAGATACAGTGCGCTTCATCCACCGCCAGCAATACCGGATTCCAGTGCGCCAGATGATCAAGAAAGTTGTCCAGCATCAGGCGTTCCGGCGCAATATACAGCAGACGAATCTGTCCGGTACGGCACCCCGCCATCACCTCAAGCTGCTGCTCGCGGCTTTGAGTGGAGTTCAGACAGGCCGCCGCCACCCCGTTCGCCAGTAGCTGATCGACCTGGTCTTTCATCAACGAGATCAGGGGCGAAACGACGACGGTCAATCCGTCCAGCAACAACGCGGGGATTTGATAGCACAGAGATTTGCCGCCGCCGGTGGGCATGACGACCAGACAGTCGCGACCGGAGAGCGCAGTATCAATAATCGCTTCCTGGCCCGGGCGAAACTGTTGGTAGCCAAAGGTTTCCTGTAAAACCTGTTTGGCCCCTGATTCCAGATTCAACACTTCCGCCTGCGCCACATTAACCCCGTTCACCATAAATCAAAACAGGCGCTATTTTCAGCGCCTGCGAGAGAAACTGCAATGTTTAAAACACAATCCAATCAGAAGATATCGTTAAGCATCACGCCGACGCCGACACGTGTCTGATTAAAATTATAGTCGATCAGCGATTCGCCATAGCCGCTGTACACCTGGGTATAAAGCCGGACATGTTTAGTGACCGGATAGCTTAATCCAACTTCCGCGCCGCCGTAGCCTGTATTCCAGTTGTACTGGCCTTTGGCACTTAATACCGCCTCGCCCAGGTGATAACCGATTTTAAGCTGGTAATAACCCATATATTTGGTGATGTCCGGATTATCATCGGTACTGCCAATCACGTACCACGGTTTAACCTCTACCAGCCAGTTACCGTTTTCGGCCATCAGACGGGTATACAGACGGTTCCAGCTACGCGAGGTGGGGTCCGAACGTCCGTTAGAGTCATGGTTGTAGCCCATCTCTACGTCGCGCAGCGTCCAGCCGGCAAAGCGATAATCGGTAGCAAAACCAAGAAAAAGCTGCGGTTCGTAGTTGGTTTCGCGAAACGGCGAAGACTCTTTACTGTTGGAAAGCTGCCACCAGGATTTCTGCGTATAGGAAGCGCCCAGTACCGAGTTCGGCCCCAGTATTCCGCGCCACAGCGGAAACGCCAGGCTCAACTGAAATTTCACTTCATCTTTACGTGCGTTTTCAGACCAGTTGTAGGTACTTATGGCCTCTTTGTTCAGATCGCTGGTGTTCGTGTAGATCAAGTAGTTCGTGTCATAGGGGTAAAGCGTAAAAGGGTTATCATGCTCCTGTAGCATGTTAGCGATGATACTTCCCCGTACTGCAGGCGCATCATGAACCTCTTTTATCGTAGCTTCTTGTGCATATGCCGCTAATGGCAGTAGCGTGGCTGGCAACAACCCTCTCAAAATCGCCCGCATTCTTGACGTTCTCCTGACGAAGTATTTTCAGCTTGAATCATTCTCTGCCAACCATTTTTACATATTTACACACATAGCCGTTAGTTATCCCTTCTTAAAGTAGAAAACAACAATTAAGAAGCATAATATCAACATTTCATTAACCAACGGAGTATCAGGAATCTATGTCCGCTGTACTTACCGCTGAACAAGCTCTGAAATTAGTGGGTGAAATGTTTGTCTACCACATGCCGTTTAATCGGGCGTTAGGGCTGGAGCTGGAGCGCTATGAAAAAGCGTTCGCCCAACTGGCCTTCAACAACCAGCCGATGATGGTCGGCAACTGGGCGCAAAGCATTTTACACGGCGGCGTAATCGCCTCTGCGCTGGATGTCGCCGCCGGACTGGTATGCGTCGGCAGCACGCTAACTCGCCACGAAACCATCAGCGAAGATGAACTACGCCAGCGCCTGTCGCGGATGGGAACGATTGACCTGCGCGTCGATTACCTGCGTCCGGGCAGAGGCAACCGCTTTACGGCCACCAGTAGCCTGCTGCGCGCAGGGAATAAAGTGGCCGTCGCCCGCGTGGAATTACACAATGAAGATCAGCTGTACATCGCCAGCGCCACCGCTACTTATATGGTGGGATAAAAGCAGGTAAACTGTTGTTACACTTCAGATACGAGTTTTCCGGATGGACGCAAAACAAACACGGCAGGGCGTATTACTCGCTCTTGCCGCCTATTTTATTTGGGGGATCGCCCCCGCATATTTCAAGCTGATCTATTACGTTCCCGCAGATGAGATCCTGACGCACCGCGTGATTTGGTCATTTTTCTTTATGGTGGCGCTGCTTAGCGTCAGCCGGCAGTGGCGACAGGTTAAGCGTTTACTGAAAACGCCAAAGAAGATTTTCCTGCTGGCCCTGTCCGCCGTACTGGTTGGCGGTAACTGGCTATTGTTCATTTGGGCGGTAAATAATCACCATATGCTGGAGGCCAGCCTGGGTTATTTCATTAATCCGCTGGTTAACATCTTGCTGGGGATGATTTTTCTTGGCGAACGCTTCCGTCGAATGCAGTGGCTGGCGGTGATTCTGGCGGTGTGCGGCGTGCTGGTGCAACTCTGGACGTTTGGTTCACTGCCGATTATCGCGCTGGGGCTGGCGTTTAGTTTTGCGTTTTACGGCCTGGTGCGTAAGAAGATCGCCGTTGAAGCGCAGACGGGTATGCTGGTCGAAACGCTATGGCTGTTGCCGGTCGCCGCGATTTATCTGTTTGGCATCGCCGATAGCCCTACCAGCCATATGGGGCAAAACGCACTATCGTTGAACTTACTGTTAATGGCGGCGGGTGTGGTCACTACGATTCCGCTGCTGTGCTTCACCGGAGCGGCTACGCGTCTGCGTCTTTCTACACTGGGCTTTTTCCAGTATATCGGCCCAACGCTGATGTTTTTACTGGCGGTGACGTTTTATGGCGAAGTGCCGGGCGCGGATAAGATGGTGACATTTGCGTTTATCTGGGTCGCGCTGGCGATTTTCGTGATGGATGCGATTTATACGCAACGAAAAAAATAACGCGACTATTATTCTAAATATAATCTGAAAAAATATGCCTCCCCTTGTAAGGGGGGTAGCATATTGTCATGCTAACGACGTAACCCAACATATGGATGTGAAATTAATGTTAAGTGTTTTTATTCCTTCATCTGAGAGATGTGTTTCCAGATGTCGTTATTTATTATCATTCGTACTAATAAATATAATATTTTCCATTTTGGTTGGGGTTTTATTATATTTAAGCTTTGTGATACTGGCAATTTTATTCACAATTTTACTACATTATCTCGTCATTAATTTAAACTGTCAGCGATTCAGAGACAGTGGCTTTGAATATATAAAATTCTATGTATGGGGTACGCTTGTAATCTATATTGCCTCCTTCGTGATAATGGTTGCTGAAGATTTCGCTTGCGATGGCTTTGGTATGCCTCTTTTTCTAATCTGGTATTTTGCAACATTTTCTCTGCTACTTCTGGCCCCCCCGGATTCGAATTCACTCAACAAGTAATTTAATGGAGTTTACATGGACAAGGATTATATTAATGATGGTTCGCTATCTGAAAAATGGAAATACCGTTTTTCATTTTACGATCAACATGGTTTCCCTGGATTTTGGAAAGTAAGCCCAGAATATAAACAGGCATTTAAAGCATTAAAGCCCCGACAACGGTTGACTATTCAAATAAACTTTATTGCCTTTTTCTTCTCATGGATTTATTTGTTTGTATTGGGTCTGTGGAAAAAAGCAATTATAGTTATTTTATTAGGGATCGTTGCAATATTTATTGGAGCATTAATCGGCGTTAACATACTTGGACTTGTTGTCGCAGCTTATGTCGGCGTCAATACAAATAAGTGGTTCTATGAGAAAGAGGTTAAAGGTATCAATACCTGGAGCCTGTAACTTTTCAGGGTGGTTCAGCCGCAGCTGAATCACCCTGGCCTTAATGTCTTACAGCCAGTTCTTGCGCTTAAAGTACAGATACGGCGCAAGCCCCGCCAGAATCATAAAGATAATCGCGCCTGGATAACCAAAGCTCCACTTCAGTTCCGGCATAAACTCGAAGTTCATCCCATAGCTGGAAGCGACCAGCGTCGGCGGCAGGAACACCACGGAAACCACCGAGAAGATTTTGATAATGCGGTTCTGCTCAATGTTGATGAAACCCATCGCCGCCTGCATCAGGAAGTTCACCTTCTGGAACAGCGATTCATTGTGCGGCAGCAGAGATTCGATATCGCGCAGGATCTCACGCGCCTGCTCCAGCTGTCCGCCCGGTAAGCGCGCCTTGCGCACCAGGAAGTTCAGCGCGCGTTGGGTATCCATCAGACACAGGCGTACCTTCCAGCCGATATCTTCCAGTTCCGCCAGCGTGGAGAGCGCTTCGTCGTATTCATCGCCCTGATGCCCTTCCATAATGACGCGGCTCAGTTTTTCCAGATCGCTGTAGATGTTTTCGATTTCATCCGCCAACTGTTCAATTTTGGTTTCGAACAGATCGAGCAGTAGTTCATAAGCATTACCGTCGACCATCGCCTGGCTGCGGGCGCGCATACGATACAAACGGAAGGCGGGCAGTTCGCGTTCACGCAGCGTAAACAGACGGCCATCGCGAATAGTGAATGCCACCGTAGAGTTACCGGCATGATCTTCCGCATCTTCGAAGAAGAAGAAGGAGTGGATATGCAGTCCGTCTTCGTCTTCAAAGAAGCGCGCGGATGCTTCGATATCTTCCAGTTCAGGACGCGTCGCCAGACTCTGGCCCAGCTCAGATTGTACGCGCAATCGCTCGTCGTCGTCCGGTTCGACCAAATCGACCCATACGGCATCAATCAGGCTTTGTGACTCCTCGACTTCCAGCCGGGTCAGTCGGTTTTTTTCCAGTTGAAATGCGCTCAGCATGACCGGGACTCCCAATGCGTAAAAATATCGGACAGTTCAGATGGGCACACAGAAACAAATTGGGTTTCAGACCATTAAACAGCCTGACTCAACGCGACGGGAAAAAATGAAAGGTCGCTGACAACCGCTAAGGCTATCAGCAAAAAGGGATAGCCTTAGGAGTTGATCCTGGATGACAGGATAATGAGCCAGTATCTACTGGGTGTGTCCAAGGCGAATGTCCTCTTAGCGTAATCGTGGGCGCATGTTACGCCAGCAAAAATTTGCCGTCAACACGCAACGAAACGCGAAAAAGCAATAATTTCCCCTTATGCAGAAAGGTTAGCAGAGTGAGAGTATTTATCTATGATTTCAGAATATTAACATCAATATATCGCCGGATGGCGGCTTCGCCTTATCCGGCCTACAAATCAAAATGTTAGCCAGCGCGTAGGCCGGATAAGAGGTGCCATCCGGCAATATGAGAGCCGGTCAAACCGTCTCCAGCTTCGCATACGCGGCAACCAGCCATTTGATCCCTTGCCCCTGAAAAGCCACCTGCAACCGGCTATGCTCGCCGCTGCCCTCCAGGTTGACAATAGTTCCCTCGCCGAACTTCGCATGGCGCACGCGTTGGCCGAGTTTGTAGCCTGTGTCGTTTTCCGCCAGCGGCGTTCCCATTCGTTGATGGCTCACCGGACGACTGACGGTGGCGCGCAGACGGACCTCTTCCACGCACTCCTCCGGCAACTCGCCGATAAAACGCGACGGGCGATGATAAACCTCTTTACCGTACAGACGACGCGTTTCGGCATAGGTTAGCGTTAGTTTCTGCATGGCACGGGTAACGCCGACGTAGGCCAGACGACGCTCCTCTTCCAAACGCCCGCCCTCATCCAGCGACATCTGGCTGGGGAACATGCCCTCTTCCATGCCGACAATAAACACCTGCGGAAACTCCAGGCCTTTGGCCGAGTGCAGCGTCATCAGCTGTACCGCATCCTGCCAGGTATCCGCCTGCCCCTCGCCCGCTTCCAGCGCCGCGTGAGAGAGGAAGGCCTGCAACGGCATTAAATCTTCATCTTCGTCGTTGTAGCTGAACTGCCGCGTTGCCGTCACCAGTTCCTCTAAGTTTTCGATGCGCGTCTGGCCTTTCTCGCCTTTTTCTTGCTCATACATGGTGCGCAGGCCGGAATCTTTGATCACCCGGTCAGTCTGCACATGCAGCGGCATGTCGGCGGTTTCCTGCGCCAGGGCGTCGATCAGTTCCATAAAGCGTTGCAGCGCGCTGGCCGCACGCCCGGCCAGGGCTTTTTCCTGTAACAATTCACGGCACGCCTGCCACAATGTTAGCTGGCGATCGCGCGAGGTCTGGCGCACCACGTCCAGCGTGCGGTCGCCGATGCCGCGCGTTGGGGTATTCACCACGCGTTCAAAGGCGGCATCATCGTTGCGATTGGCAATCAAACGCAGATAAGAGAGCGCATCTTTGATCTCCTGGCGTTCGAAGAAGCGCATACCGCCGTAAATGCGGTACGGCATACTGGCCTGTAATAACGCTTCTTCCAGCACGCGCGACTGGGCGTTGCTGCGATAAAGAATGGCGCATTGCGCAAGCGCGCCGCCGTTGTCCTGCCAGGTTTTAATACGGTTGACCACAAAGCGGGCTTCGTCGAGTTCGTTGAACGCGCAGTAGAGCGAGATCGGCTCGCCGTCGGCGCCGTCGGTCCACAGCTTTTTACCCAAACGCCCATTGTTATTCTCAATCAGAGCGTTCGCCGCGCTAAGGATGTTGCTGGTCGAGCGGTAATTCTGCTCCAGACGAATGGTCTGCGCGCCGGGGAAATCATTGAGGAAGCGCTGGATGTTCTCTACCTGGGCCCCGCGCCAGCCGTAGATCGACTGGTCATCGTCGCCAACGATCATTACCTTACCAGTGTCGCCCGCCAGCAGACGAACCCAGGCGTACTGAATGTTGTTGGTATCCTGGAATTCGTCCACCAGGATGTTAGTAAACCGCTCGCGATAGTGTTGCAGGATGTGCGGCTTGTTCAGCCATAGTTCATGAGCGCGCAGCAGTAGCTCGGCGAAATCCACCAGACCAGCGCGATCGCACGCTTCCTGATAGGCCTGATACACCTTCTGCCAGGTCTGTTCCACCGGATTGCCATAGCTTTGGATATGGTGCGGGCGTAGCCCTTCGTCTTTCTGGCTATTGATGTACCACATCGCCTGACGCGGCGGCCACTGCTTCTCATCAAGATTCATCGCCTTAATCAGGCGTTTAAGCAAACGCATCTGATCTTCGCTGTCGAGAATCTGGAAATCCTGCGGCAAATTAGCGTCCATATGATGCGCGCGCAGCAGGCGGTGCGCCAGACCGTGGAACGTCCCTACCCACATTCCGCCCTGGCTGGTCCCCATCAACTGGCCAATACGATGGCGCATTTCCGCCGCCGCTTTGTTGGTAAAAGTCACCGCCATGATGGAGTATGGCGAGTTGTTTTCTACGCTCAGTAACCAGGCGATACGGTGCACCAGCACGCGGGTTTTCCCGCTTCCCGCGCCCGCCAGCACCAGCATGTTGCTACGTGGCGCGGCCACCGCTTCGCGCTGTTTATCATTAAGGCTGTCGAGCAGGTAAGAAACGTCCATTGGCACCGCCGCGTAAAAACATGAAAACTAAAAACGCCCGGGGCGCTTCGCTTACCGGGGCTACTTATCGTAGGGCGGATAAGCATAGCGCCATCCGCCAGAATAACTGGGAATTTATACAGAACTACTGGTGATTATATCAGCGAGGTGAGAGATGCCAACCGCGAAATTTCGATATGCGGCAGTAAACGGCTGTCCTGCGTCCGCATCAGGTCGGCATTTTCAGGTTTAATCCAGCAGGCCTGCATCCCACAGCGAATAGCGCCAGCCACATCGGTAGTCAGATCGTCGCCGACATGCAGGATCTCGCCGATCGGCACATGCAGTTTTTCCGCCGCCAGGAAATACATGTCGCTAAACGGCTTGGAACGTCCATCCGGGCCGGCGCGCAGTACAAACTTAAAGTAATCGCCGAGGCCAAACAGTTCTGGCTGGGCATTGCCGTTAGTGATCGCCACCAGCGGCCATTTTTTCGCAAGCTGCTGTAACGTCTCATGGGTAGCCTGCGGAACCTCAATCTGGCTGCGCCATTTGGCAAAATGCATCATCGCCGCATTCGCGCCGGCAATGGCCTCCTGCGCCGATAATCCCGCATCCCGCATGGCCTGCTCTATCGCGCGATGGCGCCAGCGGGTAACGTCATGATAGATTTCCGGCTCCGCTTCACGCACCGCCTGCCGTATCCGCTGTAAATCGACGTTTTGAAACGAACGTAGCGACGGGTGATAATTTTGCATAAAAGCGAGCGCTTCCTGCTCAGTACGCAAAATCACCGGACGGTTATCATAAAGGGTATCATCCAGGTCAAAGGTGAGCGCGGCAATACGCCCCAAAGGCCGGTAAAAACGCATTATTTCCCCCGTTTAGCGCGCGGATGCGCCGCGTCGTACACTGAAGCAAGGTGTTGAAAATCAAGATGAGTATAAATTTGGGTGGTGGAAAGGTTGGCATGACCCAGCAGCTCTTGCACGCCGCGCAGATCGCCGCTCGATTCCAGCATATGGGTCGCGAACGAATGGCGCAGCTTATGTGGATGCACGTGGCTGTTTAGCCCCTGCTTTATGCCCCATTCGGCGAACCGTTTTTGGACATTGCGCGCGGAGATACGCTTGCCGAGCTTCGACAGGAATAACGCCTCTTCGTCGCTGGCGAACAGGCCGCGCAGATCCAGCCAGTGCTCAATCCACGTCACCGCGTTACGGCCAATCGGCAGGCGTCGCTCTTTGCTGCCTTTACCCATTACCCACACTTCGCCGGTATCAAGATCGAGGTGCTTTATATCCAGGCCAACCAGTTCGGATAAACGCAGTCCCGCGCCGTACATGACCTCCAGCATCGCCCGGTCACGTACGGCGAGCGGATCGTTAAGATCGATGTCCAGCAGGCGGTTAACGTCGTCGACATCAATATTTTTCGGCAGATGACGCGGCGCTTTCGGTGCGGAGACGCCCTTCGCCGGGTTAGCTTTCAATTCGCCCTGACTGACTAACCAGTCAAAAAAGCTTCGCAATGCCGAGAGACGTAGCGCCAGACTGGCAGGGCCAAGCCCTTTGCGCCGACTGCGCACCGCAAAACTGCGCACAATCGCAGCGTCACATTGTTGCCAGCTTTTCAGCCCGGTTTCTCCGGCTAAAGCGATAATGGCATCAAGCTGACGCTGGTAGTTCAGCAGGGTAATAGGGCTAAGCTGGCGCTCCACGCCTAAATAGCGCAGGAACCGCGAGACGTCCTGAGAAAGCGCGACATCCGTCATACGCGTTTAATCCAGCGTTCCAGCAGTTCCGGCAGCATCAGCGCGATCTCCTGTAAAAGCTGCGTCCCCTGTCCCGGCTGATAGTGGTGCGGGTCACGGCTGCTGAAGAGAATCACCCCGAGGTCGCCATCGCTGCCCATCATCGACATGGCTACCGAGCCTACAGCCTTCGCCTCCGGCAAGACCACCAGCAGTTCCGGGCCGTTTAGCGGGCCAAGATAATGCTGCGACTGTCCCAGTCGTTGAATACGCAGCGGCTCGAAGGCCTGACGGTTTAAAGCCAGATGCGTATAGCGCGATGGCGCGCCAAGACGCCACCGATCCGGGAACAAACGCAGCGTCGCGCCGGCAAGACCCAAATCGCGCGCCCAGCGGTGAAACCGCACCAGCATCTCATCCAGACTATCCGCGGCGACCAGACGGCTTTGCAGATGCAGCAAGCGATAAAACAGGCTTTCATTGGCATGAGCCTGTTCCATCAGCAGCGTCATATTTTCTTCAAGCACATTGATGTGATTACGCGCGCGGGCCATATGCCACTCAACGAGCGAAACCGTTCCCCGCACGGGATGTGGAACACGCATCGCTTCCACGGCATGGGCGTTACGGATAAAAAACTCAGGGTGATGGCGCAGGTAATCGACGACCGCTCGATCGTCCAGTTCCGTGAGCGTTTCCTGTAGTTCTTCCTCTGGTTGCTTCATAAATGGATAAATCCGTCGTAGATATGTGCCGCCGGACCAGTCATGTATAACGGATGACCCGGACCTTTCCAGGCGATATCCAGCCGACCGCCCGGTAATTCCACGCGTACTTCTTCAGCCAGCAGCCCCTGCTGAATCCCCACGGCAACGGCAGCGCACGCGCCGCTGCCGCACGCGCGGGTCTCCCCTGCGCCGCGTTCATAGACTCGCAGCCGGATATGCTCACGTCTTACAACCTGCATAAAACCAATGTTGGCGCGTTCCGGAAAACGCTCATGGCTTTCCAGAACCGGCCCCAGTGTTTCAACGGCCGCCGTGTCGACGTTATCAACCTGAATGACACAGTGCGGATTACCCATTGAAACCACGCCGCACAATATGGTCTGTTCCGCCGCTCGCATAATATACGTCTTTTCCGCTTTGTTGGCGCGAAAAGGCACCTGCGCGGGTTCAAAGTTTGGTTCCCCCATATTCACCCGCACCAGTTCATCTTCCGTGACGCTCAGTACCATCCGGCCATTCGCGGTACTGACCCGAATGTCGCGTTTATTGGTTAGCCCTTTCAGGCGAACAAATCGCGCGAAACAGCGCGCGCCATTGCCGCACTGCGAGACTTCACTGCCGTCGGCGTTGAAGATGCGGTAATGAAAGTCCAACTCAGGATCATAGGGCGGCTCAACCACCAGCAGCTGATCAAACCCTACGCCCAGGTGTCTGTCGGATAGCCGACGAATCAGTTCCGGCGAAAAAAAGACATTCTGCGTTACCGCGTCGACGACCATAAAATCGTTGCCAAGGCCATGCATTTTAGAGAATTGCATCATTCACTCCGTTCACGCGGGGACAGAAAACTATCCTCAGTAATTGACCTGGGACGGGCCATCTCCCGTTGCGCGATCGTTCTTATCGGGCATCGTGGACTGCGTTTGCGAATCGACTTTTTTCGTCGGCGGCGGCGCATTTTTATCGGCTGGCGGGAAATAAAGCGGCCCTTTCAAACCGCAGCCCGTCAGGCTGAACAGAGTCAGAAGTACAGCGAGTGTCTTAAACACGTTTTTCATTATGGATTGCCTGTAAGTTCATGCTTTCTATTTTCTATCATCGCAGGAGAAGGCGTAAAAGCAAGCGTTTAGGGGCTCTTTATAAAATCTGAAAAGCGGCGCGTTGCCATGATTATTGCGCATTTACATCAGGAAACATGCTTTGCTAATCACTTCAGGTTTACGTACCACGCCCGGATGACCTTATGCAATATCGTAATTTGTTTTGCCTTTTTTCGCTTTCACTTCTGCTGTCTCCCGCCTGGGGATGTCGGCTGAGTGAACCTCCGCACAATGTTTATCAACGGCAAGGCAGCGGCGTGGTTTATCTCCAGCCAGAAGAGGAGAACAATCTTTTGTTGCCGGAGGTGAATTTCAAACGCCTGCGTCGGTTACCCAATTCATTGATTAACCCGGCAACTCAGGGCTGGAACTGGATAGCACAGCCCCCTTCCTGAACCGGGAAATTAACGCCGGAAAAGAGCACGGCTACTTTATGCATAATAGCCAGCAGGCTCAGGATATTCAGGTCCTTAGCATCAATGGGCCGCTAAAAGTCACCGAACGTTTTGCGTATGATAACCGCTACGTTTATACGTGGATTGGCAGCCAGCTTTACCGAACAGCATCCCCCTGCCCGGATAAGACGCTCAATTTGAATCAGAATATGTACTCCGACAATAAAGACATCATCATCATAACGCGGGCGCAGGAATGCCAAAAATGACGCCGCTAAACCGTTTTGCGCGTTTG
Organism: Salmonella sp. SJTUF15581; assembly: GCF_043356775.1. Classification (NCBI taxonomy): domain Bacteria; kingdom Pseudomonadati; phylum Pseudomonadota; class Gammaproteobacteria; order Enterobacterales; family Enterobacteriaceae; genus Salmonella; species Salmonella sp. SJTUF15581. The sequence continues at coordinate 49,099 of NZ_JBEUJY010000015.1, read as the reverse complement.
AATAAACATTTGAAAAACGCCCTTCGGGGCGTGGGGATCGGTTCATGCATTTACGTCATTATTGAAAGCATTATGCACGGCACGATAAACGGTGTTGAAGCTGCCGGAGTCCTGACGATAAGCGCGGTACTCGGTCTGCTTAGCGCTCTTTTGGATATCAAAGCAAAGCCGCGCGCCCCCTTAATCCTGTTGCATTTTCTCCTCTGCGGCGGCTGCGTCGCACTGATGGTGGCAATGCTGTCGGCTCTGAACCATTTCCCGGTTAACGCGTCCGTCATACTTATCACCGGTGCGCTATTTATCGTCATTTACCTACCGCTGAGTTTTATCCTTTACCGCTCACAACGGTAATTCGTATCGGTTCCAGAAGCTGACGCTTCCCCTTATACTGGCGATATCACTCAATAGCGGGATAAAACAATGAACGACAGTGAATTTCATCGCCTGGCTGACGCCCTGTGGCTCACCATTGAAGAACGCCTCGATAACTGGGACGGCGACAGCGATATCGACTGCGAAATCAACGGCGGCGTGCTGACACTCAGCTTTGAGAACGGCAGTAAGATCATTATTAACCGTCAGGAGCCGTTGCACCAGGTGTGGCTGGCGACCAAACAGGGCGGCTATCATTTCGATCTGAAAGGCGACGAGTGGGTTTGCGATCGCAGCGGCGAAACCTTCTGGGATCTGCTGGAGCAGGCGGCAACGCAGCAGGCGGGTGAAAAGGTGAGTTTTCGCTAAGTTTTAATTCCGCAGGAGAGCCAGAAGAATAGCGCTTTCCTGCGTATATTTAACGAGATATGCGGTCGTATTACCAACCCCGAAATGTGAAATACAGCCAGGTTGCCAGAAACAGCGCGGGCCATACACTCAACCAACCAACCCAAAAACCGTAGCGTTGCCAAAAGGTTAGGTTAAATAGTGGCTTCTGCTCGGTAAAAAGTTGACGTAACGCTGGTGACCAACGTTTTTCCTTGATTTCATTGCTGCAATGATTGCATATCGCTAAACCAAACTTATCTCTTTTTCTCGCTTGAGACAGACCACATGTACGGGTCCTTTTTTGGCGAATAATCAACCATACATCCTGATTATTACAATAAGGGCATGTTTCATGTGTGGGTAGGGTTGCCAGAGGCAGCACATCAATATGGTGAGTAATAACAAAAAACATATATCTCTACCCTATTGTTCCAGGTTTCTGGCAACAGCCATTTTAAAAATATCCTGTAACTCATCTGAATCATAATCGAGATCGTTTAGAGAGATATTCATCACGCGATTACTTCCATGCTTATTTAATAATGACAGAAAATTATTACGCATTTTCTCATTAGTAATTCGCTGACAATAAAGCTCAACATCTTTGACAAAAACGGCCAGCACAGGCGTATTATCGCTAACACGCTCACCAACATAGTCGATTTCATGCCAGTAAACTATTGGTAGCCTGGTTGTGTGTAATGTTACTCCCTCCTGGTTCAACGTTAGCTGTGGCTTTCCTGAAAAGGCGGAGTACCAGTAAGCACTTGCGCCTGCTATCATGAGGAGTATTAAAAAAACACACACCATCTTTAGCATAATACTATAATTTAGAAAGAGGCTCATCATAAGAGCTATAGCTACCACTGAATAAAACAGAGCTAATTTTATTTGTCGTTTCTTATTCACGTAAATAAGAATAGGGTTGTTTATTGACATATAATATCCTTTTATAAAAACATCCATAAGAAACCATTAAAGAGCTTTTGTTTCTAATATGGTTTTTCAAAACATATTTACGAAAACAATGAAAGACGCGATAGCGTTTTGAACGGTCTGGATATTACTACATAAATTGTATAAGAAAAAAATATTGTCTAAACCTTGTTCCGCTCAATGAGCATTCTTCGAATGTAGGCTGGATAAGGCGTGTTAGCGCCGCCATCCGGCACAGTATCGTTCTAAAGCCATAATCATATTGATAAGAATAATGGCCGCACATGTGAGCATTAACGCGGTAAAGAACAAAAAGGCGATACCGTACAATTCCCATCCCAAGTCATAGAGAAAATGGTAATTGTCGCAGGAGATGATCACATCCTCCAGACCGGGACATACTTTTCCCCATCGCCCCCAGTAAGACGCATCCCAGAGTTGAAAACTGGCCATGCTGGCGCATAGCGAGAGCAGGCACCCAGCGGATATAAAACAGAATAACTTATTTATAAGAATGAAGCCGAGGCTGACCATCGCCATGACTATCCCTAACAAAATGAACGCATCTGCCACCTCAAACCTCCTCCTGTAAACCAAATGCGGAGGTCACGGTAACGAAGTTGGGTGAAGTTAATGTGAAGCGGTGAACGCCGGCCGGGCAGCTTTGCCCGGCGCAGCACTTACGAAAAATACTGCTGCAATAGCGGTGCGTCATGATCCTGGTTTGCTGGCGGCACGGTGTTGATAGGCTGCGTACGGAATGGGATCACCTGCGCGCGGCCATCGGTTTTCACTATCTGGTAGAACTGCGGCAGGTTAAAGTTGATAAAACTGGAGCCATACGTGAAGCGATCGTGCGATGACGAATAGAAGCGACTGACGTCGCGCACCAGTTCTTCCTTGCTACCTTCGCAGTGGTGATACACTTCCGCCCGGTTACTTTCATCCAGAATATAAATATTAAAGCCTTTCTCATCGCCCGTTTCTTCAAAGAAGAACTGGATGATCCCTTCGCTGGCGAAGCCATCCACCACTGACGGCAATTTCACCTGGTTGGTTTCCACCTGTACCGACAGCCCGTGCAGCTTGTTATGCGAAATCGCTCCGTAGAATTCGATAGCGTTCTCCAGCTTCTGCACCGAGACATTCAAGCGTTCGAAGAATAGTCCCCACGTCTGCCCGGAAACCCGCAGCGCCTTGAAGCGACCGGTCTCCTGACGGGTGCTGGAAAGACGTAGCTCGATACATTCGGAGACCAGTTGTTGCACGCGGGTGCGAATCAGACCGCGAAGATGCTGACTGTAACAGAACACCTCCACGCTATCCGGCGGCGCGGCATCCTGGTGCATTTTCCCCAGAATCGTTTTCAGCGCTTCGATCATCGCCTGCTCGCCGTTAAAGTGCAGAGTACGCACTTCGTTCCACGAGTTGCGATATAACAAGTCGATACTGCCTATCAGACAGTTTTGCTCTTCGCCAAAGCTGAAAACGTCCAGCTTACGGAAGTCAAAATGGACCACTTTATTGCGAAACGCCGCCGTCGGGTCATATTCGAGGTTAACGATAATCGCCAGATGGCGAATTTCACAGGGGCTGTAGAGCGCTTTCGGCGTCGGAGCAGGCAAGCGCAGCGGGAAATGGTGCGAAACATCGGCGACCATCTCCTGCAACTTAGGCAGGTCGACAATACCGTTGCCCTTAATAAACAGATGCGTTCGCGACGTCAGCAGGCCGTTGAACCACGCCCACGCGACCAGCTTATTAAGATAACGGTTATATTCCAGCGGCTGATGGCTGATGATGGAATCCATGTTCGGCGCGCGGTTGTAGAGATACCAGCCTGAACGGTTGGCGCGTCCCGGCGGCACATGGATAAAGGTTAAATTCGGCTCGGACAGATCCGGCGATATCTGCGGGTTCACCAGCGTGACTTTACCCGGCAACGCTTCAAACGCCGCGTACAGCTTACGCGTCAGTACGCCGATATCCTGCGGGCTGGCACTCACGCTGAGGTTGTTGCGCCGCGCAAAGCGAATCAGATTACGATAGCTCTGCATCATTGCGTCGAGCAATTCGTTGTGGGCTTCGCGCACCTGATCGATTTTCCAGTTTGCGCGATTATCGAGCATGGTCAGACGCGCGTCGTCCCATCCCCACTCGCTGACTAACTGGCTTAATACTTCCCGACGCCAGCCTACGCAGGCGCGCTCGCGACTTAATTTCTCGCACACTTTCAGGTAAAAGCAGCGGCGGACTAAATCCAGCCGCGTCGGATCTTCAATCGCCGTCAGGTATTCAGTGACCCGTTCCAGCATCATGCAGTAGGGATCGAGTCCAAACGATACGATTTCACCGTCATGCAGACGTTGTTTAATATCTTTCGCCAGCAGACGTGGGTTGGGATATTCCCATGAGTAGGCTTCCAGCAGCAGCGTTTTCAGCACCGCTTTGTACGGCGAGTCAATGCTCTTGTATAGCTGCCACAGGCTGGCGCCAAAGTACTCTTCGGCGGAGAGCGAGCTTAAGCCCCCCAGATCCAGCCATTCGTTTGGCGTTAATACGCCCTGCGCGTAGAGCGTCATGACATAGTCGTCGTAATGCTCTTCTTCGTCGCACGGCACCATACTCCACAGGATACGCTTCCCGGCCAGGCGCACAGCGGTACGATAAAACTCATCAAGCAACAGGATATGCTGCGTAGAACCACAGTCTTCCCCGCCCAGACTGCCGCTTTCGTTATGGCGGAAACGGTTCTCGTCGATCAGGAAGAAGCTCACCTCAACGCCAAGCGAGGCGGCCCAGCTTTCCAGCAGGCTACACTTACGTTGCAGCAACTGACGCTCTTCGCCGTCGAGCCAGGACTGATGGCACACCCAGATATCCAGGTCGGACGAGCAGCTCTGCCCGACCGAGGAGGTGCTGCCCATGGTGTAAACGCCGGTAATCGGCAGCTCGCCCTTCGGCGGGTCCTGCGGCGTCATACCGCGGTACAGCTCAAGTTCGTTCAGATAGTGGCGTTGGGTTTCATCAGGCGTGTAGAAGCAAATACCGCTGGGAACGTTACCATCAAGGTAACCCGGCATCAGTGGATGGTGATAGTGCAATAATGTCGGCAGAAGACTGTAAACCTGCTGAAAAGCGGGTCCCATGGCAGCAAGCGCGCGATCCACACGCAGTTGATTTATGGCATCCAGTCTCTGTTTCAGAGTCTCAATATAGAGGTACAAGACGTATCGCCTGATGTTGCTACCCGTCATGGTGCAGGTCAGTACTTGACCGTCGCCATTCGGGATAAACCGTATGTCAAAAATAACCGTTACCCTTTCTCGTCTGCATATTTTTATCTAATACCGACGAAAAAATGGTCTAAAACGTGATCAATTTAACACCTTGCTCATTGACCGTAAAGAAAGATGCGCTACATACAAGTGTAGCACCGTTCGCTGCGTGTAAATTCTTAAATACGGGCTGGCGGTTTCTCGTCATTATTCACTGTCCTTGACGACACTGCGCCTTATCCTCTCACTCACGGTGACCGGAAAACTAACATACTCTCTATAAGGATGTTAGGATGGTCAATGATTGATAATGACGGTAACAAGCATGTTAGACAATGTTTTAAGAATTGCCACACGCCAAAGTCCCCTTGCGCTTTGGCAGGCACATTATGTCAAAGACGCATTGATGGCAACCCATCCGGGACTGACGGTAGAACTGGTGCCGATGGTCACACGCGGCGACGTGATTCTCGATACTCCCCTGGCGAAAGTTGGCGGTAAGGGACTGTTTGTTAAAGAGCTTGAAATCGCGCTGCTGGAAAAGCGCGCTGATATCGCCGTGCACTCTATGAAAGACGTTCCGGTGGCCTTCCCGGACGGTCTCGGTCTGGTGACCATTTGCGAGCGCGAAGATCCGCGCGACGCGTTTGTCTCGAATAAATATCACAGTCTGGACGATCTGCCCGCGGGTAGTATCGTCGGGACGTCCAGTTTGCGTCGCCAGTGTCAACTGGCGGAACGCCGTCCGGACCTCATTATCCGTTCGTTGCGCGGCAACGTCGGCACACGTCTCGGCAAGCTGGACAACGGCGACTATGACGCCATTATCCTGGCCGTGGCCGGTCTGAAACGCTTAGGTCTGGAGTCGCGCATTCGTACAGCCTTGCCGCCCGACGTTTCGCTTCCTGCCGTAGGCCAGGGCGCCGTCGGGATTGAGTGTCGTCTTGACGACGCGCGAACACAGGCGCTGCTCGCACCGTTGAATCACTCGCAAACCGCGCTACGCGTAACGGCGGAACGCGCTATGAACACCCGCCTGGAAGGCGGGTGTCAGGTGCCGATTGGCAGCTATGCAGAAATCATCAACGGTGAAATTTGGCTACGCGCGCTGGTTGGCGCGCCGGACGGTTCGGTGATGGTGCGCGGCGAACGTCGTGGTTCTCCCGAGCAGGCGGAGCAAATGGGCATCTCGCTTGCAGAGGAACTGCTGGAAAACGGCGCACGCGCGATTCTGACGGAAGTTTATAACGGCGAGACGCCCGCATGAGTATTCTGATCACCCGCCCCTCTCCCGCAGGGGAAGCGTTAGTGAGCCGTCTGCGCGCACTGGGGCAGGTGGCCTGGAGTTTTCCACTGATTGAATTTGTCGCTGGTCGGGAGCTACCCACCCTGGCCGACCGCCTGGCGACGCTCGCGGAAAACGATCTGGTTTTTGCCCTTTCACAGCACGCTGTCGCCTTTGCTCACGCCCAGCTCCAGCGGGATGGCCGAAACTGGCCTGCGTCGCCGCGCTATTTCGCGATTGGCCGCACCACGGCGCTCGCCCTTCATACCGTTAGCGGGTTCGATATTCGTTATCCATTGGATCGGGAAATCAGCGAAGCCTTGCTACAATTACCTGAATTACAAAATATTGCGGGCAAACGCGCGCTGATTTTGCGTGGCAATGGCGGCCGCGAACTGCTGGGCGAAACCCTGACAGCTCGCGGAGCCGAAGTCAGTTTTTGTGAATGTTATCAACGATGTGCGAAACATTACGATGGCGCGGAAGAAGCGATGCGCTGGCATACTCGCGGCGTAACAACGCTTGTTGTTACCAGCGGCGAGATGTTGCAACGGCTCTGGTCGCTGACTCCCGAGTGGTATCGTGAGCACTGGTTACTACGCTGTCGGCTATTGGTCGTCAGTGAACGTCTGGCGCACCTCGCCCGGGAGCTGGGCTGGCAAGATATTAAGGTCGCTGATAACGCCGACAACGATGCGCTGTTGCGCGCATTACAATAACTCTCATAATGGGATGCCATAATGACGGAACAAGAAAAATCCTCCGCCGTGGTTGATGAGACCAGGGAGAGCGTGGAAACCACGCCACAGCCAGTTAATACCGAGAAAAAAAGTAAGAACGGCGCCGCGCTGGTATTAAGCGCGGTGGCGATTGCGATTGCCCTGGCGGCAGGTATTGGGCTTTATGGCTGGGGGAAACAGCAAGCAACCGCGCAAACGGAAACCAGCGATGCGCTGGCGACGCAATTGACCGCCTTGCAAAAGGCGCAGGAGAGCCAAAAAGCGGAGCTGGAAGGGATTATCAAAAAACAAGCGGCGCAGTTAGATGACGCGAATCGCCAACAGGCGGCGCTGGCGAAACAGCTTGATGAAGTACAACAAAAAGTCGCCACCATTTCCGGCAGCGATGCTAAAACCTGGCTGCTGGCGCAGGCTGATTTCCTGGTGAAACTCGCCGGACGTAAGCTGTGGAGCGATCAGGACGTCACTACCGCCGCTGCGCTGCTCAAAAGCGCTGACGCCAGTCTGGCGGACATGAACGACCCCAGCCTGATTACCGCACGACGCGCGATTACTGACGATATCGCCAGCCTGTCATCCGTTGCGCAGATCGACTACGACGGCATTATTCTCAAGCTCAATCAGCTCTCTTACCAAATCGATAACTTGCGTCTGGCGGATAACGATACTGATGGTTCGCCGATGGATTCAGACAGCAGCGAGCTGTCCAGCTCGTTAAGCGAATGGCACGTTAACCTGCAAAAAAGCTGGCAGAACTTTATGGACAGCTTTATTACCATTCGCCGCCGCGATGATACCGCCGTACCGCTGTTGGCGCCCAACCAGGACGTCTATTTACGCGAAAATATTCGCTCCCGCCTGTTAGTCGCCGCGCAGGCCGTGCCACGCCATCAGGAAGAAACATACCGTCAGGCGCTGGATAACGTTTCGACCTGGGTTCGCGCTTATTACGATACTGACGACGCCGCGACAAAAGCCTTTCTGGAGGAGGTCGATAAATTAAGCCAGCAAAATATTACGATGGATCTGCCAGAAACCCTGGGAAGCCAGGCGATTCTTGAAAAACTGATGCAAACCCGCGTGCGTAATCTGCTGGCGCAACCGACAGTCTCTACGGCAGCGCCTGCCACGCAGACAGACGCTCCGGCAGCCGCGCCGCAAGGAGAATAATGATGCTAAAAGTATTATTGCTCTTTGTGTTGTTGCTTGCGGGTATCGTGGTCGGCCCGATGATAGCCGGTCACCAGGGCTATGTGTTAATCCAGACCGATAACTACAACATTGAAACCAGCGTCACCGGACTGGCGATCATTCTCATCGTCGCTATGGTGGTGCTATTCGCCATTGAGTGGTTACTACGCCGTCTGTTTCGTACCGGCGCGCACACCCGCGGTTGGTTTGCTGGCCGTAAACGCCGTCGCGCCCGCAAGCAGACCGAACAGGCGCTGCTGAAGCTGGCGGAGGGCGACTATCAGCAGGTTGAAAAGCTGATGTCAAAAAATGCCGACCATGCTGAACAACCGGTGGTAAATTATCTGCTGGCGGCAGAAGCGGCGCAGCAGCGCGGCGATGAAGCACGCGCTAATCAGCACCTTGAACGTGCGGCAGAGCTGGCGGGGAACGACACCATCCCGGTCGAGATCACGCGCGTGCGCTTACAGCTGGCGCGCAATGAAAATCACGCAGCGCGTCACGGCGTGGACAAACTGCTGGAGGTCACGCCGCGTCACCCGGAAGTTCTGCGTCTGGCGGAGCAGGCCTATATTCGCACCAGCGCATGGAGTTCTTTACTGGATATCATCCCATCCATGGCGAAAGCGCACGTCGGCGATGAAGCGCATCGCGCCATGCTCGAACAACAGGCGTGGATAGGACTCATGGATCAGGCGCGCGCCGAGCAGGGCAGCGAAGGATTACGCACCTGGTGGAAAAACCAAAGCCGTAAAACCCGCCATCAGGTGGCGCTGCAGGTCGCGATGGCCGAGCATCTGATCGAATGTGACGATCATGATATGGCGCAGCAGATTATCATCGACGGTCTGAAACGCCAGTATGACGATCGGCTGGTGCTGCCCATTCCTCGCCTCAGAACCAATAATCCGGAACAACTGGAGAAAGTGCTGCGCCAGCAAATCAAGACGGTAGGCGATCGCCCGCTGTTATGGAGCACGCTCGGCCAGTCGCTAATGAAACACGGTGAATGGCAGGAGGCGACCCTGGCTTTCCGCGCCGCGCTAAAACAACGCCCGGACGCGTATGATTATGCCTGGCTTGCCGATGCGCTTGATCGACTGCATCAACCGGAAGAGGCCGCCGCCATGCGGCGCGATGGCCTGATGCTGACATTACAGAACAATCCCCCGCAGTAATTCCCTCTTGCCCGGTGGCGCTTCGCTTACCGGGCCTACCGCCTACACAAAATCATTCGGGATGCATAAAAAAACGCCTGCCCGGTTAAGGGGCAGGCGTCAAAACAGGTCTGTATGACAACATAAAGGGGTGCTTCACTCAACGTTGTGTCCAGGGTGTTTGATGAGGCGTAAGCGACATCTGTCAGTGGACGATAAGCACCGTAAACGGCTCTGCATCATTCCTGAGTTTATGAGGCCAGAAGGCGAACATAAGAGATGGAATGAGCATCTACCCGTACATTATTGCACATAACGTGCCATCTTTGCACCGCTAAAATACAGGCGCAGGCATTAAAAAACGTAGACAATTCACGCGATTGTCATCCCCCCGCCGCTGGCGAGGTTTTAGCGTGTCGCCCGGCGGAGACAGAACAGGATGCTTTTTATAAAGTGATTATAAATCAATAGATTATTCGTCACCGAATAGCGACAAATGAAGACTGGGATATCGCCAATAAACCATAATGGCAACACGTGCGGGATAAGGGGTTGAAAATGAACAGAAAACAAAAAACCCCGCCGAAGCGGGGTTCAAAATTGGTCGGCGAGAGAGGATTCGAACCTCCGACCCACTGGTCCCAAACCAGTTGCGCTACCAAGCTGCGCTACTCGCCGATATACTGCTTTTTTGAATTTTTAGTTCAATTCATTGAGTCGTGGTGCGAGGGGGGGGACTTGAACCCCCACGTCCGTAAGGACACTAACACCTGAAGCTAGCGCGTCTACCAATTCCGCCACCTTCGCGTTTCACAACTCTATATTAATGGGGTGGCTAATGGGATTCGAACCCACGACAACTGGAATCACAATCCAGGGCTCTACCAACTGAGCTATAGCCACCACTGAAACTTTTTACGCGGTATTAAACCACCGCAGCTCAAGCACCTAAATAAATGGTACGCCCGACAGGATTCGAACCTGAGACCTCTGCCTCCGGAGGGCAGCGCTCTATCCAGCTGAGCTACGGGCGCTTAGCGCCGTTGCGGGGGTGGATAATACGGACTTCACACCCCGCTGTCCAGTGCCTTTTTAAATAAAATGCGCGTTTGGTTATGCTTTGCGCATTTTGGCGCTTATTCCCCCACCTTGTGGGCGGTTCCGTGACGATTCAGGCCGAAAACTTTGTAGACCAGCGTGACGGCCAGCAGGAAGATGACGCCGACAAACAGCGACATGCGCGTATCTTCATTAAAGTACATGCCGATTAAAACGCAAACCAGAAACGCCATCGTCAAATAGTTCGCCCACGGAAACATAATGGAACGAAAAGGATGATCCGCAATCGCTTCTTTATGCGCCCGACGAAAGCGCAGTTGGCTAATCAGAATGACAAACCACGGCACCATCCCCGGCAGTACGCTGGCGCTATAAACGTAAACAAAGACGCGCTGCGGATTGGGGATGATGTAGTTCAGGCAAGAGCCTACCAGCAAAATCAAAATAGAGAGCGCCACGCCCGCGACCGGCACGCCGTGGCGAGAGACTTTCGCGACTGCCGCCGGCAGTTGACGGTTTTTCGCCAGCGCGTAAAGCATACGCCCACAGCTATACATTCCGCTGTTACAGCCGGAGAGCGCCGCCGTCAGCACGACAAAGTTGATAATGCCCGCCGCGGCGGTGATGCCGATTTTCGCGAAGGTGAGCACAAAGGGGCTGCCGTTGCTGCCAATCTCATTCCACGGGAAAATGGTGACGATCACGAAAATCGCGCCAACATAAAAAATCAGGATACGCCACAGCACCTTACCCACCGCGCTACGCAACGTCACCTGCGGATTCTTCGCTTCACCGGCGGTAATACCGATCAACTCAACCCCCTGATAAGAGGCCACCACGATACATAATGCGGTCAGAAAGCCTTTCCAGCCGCCAGCAAAAAAGCCGCCATGCTCGGTCAGATTACCAAAGCCAATCGCCTGGCCGCCGTTACCAAAACCGAAGAAAATCACCCCCAGACCGATGATGATCATCACAATAATCGTGGTGACTTTGATCATCGCAAACCAGAATTCGATTTCACCATACAGGCGCACCGCAGCCAGATTCGCCAACGCGACCAGTCCGACGGCAATCAGCGCCGGTATCCACTGCGCCATCTCCGGAAACCAGAACTGGACGTAGACCCCAATGGCGGTAATTTCCGAGATCCCGACCGCCATCCACATAAACCAGTATGACCAGGCGGTAAGATAGCCAAAAAAAGGACTCATATACCGGTGGGCGTACACGGCAAAGGAGCCGGTAACAGGTTCCAGAAAGAGCATCTCCCCCATCGAACGCATGATGAAAAAGACGAACAATCCGGCGATGATATACGCCAGCAGCACTGACGGGCCCGCCCATTTCAGCGTACTGGCGGCGCCCATAAAGAGTCCGACGCCGATGGTGCCCCCGAGGGCAATCAATTCAATATGACGAGCTTCCAGCCCACGCTGTAGCTCCGGTTTTTTCTCTGCCATAAATCCTCATGTCGTGTTTGCAACGGTTCCGGTAGTACCGGTTATTGTTATGGGTACATCGATTGTTGCGAATATTTTCTTAAATTTGGACAAATGGCAAATGGAGCATTAAAAAAATGCACTTATTGTGTAAGAAATCATCGATTATGTTGTAAATGAGCAGCGCCATAAGCACAATCCGCTGCTCAAGTCATCAGAAGGGAGAATTAGAGATCGCCAGTATAGTGCCAGCGAAGGTAGCGCAGCAGACGCATCTGGCGGGTAATACGCTTCGGTTGAGAAAGCAGACGATACAACCACTCCAGCCCCAGGTTCTGCCATATTTTTGGGGCGCGTTTGACGTGACCGGTAAACACATCATAGGTCCCGCCCACCCCCATATATAACGCATGGGGATGCACTTCCCGACAATCGCGCATGAGTAATTCCTGTTTTGGCGATCCCATCGCGACGGTGACAATTTTCGCGCCGCTGGCATGGATACGCGCAAATAGCGCCTGACGCTGCTCCGGCGTAAAGTAACCGTCCTGGCTACCCACAATATTGACGTTCCACTGCGTCCGCAGTTTTGCTTCCGTCTGCGCCAGCACCTCAGGCTTGCCGCCGACAAGAAATACCGGTGTGCCTTCTTTCCCCGCGCGCGCCATTAACGCTTCCCAAAGGTCAGCGCCAGCCACACGAGAAACCTGCGCCTGCGGAAATTTTTTACGTATTGAACGCACCACGCTGATACCATCGGCATATTTAAATTCCGCCGCCGCTATCAACGCGCGGACTTCCGGATTATCTTCCGCCGTCAGCAGCTTTTCGGCGTTGATCGCCACCAACGTGCCTTGCTTCAGTTGACCATCGGCAAACAGATAATTCAGCGCATGTGACATGTCGCGCCAGCCAATCAGAGGTAATCCACGCAGCGAGTAAAGGGGCGCAGCGGCATTGTTGGTCATAGTTTTCCTTCCACCTGTGCCTGAGGGAGCGAAGTTGTACGTTTATGAATCAGTCCGGCGCTATCAAATAACCAGAACAGAAGCTTAGCGACCAGCAGGCTGGCGCCAAAAACCACCAGGAAGAAAACCACGCGCGAGACAAACGAATCCAGCCCTTCTCGCGCCAGCACAATCATATTAAAGATGGCGCCAAAGCAGAAACTGTGCAGAATCGCCGCCTTATAGCGATTGGGCTCCCGGTTACCCAGTTCATACAGCCAGTCGAACCATTTGATAATCAACCCGACAACGATCGCGCCGAGCGGAATAAACAGCGCCCCGCCCATGACCACCAGCGATCCGATAAGCGTTGGCGATATCGCCAGGCCAGAATGGTTGTTCAGGACTTCCCAGGTGAAGTAATTCGCAGAATTCAGCACGATGCTGGGTCGTCCCGGCCATAACCAGGTGGGAATAAAGACGTAGAAATCACGCACGATAGGGGCCAGCCCCTGAAAATCGATATTGTGGTAATTTTGCAACAGCAGCGCCAGATTCTCCCACGGCGAAAAGGTATCGCGCGTCAGATAAAGAAACGTATAGAACGCCTCATCACCGCTCACATTTAATCCGTAGCGTTTGAGCGCCAGCCAGAACATACCGACAATCCCCAGCACGCCCGCCGCCACCAGCATCCACAGGCTGATCCAGCCCCGAATAATGCCGATAAACAGGAAGATAGCAAACGCAATAATGATGTTAGCGCGCGTGCCGCCGACAATCATGTAAGTCAACAGACCAAACGCGACGGTGCTCACCAGAAAGAACAGCCACGCTTTGCTGTCCTGGCGCAGGAAATAGACCACCAGCATCGCCGGAATGAAGAAATAGAAGAACCGTTTTAACGCCACGCCGGAGACTTCGCTGGAAAAGATCTGGCTGTAGGAGTGCAGCCGGAACAGCAAAAAGCCGTTATGCATAAAGAAAATCGCCACGCTCACCAGCGCGATGCCCATCAGGATCACCCAGGTAAGGTGGGTTTCCACCCGGTTCATGGTAAATAGCGGCTTGCGTGGTACATCCACAACGCGTTTGCGTAAACGCGTTTTATAGGTCACGTAATACACGCCGTAGAAACAGGCGGCGGATAATAGAGCCTGCAATAAGATTTCCGGCGGCGCGACGCCAACGTCGAAACGAAATACCAGCACGCTGGTTAGCGGAAAACCAAAAAAGAAGGTCAACAAAAACAGCAACGAAAAGAAAACGTTGAAGTTAAAACGCACGCGGCGGAATTCAAACCAGGTCAGCGTGGCGATAAACAGCGTAGAGAGCAGCCAGACCACCAGCAGCCCGCTGAATTGCATTAAACTCATTCGGCTTCTCCTGCGGCGATTCTCAACGCATTATGCCACGGTTGCAGGTAGTTGGGGCTAAAGAAGGTGATGCCGCTTTTATCTACCGATGCGAGCTGACGCTGCGCCTCGCGCACGACCTGCTCATTAAGATCGTCCGTGGTAAACAGGACGGGCAGATGCTGTTCCGCCATATCCTGCCAGAAAGGATTGTCGCGACTCAACACGCACGGGATATCGGCCTGAATTAGCAGACACAACGTCCCGATCCCCTGTTGGCGGGCAAAAATAAAATAACCGAGGTCGCACTGGCGCAACAGCGCAAGATAGGCATCAAATTCCATTTTTTCGCTAAGAATTTGTAGATTTTCGGCGCTAAATAGCGCCAGGCCGGCCTGACGAACCTCATCAATATAGGCCTGGTTATTGGCCGGATAGCCCATCGGCACCACCACGTTTACCGTGTCGCCAAACTGCTGATACACCGCCCGTAACGCCGCAATATGTTGGTTACTACGATCGCCGGAGTTCCCTACCAAAATGGTCAATTTCCCCGCACGTTGGCGCTCTTTTGCCATAGCATTCAGGGAAGGATCCATGCGCGTCGGGAAATAGAGCAACTCGCCGCGTACGTCCGGATGCTGACGCGCAAAATAGCTGAGATCGCCGCGCGTCGCGAATACGCACCCTACTCGCCCCTGCGCGATACGACGAAGCGGGTAGAAAAGGCGGAATTTCAGCCCGTGGGACACTTCGTAGAGATCCGCGCCCCAGATATGCCAGTAAAACTGAGCTGGCTTAATACCGCCGCTTAACAGCGCCAGCCACAGGCTGGTGTTGAACTGACCGTGAAAGAAGAATCTCTGTCGACGATTTGCTTTCGCTTTGGCGATGACCGCCTGCGCCAGCGCTTTCTTACTGCCATAAAAACGAAGCGAGAGCGCCGGGCAGCTTTCCGTGAAGCCGTTATCTTCGCCAGCAACCATAAATTCGCGCGCGTGCTCGCTTGTGGCGGCCAGCGTATCATTGAAAAACCGCAGCACGGTGTGGTTATGGTGAGGGATATCCGATCCCAGGACGTGAATCAGTACAGTCATGCTCGCCTACGCCAGAGTAAAAATACGCCGCAACAAAGTGAAAAATAGACAATATAGGTGGCCATATAAGCCTGTGCCGCACCCAGCGCGCCGTGAGCGGGAATCAGCCAGTGAGCGAACGCCGTTAACAGAATGAACTGGCTAATTTCGGCCAGAATGTAAAATCGCAACGACGCTTTGGCAATCACCAGATAACCGAAAACATAGGCGCCGACTTTCAGCACGTCGCCCACTAACTGCCAGGCGAACAGATCGCGCATCGCGGTGAATTTGGCGGAAAAAAGCAGCCAGATAGCAAAATCGCGCAGTAGCCAGACGGTAAAACTCGCCGCCGCAACCGCCGGTAAAACAAATTTCAGCGCTTTTACCACTTCACGCGTAATGTCCTGTTTTTCCGTCAGGCGTGAGAGCGTGGGTAACAGGTAAACGCTGAAGGAGGCGGTGATAAATTGCAGATAGGCGTCAGAAATACTGCTTACGCCCTGCCAGATCCCGACATCGCTCCAGCTATAGTGCGCGGCCAGTTGGTTTCGCATCATCACATAGGCGACCGGCATCGTAACGGAGGTAATCAGCGCCATCAGGGTAAATTTACTGAGCTGCCCTGCCAGACCGTTGTTCCAGGAGGGCTTGAGATAGCGTAGCGGGACGGTGCCGCGCTTAATCAGTATTATACCGGCTGGCACTACCACCAGCGCCGGCACCAGCGCCAGGCCAAGCAGAGCGCCTTCATAGCCGCCGACACGGTAGCAGAGATACCAGGCGGCGACGCCCAAAAAGCTGCCGACAATTAACGATAAGGCATTACCCGACGCGTCACGAAAGCCCTTCATTAGCGCCAGCAGCAGGTTCGCCCAGGCGATCCCCATTTGTACCAGCGCAACCAGACGCACCAACCCTTGATAGTCCGTATGACCGAACAGTCCCTGGCTAATCGGCGCCGCCGCCAGCAGGAAGACCAGCGCCAGCAGCGTAGAGAACCCCAATACCATCGCGGAGGAGGTTCCCACCACGGTACGTAACTGCGCCGGGCCATCATGATGTTGTGCGACGAGTTTGGTAACGCCGTTAAATATCCCGGCGCCAGCCAATACGCCCAGCACGGTGATCATCTGGCGGAAGTTACCCGCTTGTCCGACGCCCGACGGACCAAAAGAGACGGCCAGTAGTTTCACCACCAGCAGTCCGGCGCCAATTTTTACCAGCGTACTGACCGCCGTCCACAGGGAGGCTTTAGCAAGCGACATATCAGGAGAAATAATTTAGCAAGGTAGTAATCACCGTTCGTTGATCGACGGGCGCAAGGTTATAAAACAGCGGCAGACGCAGCAAACGTTCGCTCTCTTTTGTGGTGTAGACATCGTCCCCGATAAACTCGCCGAATTTATCGCCCGCCGGACAATCATGCAGCGGAATGTAATGGAATACCGCCATGATTTCCGCCTCTTTCAGGAAATTAATCAGCGCGCTGCGATCGGCGATATCCCGCAGTTTGATGTAAAACATGTGGGCATTATGCCCGCAGTTTTCCGGAATAGAAGGCAGCTCGATACGCCCGGCGCGCGCCAGCGGCGTTAACGCATCGTAGTAAGTCTGCCACAGCGACAGACGCTGTTGATTGATACGATCGGCGGCCTCCAGTTGCGCCCACAGATAGGCAGCCTGCAGATCGGACATCAAATAACTGGAGCCGATATCCCGCCAGGTGTATTTGTCCACCTGACCACGGAAGAACTGGCTACGGTTGGTGCCTTTTTCGCGGATGATCTCCGCGCGTTCAATCAGCGTACGATCGTTGATCAGCGTCGCGCCGCCTTCGCCGCCAGCGGTGTAATTTTTGGTTTCATGGAAGCTAAAACAGCCGATGTGACCGATCGTCCCTAACGCGCGCCCTTTGTACGTGGACATCACACCCTGGGCGGCATCCTCGACAACGAACAGATTATACTTATCCGCCAGCGCCATGATGACATCCATTTCACAAGCGACGCCAGCGTAGTGTACCGGCACGATAGCGCGGGTTTTATCAGTAATCGCCGCCTCAATCAGCGTTTCGTCAATATTCATCGTATCCGGACGAATATCGACAAACACAATTTTCGCGCCGCGCAGGACAAAAGCGTTAGCGGTGGAGACAAACGTAAAGCTCGGCATGATCACTTCATCGCCGGGCTGAATATCCAACAACAGGGCCGCCATCTCCAGCGATGCGGTACAGGAAGGCGTCAGCAACACCTTCGCGCTGCCGAAATGTTGCTCCAGCCACTGCTGGCAACGACGCGTAAAGCCGCCGTCGCCGCACAGTTTGCCGCTGCTCATTGCAGACTGCATGTATTCGAGTTCGGTTCCCACCACCGGCGGCGCATTAAAAGGAATCATGTTGTCACCTGTATAACCAGTACGCAGTGCTTTCGATGTTGGCACCGCTTTGTATGTAACGTTTAAGCGCGGCGGTGTTGCCCAACTGGGTCGCCACCCGCAATGTTGCTTTGCCGCGACTCTGCGCCCAACAGATCGCCGCCTGCATAAGTTCCGCTCCCGCGCCGCGTCCGGCCAACAGACCGATGCGCGCGTCGGTATCATTCAATTCCCGCAGCGAGACGTAACCGCGGATAGCGCCTGTCTCCGTGCGAAGCACCAGGCATTGGTGATCAAACGTGCCGCGTACCGCATTCTCAATCCACTGGGCGTAAAAACGGGCGCTGGCGTCGGGCGCATACCACGGCGCGCGAAAACGACTCTGCGTAAACGCCTCTCCGGCCAACTGACGCAAAGCAGGAATGTCCGTAAGGTGTGCAATTTCCGCGCCATGCTGGTCGCGATGCCCTTTTACCGGCAACGCAAAATCCACCTCGCCTTCAACCAAAGAGAATCCCAGCGATTGCAACGCCGACAGCCAGGCGATGTTTTCAGCCGGCACTTTTACCTGCACGCGTTGCCACGCCTGCAGCGCTTCTGGCGTTAATTCGGGCGCTGAGGCATCGATACGCACAATGCCGCTATTCACGCCAAAGAACGTATTTTCCCAGAGTAACGGTTCAATACTGGCGCGGACGGGCACGGAGCAACTCCAGTAAATATTGGCCATAGCCGGTTTTTTCAAGCTGACTGGCGGCGCGTTTCAAACCATCATCATCCAGCCAGCCGTTGCGCCAGGCAATCTCCTCCAGACAGGCAATTTTGAAGCCCTGGCGCTTTTCCACCGTCTGCACAAAAGTGCTCGCCTCAATCAGACTGTCGTGGGTGCCCGTATCCAACCAGGCGAAGCCGCGGCCCAGCAGTTCAACGGTCAGCTTACCTTCCTCCAGATACATCTGGTTGATAGAAGTGATCTCCAGCTCGCCACGCCCGGACGGTTTCACGCGCTTCGCATACTCGACGACCTTGCTGTCATAGAAATAGAGGCCGGTGACCGCCCAGTTAGATTTAGGCTGTTTCGGCTTTTCTTCCAGCGAGAGCGCGCGAAAATCATCGTCAAACTCCACGACGCCAAAGCGTTCCGGGTCCATGACCTGATAGCCAAATACCGTAGCGCCTTCGGTACGCGCCGCGACCTGACGGAGTTTGGGGCTAAAGCCCTGACCAAAAAAGATATTGTCGCCCAATACCAGGCATGAGGGTTCACCGTTGAGGAACGTTTCGCCAATGATAAAGGCCTGCGCCAGCCCGTCCGGACTGGGCTGCTCGGCATAATGTAAATCGATACCGAATGCTGCGCCGTCGC
This sequence comes from Salmonella sp. SJTUF15581, assembly GCF_043356775.1. NCBI lineage: Bacteria > Pseudomonadati > Pseudomonadota > Gammaproteobacteria > Enterobacterales > Enterobacteriaceae > Salmonella > Salmonella sp. SJTUF15581. The sequence goes on along the minus strand of NZ_JBEUJY010000015.1, from coordinate 30,126 downwards.
CCAACAAACGCTGAAAGTCGCGTTTATCCTCCGGCGTGGTGATGATCAAGATCTCACGAATGCCCGCCAGCATTAGCACCGATAACGGATAGTAAATCATCGGTTTGTCGTAGACGGGCAGAAGCTGCTTTGATACGCCGCGCGTAATGGGATGCAACCGGGTACCGGAACCTCCCGCCAGAATGATGCCTTTCATTCGTTTCTCCTCCAGGAGTAAGAACCTGCCGTTTAGCGTTTCAGACCTAAGCGTTCGCCCTGATAACTGCCATCCTGCACGGGTTTCCACCAGGCCTCATTGGCGAGATACCATTGAACGGTTTTTCGCATCCCACTTTCGAAGGTTTCCTGCGGCGTCCAGCCCAGCTCGCGGGCGATTTTCGACGCGTCGATGGCATAACGTAAGTCATGGCCGGGTCGATCGTCGACGAAGGTAATCAGATCGTGATAATTCGCTACACCCTGCGGTTTTTGCGGGGCCAGTTCTTCCAGCAGAGCGCAGATCGTCCTGACCACATCCAGATTTTTACGTTCGTTATGACCGCCGATATTATACGTTTCGCCCACCGCGCCGTTCGTCACCACGTGATACAACGCACGGGCATGATCTTCCACATACAGCCAGTCGCGAATTTGCTGACCGTTGCCATAGACCGGCAATGGTTTACCCGCCAGCGCATTCAGAATCATCAGTGGGATCAGTTTTTCCGGGAAATGGTAGGGCCCGTAGTTATTAGAGCAGTTGGTGACAAGCGTAGGCAGACCGTAGGTACGTAACCAGGCGCGTACCAGATGGTCGCTGCTGGCTTTGGAGGCGGAATAAGGACTGCTTGGCGCATATGGCGTGGTTTCGGTGAAGAAATCGTCTGCAGTATGCAGATCGCCATACACTTCATCGGTGGAGATATGGTGGAAGCGGAACGCCGCTTTAGCGTCCGCGTCAAGCGCGGACCAGTAAGCGCGAGCGGCTTCCAGCAAGGTGTAAGTACCAACGATATTCGTTTCAATAAACGCCGCCGGGCCGTCGATGGAACGGTCTACATGGCTTTCCGCCGCCAGGTGCATCACGCTATTGGGCTGATACTGCTGGAAGACTCGCTCCAGTGATGCCCGATCGCAGATATCCACCTTCTCAAAGGCGAAACGGTCGCTTTGCGTCACCGATGCCAGAGACATCAGGTTGCCCGCATAGGTGAGTTTATCCACCACCACCACCGCGTCTGCCGTTTCATGGATGATATGCCGCACCACCGCAGATCCGATAAAGCCTGCGCCGCCGGTCACCAGAATGCGTTTCATCAGCGCCAGACTCCTTTGGTATCAACCGCATAACGTTGATGAACCGCATCGCCGGGAATCGCTTTAAATTCGTCGTGATCGACCAGCATCACCAGCACATCGGCGGCGGTCAGCGCCGCGTCCAGTTTCGCCAGCGTGCAAAGTCCGTCCAATTTTTTTGGCAACTGACGGATATTCGGTTCGACGACCAGGGTTTCGCCGCTGTGCCAGCGGGCGATACTTTGGGCGATCCCCATCGCCGGGCTTTCGCGCAGATCGTCGATATTCGGCTTAAAGGCCAGCCCAAAACAGGCGATTTTCACTTCGCTGGCGCGTTTATCGGTGGCCGCCAGGCAATCTGCGACCGCGGCTTTTACCTGATCGACTACCCAGTGCGGTTTGCCGTCGTTCACTTCACGCGCGGTGCGAATCAGTCTCGCCTGCTGCGGATTTTGCGCCACAATAAACCACGGATCGACCGCAATGCAGTGCCCGCCAACGCCTGGGCCCGGCTGCAAAATATTGACGCGCGGATGGCGGTTCGCCAGACGGATCAATTCCCAGACGTTAATCCCCTGTTCGGCGCAAATCAGCGACAATTCATTCGCAAAGGCGATATTCACATCACGGAAGCTATTTTCCGTCAGCTTGCACATCTCTGCGGTGCGCGAGTTGGTGACAACGCATTCGCCCTCAAGGAAAATTTTGTACAGCGCGCTGGCGCGAGCCGAACATACTGGCGTCATACCGCCAATCACGCGGTCATTTTTAATGAGTTCCACCATCACCTGACCCGGCAGCACACGCTCCGGACAATAGGCGATATTCACGTCGGCCTGCTCGCCCGCCTGCTGGGGAAAGGTCAGATCCGGGCGCATCCCGGCCAGCCAGCCAGCCATTTGCTCCGTTGCGCCGACCGGCGATGTTGATTCCAGAATCACCAGTGCCCCTTTTTTTAATACCGGCGCAATGGATTTTGCCGCGGCTTCCACATAGGCCATGTCAGGGTCGTGCTCGCCTTTGAATGGCGTCGGCACGGCAATCAGGTACGCATCGGCCTCGACAGGTGTCGTCGTCGCACGCAGAAAGCCGCCTTCCACCGCCATCTTCACCACATTGCCCAACGCCGGCTCCACGATGTGAATTTCACCGCGATTTATGGTGTCTACCGCATGTTGGTTGATATCCACGCCGATAACCTGCTTCTGGCGGGAAGCAAAAGCGGCCGCAGTCGGTAATCCGATATACCCCAGCCCAATAACAGAAATGGTCGTAAAACTCATAACGATACCCGATAACTTTTTAACGCCTGTAAAATGCGCGCGCATGATTGCCCGTCACCATAAGGATTATGGGCGCGGCTCATGGTTTGATATTCATTTTCGTCGTGCAGCAGACGCATAACTTCCGCCACAATGCGCCGGGAGTCCGTGCCGATCAGTCTTACCGTACCAGCGGTAATGGCTTCCGGACGCTCTGTGGTTTCACGCATGACCAATACCGGCTTACCTAATGACGGCGCTTCTTCCTGAATACCGCCGGAATCGGTCAGAATGAGCCAGGCGTGATTCATCAGCCAGACAAAAGGTAAGTAGTCCTGCGGCTCAATCAGTACCACGTTTTCAACATGGCCGAGGATACGGTTGACAGGTTCGCTGACGTTGGGATTGAGATGCACCGGATAGACAATTTGCACATTCTGGTTCGCGGCGGCGATTTCCGCCAGCGCCTGGCAGATATGCTCAAAGCCCTGACCAAAGCTTTCACGCCGATGACCGGTCACCAAAATCATCTTCTTATTCGCGTTGAGGAAAGGATACTGCTCGGCCAGTTCAGCCTGTAATGTATCGCTCGTCAGAACGCGATCGCGTACCCAGATCAGCGCGTCGATAACGGTATTGCCAGTGACAAAAATGCGCTCATCCGGAATGTTCTCCCGCAACAGATTCTGCCGCGAGTTTTCCGTCGGCGCAAAGTGGTACATCGCCAGATGTCCGGTCAGCGTGCGGTTTGCCTCTTCCGGCCAGGGGGAATAGAGATCGCCGGTTCGCAACCCGGCTTCTACGTGCCCTACCGGAATTCGTTGATAGAAAGCCGCCAGGCTGGTAGCAATCGTAGTGGTGGTATCGCCATGAACCAGCACCACATCAGGTTTAAAATCTGCCAGGATCGGCTTTAATCCCTCCAGAATTCGGCAGGTAATTTCCGTCAACCCCTGTCCCGGCTGCATAATGTTGAGATCGTAATCAGGCACAATAGAAAAAAGAGTTAATACCTGATCAAGCATCTCCCGATGCTGCGCAGTAACGCATACTTTGGCCTCGAAATGAGGATCTTTTTCCAGCGCATGGACCAGAGGCGCCATCTTAATGGCCTCCGGTCGTGTACCAAATACAGTCAGTACTTTCACATCGATTCTCTTCGAATAGACAGTAGGGGCCCAGCCCCCTACTGCAGAGGTGTTGCTAAATCGTGCGGCGACGGGTTAAGGCAACGCCCGCACCGATTAGCGCCCCAACGATACCCCACATGATCATCAGGAAGGCTCGGCGTGGGCTATCACGTTTTACCGGTTCTTCCGGCGTACGCAAATAACGATAGGTCTGAAAACGAGGGTCCAGGGTCGGCCCCACATTAAGCGTATTCAACATTGCCCGATTTTGAAAGTAGTCCAAATCGAACGCAGGGCCAACCGCTTGCAGATTTTCAAGACGCGCCTGCAACATAGGGCGACCGAGTAAAAAAAGCTCTGAGTCCGGTAATTCATCTGCCGGGACATCCGTCGCGCTACGAGAAATATTATGTTGTTCCGCAATTTTGAGCGCCTGCTCAATACTGTTTACACGACGCGAATAGATCGCTTTCGCAACCTCCTCCTGCCGTTTGACCTGGGCTTTCATCTGCACGGTACGCGCAGCCCAGGCACCTTTTAATTCATCATTCAGATGGCTCGCCGCCCGCTGGCTGGCGAATGCGACATACTGACGCAGCAGATTATTGGCGTCCGGCGCAGTTTCAGCAATCAGCTTCACATTGTCGTTGATGGCGCGTGTAAAATCGCCGGGCGTAAACTGTATGTTATTGATCAGTTCATCAAGCATCGCCGCATCAGCTTTGCTATTCCCGACCATTCGCTGCTTGTAATAGTCCGTCTGTAACCAGAAATCGCGACGCGTATCCCAGGAGGCAAGTTGCATGATGAACTCTTTATACGCTTCATCCATCACCGAGGGCTTATCAGAAGAAGCAGGATCGGTCTTAATATCCAGGTTGCGCAGAAACTGCTGCTGGGAGTAATAACCGCCCAACATATTTACGGTTGGGCGATCGGTGATCGCCGTCGCACTCCACTCCTGACGAGCAAAAAAGGTATAGGCTAACGCGATAAGGGCAAATAGCAGGCCAATGCCGATAATCCAGAATTTGCCAGCCCATAAAGTACGAAACAACCCGCGAATATCCAGTTCATTTTCAGCGCTCACCGCGCGTGCCCCCGGTAATGGTTGTGTCATCGTATCCTCATTTACTTGGTTAAGTTTGGCCGGTTCTTACGGTGCCTGCGCAGGCGACGCTTCACACGCTTAATAAATCTCGCCACCTTCCAGGCCCGCTTAATGCAGTAGCCATAGAGGAAGAATGCTAGCAAAAAGAGCACCAACATAACCCATTCAGGAACAAAATGAGAATATTCTGCAGCTACGCCTACTCCCGCCAGAATGGCGGCGGCAAGCGTAATCAGTACAAACGCCTGACGAGAGGTAAATCCGGCGCGCATGATAAGATGGTGAATGTGCTGACGATCAGGGGAAAAGGGGCTCATCCCTTTACGCAGACGGCGATACATAATCGCCACCATATCCATCAGCGGGATAGCGATAATCCATAGCGCGGTAACCGGACTGATAGGGTGAGTTTTCCCCTGCGTCGTTTCCAGTAAGATCCAGATAACGGTAAAACCAATCAGAGTACTACCGGCATCGCCCATAAAGACTTTATAACGCCGCCCCAAAATACCGAGATTAAGCATAATGTAAGGCAGAATCGCGGCAATCATGGCGAAGCACCATATTGCCAGGCTGGTTTGACCGTCAAACCATAAAATCAGCCCCATCGCCGCGAATGAGACGCTGGATAGCCCGCCCAACAGGCCGTCAATACCGTCCACCATATTGAAAGCGTTGATCGCCGCCCATACGGCAAACAGAGTAAGGAAATAGCCGAAGGGACCGAGCACCATCTCCCAGGAGCCAAAGATATAGCCGAGGCTGCTAAGATAGAGCTTACCGAATACCATCATAATGATACCGATCGCGGCCTGTATGGTCGCACGGATCTTTACGCTGATATCAAAACGGTCGTCCAGCGCACCGATAAAAACCAGTACGCCCGCACAAGAAAGATAAAGCGACGCATGAGGAATATAGTGATCAACAATTCCGAATGTGAAGCAAATCCCTGCGTAAACCGAAATCCCTCCAACCAACGGTATCAGCCCCTGGTGGCGTTTACGAAAGTTGGGTTTATCCACTAAACCGATTTTTTTTGCAACTTTACGCGCAAAAAACAGGAACAGTGTCGTGAATAAAAAAATACTGATGAGATCAGTACTCACGGTCAGTAAATTCACAATGCGTGCTCTCAGATAAAATTAGTACCAGAAGTATAACCATGAAGACCTTTATTCAGAAGGGAAACCCTGCTCTGAATCAGGCAGAATTGTTTAAATATCAACCACACGATACCGATAACGAATGGATGGCGAAGCCCGGACCCGGTTTATCATCGTTTTGTAAATGTGTCGTTAAGATTACAGATATAAAACAAAAACGCCACGTAAAAACGTGGCGTTTTCAGGTAAAGACCAGGTTATGAGCGCTTCATCATCTCGAAAAAGTCGTCATTAGTTTTGGTCATCGCCAGTTTGTTAATGAGGAATTCCATCGCGTCAATTTCACCCATCGGATGGATGATTTTACGCAGGATCCACATTTTCTGCAGCTCTTCCTGAGTGGTGAGCAGCTCTTCTTTACGGGTACCGGAACGGTTGTAGTCGATAGCCGGGAAGACACGTTTTTCAGCGATCTTACGCGAGAGATGCAGCTCCATGTTACCGGTGCCTTTAAACTCTTCGTAGATAACTTCGTCCATCTTGGAACCGGTATCGATTAGCGCCGTCGCGATGATAGTCAGGCTACCGCCCTCTTCCACGTTACGCGCCGCGCCGAAGAAACGCTTCGGACGATGCAGGGCGTTAGCGTCCACACCACCGGTCAATACTTTACCGGAAGCCGGCACCACGGTGTTGTAGGCACGCGCCAGACGGGTGATGGAGTCGAGCAGGATGATAACGTCTTTCTTGTGTTCAACCAGACGTTTCGCCTTCTCGATAACCATTTCGGCAACCTGAACGTGGCGGGATGCAGGTTCGTCAAAGGTAGACGCAACCACTTCGCCTTTCACCAGACGCTGCATCTCGGTTACTTCTTCCGGACGTTCGTCAATCAGCAGCACCATCAGCACGCAGTCTGGGTGGTTATACGCGATGCTCTGCGCGATGTTCTGCAGCAGCATGGTTTTACCCGCCTTCGGCGGCGCGACAATCAGACCGCGCTGGCCGCGACCGATCGGCGAAGCCAGATCCAGAACGCGCGCCGTTAAGTCTTCGGTAGAACCGTTACCACGCTCCATACGCAGACGAGAGTTTGCGTGCAGCGGGGTTAAGTTCTCAAAGAGGATTTTGTTACGGGCGTTTTCCGGTTTGTCGTAGTTAACTTCGTTAACTTTCAACAGCGCAAAATAGCGTTCACCTTCTTTCGGCGGGCGAATCTTACCAGAAATGGTATCACCAGTGCGGAGGTTGAAACGGCGGATTTGGCTGGGGGAAACGTAGATATCATCAGGACCGGCGAGGTAGGAGCTGTCTGCAGAACGGAGGAAACCAAATCCATCCTGCAATATCTCCAGCACACCGTCGCCAAAGATATCTTCGCCACTCTTTGCGTGCTGCTTCAGGATGGCAAAAATAATGTCCTGCTTGCGCATACGGGCCAGGTTTTCCAGCCCCATACTTTCGCCGAGAGTGATCAGCTCAGAAACCGGCGTATTCTTTAATTCGGTAAGATTCATAATGGTGTGAGTTCTTAAACTTGGGGTAAATCTCGAACTTAATGTTGTGAATGGTATGGCAGGGTCATCCATGCCTGTTTACGGCTATCAACTCATGTCTGTTCGCTGTCTGGTCACAGGAAAGTACGCAGAACTGAAACGACAAGACGGAATGAGCGAAGAGCCAGGAATCTTTCCACTTCTCGTGCGAGAAAAAACGGGAAGTGACGGATAAAACCAGATTCAAACTTAATAAGGTATGTTTAATTCGAAGTCAATACTAACTTAGCACGACTCAGACCGGGCGTCCAGAGATCCTGACAATTTAAGAATAACGTAAGGACAACAGACGCCACGAAACTGCCTGATACCTTAATCATTCGTCGAATGACAGACGCCTGACTATACAGCGCCTTTGTCATTCGACGTATAAAAGGTATTACGCCAGATTGGCGTCGAGAAACTCTTTCAACTGACCTTTAGACAGTGCGCCTACTTTGGTTGCCGCCACTTCGCCGTTTTTAAACAGCAGCAGAGTCGGAATACCGCGGATGCCATATTTAGGCGCAGTACCTGGGTTCTGGTCAATGTTCAGTTTGGCAACGGTCAATTTGCCCTGATATTCGTCAGCGATTTCATCCAGAATCGGAGCGATCATTTTACACGGCCCGCACCACTCTGCCCAGAAATCAACGAGGATAGCCCCGTCCGCTTTGAGTACATCCGTGTCAAAACTGTCGTCAGTCAGGTGAATAATTTTATCGCTCATATATAACTCCACAGGAATAAGCCTGGCGTGTTGGTGTAGCATTAACCAACGAGGTGCTGATGTTAACTTCGCCAACAAAGGTTGACTTTATTTCACCGGATACGCTTTCGTAAAGCAATAGTAAGCTGATATTCTACCACACTATGAGCAAAACACATTTAACAGAACAGAAGTTTTCCGACTTCGCCCTGCACCCACAGGTGGTTGAAGCCCTTGAAAAAAAAGGGTTTTATAATTGTACGCCCATTCAGGCACTGGCCCTTCCGCTAACGCTGGCGGGTCGTGACGTTGCAGGGCAGGCGCAAACCGGTACCGGGAAAACGATGGCGTTTCTGACGTCAACGTTTCATTATTTACTTTCTCATCCCGCGATCGACGATCGCAAGGTGAACCAGCCGCGCGCGCTGATCATGGCGCCGACGCGTGAATTAGCCGTACAAATTCACGCAGACGCGGAGCCGTTGGCGCAAGCGACAGGCTTAAAATTAGGCCTGGCTTACGGCGGCGATGGTTACGACAAGCAGCTTAAAGTGCTGGAAAGCGGCGTTGATATTCTTATTGGTACGACGGGCCGACTGATCGACTACGCCAAACAAAATCACATTAACCTCGGCGCCATTCAGGTCGTCGTACTCGATGAAGCCGATCGCATGTACGATTTGGGCTTTATTAAAGATATCCGCTGGCTGTTCCGTCGTATGCCGCCGGCTACGCAGCGTCTGAACATGTTGTTCTCCGCCACCCTGTCTTATCGGGTTCGCGAGCTGGCGTTTGAACAGATGAACAACGCCGAATATGTTGAAGTGGAACCGGAGCAAAAGACCGGCCACCGCATTAAAGAAGAGCTTTTCTATCCCTCTAATGAAGAGAAAATGCGTTTACTGCAAACGCTGATCGAAGAAGAGTGGCCGGATCGCGCCATTATTTTCGCCAACACCAAGCATCGTTGCGAAGATATCTGGGGACACCTGGCGGCAGATGGCCATCGTGTTGGTCTGCTGACCGGCGACGTCGCGCAGAAAAAGCGCCTGCGGATTCTGGATGAGTTCACCCGCGGCGATCTGGATATTCTTGTGGCGACCGATGTCGCGGCGCGCGGGTTGCATATCCCCGCCGTAACGCACGTCTTTAACTACGATCTGCCAGACGATTGTGAAGACTATGTTCACCGTATCGGTCGTACCGGTCGCGCTGGCGCTAGCGGACATTCCATCAGCCTGGCTTGTGAAGAGTATGCGCTGAATCTGCCCGCTATTGAGAGCTATATCGGCCACTCGATTCCGGTCAGCAAATACAATCCGGAAGCGCTCATGAACGATCTGCCCAAGCCGTTGCGTCTGACGCGTTCGCGTCCTGGCAATGGTCCGCGCCGCGCTGGCGCTCCGCGTAATCGTCGTCGTTCAGGTTAAGAAAAGTTATGCCATACACAAAATCATTTAGCCTGTATCAAGGCGGCAAGAAAACAAATCCCGATGAGCTTAGGAAGAGTACGCAGCCAACATGGATACAGGTTGAAGGATGAAGTGTATGAATTCCACCTCGTTGTATGCCGCCATTGATCTCGGTTCCAATAGTTTTCATATGCTGGTCGTGCGCGAGGCGGCGGGAAGCATCCAGACGCTGACCCGAATAAAACGCAAGGTGCGTCTGGCCGCGGGTCTGAACAACGACAACCACCTTTCAGCCGAAGCGATGGAACGCGGCTGGCAATGCCTGCGTCTATTTGCTGAACGTTTGCAGGATATCCCGCAGCCGCAAATCCGCGTGGTTGCCACCGCAACATTGCGTCTCGCCGTCAATGCAGGGGAATTTATCGCGAAAGCGCAGACTATCCTTGGTTGTCCGGTGCAGGTTATCAGCGGCGAAGAAGAGGCGCGGCTGATTTATCAGGGGGTCGCTCATACCACCGGCGGCGCAGATCAGCGACTGGTGGTGGATATCGGCGGCGCCAGCACTGAACTGGTTACCGGCACTGGCGCGCAAACCACGTCGCTGTTTAGCCTGTCGATGGGCTGCGTAACGTGGCTTGAACGCTATTTTAGCGATCGTAATCTGGCGCAAGAAAATTTTGATGACGCGGAGAAAGCCGCGCGCGATGTACTGCGTCCGGTCGCCGATGAACTGCGTTTTCATGGCTGGAAGGTCTGCGTGGGTGCCTCCGGCACCGTACAGGCATTGCAGGAAATCATGATGGCGCAGGGGATGGACGAGCGCATTACGCTCGCCAAACTGCAGCAGCTAAAACAACGCGCGATACAGTGCGGGCGTCTGGAAGAGCTGGAAATCGAAGGCCTGACGCTGGAGCGCGCGCTGGTTTTCCCAAGCGGGCTGGCTATTCTGATCGCGATATTTACCGAGCTGAACATCCAGAGCATGACGCTGGCAGGCGGCGCGTTACGCGAAGGGCTGGTGTATGGGATGTTGCATCTGGCGGTAGATCAGGATATCCGCAGCCGCACGCTGCGAAACATTCAGCGTCGGTTTATCGTCGATACCGATCAGGCGAATCGCGTGGCGAAGCTGGCAGATAACTTCCTCAAACAGGTAGAAAATGCCTGGCATATTGAGCCTATCAGTCGTGAACTGTTGCTGAGCGCTTGCCAATTGCATGAGATCGGTTTGAGCGTTGATTTTAAACAGGCGCCCTATCATGCCGCCTATTTAGTACGCCATTTGGATCTGCCTGGCTATACGCCCGCGCAGAAAAAGTTGCTCGCCACCCTCTTACTGAATCAGACCAATCCGGTCGATCTCTCTTCGCTTCATCAGCAAAACGCGGTACCGCCCCGTGTTGCGGAACAGCTATGCCGTTTGCTGCGCCTGGCGATTCTTTTTGCCGGTCGCCGTCGTGACGATCTGGTACCAGAAATTACGCTACAGGCGCTAAATGAAAATCTGACGTTAACCTTACCTGGCGACTGGCTGGCGCATCACCCGCTGGGTAAAGAGTTGATTGATCAGGAAAGCCAGTGGCAAAGCTATGTACACTGGCCGCTGGACGTTCGCTAACTGTAGTCTGATTGCCGGATGACGCTTCGCTTATCCGGCCTACGATTTCGCTCGCTTTGCCGCCATCATGGCTTTCAGATTAGCCAGGTGACTTTGCCCTTTTTGCATTCGCTCCTCAGCGCTTACCACTTTGCGCTCCTGCTCCCAGATTAAATCATCCTGCGGCAGTTCTAACAGGAAGCGGCTGGGTTCCGGGCGCACCAGTTCCCCATACTGACGGCGCTCTTTACATAATGTAAAGGTAAGCTCTTTCTGCGCGCGAGTGATCCCGACATAGGCCAGCCGACGCTCTTCCTCAATATTATCTTCGTCAATGCTGCTTTGATGCGGCAAAAATCCTTCTTCCATTCCCACCATATAGACATACGGGAATTCCAGTCCTTTCGATGCATGAAGCGTCATCAACTGTACCTGATCCAGCTCTTCTTCGCTCTCGCCGCGCTCCATCATATCGCGCAGCGTAAAGCGTGTAACCACCTGGGTGAGCGTCATCGGCTCATCGAGTTCGTTGCCTTCCAGCATCTCAGTCATCCAGCTAAAGAGCTGATTAACGTTTTTCATACGCATTTCCGCCGCTTTGGGGCTCGGCGAGGTTTCGTACAACCAGGATTCATAGTCAATACCGTGGATGAGATCGCGCACGGCGGCGACAGGCTCGCGTTCGGCCAGACGCTGGATTTCCCCCAGCCAGTGGGTAAAACGCGTCAATGAATCGTAACCACGTCCGGTCAGCTTTTGGCTAAGTCCCATATCAAAGCTGGCGGTAAACAGGCTCTTATTACGCGTCATTGCCCATTCACCCAGCTTTTGCAGAGTAGCCGGACCGATTTCGCGTTTTGGCGTATTCACGATGCGCAGGAAAGCGCTGTCATCATCCGGGTTGGTCAACACACGCAGGTAGGCCAGCAGGTCTTTAATCTCCGGACGGGAGAAGAATGAGGTGCCGCCGGAAATTTTGTACGGAATGCGGTTCTGCATGAGGAATTTTTCAAATACCCGCGACTGATGATTCCCGCGATACAGAATGGCGTAATCCTTGTACTGGGTCTTGTTCACAAAGTGATGGGCAATCAGTTCGCCGGTAACGCGCTCAGCTTCATGCTCTTCATTGTTTGCGCTTAACACTTTGAGTTCCGCGCCGTAACCGAGTTCGGAAAAGAGGCGCTTTTCAAAGACGTGCGGATTGTTGGCGATGAGAATATTCGCCGCTTTCAGGATACGGCCCGAAGAACGATAGTTTTGCTCCAGTTTAATCACCTGCAGCGCCGGAAAATCCTGGCTCAGTAACACCAGGTTTTGCGGACGCGCCCCGCGCCAGGAGTAGATAGACTGATCGTCATCGCCTACGACCGTAAAGCGCGCGCGTTGCCCGACCAGCAGCTTAACCAACTCATACTGGCTGGTGTTAGTATCCTGATATTCATCCACCAACAGATAACGAATTTTATTCTGCCAGCGCTCGCGCACCTCGTCATTGCGTTGCAGCAGCAGCGTCGGCAGCAAAATCAAATCATCAAAATCGAGAACGTTGCATGCCTTCATATGGGCGTCGTAAAGCCCGTAGCAGTGGGCAAAAATACGATCGCGTTCACCTTTCGCCCCCGCCGCTGCCTGCGCAGGCGTTTTGAGATCGTTTTTCCAGTTGGAGATCGTGGAGATCAGCTGTTGCAACAGAACCTTGTCGTCTTCGATCAGGCCTTCGGTCAGCTCTTTGAGCAAGGCGACCTGGTCGGTATCGTCAAACAATGAAAAGTTCGATTTCATCCCCAGCGCAGCGTACTCACGCTTAATAATATCCAGCCCTAGCGTATGAAAGGTGGAGATCATCAAACCGCGCGCTTCCTTACGGCCGAGCGTCTGCCCGACGCGTTCTTTCATCTCACGCGCTGCCTTGTTGGTAAACGTCACCGCCGCAATATGCCGGGCCTGATAGCCGCATCCGCGGATCAGGTGGGCGATTTTATTGGTAATTACGCGAGTTTTACCAGAACCCGCTCCTGCCAGCACCAGGCAGGGTCCGGTGACGAATTCGACAGCGTGTTGTTGGCCGGGATTTAAACGCATGGGAATAGTGCTCAATCTTCGAACGGGGGAGGGATTGTAGCAGAAAGCGAGGCCCAGAGAAGACCAGGCTGCTTTTTCAGGCAGCCTGGAAAAGGTCAATCAGCAGGCTCTGGCGGCAAGCGGCGTATAGCCATTACGCTGTGCGCTCTTGATCCAACTGTAAGAACCCATTAGCGCGATCGCCGTCAGCAGAACATACTCAAGCGACATCGCATAAACGCCCTGTACTGCATAGATCACGACGCTAATTACATCAATAATCACCCACAGCAGCCAGTTTTCCACGTACTTGCGGGTCATCAGCACCATCGCCGCAATCGACAACACCAGCATGGTGGAATCCCAGAACGGGAACGCGTCCGGCTGGAGTTCAGGCATCGCCACCTGCATACCTACCGTTTGCAGCAGAGCGAGCATAACGCGGGTCAACATAGCGAAGACCGGATCGATAAACCACGTCATCAGCAGAATGGCGATAATACATATGCCCCCCAACCTCCATGTTTGTTGACGAGAAAGCCAGCGTACTTTCAGAGCGGCTTCCCGGGCGTCATTCTGCCGGCTCCATGCGTACCAGCCGTAAATATTCGCCGCAAAGAAAAATACCTGAAGTAGCAAGCTGGCATACAGTTGAATCTGAAAAAAGATGGCGGCAAACAGAGTGACGTTAATCAAACCAAACAGGTAATTAACGATTTTTTCCCGGCTGGCGCACCAGATGCACAATAAGCCAAAGACGGTGCCGATAGCCTCAATCCACGACAGCGCATACCCACCCTCGCCGAGAGGAATGTTGACCATTACATTGTTAATGCTGAAAAAGTCCATCATTGCTCTCCTTGCAAACTATCGAAATAAATGGCCTGAAGCGCCAGAGAAATCTGGCGCTCTTCACCTTGCTGGCACAAGGTTTCCTGCTGAACATAATGGTTAATGCTGCTCTCCAGACAGCCACTATGCGCGACGACCACGTTTAGCAACGACGCGGTACGCAGCCCACGTAACGCCCCCACCACCATCAGCGCGGCGGTTTCCATATCCGCGCCGAGAACTCCCCTGGCCGACCATTCGGCATCCAGTTCAGCTTCGCGATCGGTATAAAAACTGTCATGGCTGCGCACCAGCCCGCAAACGGCAGAGATGTTCATCTGTTTCGCCTGCTGTATCAGCGTGGCGGTAAGATACGGGTCCGCACAGGCCGGATAACTGGCGGGCGCATAGGTTTTGCTGGCGCCGTCGTCAGCCACCGCGCCGTGGGCGATGATCACATCGCCCAACGCCAGCGAGTCCTGCAACGCGCCGCAACTACCGATACGGATTAGCGTGTTGACGCCAACCTGGCGTAACTCCTCAATGGCGATAGCGGTTGACGGTCCGCCGATTCCCGTGGAGAGCACGACTATTTCAACCCCCTGGTACCAACCGCGCGCCGCGCGAAACTCCCGGTTTTGCCCCAGAATCTCAGCCTTATCAAGAAAACGGGCGATTCTATCCACCCGCCCGGGATCGCCGGGCAAAAGCGCATATTTCGCGCGGGTCATGCTTGTGTTAAGCCGAATATGGGGTTGCATCTCCCGTCTCCTTATTGTTCTGAGAGGTTCAGATTTCCGCCTCCTGTTTGAGTTTTTCAGGAGCCAGTAAAATGATCCGCTCACCGTCGGTATCGATAATGTTCAGCGATTTCAGATCGTGCAGTATCCGGTTGATACTGCGCGTCGTCGCCGCAAATTCCTGACCAAGATTCTGCTTATCAAGCAAAATAGTGGTTGATTCATATTGTTGATAACGCAGCCATAATGCCTGGCATACGCGCTGATGCAGCGAGTACAAATTGTCGCTACTGGCCTTTTTCGACAACTGGTAATACTGTTGGCTGAAAAACCGCAGCATTCGCTGGTTAAAGTGGTTATCCAGCGTCAGCCAGCGGCAAAAATGCGCTTGCGGCAGGCTGAGTAGCTGTACATTGCCGACGGCTACGACAGAACAGATGTAATGCCGCGACTCAAATATCTCTAGCTCGCCCAGCATGTCTCCTTTGCCATAACGCGCCTGCCGGTAACGGCGTCCATCTTCAGCTTCGTAAAAAACATCCACTTCGCCGGCCACAATGAGTGAAAATTGCTGGCATATTTCCCCCTGGCGGCAGATAAGCGCGCCGCGGGAAATGTCGTCAAATCGCCAGCACTGCATGATTTCCAACGGGCAGTATTTGAGTAATTCATAGAGCACTGGGTCGCGTACAACCTGGCGTAGCCCTAAAAGCCAGTCGTCTGGAAATTCTGCGTTTTTCATTATGTTCATGGTATCTCGCCCCTTGTCAGAAAGGACAGGACCGCCGTCCCGCGCATCCGAAATACGCCTGCTAAAAATGCCGCTTATCTCCCGGTTCATTAAATCAGGCGGGACATCTGTCCTGTAATGGCGAAGAGTATATGTCTGACGGCCTAAGGAGTGATAAAGTGACGGCCAATCTTTGCGACGTGAGAACACAATAATGGCAAAAATGGCAGCAGCACTGCATATTCTTGTAAAAGAAGAGAAACTGGCTTTAGATCTTCTGGAGCAAATTAAAAACGGCGGCGATTTTGAGAAGCTGGCGAAGAAGCATTCTATCTGCCCATCCGGTAAAAAAGGCGGTCATTTAGGCGAATTTCGTCAGGGCCAGATGGTTCCGGCATTCGATAAAGTAGTCTTTTCCTGCCCGGTACTGGAGCCAACCGGCCCATTGCACACCCAGTTCGGTTATCACATCATTAAGGTATTGTATCGCAAATAAAAAGCCGGGTGGCGGCTACGCCTTACCCGGCCTACATCGTCTGCTTGATTTTGTAGGTCGGGTAAGCGCTAGCGCCACCCGACAAGGTATATCAACCCGCTACCGCAATACGCTTCATATCCGTCATATAGCCGCGCAATTTCTTACCTACCTGCTCAATCGCATGGCTACGAATCGCGTCGTTCACGTCGCGAAGCTGTGCGTTGTCTACCGCGCCTTCCGGGATAGCACTACCCAGATCGCCCGGTTGCAATTCCGCCATAAACGGTTTCAGCAGCGGTACGCAAGCGTAAGAGAACAGGTAGTTACCGTATTCTGCGGTATCAGAGATAACCACGTTCATTTCATACAGACGCTTACGGGCGATGGTGTTGGCGATCAACGGCAGTTCGTGCAGTGATTCGTAGTAAGCGGATTCTTCGATGATGCCGGAATCGACCATGGTTTCGAACGCCAGCTCAACGCCCGCTTTCACCATCGCGATCATCAGCACGCCTTTATCGAAGTACTCCTGCTCGCCGATCTTACCTTCAAACTGCGGCGCGGTTTCGAACGCGGTTTTGCCGGTCTCTTCACGCCAGGTCAGCAGTTTCTTATCGTCGTTAGCCCAGTCAGCCATCATGCCGGAAGAGAATTCGCCGGAGATGATGTCATCCATGTGTTTCTGGAACAGCGGCGCCATGATCTCTTTCAATTGTTCGGACAGCGCGTAAGCACGCAGTTTCGCCGGGTTAGACAGACGGTCCATCATCAGGGTGATGCCGCCCTGCTTCAGCGCTTCGGTGATGGTTTCCCAGCCGAACTGAATCAGTTTTTCCGCGTATGCCGGTTCGGTGCCTTCTGCCACCAGCTTGTCGAAGCACAGCAGAGAACCGGCCTGCAACATACCGCACAGAATAGTCTGCTCGCCCATCAGGTCAGATTTCACTTCCGCCACGAAAGAAGATTCCAGTACGCCCGCACGGTGGCCGCCGGTGGCCGCAGCCCAGGCTTTAGCAATCGCCATGCCTTCGCCTTTCGGATCGTTTTCCGGGTGAACGGCGATCAGCGTTGGCACACCGAAGCCACGCTTGTATTCTTCACGTACTTCGGTGCCCGGACACTTCGGCGCTACCATCACTACGGTGATGTCTTTACGGATCTGCTCGCCCACTTCCACGATGTTGAAGCCGTGTGAATAGCCCAGCGCCGCGCCGTCTTTCATCAGCGGCTGTACGGAGCGCACCACGTCGGAGTGCTGTTTGTCTGGCGTCAGGTTAACCACCAGATCCGCCTGCGGGATCAGCTCTTCGTAGGTACCCACTTTGAAGCCGTTTTCGGTCGCTTTACGCCAGGAGGCACGCTTTTCAGCAATGGCTTCTTTACGCAGGGCGTAGGAAATATCCAGACCGGAGTCACGCATGTTCAGGCCCTGGTTCAGCCCCTGAGCGCCACAGCCGACGATGACCACTTTTTTACCCTGCAGGTAGCTCGCGCCGTCGGCGAATTCGTCGCGGCCCATAAAGCGGCATTTACCCAGCTGTGCCAGCTGCTGACGCAGATTCAGTGTATTAAAGTAGTTAGCCATGATGGTGTACTCCGTGATGTTGTGTTGTCGCGCTTATTGTTCGGTTTACAGATTGCTATCTGTGCGAATGAACCCACATTACAACAGGAAATTTATTGCGGAAATTGATATATTCACAACGTTATGTTGCGGTTTATGCAACGTCAAAAACCGGAGGTCTGTCTGTGGATTTACGCGATCTAAAAACCTTCCTGCATCTGGCGGAAAGCCGCCACTTTGGCCGCAGCGCGCGAGCGATGCACGTCAGCCCCTCCACGCTTTCCCGGCAGATTCAGCGGCTGGAAGAAGATCTCGGCCAGCCGCTGTTTGTGCGCGATAACCGCACGGTCACGCTGACCGAAGCGGGTGAAGAGCTGCGAGTGTTTGCCCAACAGACGCTTTTGCAATATCAGCAGTTGCGCCATACCCTCGATCAGCAGGGGCCGTCCCTTTCCGGCGAACTCCATATCTTCTGTTCAGTGACCGCGGCATACAGTCATCTGCCGCCGATCCTAGACCGTTTTCGCGCCGAACACCCTTCTGTTGAAATCAAATTGACGACCGGAGACGCCGCCGATGCGATGGAAAAGGTGGTAACGGGAGAAGCGGACCTGGCAATCGCCGGCAAACCAGAAACGCTACCGGGCGCGGTGGCGTTTTCGATGCTGGAAAATCTGGCGGTGGTGCTGATCGCCCCGGCGCTGCCCTGCCCGGTGCGCAATCAGGTTTCGGTTGATAAGCCCGACTGGTCGACGGTGCCGTTTATCATGGCCGATCAGGGGCCGGTACGCCGCCGTATTGAGCTGTGGTTTCGCCGCCATAAAATCAGCAATCCGCAGATTTACGCCACCGTCGGCGGTCACGAAGCGATGGTCTCAATGGTGGCGCTGGGCTGCGGCGTGGCGCTGCTGCCGGAAGTGGTGCTGGAAAACAGCCCGGAACCGGTGCGCAACCGGGTAATGATTTTAGAACGTAGTGATGAAAAAACGCCGTTTGAGCTGGGCGTCTGCGTGCAGAAAAAGCGGCTGCATGAGCCGCTAATTGATGCGTTCTGGAAGATTTTACCGAATTAGTTTTACGGCCCTACCATTACCCGAACAGGCTTCCCAATACGGCTAAGCATATTCACCAGAGCATCAATGGTGAATTTGCTGCATTTCTTGTTGACGACATCCGAAACGCGCGGTCGGGATATATGCAAAACTGTAGCAACCTCGGCTTGCTTCATCTGGTTTCGCGTAATCCAGAGGGTAATTTCTTCCATGAGCTGTTCTTTAATGGCTAACGTGTTTTCGATTTCACTCAGGGAATCAGCGTAAAACTTTTCTGCGTCCTGCTTATCAAACCCCAAATCAGCAAAAACATTACCGCCAGATGGCGTCACATGGCGAATATCACTATCAGTTTTGGCAATCACAAGCTGTTTCTCCGTTGTTGCACCACCCGGTTATAACGCGTTCTGGCGATGTTTTTATCGTGCTGACTGGTTTGTTGCGTCTGTTTTTGGAAACTATGCAAAACGTAGAGTGCTTCTTCAAACTTAGCGACATACATAACGCGATAGATACCATTGTTGTCACGAATCCGAATTTCATTTACCCCAGCCCCAATTTCTGAAAACGGTTTCCAGTCATCGGGTTCAATTCCATACTGAATTTTGTGAAGCTGATAACCGACTGCTTTACGTACCGTTATGGGAAAAGCCAGGAGATCCTCCAGAGAAGATCCCACCCATCGAATTTCTTTTTCATTGGAGAGAGCTCGGGTGAGTAACATAACATCCTTGTGTATAAAATTTTATACATTGTTTTTAGCAGGTGCAAGTGATAGCGGTGCTAACGATATGGTGAGCCGAGTTTCACCACAAGCAGATTGGGCGCCTTCTGGAAAACGTCTCGCAAAATTAAATGAGTGGATGCTCCGGGCTGGCAGAAAAGCCCAATAACTGAGGGAAGATAATATCTTGATATTAGGCCCACTTTACTTTGTGGGCCCGAAAAACTAAACGCTGAATTAACCCGCCAGAAAGAACCGGAACGCCGGGTTATTGCTCTCATCATGGCATTCATAGCCCAGCTCATGCAGCCGGGTTTCGAAATCCGGCTCATGATCGCCTAACTCGAACGCCGCCAGCACGCGGCCATAATCGGTACCGTGGCTACGGTAATGGAATAGCGAAATATTCCAGTGCGTGCCAAGCGTATGCAGGAATTTGAGCAACGCGCCGGGTGACTCCGGAAATTCAAAGCTGTAGAGGCGTTCCTGTAGCGGATGGGATGGACGCCCACCGACCATATAGCGCACATGCAGCTTCGCCATTTCATCGTCGGAGAGATCCACTACGCTATAACCGCCGTCGCACAGTTGGGTGATAATCTCTTTTCGCTCCTCCAGCCCCTGACTGACGCGTACGCCGACAAAAATACAGGCATTTTTCGCGTCGGCAAAACGGTAGTTAAATTCGGTGACCATACGCCCGCCAAGCAACTGGCAGAATTTGAGAAAGCTCCCCTTTTCTTCCGGAATGGTCACCGCCAGTAACGCTTCGCGCTGTTCCCCCAGCTCGCAGCGTTCAGACACATAGCGCAAGCCGTGGAAGTTGACGTTGGCGCCGGAAAGGACGTGCGCCAGGCGTTCGCCGCGAATATTGTGCTGGGCGATATATTTTTTCATCCCCGCCAGCGCCAGCGCGCCGGACGGCTCCGCCACCGCACGCACATCTTCAAACAGGTCTTTCATCGCCGCGCAGATCGCGTCGCTATCGACTGTAATAATGTCGTCGAGATATTCCTGGCACAGGCGGAAGGTTTCGTCGCCGATGCGTTTTACCGCCACGCCTTCAGCAAATAACCCAACGCGCGGGAGATCCACTGGATGACCGGCTTCCAACGCCGCTTTCAGGCAGGCGGAATCCTCCGCTTCGACGGCAATTACTTTGATTTGCGGCATCAATTGTTTGATCAGTACCGCTACGCCCGCCGCCAGGCCGCCGCCGCCAACCGGCACAAAGACACGATCGAGATGCGAATCCTGCTGAAGCAGCTCCAGCGCCAGCGTGCCCTGCCCGGCGATCACCATTGGGTGATCAAACGGCGGCACCCAGGTAAAACCCTGCTGCTGCGCCAGTTCAATAGCTTTCGCTTTCGCTTCATCAAAATTAGCGCCGTGCAACAGCACTTCGCCGCCAAAACCGCGTACCGCATCGACTTTAATATCCGCCGTTGCTTTTGGCATGACGATCAGCGACTTCACGCCAAGCCGCGCGGAGGAAAACGCCACGCCCTGTGCATGGTTCCCCGCCGACGCGGTAATCACGCCGTGGGCTTTTTGTTCTTCGGTCAATCCGGCCATCATCGCGTAAGCGCCGCGCAGCTTAAAGCTATGTACCGGCTGCCGGTCTTCGCGTTTGACGAGAATAACGTTATCCAGACGTGACGAGAGCTTTTCCATTTTTTGCAGCGGCGTCACCTGCGCCGCCTCGTATACTGGCGCGCGTAGCACCGCGCGCAGATACTCCGCCCCTTCCGGCGCGACTGACAGTGGTTGAGATTCCGCCATCATCAACCTCCCAGTTTCGATTTATCGCGCACCGCGCCTTTATCGGCGCTGGTCGCCAGGCTGGCGTAGGCACGCAGGGCAAACGAAACCTGACGCTGACGATTTTTCGGCGTCCAGGCTTTATCGCCGCGAGCTTCCTGCGCCTCGCGGCGTGCGGCGATTTCAGCCTCGCTCAACTGCAACTGAATGCTGCGGTTTGGGATATCAATCGCAATAGTGTCGCCATCTTCAATCAGCGCAATAGTGCCGCCGCTGGCCGCTTCCGGCGAGACGTGGCCGATGGAAAGACCCGAAGTACCGCCGGAGAAACGCCCATCGGTGATGAGCGCGCAGGCTTTGCCCAGCCCCATCGACTTCAGGAAACTGGTCGGATAGAGCATTTCCTGCATTCCCGGCCCGCCTTTCGGCCCTTCGTAGCGGATCACGACTACATCGCCTTCCACTACTTTGCCGCCGAGAATCGCCTCTACCGCGTCGTCCTGGCTTTCATACACTTTAGCCGGGCCGGTAAATTTAAGGATGCTGTCATCCACGCCTGCGGTTTTCACAATGCAGCCGTTTTCGGCGAAGTTGCCATACAGCACCGCCAGACCGCCGTCTTTGCTATAGGCATACTCCAGCGAGCGGATGCAACCCGCTGCGCGGTCGTCATCCAGCGAATCCCAGCGACAATCCTGCGAGAACGCCTGGGTAGTACGGATACCGGCAGGGCCAGCACGGAACATTTTTTTAACCGCTTCGTCCTGCGTAACCGTGATGTCGTACTGTTCCAGCGTTTGCGGCAGCGTCAGGCCTAATACGTTTTTCACGTTGCGGTTCAGCAGCCCGGCGCGATCCAGCTCGCCTAAAATACCCAGCACACCGCCGGCACGGTGAACGTCTTCCATATGGTATTTCTGGGTACTTGGCGCCACTTTACACAACTGCGGCACCTTGCGGGACAGCTTGTCGATATCACTCATGGTGAAGTCGATTTCCGCTTCCTGCGCCGCCGCCAGTAGATGCAGAACGGTATTGGTCGAACCGCCCATCGCAATATCCAGCGTCATGGCGTTTTCAAACGCGGCTTTGCTGGCGATGTTACGCGGCAGTGCACTTTCGTCATCCTGCTCGTAATAGCGTTTAGTCAGTTCAACAATCCGCTTACCGGCATTGAGGAACAACTGCTTCCGGTCAGCGTGGGTTGCCAGCAGTGAGCCGTTGCCCGGCTGCGACAGGCCCAGCGCTTCGGTCAGGCAGTTCATGGAATTAGCGGTAAACATGCCGGAGCAGGAGCCGCAGGTTGGACAGGCGGAACGCTCCACCTGGTTACTTTGATCGTCAGAGACTTTCGGGTCCGCGCCCTGAATCATGGCATCAACCAGATCCAGCTTGATAATTTTGTCTGAAAGCTTGGTTTTCCCGGCTTCCATCGGTCCGCCGGAGACAAAGATCACCGGAATATTCAGGCGCAGCGAGGCCATGAGCATCCCTGGGGTGATTTTGTCACAGTTGGAAATACACACCATCGCGTCAGCGCAGTGAGCGTTCACCATGTACTCAACAGAGTCGGCGATCAGCTCGCGCGACGGCAGTGAATAGAGCATACCCCCGTGCCCCATGGCGATCCCGTCATCCACGGCAATAGTGTTGAACTCTTTCGCCACACCGCCGGAAGCTTCAATCTGTTCGGCGACCAGCTTACCGAGATCGCGCAGATGAACGTGACCCGGCACAAACTGAGTGAATGAGTTCACCACGGCGATAATCGGTTTGCCAAAATCACTGTCGGTCATTCCGGTGGCGCGCCACAGCGCGCGGGCACCCGCCATATTACGACCATGGGTGGTGGTGGCGGAACGGTACTTAGGCATGCTTTATTTACTCCCCATCTTTTCCCTTCATACTTCACGCCACAGGTGCGTTGGCTGCCTCACTCACCCCAGTCACTTACGACAGTAAGCCCTGGGGATTCGCTGCGTTGCCGCCTTCCTGTGACGCAAATTATTTTGGGAAAATATTAATTTTATTTATTATGAATTTACCGGATCCAACCAGCCCCATTTATCCTCGGTTTCTCCAGTGAAGAGACCAAAGAAGGCTTGTTGAATACGCTTGGTAACAGGGCCGCAACGGCCTTCACCTACCTGGATACCATCAACGCTGCGTACCGGAGTAATTTCTGCCGCGGTTCCGGACATAAACACTTCGTCGGCCAGATACAGCGATTCACGGGACAGCACCTGCTCACGCACTTCAATACCCAGCTCTTTCGCCAGTTTGATGATCGCATCGCGAGTAATGCCTGGCAGCGCGGAAGAGGTAAACGGCGGAGTAAACAGCACGCCATCTTTTACCTCAAACAGGTTTTCGCCTGCGCCTTCGGAGATATAGCCGTTTACATCCAGGGCGATGCCTTCCTGATAGCCGTGGCGGCGCGCTTCGCTACCCACCAGCAGTGAGGAGAGATAGTTACCGCCCGCTTTCGCAGCGGTTGGAATGGTGTTCGGCGCAGCGCGATTCCAGGAAGAAACCATCGCATCGATCCCCTGATCCAGCGCTTCGGCGCCCAGGTATGCCCCCCACGGGAACGCGGCGATGATGACGTCAGTGGTGTATCCCGGGGGCGGGTTAACGCCCATACCGACATCGCCGACAAATACCAACGGACGGATATAGGCGCTGGTCAGGTTGTTTTTGCGGATCACTTCGCGGCAGGCTTCCATCAGCTCATCAATACTCTGGGAAACCGGAAAACGATAAATTTTTGCTGAGTCGCGCAGGCGCTGCATATGTTCACGATGACGAAACACTACCGGGCCTTTGTGAGAGTCGTAGCACCGAATCCCTTCAAATACCGACGTACCGTAGTGCAGCGCGTGAGACATTACGTGAACCTTCGCGTCTTCCCAGCGCACCATCTCGCCATTGAACCAAATGTAATCAGCTTTTTTCGTCGTCATTTTTCTTCCTTTTGCGCTCAGGCGCGGATTTGTTGTGATGTGGCAGCGCTCTGGCAGATTGCGACATGCGCAACATCTACCAGTTTACTTAACTGACTAAACAGTAAGTCGACCGACCGGGGACTGGCAACGGTCAATTCAATATTTATATTCTGCGCATCGGTCGCGGCTTCCATATTCATGGAGCACACCTGAAAACCACGATGGCGCACCACGCGTAAAACACGTTCTAAGGTTTCTGGATTAAAGCGTGCCGATACATTGACCTGATGTTGCATCATGATAATTTCTCCAGCATTTCAGAGTTACTGGCGCCAGGCGGCACCAACGGCCAGACATTTTCAAGTTCGTCGATTGAGACGTGAAGCAGGTACGGCCCTTCGCTTGCCAACATCGTGTCGAGTGCCGCTTCAACCTGGTCTTTACGAGTAATGTGCTGGCCTGGAATGCCGAAGGCGCTGGCCAGCATGAGGAAATCGGGGTTATCGGTCAGGGTGGTTTCGCTATATCGCTCCTGGAAAAACAGTTGCTGCCATTGTCGAACCATCCCTAACCGCTGGTTGTCGAGTAAGACTATTTTCAACGGTAACTGCTTGCGTTTTACGGTGCCCAACTCCTGAACATTCATCATGAAGGAGCCGTCACCGGAGATACAGATAACGGTATCATTCGGTCGCGCTACCTGCGCGCCAACGGCCGCCGGTAAGCCGAATCCCATCGTCCCCAGACCGCTGGAAGTGATGAAGTTCTCCGGGCGGGTGTAAGTCATATGCTGGGCTGACCACATCTGATGCTGCCCCACATCCGTCGTCACCACGCTGTCTGCGGGTTTGCGTTCCGACAATTGCTTCAACAACAACGGCGCATAGATAGTCTCGCCAGGATGGTCATAGCGCCAGGCGTGTTCTGCGCGCAGCTCTGCACAGGACTGACGCCATGCGTCGATCTTCAGCGGTTGCTGTAATGCCGGCAACAGCGAATTTAAATCGCCCTGCAACGCGACGTGTGCCTGACGCAGTTTGTTCATTTCCGCCGGGTCGATATCCATATGGATTACGCTGGCGTTCGGCGCAAACGTATTCAGCTTACCGGTCACCCGGTCATCAAAACGTGCACCCACTGCGATCAGTAAATCACACCCTTGCACCGCGAAATTAGCCGCTTTAGTACCGTGCATTCCCAGCATGCCCAGATAGTACGGATAATCAGCTTCAACAGCCCCCAACCCTTTCAGCGTGCAGGTAACTGGCATTTGCGTTACCGCGATAAATTTACGCAGCGCCGGAACCGCCTGCGCCATACCAACACCACCGCCGACGTACAGCATGGGTTTTTTCGCCTGTTCCAGCATCTGGCGCGCCTGTTCAACATCAGCCTGCGGGAAGGTCGCTTCGTTAGCAACGGTAGTAAACCAGGGTTCCAGCTCACCGCTGGCCAACTGGATATCTTTCGGGATATCCACCAGAACCGGGCCAGGACGGCCAGCGTTGGCGACTTCAAAAGCCTCCGCCATGATACGAGGCAGCTCTGCCAGCGACTGCACCAGGAAGCTGTGTTTGGTACAGGCCAGCGACAGGCCTAACACATCCACCTCCTGGAACGCATCAGTGCCGATGAACGGGGCGGAAACCTGACCCGTGATCGCGACGACGGGGACCGAATCTAACAACGCATCCGCCAGGCCAGTGATCAGGTTAGTGGCGCCAGGGCCGGAAGTGGCGATACAAACACCGGTTTTGCCGGTAGAACGGGCATAACCGATTGCCGCCATTGCGGCACCCTGCTCGTGTCGGCACAACAAATGCTCCACACCACCGTCATACAACGCGTCGTAAACCGGCATAATTGCGCCGCCAGGATAACCAAATACGGTTTTCACCCCCTGCGCTCGCAAAGCATGTACCACCCACTGTGCCCCGTTCATAGTTACATCCCCGTCGTAAATCTTGAGAAACAGAATTTTATGCTGTTATTCACGCTCTGCTCCTCGCTTAAGTTTTTCAGGCCAAAAAAAACCCCCGGACCTTTCGGTGCGGGGGTCTTAGTTCGTTAAGGCTTGATTTCTAAGCCTTTCCTCGTCCAAGTGCAGCCCCGCACGGTGGGATAATAATCACCACCACGCTAATCACGACCAGGCTAATCACTCGTAGAAGGGCTGTCATTTTTGTCTATTCTTGCATCTTGTTCGAAGGAATACCTAAAGAGTTACCATAGGTTTTGCCAATAGCACAAGATATTTTTTTAACCACGTTTCAGATAATGCAGGTGAATGCCTAAAAGTGCTTTGTTTTTTATAAGAAAAATTAGCAACTGAAAAATTTTCACGTTTTCCTCCCCCTTTTGGCGCGCTTTACATCCTGTTTTCCTTCTTTTCGCTTCTGCGAGCGTTCTTCCAGTTTGATGTTTCTTACCTGAAAATGACGCCAAAATTCAGGAAGCAGCCGCTAAAAAACAAAAAGTCAGTAATTCGATTTTCTCTTCTATCCCGCATAATCCACGTAACAGGAGGGATTATGTCACTGGCGATTGTTCATACTCGCGCCGCACTTGGCGTCAATGCGCCGCCTATCACTATAGAGGTGCATATCAGTAATGGATTACCGGGATTAACCATGGTTGGCCTACCGGAAACCACGGTAAAAGAGGCGCGTGATCGGGTACGTAGTGCGATTATTAATAGCGGATATGAATTTCCGGCTAAAAAAATAACCATTAACCTTGCTCCAGCCGATCTACCGAAAGAGGGCGGAAGGTATGACCTGCCTATTGCTGTTGCGCTTCTGGCCGCGTCTGAGCAGCTTACAGCGTCGAATCTTGAGGCATATGAGCTGGTGGGTGAGTTAGCGCTTACAGGCGCATTACGCGGCGTTCCTGGCGCAATATCAAGTGCAACGGAAGCCATCAGGGCCGGCAGAAATATTATCGTCGCAACAGAGAACGCGGCGGAGGTTGGGCTTATCAGCAAAGAAGGATGTTTTATCGCCGATCATCTACAAACCGTCTGCGCCTTTCTGGAAGGGAAACACGCCCTGGAAAGACCTTTAGCTCAGAATATGGCATCGTCTACCGCAACTGCCGATCTTCGCGATGTGATCGGTCAGGAGCAGGGTAAACGCGGCCTGGAGATTACAGCGGCAGGGGGACATAATCTGCTATTGATCGGCCCGCCGGGTACGGGTAAAACCATGCTGGCCAGTCGACTAAGCGGGATTCTTCCACCATTAAGCAATGAAGAGGCGTTGGAAAGCGCCGCGATCCTCAGTCTGGTTAATGCCGATACGGTACAAAAACGATGGCAGCAACGTCCCTTTCGCTCACCTCATCATAGCGCCTCGCTTACTGCTATGGTCGGCGGCGGCGCAATACCCGCCCCGGGAGAGATATCGCTGGCGCACAACGGAATTTTGTTCCTTGATGAATTGCCTGAATTTGAACGACGCACACTGGATGCGCTACGTGAACCTATAGAATCCGGTCAAATTCATTTATCCCGTACCAGAGCGAAAATAACGTACCCTGCCAGGTTCCAGTTAATCGCCGCAATGAATCCCAGCCCGACCGGACATTATCAGGGAAACCATAATCGCTGCACGCCAGAACAGACACTACGTTACCTTAATCGGTTGTCAGGCCCGTTTCTTGATCGTTTTGACCTTTCGCTTGAGATACCGCTTCCACCGCCCGGGATTCTTAGCCAACACGCCTCAAAGGGTGAGAGCAGCGCTACGGTAAAAAAGCGGGTCATCGCCGCCCATGAACGGCAGTACCGACGGCAGAAGAAGTTAAACGCGCGTCTGGAGGGTCGCGAAATCCAAAAATATTGTATTTTGCATCACGATGACGCCCGCTGGCTTGAAGACACGCTGGTGCATCTTGGATTATCCATTCGCGCCTGGCAGCGTTTACTAAAAGTGGCCAGAACCATTGCCGACATAGAACTGGCTGACCAGATCTCGCGTCAGCATTTGCAGGAGGCGGTAAGCTATCGGGCGATAGACAGATTGTTAATTCATTTGCAAAAGCTGTTGGCGTAAAAAAAGGGCATTACGCCCTTTTTATTAATCATCAGCTTCGGTGTAGTCTTCTGCGCCTTCAACTTGCGGCTTGCCGCCAGACAAGGTGTGGAAGCGTTTTGGACGCTTGATACGCGTCATATACTTGGACCAGACGCGTTCTGCATCCGTTACCGGCTCGCGTTCGCCGCGACATACCGCTACAAACAGCTTCTCTTCTTCAGTCACAGGCTCACGCTTGCCAAGATCCAGATCATTAAAGGCATGACCATGACGCTCAAGCAGTTGTGCCTCTTTAATCGTGAAATCACCGTGACGAGAGAATCCACGTGGATAATGTTTATTGTCAAAATATCGATTAGTCGTCGTAAAGCTTTCCGCCATCCTGCACGCTCCTAATTCTTTGTCTGAGCTATTTATGGCGCGGAGTATTAGTTACGCTTGACAGAGTGTAAAACAAAACATTTAAATCATAACGACAAATAATTTTGTGGAGAGCACAGTGGATACGGAATTGTTAAAAACTTTCCTGGAAGTTAGCCGGACACGCCATTTCGGGCGGGCCGCAGAAGCACTTTACCTGACGCAATCCGCGGTGAGCTTTCGTATCAGGCAACTGGAGAATCAACTGGGCGTAAACCTTTTTACGCGGCACAGAAACAATATCCGTTTAACCACGGCTGGCGAAAAACTTTTACCGTATGCGGAAACGTTGATGAATACGTGGCAGGCGGCACGTAAAGAGGTGGCGCATACCTCACGCCATAACGAGTTTTCCATCGGCGCCAGCGCGTCTTTATGGGAGTGTATGCTTAACGCCTGGCTGGGGCGACTGTACCAACTACAGGAGCCGCAAAGCGGCCTGCAGTTCGAAGCCAGAATCGCTCAACGGCAATCGCTTGTGAAGCAACTTCATGAACGCCAGCTTGATCTCCTCATTACTACCGAAGCGCCCAAAATGGATGAGTTCAGCAGTCAGTTGTTAGGGCACTTCACTTTGGCGTTATATTGCAGCAGCCCTGCCCGTAAGAAATCAGAACTCAATTATCTGCGGCTGGAGTGGGGACCAGACTTCCAACAGCATGAAACCGGGCTGATCGCAGCAGATGAAGTGCCGGTATTAACAACCAGCTCAGCCGAACTCGCCCGACAGCAGCTTAGCGCATTAAATGGCTGTAGCTGGCTTCCTGTAAACTGGGCAAATGAAAAGGGCGGATTACATACCGTTGCCGACAGCGCAACGCTTTCACGGCCGCTATACGCCATTTGGCTGCAAAACAGCGATAAATACTCGCTGATCTGCGATCTGTTAAAAACGGATGTGCTGGATGAACAATGAAAATGATGAAAAGAAAAAGAAGGGAACTTACGATTACCTGACCAGATAATCAGGTAATTTCAGGCAAAAAAAAATCCTTAGCAGATGCTAAGGATTATTTCTGGCAGGGGCGGAGAGACTCGAACTCCCAACACCCGGTTTTGGAGACCGGTGCTCTACCAATTGAACTACGCCCCTAATTAGGGTGGCGGAACGGACGGGACTCGAACCCGCGACCCCCTGCGTGACAGGCAGGTATTCTAACCAACTGAACTACCGCTCCACCGAATTCTTTTACAACCACTGATTTTTACATCAGTTTACTGCTTAATTTGATGCCTGGCAGTTCCCTACTCTCGCATGGGGAGACCCCACACTACCATCGGCGCTACGGCGTTTCACTTCTGAGTTCGGCATGGGGTCAGGTGGGACCACCGCGCTAGTGCCGCCAAGCAAATTCTTTGTGCTCTGTCCTGTGTCTTTTACACTGATACGGCGTTGGCTGCTCTTGCGAGCGTCAGTCACATACTTCTGTATGCTCCTTCCGTCGCTGCGTTTGCCGCCTTGTCTCAGCGTAAAATCCTTCGGACTCTGAATCTGAGCTGAAAATTGTTGTCTTCTCAACCGCCAAAACATCTTCGGCGTTGTAAGGTTAAGCCTCACGGTTCATTAGTACCGGTTAGCTCAACGCATCGCTGCGCTTACACACCCGGCCTATCAACGTCGTCGTCTTCAACGTTCCTTCAGGAGA
>NZ_JBEUJY010000014.1:0-111183 GCF_043356775.1 Salmonella sp. SJTUF15581 | reverse complement strand
AGCGCGTCAACGTTAGTGGCGACCAGCGTGCCGCCGCTGATAAGGGTGCCACCGGTATAAGAATTGGATCCGGAGAGGGTGAGCGTGTCGTCGCCGGATTTTTCCACACGGCCCGTACCGCCGATGTTATTGATGAAGTCACCGCCGGTGTTCAGTTCCAGCACGGCGTTGTCGGTGACGTCGCCGGTACCCAGCGCCTCAACGTTAGTGGCGACCAGCGTGCCGCCGCTGATGAGCGTGCCGCCGGTGTAAGTATTGCTGCCGGAAAGCGTGAGCGTCTCGTCGCCGGATTTTTCCACACGGCCCGTACCGCCGATGTTATTGATGAAGTCACCGCCGGTGTTCAGTTCCAGCGTGGCGTTGTTGGTAACATCGCCGGTGCCCAGCGCCTCAAGGTTAGTGGCAACCAGCGTGCCGCCGCTGATAAGGGTGCCATCGGTGTAAGAATTGGTGCCGGAAAGCGTGAGCGTCTCGTCGCCGGATTTCACCACCTGCCCGCTGCCGCTGATGGCGTTGTCAAAATCGCCGCCGGTGTTCAGTTCCAGCACGGCGTTGTCGGTGACGTCGCCACTTCCCAGCGCATCAACGCTAGTGGCAATCAGCGTGCCGTCGTTGATGGTGGTGCCGCCGGTATAAGTATTGCTGCCGGAAAGCGTGAGCGTCTCGTCGCCGGATTTCACCACCTGCCCGCTGCCGCTGATGGCGTTGTCGAACGTGCCGCCGGTGTTCAGTTCCAGCACGGCGTTGTTGGTAACGTCGCCGCTGCCTAGCGCGTCAACGTTAGTGGCGACCAGCGTGCCGCCGCTGATAAGGGTGCCACCGGTATAAGAATTGGATCCGGAGAGGGTGAGCGTGTCGTCGCCGGATTTTTCCACACGGCCCGTACCGCCGATGTTATTGATGAAGTCACCGCCGGTGTTCAGTTCCAGCACGGCGTTGTCGGTGACGTCGCCGGTACCCAGCGCCTCAACGTTAGTGGCGACCAGCGTGCCGCCGCTGATGAGCGTGCCGCCGGTGTAAGTATTGCTGCCGGAAAGCGTGAGCGTCTCGTCGCCGGATTTTTCCACACGGCCCGTACCGCCGATGTTATTGATGAAGTCACCGCCGGTGTTCAGTTCCAGCACGGCGTTGTTGGTAACGTCGCCACTTCCCAGCGCATCAACGCTAGTGGCAATCAGCGTGCCGTCGTTGATGGTGGTGCCGCCGGTATAAGTATTGCTGCCGGAAAGCGTGAGCGCGTCGTCGCCGGATTTTTCCACACGGCCCGTACCGCCGATGTTATTGATGAAGTCACCGCCGGTATTCATTTCCAGCGTGGCGTTATCGGTGACGTCGCCGGTACCCAGCGCCTCAACGTTGCTGGCAACCAGCGTGCCGCCGCTGATAAGGGTGCCGCCGGAATAAGTATTGGTGCCGGAAAGCGTGAGCGTCTCGTCGCCGGATTTCACCACCTGCCCGCTGCCGCTGATGGCGTTGTCGAACGTGCCGCCGGTGTTCAGCTCCAGCGTGGCGTCGTCGGTGACGTCGCCGCTGCCCAGCGCGTCAACGTTAGTGGCGACCAGCGTGCCGCCGCTGATGGTGGTGCCGCCGGTATAGGTGTTTTCCGCATTCAGGATCAGCGTGCCTGCGCCCTGTTTGATCAGCGATGTGCCGTCCCAGCCGGTGGCGCTGGCGGGATCGAGCGTGGCGTCAACGTTTTCCAGCACCGTGTTGACCGCAAAACTGCCGTCGGCATTGGTCAGGTTAAACGTGCCGTGGGCGTCGGTGACGGCGTCGTCGCGGTCGGCATACCATGTCAGGGCAGTGGTCAGTTCGTACTGCTTGCCCGTGTCATCAATGCGGCCATCGACGGTGATAAAGTCGGCCAGATCGGCGTCCATTCCGGCGACGGTAAGCTTTTCGAAATCGCCCGCAATGGTTTTGTCTGACGCGATCAGGGTGAAGGTATCCAGATCGTCCGTGCTGGCAGGATCGCTGTCCAGCACATCGCCGACGCCGGTGATGTCCAGCGTACCGGCCAGCGAGACCTGAGAGGCGGCGTGGATAACAGGATCGGCGGTGTTGCTGTCCAGGTTGATGGTCAGCGTGCTATCGCTTTTTTGCGTCAGCGTGGTCGCCTGTAGCGTACTGCCTGCGCCGATTTCGGTGTTGCCGCCGCTTTCGGTGGTGAGATCCGTTACCGTAAACTGGCCGCTGGCGTCCAGCAACAGGCTGGCGCGGTTGTCGATAGCGCCCGTACCCAGCGCGTTGACGTTAGCGGCAATCAGCGTGCCGCCGCTAATGGTGGTAGCGCCGCTGTAGCTGTTGGCGCCTGAGAGCGCGAGCGTGTCGTCGCCGGATTTCACCACCTGCCCGCTGCCGCTGATGGCGTTGTCAAAATCGCCGCCGGTGTTCAGCTCCAGCGTGGCGTTATCGATGACGTCGCCGGTACCCAGCGCGTCAACGTTAGTGGCGACCAGCGTGCCGCCACTGATGATGGTGCCGCCAGTGTAAGAATTGGCTCCGGAGAGCGTGAGCGTCTTATCGCCGGATTTCACCACGCTGCCCGTACCGCCAATGTTGTTGGCGAAGTCACCGCTGGTGTTCAGCTCCAGCGTGGCGTTGTCGGTGACGTCGCCGCTGCCCAGCGCCTCAACGTTGCTGGCGACCAGCGTGCCGCCGCTGATGGTGGTGCCGCCGGTGTAAGAATTGGCGCCAGAAAGCGTGAGCGTCTTATCGCCGGATTTCACCACCTGCCCGCTGCCGCTGATGACGTTGTCAAAATCGCCGCCGGTATTCAGCTCCAGCGTGGCGTTGTCGGTAATGTCGCCAGTGCCCAGCGCCTCAACGTTGCTGGCGACCAGCGTGCCGCCGCTGATGGTGGTGCCGCCGGTGTAAGAATTGGCGCCGGAGAGCGTGAGCGTCTCGTCGCCGGATTTCACCACCTGGCCGCTGCCGCTGATGGCGTTGTCAAAATCGCCGCCGGTGTTCATCTCCAGCGTGGCGTTGTCGGTGACGTTGCCGGTACCCAGCGCCTCAACGTTGGTGGCAATCAGCGTACCCTCGCTGATGGTGGTGCTGCCGGTATAGGTGTTTTCCGCATTCAGGATCAGCGTGCCTGCGCCGGTTTTGGTAAGCGACTGGCCGTTCCAGCCGCTGTTGGCGTCAACATTTTCCAGCACCGTGTTGACCGTAAAGCTGTCGTCGGCATCCGCCAGGTTGAAGGTGCCGTGGGCGTCGATGGCGGCGTTGTCGCGATCGGCATACCACGTCAACGTCTCGACCAGATCATAGTGTGTGTCATTGACGTTTTTCTGCCCCACGACGGTAATGAACGCGTCCGGGTTCATGGCGTTGCCGTTGATAGTGATGTCGCCAAAATCGCCGCTAATGGCGTTGTCCGATTCGATAAGCGCCAGGGAGATCAGATCGTCGGTGCTGCGTATCGGCTCCTGACTGGCGGGCGAGGCGACATTGAGCGTACCGTCCAGATTCACGTTTTTTGCGCGGATGACGGGGCCGCTGGTCTCCGTCAAATCGGCCGTTAGCGTGCTGCCGTCCTGCTGGGTCAGGGTATTGGCCTGTAGCGTGCTGCCCGCGCCGATTTCAACGGTGGCGCCGCTGTGGGTGGTGAGATCCGCGACGATAAAGGGATCGCTGGCGCTTGCCGCGTCCAGTTTGAGGTAAGCGCGGTTGTCGATATTGCCGCTGCCCAGCGCGCCGCCAGCGGTGGCGGTCAGCGTTCCCTCTGCAATGGTGGTGCCGCCGCTGTAGCTGTTGTTGTTACTGAGCGTCAGCTCGCCGCCGCCCTGTTTTACCACGTTGCCGCTGCCGCTTATGACGCTGCCGTAGGCGGCGGCATCGCTGCGGTTAAACGTCAGCGTGCCGTTGTCAACGATGTCGCCGTTAAACGCGCCCAGCGTGCCGCCGTTGCCAATCTGCAGCGTCGTGCCGCTATCGACGGTCGCGCCTTTGGCGGTCATCGCGCCGTTCACTATCAGCGTGCCGGATTTTACCCAAAGCGCGCTGTTGGTCGTTCCCGAGAGGTTCATCGTCGCGCCCGACAGCGTCCAGTCGCCGCTGCTGGTCACGCTGTTCAGGCCGCTGATGCTGCTGCCCAGCGTACCCTCTCCGTCCAGAATCAGATTATTGTTGGCGCTGGCGCTGTTGTTGTCGTCGGTAATGCTGCCGGATATCTCCGTACCGGTATTGAGGGTGATAGTGTTGTTCTTGCTGCCGCTATTGATGAGAACGGCGTTGGTTCCGCCGGTTATTTTGCCCTGACTGGTCAGGGTGTTGCCGGAGCCGCTAATGGTTACGCCATTGGTGTCGCCGGAGATTGCGCCCGCATTAGCGAGCGTATTGTTATTGCCGTTGAGCTGAACGGCGGTATTTGCCGTGATGGAGCCGCCGGCCAGGTTATTGAGCGTGTGGCCCGTGGTGACGTAGACGCCGAATACCGAGGAGTCCATCGTGCCGCTGTTGTTAATCGTGACAGCGCCGCCGTGGGCATAGACGCTCGCGTCCCCGGCGCCTTTACCCGTTGTGGTAATGGTGCCGGTGTTGGTGATAGTGCCGCTGGCGCCGCTATTGTACTGGATGCCGTAAGAGATACTGGAGCCGGTCGCCGTGATGCTGCCGCCATTGGTGACGTTGTTGGCGCCGCTGTTAATCAGGATGCCGTTGTCTTTGGCGACGATAGCGCTTCCGCTTTCGGTCGTGACCTGGTTATTGCCGCCAGCGATACTGATGCCGGTGCTGGTGGTGGTGATCTTACTTCCACTTTTGGCCGTTATCTGGTTGCCGCTGCCTTTACTGACGCGGATACCATTTTTGCCTGAAATTTCACCGCCTGAGG
Source organism: Salmonella sp. SJTUF15581 (assembly GCF_043356775.1). Classification (NCBI taxonomy): domain Bacteria; kingdom Pseudomonadati; phylum Pseudomonadota; class Gammaproteobacteria; order Enterobacterales; family Enterobacteriaceae; genus Salmonella; species Salmonella sp. SJTUF15581. The sequence continues at coordinate 106,346 of NZ_JBEUJY010000014.1, read as the reverse complement.
TGGTAACGATATTGTTATTGCCGCTGATAAGGAGGCCGTCGCTTACGCCGGTCATCTTCCCCTGGTTGGTGATGGTATTGCCGTTGCCATTAATCGCCACCGCCGTGTTGGCCGAAATTGCGCCCCCAGCCTGGTTATTGAGCGTATGGCCTTTGGAACGTGCCGAGTCGAGATAGACGCCATAGACGGTGGAACTCATGGTTCCGCTGTTGTTGACGACGGTGCCGTCGCCGTTGCCGTGGACATAAACGCTGGCGTCTCCCGAGCCGCCGCCCGTGGTGGTAATGGAGCCGGTATTGGTGATAACGCCGCCGGAGGTATTTTCGCCATAATGGATACCGTAAGTATTGGCGGTGCCATACGCGGAAATCGTGCCGTCATTGGTGACGAGGTTGTCGGCGCCCGCTTTAAGTTCCATGGCGGCGGACTGGATGCCGACGAGGCTGCTGTTTCCCGCCGTGATCACCCCGCCAGCGCGGTTGAACACTTCAAAATGCGCGCCGTGGTACAGCGCAACGGCAATAAAATCAGACTGCAAAAGGCCGCTATTATCAACAGAAACAGAATCGCCCGCCGCGATATCATCAAAGGTATGGGCATAAATCGCCGCATCCTCGATCTTGTTTGAACCATCGCTGGCCGTGGTGATAATGGTGCCGGTATTGACAATCGTACCGTAAGCGCCGCCCCGAAGCTCGACGCCATAAGAGCGCCAGGAGCCGTCGGAGTTAATCGTCCCGCCGTTGGTGATGTGGACCTCGCCGCTCTGGACGATCACCCCGGAAACGCCTTTCAACACACCGTTTTCGCTGCTGACATAACTGCCGCCGTTGAGCATATAAATGGCGGCATCTATTTCGGGGGCGCCGTAGTCGAGATTATGAACGTAGATTGCGCTGTTCTCGATCCGGCCATCGTTGATCACGCTGCCGCCGTTTTGAAGCAATATCGTTCCATCCGCGCTGGAGCCGGTGATTGTCCCCTGGTTATGTACGCTGGTGGCGCCCGTTAACGAATCCAGGTTCATCGCCTGGCTGTCGGTCAGGCTGCTCCCCACGACAGCGCCGCTTTCAATCAGCAGATCCCAGTCGTTGCTGTTATCGCCGACGATGGCGGCGCTGGTCGCTGTGTCGGTGGCGACGGTATTGCCCGTTTCCACGACGAACGGCGTAGCGCCTGACAGGGTGTAGGTGGTGGTCTGGGAGGGAATGGAAACTCGCGTTTCCTCTGCGACGGCGGGGGCAGCATCCATCGCCAGCAGAGTTACCGCGCACGAGGCGCTGACGCTGACGATAGCGCGGCTACCACTGCGCGCCAGTTCGGAGGTGACAATATACATGCCGCGGGCGGCGTTCCATATAATATTGTAGGTTTTGTTCACTTACTATGTCCTTATTTTCTTTTTGTCCTTTTTGTTTACCTCCGTGGAGCAGCACAAAACCCGGCTATATCGGAGTAACGTTTACGACATAATAAATCGGAATTTGTCATTTTATTAAATTTTATAAATGAACATTAGCATGACATGGTGTGTAAATAAATTTATTTAACGATTATATGCACTTAGAGGTTGCGGTAATAATTAGTAATTCTACCGTTTGGATTCATGTAAATTAAATAAATCAAAATAACATTACTGCGAATTATATTAACAAAGCTGACTGGTTTTGAATTTTATCGCTTCGATCTATTATTCAGGGGGAATATAGAGGAGGTGTGAATATAATAGCGCCTGGCGGCGCTGTCGGATGGCTGACAAAGGAGAATACAACGTTGATGCCGGATGGCGGCTACGCCTTATCCGGCATCTGGTTCTGTGTTCGTTGGAAAAGTGTTGGGTTTCGGCTACGCCTCACCCAACGAGTCTATGGTCTCTATGCGTCACAGGTTTTCATAAGTTGGATGCAATCCAACATTTAGAGGCTCCGGTGTTGGTCATCAGCCTCAACCGCCGATAAATCGGCGGTTATTGACATCATCAACGCGGCATTACATCAGCGGCATCGCCAGTTGCACAAGGCTAATCAGCGGCTGCGGCCAGACGCCCAGTACCAACACCAGCAACGCGGAGATCAGCACCACGATACCGCCTGCGCTGTACTGCCAGTTTGTCGGCGCGTCGCGTCCCGGTTGCTGCGGCGCGTGCAGGTAGAGACTCACCGCAACGCGCAGGTAGTAGTACAAACCAATCGCGGAACCCACTACCACGGCGGCGACCAGCCACCACAAGCTGGCCTGAACGCCGACCGCCAGCACGTAGAATTTGCCGATAAAGCCCAGCGTCATCGGGATACCTGCCAGCGACAGCATCATCACCGTCATCACCGCGGCAAGAACCGGACGGTGCCAGAACAGACCACGGTAAGAGTACAGGGAATCGGCATCCGGGCCGCGGAACGGGCTGGACATCAGGCTGACCACGCCAAACGCGCCGAGGCTGCTGAACAGATAACCGGCCAGGTAAACGCCAACCGCTTCCATCGACATCTCGCCGCTCTGCAGGGCAATCAGCGCCACCAGCAGATAGCCGAGGTGAGAGATAGAAGAGTAACCGAGCAGACGTTTGATGTTGGTCTGGCTCAGCGCCATCAGGTTACCAAAGATGATAGAGGCAAAGGCGATAATGCCCAGCACCACGCGTACCGCTTCGCTGTCGCCTACCGGCGCATAGAGGAACAGACGCATCACCACGCCGAAGATAGCGATTTTGCTCGCCGTCGCCAGGAAGGTGGAAACCGGCGCAGGCGCGCCCTGGTAAACGTCTGGCGTCCACAGGTGGAACGGCACCAGAGAAAGTTTAAAGCCCAGACCGACAATCATCAGGCCAAAGCCCGCCAGCAGCAACGGCTCGTGCAGCATACCATCGCCGAGGCTCTTACCGAGCGCTTCGAAAGACAGGTTGCCGGACTGCGCATAGACCAGCGCCATCCCGAACAGCAGGAAAGACGAGGCGGCAGCGGAGAGGATGGTGTATTTGATACTGGCTTCCAGCGAGCGTTTCTGGCGGAAAGCATAACCAATCAGGCCGAACAGCGGCAGTGAGATCAGTTCAATACCGAGGAACAGCGCCGCCAGATGGTTGGCGTTCGCCAGCAGAATTCCGCCCAGGCTGGCGATTAACACCAGCAGGTAGAACTCTTCCTGGTTATCGTTATAGCCTTCCAGCCACGGGTAGGCAAAGGTACAGGTGGCGAGGCTCGCCAGCAGCACCAGCCCGGTGTAGAGCATCGCAAAGCCGTCAACGCGCATCAGCGGCGTGACGTCCATTGCCCCGGCCTGGCCGACAAACCAAAGCGAAACCAGAGCAGCGTTAAGCCCAATGACCGACAGCGTGGCATTGAGGAAGTGATTGCGTCGCCACGCAATGGAGAGCATCACAACCACCACCGTCAAGCCGACGATCAGCAGCGGTAGCAGCGCAATCAGGTGTTGTGGAGTTATTGTCATGGCGATTTACGGCCTTGTAGTAGTAACGGAATTAACAAACCACTGCTGGATGTTGCTCATCGCAGAATGCGAGGTATCCAGAATCGGCTGCGGATAGAAGCCAAGCAGTACCAGAAGCACCACCAGCAACAGAATGATAAACAGCTCGCGCAGCGACATCCCTGGCAGTTCCTGGCTGGCAATCTGGCTCTTCGCTTTACCGAAGTAAGCGCGATGCAGCATCGCCAGCGAGTATACAGAGGCGAATACCAGCCCAAAGGTGGAGATCACGGTAATCATCGGCACCACCTGGTAGCTGCCGAACAGAATCATAAATTCGCCGACAAAGTTACCGGTGCCCGGCATCCCGAGCGTCGCCACCGCAAAGAACATGGACAGCGCAGGCAACCATTTCATTTTGCCCCACAGGCCGCCCATCATACGCATGTCACGCGTATGCAGACGTTCGTATAACTGGCCACACAGAATGAACAGACCGGCTGCGGAGAGACCGTGCGCGATCATCTGGATCACCGCCCCCTGGTAAGCCAGTTGGCTGCCGGTGTAGATAGCGATCAGCACGAAGCCCATGTGGGAAACGGAGGTATAAGCAATCAGACGCTTGATGTCGTATTGGGTAAAGGCCATCCACGCGCCGTAGAAAATGCCGATAACGCCAAGCCACATAGCGATAGGCGCAAACTCCGCCGACGCGTTCGGGAACAATGGCAGGGAGAAACGCAGCAGACCGTAAGCGGCGGTTTTCAGCAAGATACCGGCCAGGTCGACGGAACCGGCGGTCGGCGCCTGGGAGTGCGCATCCGGCAGCCAGCCATGCAGCGGCACCACCGGCATTTTCACCGCGAAGGCGATGAAGAAGCCCAGCATCAGCAGATATTCCACACCGTGGGACATCGGCGTGTTCAGCAGCTCTTCATAGTTGAAGGTCCAGACGCCGGTCGCTTTATAGTGCACAAAGACCAGCGCCAGGATGGCAATCAGCATCACCAGACCACTCGCCTGGGTGTAGATGAAGAACTTGGTCGCCGCCGTGATACGCGTTTTCCCGTCAGAAGCTTTGTGGCCCCACAGCGCGATCAGGAAGTACATCGGCACCAGCATCATTTCCCAGAAGAAGAAGAACAGGAACATGTCGATGGCCAGGAACACGCCGATAACGCCGCCCAAGATCCACATCAGGTTCAGGTGGAAGAAGCCCTGATATTTTTCGATTTCTCGCCAGGAGCAAAGCACCGCCAGAACGCCGAGCAGGCCGGTCAGCACCACCATTAGCAGCGACAGTCCGTCGAGCGCCAGATGGATAGAGATGCCAAAACGCGGGATCCACGGCAGGACAAATTCAGATTGCCACTGTGGAATACCGGCGGATTGCGTCAGTGAGTAGCCGCCCTGCAACCACAATTGCAGACCGAGCGCCAGCGTCAGCCCCATGGTAATCAGCGCTATCCAGCGCGGCACCTTCACGCCAAAGCGTTCGGTCTGCCAGCACAGAAAGCCGCCGATAAAGGGAATCAATATTAGCCAGGGTAGTAACATGGCGATTTTTATTCCTTTTTAAGGCCTCTGACAGAGGCCTGATTTTCAACGAATTTGGATAAAATTCACTTTACGATCAACGCAGTGCCATCAGCAGCGCCAGCACCACAACCGCGCCGATGCTCATGGATGCCACATACCAGCGCAAATAACCGTTCTCGCTCAGTACCAGGCCTTTGCCTGCAAAACGGGAAAGGATAGCCGGAATGTTCATCAACGCATTAAGCGGGTCGCGCTTCAGCAGCCAGGCGATACCGAGGAATGGCTTGACGAATACTTTGTCGTACAGCCAGTCAAAGCCCCAGGCGTTATACCACCAGGTCCCCAGCAGACGGCCCGGCGCGCTGTTGGCGATCGACGTCACCAGCGTGCGTTTACCCAGCCACAGCCATGCGGCAATCAGGATGCCGGCAATCGCTACTACGCCAGAGGTAATTTCCAGCGTCATGACGCGACCATGCGCCAGTTCAGTTGTCTGCGGCAGCACTCCCTGCAGCGGCGGCACAATCAGCGCGCCAACAAAGGTAGACAGAATCATCAGGACAATCAGCGGCAGATGGTGGGTAATCCCCTTCCCTGCATGAGCGTGAATTTGTTCTTTACCGTGGAAGACGATGAAAATCATCCGGAAGGTGTACAGGGAGGTCATGAACGCGCCGACCAGACCCGCCACCATCAGATTGATATGACCGTTCGCCATCGCGCCAGCCAGGATCTCATCCTTACTGAAGAAGCCCGCAGTGACCAGCGGCAGCGCCGACAGCGCCGCGCCCCCCACCAGGAAGCAGGCATACACCAGTGGAATCGACTTACGCAGACCGCCCATCTTAAAGATGTTCTGTTCGTGATGGCAGGCCAGAATGACCGAGCCGGACGCCAGGAACAACAGCGCTTTAAAGAAGGCGTGCGTCATCAGGTGGAAAATTGCCGCATCCCACGCCTGTACGCCGAGCGCCAGGAACATGTAGCCAATCTGGCTCATGGTGGAATAGGCCAGCACGCGTTTGATGTCGGTCTGCACCAGCGCGGCGAAACCCGCCATGACCAGCGTAATCGCCCCGATAATGCCCACCAGATGCAGAATTTCCGGGGTCATCAGGAACAGACCATGGGTACGAGCGATCAGGTAGACACCGGCGGTAACCATCGTCGCGGCGTGGATCAGCGCGGAGACCGGCGTCGGGCCGGCCATCGCGTCGGCAAGCCAGGTCTGCAACGGTAGCTGCGCAGATTTACCGACCGCGCCGCCCAGCAGCATCAGCGTCGCCCACATCAGCATGTTGTTGCCGTCAGCAAAGTGCGCTGGCGCCAGCTCGACCATTTCGCGGAAGTTCAGCGTGCCCAGTTCGTTGTAGAGGATGAACAGCGCGAAGGCGAGGAACACGTCACCGACACGGGTCACCACGAAGGCTTTCATTGCCGCCGCGCCATTCTTCGGATCGCTGTAATAGAAGCCGATCAACAGATAAGAGCACAGGCCCACGCCTTCCCAGCCGAGGTACATCAACAGCAGGTTATCGGACAGCACCAGAACAACCATGCTGGCGATAAACAGGTTGGTATAAGCGAAGAAGCGGGAGTAACCCTCTTCTCCACGCATGTACCAAGACGCGAACATGTGGATCAAGAAGCCGACGCCGGTGACCACAGAGAGCATGGTCAGCGACAGGCCGTCCAGCACCAGGTTAAAACCGATGTTGAAGTTACCGACCGACATCCACGTCCACAGCGGCTGGCTGAACGCCTGTTTGCCGTTGGCGAAGAAATCCATCCCGACAAACGCTGTCACCAACGCCGCCAGACCAACGGAGCCCACGCCAATGGTCGCGGAGAGATTTTCCGACCAGCGTCCGCGAGAGAACGCCAGCAGTACAAAGCCAATCAATGGCAGAATAATGGTTAAGGCAAGCATGTTCATCCACGCATCTCACTTACTGAATCGATGTTCAGGTTCTGGCGACGGCGATGGAGTTGCAGCAACAGCGCAAGTCCAATACTCGCTTCCGCAGCCGCAAGGCTGATGGCGAGAATGTACATCACCTGACCATCGGTCTGGCCCCAGTAGCTCCCGGCGACCACAAAGGCCAGCGCGGAGGCATTAATCATGATTTCCAGCCCGATCAGCATAAACAGCAGATTGCGGCGGATAACCAGACCGGTTAAACCCAGGACGAATAAAATCGCAGCGAGGATCAGTCCGTGTGTTAAGGGGATCATGCGCGCTCCTCCGTTTTTCTTTTCGCGCGGTCATCGGCGCGGTTGCTTAGCACTTCGCCCGCACGCTCTTCACGACCGACATGGAACGCCACCACCAGGCCTGCCAGCAGCAGCATCGACGCCAGTTCGACCGCCAGAACATAAGGCCCGAACAGCGTAATGCCCACCGCTTTCGCGCTAATCGGCGTGCCGTCGATGCCCTGGTCGTTAACGCCCAGAATGGCGTACACAATGACCGCCAGCATAATGGCCGACAAAACCGCCGGACCAATCCACACCTGCGGCTTCAGCCACTGGCGTTCCTGTTCGATTTCGCTGCCGCCGAGGTTGAGCATCATCACCACGAACACAAACAGCACCATGATGGCGCCTGCGTAGACGATAATTTCCAACGCACCGGCAAAATAAGCGCCCAGCGAAAAGAACACCCCGGAAATCGCCAGTAGCGATATCACCAGATACAACAGCGCGTGTACCGGATTGGTATGGGTGATCACTCGCAGGGTCGCGAGGATGGCTATCAGGCCACAGATATAAAAAGCGAATTCCATTGCCCTCTCCTTACGGTAACAGGCTCTTGACGTCGATAGGCTTGGCTTCGTTCTCTGCTTCGCCTTTATCTTTGCCGTCGATTGCCATACCCGCCATCCGGTAGAAGTTATATTCCGGGTATTTGCCCGGACCGGAAATCAGCAGATCCTCTTTTTCGTACACCAGATCCTGACGTTTGTATTCGCCCAGTTCGAAGTCCGGGGTCAACTGAATCGCCGTGGTCGGGCACGCTTCTTCGCACAGGCCGCAGAAGATGCAGCGTGAGAAGTTAATGCGGAAAAATTCCGGATACCAGCGGCCATCTTTGGTCTCCGCTTTTTGCAGAGAGATACAGCCTACCGGACAGGCTACCGCGCACAGGTTACAGGCAACGCAGCGCTCTTCGCCGTCCGGGTCGCGCGTGAGCACGATACGGCCACGGTAACGGGGCGGTAAATAGACCGGCTCTTCCGGATACATCCGCGTTTCGCGTTTCGCGAACGCATGCAGGCCGATCATCCAGATACTGCGTACCTGAGTGCCGAAACCTACTAATAATTCTTTTAAGGTCATGGTCTTTGTGTCCCTTATTGCGCCTGCCACAGAATGACAGCCGCCGTTACCAGCAAGTTGATGAGCGTCAGCGGCAGGCAAACTTTCCAGCCGAAGGACATTACCTGGTCATAACGCGGACGCGGTAACGACGCACGAATCAAAATGAACATCATCATGAAGAACGCGGTTTTCAGCGCGAACCAGACGAATGGCGGTAAGAACGGGCCATGCCAGCCACCGAAGAACAGCGTTACCATCAGCGCGGAAACGGTGACGATACCGATGTACTCCCCCACGAAGAACAGACCGAATTTCATACCGGAATATTCGATGTGGTAACCGTCCGCCAGTTCCTGCTCGGCTTCCGGCTGGTCAAACGGGTGACGGTGACAGACCGCTACGCCCGCGATGGCGAAAGTAACAAACCCAAAGAATTGCGGAATCACGTTCCACAGATGCGCCTGGTTATTGACGATATCGGTCATATTAAATGAACCGGCCTGCGCCACCACGCCCATCAGGGAAAGACCAAGAAACACTTCGTAGCTCACCGTTTGGGCAGACGCGCGCATCGCGCCGAGCAGCGAGTATTTGTTGTTACTCGACCACCCGGCAAACAGCACCGCGTAAACCGCCAGACCGGCCATCATCAGGAAGAACAGAATCCCGATGTTTAAATCGGCCACCACCCAATTAGGGCTAACCGGCACAATGGCGAAGGAGAGTAACAGCGAAGTAAACGCGATCATCGGCGCCAGGGTAAAGATGACGCGATCCGAGAATTTCGGGATCCAGTCTTCTTTAAAGAACATCTTGATCATATCCGCGACCAGCTGGAGCGAGCCGCCCCAGCCAACGCGGTTTGGTCCATAACGGTTCTGGAACAGACCCAGCAGACGACGTTCGCCAAAGCTCATGAAGGCCCCGCAGGTGACGACCACCAGCAGAATCACCACCGCTTTGAGAATGCTCAGCAGGATCTCAATCAGATCCGGTGTAATCCAACTCATTGTTGCGCCTCCCGCAGATCTTCAAGACGCGCGCCAGCCAGAACCGGCGCGATGCCAGGCATACCCATCGGCAGCCCTACCTGCCCTGCCGCTAACCCTTCAGAGATTTCAACCGGCAGCGTCACCGTATTGCCATCGTAGCTAAAGGAGACGCGCGTCCCGGCATTGACGCCCAACTTCGCGGCATCCGCCGGGTTAAGTTTGATATACGGCTGCGGCATACGGCTCTGGAAGACCGGAGAACGCTGAGACAATTCGTCGCTGCCAAACAGGTGGTAATACGGCGCAATACGCCACTGACCGTCCTGCGCCTGGAAGCTTGCCGGCACGGTAGTGAAATAATCCAGACCGCCCTCAGTCGCTTCAATCAAACGCACGCCCGGATCGCCGTGACGCAGTTTGCCGCCCACTTCATCCTGGAATTTGTTCCACGCCTGCGGGGAGTTCCAGCCCGGTGCCCAGGCGAACGGAATTTCAGATCGCGGGGCAGTCGGTTGGTTATTCCCTTCCATTGAGAAGGCGAACATGGTGTCTTTATCCTGCGGCTGACGTGGTTCATGCACGCTGATATTGGCGCGCATCGCCGTACGACCGCTGTAACGATGCGGTTCGCGCGCCAGCTTCTGCCCACGAATGCGGAAGGTCGCATCCGGCGCGGCGTCTTTAATGCCGGCAAATTGCGGCATGGCGGCAATGACCGCGTCGATCACGTGGTCAAGCTGAGTCCAGTCCACTTCGCGGTTTTCGACGGTGCTGTGCAGCGAATGCAGCCAGCGCCAGCTTTCCAGCATAATCGTCTTGTTATCGTAGTAGGCCGGATCATAAACCTGGAAGAAGCGCTGCGCGCGGCCTTCGTTGTTGATGACCGTACCATCGCTTTCGGCGAAGCTTGCCGCGGAAAGCACCAGATGCGCGTTTTCCATAATCGCCGTGCGCTGATGGTCAACCACCATCACCAGCGGCGCTTTGGCGAGCGCAGCGTTCACGCGCGTAGCGCTTGCATGACGGTGGAGATCGTTTTCCAGCACCACCACCGCGTCCGCACTGCCGGTTTCCAGCTCGCCCAGCGCATCATCAAGCGAACCGCCGCCCATCATACCCAGCCCCATGCTGTTCACGGAGCGGGCAATCATAGTAATACCGACGTCGGCGCCACGGCCTTTCAGCGCTTTCGCCACGTTAGCGGCCGCCTGAATCACCTCACTGCTACCGGCGTTAGTGCCGGAGATAATCAGCGGTTTTTTCGCGCCGGCCAACGCCTGCACAATGACATCAATTTTGTTTTGCAAGTCGCTGTCGATACCGTCAACCGCAGGCGCTGTATTGTCCAGCGCATGGGCAATCGCAAAGCCCAGGCGCGCCTGATCTTCCACCGGCGCGCGATAAGTCCAGGCGGCGATATCATCCAGACGGGTGTCGTCCACGTTAGTCACGAACAGCGGATGTTTGGCACGCTGGCCGATGTTAAGGATGGCCGCAATCTGCCAGTCGGCCACTTTCTGCGCCGCCGCCATTTCACGCGCTTTACCTTTCACCGCCTGGCGTACCGCCAGCGCAACGCGCGCGCCGGTCTGAGTGACATCCTCACCCAAGACCAGTACCGCGTCATAAGATTCGATCTCCCGCAGCGCCGGGGTGTAAATTCCGCCTTCACGCAGCACTTTCAGCGCCAGTTGCAGACGTTCCTGCTCGCCGCGCGCGATACCGGTGTAGAAGTTTTCCGCACCAACCAGCTCACGCAGCGCAAAGTTGCTCTCAATGCTGGCGCGTGGCGAACCGATACCGATCACTTTCTTCGACTGGCGCAGAATATCCGCCGCGCCCTGCATCGCCTGCTCGGCGTTGAGAGTAATAAAGTCATCGCCACGACGCTGAACCGGCTGACGCGGGCGGTCTTTCAGGTTCACATAGCCATAGCCGAAACGACCGCGGTCACAGAGGAAGTAATGGTTAACGGTACCGTTGTAACGGTTTTCGATACGGCGCAGTTCGCCATAGCGCTCGCCCGGGCTGATGTTACAGCCGATGGAACACTGCTGGCAGATGCTCGGCGCAAACTGCATGTCCCATTTACGGTTGTAACGCTCGGAGTGCGTTTTATCGGTGAAGACGCCGGTCGGGCAAATCTCGACCAGGTTACCGGAGAATTCGCTTTCCAGCGTACCGTCTTCCGGACGCCCGAAGTAGACGTTGTCGTGCGCGCCATAGACGCCCAGATCGGTGCCGTCAGCATAATCTTTGTAGTAACGCACACAACGGTAGCAGGCGATGCAGCGGTTCATTTCGTGAGAGATGAACGGCCCCAGATCCTGATTGCGGTGGGTACGTTTGGTGAAACGGTAGCGACGGAAACTGTGCCCCGTCATCACGGTCATATCCTGAAGATGGCAGTTACCGCCCTCTTCACAAACCGGACAGTCGTGCGGGTGGTTAGTCATCAGCCACTCCACCACGCTTTCACGGAACTGTTTCGCTTCTTCGTCGTCAATAGAGATAAAGGTACCGTCGGTGGCTGGCGTCATACAGGACATCACCAGGCGACCACGCGTATCTTCCGCGTTTTGGTATTGCTTCACCGCACACTGGCGGCAAGCACCGACGCTTCCCAGCGCCGGGTGCCAGCAAAAATACGGAATATCAAGGCCGAGGGACAGACATGCCTGTAGCAGGTTGTCCGCGCCGTTGACCTCGTATTCTTTGCCGTCTACATGAATCGTAGCCATTAGCATGCTTCCAAATTAAAAATCGTTAACTCACCAGCGCTCTTTGAGCAGGTTCGGCTGAATACCATTGATTAAATGGGTATTGCTGAACGGCTGCTTGATGCCAGCTTCGAATTCTTCGCGGAAATACTTAATTGCGCTTTGCAGTGGCTCAACCGCGCCCGGCGCATGCGCGCAGAAGGTTTTACCCGGTCCGAGGAAACGACACAGTTGCTCAAGTGTCTCGATATCCCCCGGCTGGCCTTCGCCACGCTCCAGCGCGCGCAGAATTTTCACGCTCCACGGCAACCCGTCGCGGCATGGCGTACACCAGCCGCAGGATTCGCGGGCAAAGAACTCTTCCAGGTTACGCACCAGCGACACCATGCCGATTTCGTGGTCTACCGCCATCGCCAGCGCGGTGCCCAGACGGCTGCCTGCTTTACCGATGCTTTCAAACTCCATCGGCAGGTCAAGATGCGCCTCGGTCAGGAAGTCGGTTCCCGCCCCGCCCGGCTGCCAGGCTTTGAATTTCAGGCCATCGCGCATACCGCCCGCGTAGTCTTCGAGGATCTCGCGCGCGGTGGTGCCGAACGGTAATTCCCACAGACCCGGATTCTTCACGCGGCCCGAGAAGCCCATCAGCTTAGTACCCGCATCTTTGCTCTTCGAGATGTTCTGGTACCACTCCACGCCGTTGGCGAGGATTGCCGGGACGTTGCACAACGTTTCGACGTTATTCACACAGGTCGGCTTGCCCCATACGCCGGAGGTCGCCGGGAAGGGCGGCTTGGAACGCGGGTTCGCACGGCGGCCTTCGAGGGAGTTAATCAGCGCCGTTTCTTCACCACAGATGTAACGCCCTGCTCCGGTGTGGACAAACAGTTCAAAGTCGAACCCGGTGCCCATGATATTTTTGCCAAGCAGCCCGGCCTCGGTGGCTTCAGCAATCGCACGGCGCAGATGTACAGCCGCTTCGATATATTCGCCGCGCAGGAAGATGTAACCACGATACGCTTTCAGCGCGAACGCGGAGATCAGCATGCCTTCCACCAGCAGGTGCGGCAGCTGTTCCATCAGCAGACGGTCTTTATAGGTGCCCGGTTCCATTTCATCGGCGTTACACAGCAGGTAACGGATGTTCATGGATTCATCTTTCGGCATCAGGCTCCACTTCAGACCGGTGGAAAAGCCCGCGCCGCCGCGCCCTTTCAGACCGGCGTCTTTTACCTGGCTGACGATTTCATCCGGAGACAGGCCGGTCAGCGCCTTACGCGCGCCTTCGTAGCCGTTTTTGCTACGATATTCATCCAGCCAGACCGGCTGTTTGTCATCGCGCAGACGCCAGGTCAGCGGATGGGTTTCGGGAGTACGGATAACGTTTTTCATTTATACCGCTCCAGTAGTTCAGGAATGGCTTCCGGGGTCAGATGGCTGTGAGTATCCTCATCAATCATCATGTTCGGCCCTTTATCGCAATTCCCCAGGCAGCAGGTCGGCAGCAGCGTAAAGCGACCATCAAAGGTCGTCTGCCCCGGTTTGATGTTGAGATTTTTTTCCAGCGCGGCCTGAATCCCCTGATAGCCGGTGATATGGCACACCACGCTGTCGCAGTAGCGAATCACGTGGCGACCGACCGGCTGACGGAAAATCTGGCTGTAGAATGTGGCGACGCCTTCGACGTCGCTCGCCGGAATACCCAGCACATCGGCAATAGCGTAGATCGCGCCGTCCGGCACCCAGCCACGCTGCTTTTGAACGATTTTCAGCGCTTCAATGGACGCCGCACGCGGGTCTTCGTAGTGGTGCTTCTCGTGCTCTATCGCTTCACGCTCTGCCGCACTCAGCTCAAAAGCCTCGGTTTGTGGTTGTTGATTCTCGTGCATAATTAGCGGTCCACATCTGACATAACAAAATCGATACTACCCAGATAGACAATCAGGTCGGAGACCAGGCTACCGCGGATCGCCGAGGGAATCTGCTGCAGGTGCGCAAAGCTCGGCGTGCGCACGCGGGTACGGTAGCTCATAGTGCTGCCGTCGCTGGTCAGGTAGTAACTGTTAATCCCCTTCGTCGCTTCCACCATCTGGAAGGACTCCTGCGCCGGCATCACCGGGCCCCAGGAGACCTGCAGGAAGTGGGTGATCAGGGTTTCGATATGTTGCAGCGTGCGCTCTTTCGGCGGCGGCGTGGTCAGCGGGTGATCCGCTTTGAACGGGCCTTCCGGCATGTTATCGAGGCACTGCTGAAGAATGCGCAGACTCTGGCGCAGCTCTTCCACTTTCAGCATCACGCGGGTATAGCAGTCGGAAACGCCGCCGCCCACCGGCACTTCAAAGTCAAAGTTTTCGTAGCCAGAGTATGGACGCCATTTACGTACGTCGAAGTCGATCCCGGTCGCGCGCAGCCCTGCGCCGGTGGTGCCCCACTCCAGCGCCTCTTTCGCGCCGTAAGCGGCAACGCCCTGCGAACGCCCTTTCAGAATGGTGTTACGCAGCGCGGCTTTCTCGTAAGAATCCAGACGCTTCGGCATCCACTCAAGGAACTCTCGCAGCAGGCGATCCCAACCGCGCGGCAAGTCGTGCGCGACGCCGCCGATACGGAACCAGGCCGGGTGCATACGGAAACCGGTAATGGCTTCCACCAGGTCATAAATTTTCTGCCGGTCGGTAAAGGCAAAGAAGACCGGCGTCATCGCGCCGACGTCCTGAATAAAGGTCGAGATGTACAGCAGATGACTGTTAATGCGGAACAGTTCGGAGAGCATCACGCGGATGACGTTCACCCGATCCGGGACGGTGATCCCTGCCAACTTTTCTACCGCCAGCACGTACGGCATTTCATTGACGCAACCACCGAGGTATTCGATACGGTCGGTATAGGGAATGTAGCTATGCCAGGACTGTCGCTCGCCCATTTTTTCGGCGCCGCGGTGGTGATAGCCAATATCCGGCACGCAGTCGACGATTTCTTCACCGTCAAGTTGCAGGATAATACGAAACGCACCGTGCGCAGACGGGTGGTTCGGGCCGAGGTTGAGGAACATAAAGTCCTCGTTGTCAGTCCCGCGCTTCATCCCCCAGTCTTCCGGCTTAAAGGTCAGCGCTTCCATCTCCAGATCCTGCTTGGCTTTGGTCAGCTCAAACGGGTCGAATTCGGTCGCGCGCGCCGGATAATCTTTACGCAGCGGATGGCCTTCCCAGGTTTGCGGCATCATGATGCGCGTCAGGTGCGGGTGGCCTTCGATATCAATACCAAACATCTCCCAGGTCTCACGCTCGTACCAGTTGGCGTTAGGGAAAAGTTTAGTGAAGGTCGGCACGCGCAGGTCGTTTTCAGACAACGCCACCTTGAGCATGATATCGCGATTACGCTCAATGGAAATCAGGTGGTAGAAAACGGAAAAATCCGCGGCGGGTAACCCGTCACGGTGCGTACGCAGGCGTTCATCCATGCCGTGTAAGTCAAACAGCATGACGTAAGGTTTCGGCAGTTTCTTTAAGAAATCGCCAACCTCCAGTAGTTGTTCACGCTTGACCCAAACAACGGGGATACCGGTGCGGGTCGCCTGAACGGTAAAGGCATCCGGCCCAAAACGGTTGCGCAGTTCGCCGATAACCGGATCATCAAGATGATCGCGGGTACTCCATGCAGCGTCTTGCGCGGTTAAGTCGGTCATATTGTTCACCATTGCAAATGGTCCGTGGTGGTCGGCAGTGCTTCGCGCTATTAAAATAGTGGTTAGCGAAGTGAAGTGCTGCTGCCGACAGGCGCAAATTAAATCTCGTCCGGGGTACGCAGGTTCGTGACGGCAATACGCTCGCCGCGTTTACGTTCGCGTTCTGGCTGCATATTGGCGCGATACACGCCCTGATCGCCCACCACCCATGAGAGCGGACGGCGCTCTTTGCCAATCGATTCTTGCAGCAGCATCAACGCCTGCATATACGCTTCCGGACGCGGCGGACAGCCAGGGATATACACATCCACCGGGATGAACTTATCAACGCCCTGCACTACCGAATAAATATCGTACATGCCGCCGGAGTTGGCGCAGGCGCCCATAGAAATGACCCATTTTGGCTCCAGCATTTGGTCATACAGACGCTGAATAACCGGGGCCATTTTGGTAAAGCAGGTACCGGCCACCACCATCAGGTCAGCCTGACGTGGCGACGCACGCAGCACTTCCGCGCCGAAACGGGCAACGTCATGCACTGCGGTAAAAGAGGTCACCATCTCTACATAGCAGCAAGAAAGGCCGAAGTTGTAGGGCCAAATTGAGTTTTTACGGCCCCAGTTAACCATGTCATGCAGTTTGCCCATGAACACGTTTTTGTTAACTTCCTGCTCCAGGGGGTCGGTTACGATCTCCTGTTTTTGCAGGGGGTAACGGTCATTCTCACCGTTAGGATCTATGCGGGTGAGCGTATAATCCATCTTAATGCCTCGCGGTTAGCGTTGACGATTAGCGATACTGTTCGTTTCCGGGTTCATACGCTCGCGGCGTGAACGCGCGGGCGTCCAGTCCAACGCGCCAATACGCGCCAGATAAACCAGACCAGCCAGTAACACAAAAATAAAAATTGCAGCTTCCACAAAGCCAACCCAGCCGCTTTCGCGGATAGAAGTCGACCATGCGAACAGATACAGCGCTTCAACGTCGAAGATAACGAAGAACATGGCTACCAGGTAAAACTTGGCAGATAGGCGTAAGCGGGCGGTGCCGACCGAGTCGATACCTGATTCAAACGGAACGTTCTTGTGCCTCGCGCGTGCGCGACCGCCCAAAAACCAACCGCCTACCAGCATCAGGCAGCACAGGCCAATGGCAACGATAAGAAAGATAGCGAATGCCCAGTGATGAGCGATGACTTCAGTGGATGTTGACATACTCATTGCTTACTCATCAAAAGTAGCGCCAGTTCCTCTGCTCTTTACGGCAGATGGACGCCACATCGATTCATGGGGAGGAATAAAAAAAACCCTACAATTACTGTAGAAAATGATAAAAACAGCTAATTGATGTGGTTTTTTACTCCTTTCTATAACCTTTTGTCAACTTTAACAAAAGTTCCTTCACATTAATTTACATCAATTCATCATCATTAACATTAAGTGCCATCCTGGAGAAAATGACTCTTCGACCAGGGGGGATTTTATGTTGTTGAATCGTGTCCGTTGTGAAGCAAAAGAAATAACACACACCTATTTTGACAGGAATTTGTGAAGATGCCTCCCCCTAAATGGGAGTATTTTCTTGATCTGTGACACGCTTTTGTTAATTCACCCCCTAAAACAGCAACAATTTCTCTAGTTTTTTAACATGCAAATTCATAAAATGGATGTTCTGGTTATTTTTTACCCACATTGAACTGCGAATCGCTACTGGCTGATTTACCGCAACTTTTACAATTTGTGCGGTTAAGCGCGTACAGATGGGCACAAAAAAAGAGCCACTGAGCGTTTTTTCATCGCCAGCGGCTCTTTTTTACATTTACGACTTAGCGCCTTTTGCCTGCGAGCTACTCAAAACCCCCTTCCACCATCAGCGGATCATCTCCGCCCTCTGCAGAAAACTGGTTGTAATGCCATGGGTTTTGATAGCTTTCCATCGCATGGAAAATCACCATCGCCAGCTCGTTCTGGCTATTGGGATCGCGGCACAACAGATATTCCGTATCCGGCAAAGGCGGTAATCCGTCTGCGGCGCCCAGCACGCGAAGGTCGGGACTCATCATTTCGACAGGTCGAGCCGTTACGCCAAGACCGGCTTTAACGGCCGCGCGTACCGCCGGTAATGTAGACGCCACATAGGCCAGCCGCCAGGGAATACCCGCTGCATTTAGCGTCTCCAGCACCATATCGCGGAATGGGCTGGGATCGTCCAGCAGGACTAATGGTACGGGCTCTCCCCTTTGCAAAACATACTCAGCCGCACAATACCAATGGGTGGGCGAAGTCCGCAAATTCAGACAGTCCAGCGAATGAGGTTGGTTAGTCGTCACCACCAAATCTACTTCCTGCGATTTAACCATGTCCACCATATAGGCGTTGCGTTTTACCCGTACATCAAGCGCGAGTTTCGGATAAACCGAGCTGATTCGGCTAAGCAAAAAAGGCAGGATAGTATCAGCTGATTCATCAGAAGCGCCGATTGTTAACACTCCCTGAAGATTACTGAACATTAATGATGAACACGCCTCATCATTAAAACGCAGGATTTTTCTGGCGTACCCCAGAAGCTGGATACCGTGTTCGGTCAAAAGTTTGTTACGACCATGGCGGGCGAACAATTCCTTTCCCACGAGTTGCTCAAGACGCTGCATTTGCTGACTGACCGCAGACTGAGTACGACATACCGCCGCCGCCGCCGCGGCGAAGGTGTTCAGATCGGCAACGGCCACGAACGTTCTCAGCAGATCGAGATCGAGGTTAATTATCGGACGATTTGCATTTATCATAATTTTTCACTTACTGGCGGGTCATATCGGGCTGACCTGGTTAATGCTGTGCATTCAGAAACAAGCAATTCCATTTGTAATGTGCATCCTTCGCAGTACCGCCTGGTTACCCAGGTAAATGTTAGAATGTAATTGAAAATACGACCAAAACACTTCTCTTACTTACTGATATAATACCAAATGCAACTGATCGGGATATATCAAAGAGAATGTGTCATACCTTTAGGCGTCTACAGATTTCTGCTAATGATGGACGTGTAAATCTTGTAACAGCGTCAAATAGTTTACCGAGACGCACAGATACAAAAACGATATATTGAACAATAGGTTATGTATAAAATCGCGTCATGAAAATTAGCAGACAACGCAGACTACGCCCCCGTTTCGGATCATTATCTTAACCTAAAACCGCTATATTTATAAGTATTATTACGAATAATCTTAACCTGAGATATGTTATACTAATCGGACCAGAAAGATATTATTACGACTTTAGTAAATGCTTTTTAAATATTAAATAATAATTAATTAAGATTTCTACCATTCATTAATTATACTTAACAATAGTTTCACACCCCCCGCCGCCGGAAAGGTCTAACCTTCTCATTTTACCTTTAATACTCAGTATTTCCGAAATAGCCAGCGCGACACTAATGATGAATGCTTATCTCTCATAAAACAGATAATTTCTGACAACATAAAAAACCACATTACGCGCAATCACATAGAACAAAACACTATACATAGAGACAAAAATAGAAAATGCATCTAACTAAGTGATTTTATGAAGTTTTAAACAGTACGAAAGCGCGTTAAAAATAAACAAAATCTTCTTCTGTTCACTCTTCAAAACTCACCGTCGTGGGAGTACATTGTTTCGTGCTGACTTCCACGGCAGGGAGTGGCAATAACAGCTAAAAGGTCAAGATTCATGTCCCCCATTGAAAAATCCAGCAAACTCGAAAATGTCTGTTATGACATTCGTGGCCCCGTTCTGAAAGAAGCGAAACGCCTTGAGGAAGAAGGTAATAAAGTTCTTAAACTGAATATCGGCAACCCCGCCCCCTTCGGATTCGAAGCGCCGGACGAAATTCTGGTCGATGTCATTCGTAATTTGCCGACGGCGCAAGGATATTGCGACTCGAAAGGGCTTTATTCCGCCCGTAAAGCGATTATGCAGCATTATCAGGCCCGTGGAATGCGCGATGTAACCGTGGAAGATATCTATATCGGTAACGGCGTTTCCGAGCTGATCGTTCAGGCGATGCAGGCGTTGCTTAACAGTGGCGATGAAATGCTGGTTCCCGCGCCCGATTATCCGTTATGGACAGCGGCGGTATCGCTCTCCAGCGGCAAGGCGGTACATTATCTTTGCGATGAATCTTCCGACTGGTTCCCGGACCTTGACGATATCCGCGCCAAAATCACCCCACGTACGCGTGGTATTGTCATTATTAATCCAAACAACCCTACTGGCGCCGTCTATTCTAAAGAATTGTTGATGGAAATTGTCAACATTGCGCGCGAGCATAATCTCATCATCTTCGCCGATGAAATTTATGACAAGATTCTCTATGACGATGCCGAGCATCACTCTATCGCCGCACTGGCGCCTGATCTGCTGACCATCACCTTTAATGGTTTGTCTAAAACCTATCGCGTCGCCGGCTTCCGCCAGGGCTGGATGGTGCTGAACGGGCCGAAAAAACATGCGAAAGGCTATATTGAAGGGCTGGAGATGTTAGCCTCAATGCGCCTGTGCGCCAACGTCCCGGCGCAACATGCTATTCAGACCGCGCTCGGCGGCTATCAAAGCATTAGCGAATTTATTCTGCCGGGCGGTCGACTGTATGAACAGCGTAACCGCGCCTGGGAGTTGATTAACGATATTCCCGGCGTTTCCTGCGTAAAACCGCGCGGCGCGTTGTACATGTTCCCCAGGATCGACGCTAAACGTTTTAATATTCACGACGATCAGAAGATGGTGCTGGACTTCCTGCTACAGGAAAAGGTGCTGCTGGTGCAAGGTACCGCCTTTAACTGGCCGTGGCCGGATCACTTCCGCATTGTGACGCTACCGCGTGAAGATGACCTGGAGATGGCCATCAACCGTTTTGGGCGTTTCCTCTCAGGTTACCATCAATAATCTTAAATTCAGGCTACTTCGGTAGCCTGAATTGCATCTTCATCCCCCTCCCCGCACAATGAAGTCTGCCGCAGTGAAAACAAAAGGTAATCTATGAAGCAGAGCCATTTTTTCGCCCATCTCTCCCGCATGAAGTTGATTAACCGCTGGCCGCTGATGCGTAACGTGCGTACGGAAAACGTCTCCGAACATAGTCTGCAGGTGGCGATGGTCGCCCATGCGTTGGCGGCGATAAAAAACCGTAAATTTGGCGGTCAGCTCAATGCTGAACGCATCGCGCTTCTGGCGATGTATCATGATGCCTCGGAAGTACTGACCGGCGATCTGCCGACGCCGGTAAAATATTTTAATTCCCAGATAGCTCAGGAATATAAAGCGATCGAAAAAATCGCCCAGCAAAAGCTGGTTGATATGGCGCCGGATGAATTACGCGATATTTTCGCACCGCTTATTGATGAGAATGCCTGGAGCGAAGAAGAACAGGCAATCGTAAAACAGGCCGATGCGCTTTGCGCCTACCTGAAATGCCTGGAGGAGCTCTCAGCGGGAAACAATGAGTTTGGACTGGCAAAAACGCGGCTGGAAAAAACGCTGGAATTACGTCGCAGCCAGGAGATGGACTATTTTATGGCGGTGTTCGTACCAAGTTTCCATCTCTCTCTTGACGAGATAAGCCAGGATTCACCGCTTTAGTTGCCGGATGGCGGCTAACGCCTTATCCGGCCTACCGTTCTTCCCGTAGGCCTGATAAGCGCAGCGCCATCAGGCCTTTTCCAGCCTGGGTTAAAACGGAAACAACATCGGAATCATCACAATACAAACCGCCATCACAATAAGCGTGAACGGCACGCCAAGCTTCACAAAATCGCTAAAGCTATAGTTTCCCGGCCCCAGAACCAGAGTATTGACCGGCGATGAAACCGGCGTCATAAAGGCGGCGGATGCCGCCATCGCCACCGCCATCGCAAACGGATAGGGCGACACCCCCATCGATTTCGCCGCCGCCAGCGCAATCGGCGCCATCAGCACCGCCGTTGCCGTGTTAGAAATGAACAGTCCTATGACGGCACACAGCACGAACAGGCATCCCAGCATCATATATGGCCCATAGCCGCCGCCGATATTCATTAACCCTTGCACGACCAGAGAGACGCCGCCGGTTTTTTGCAACGCCTGCGCAAACGGCATCATACCCACAATCAAGATAATACTCGGCCAGTGGATCGCTTTATATGCGCTTTCAGCATCAATACAGCGAAATTTTCCCATCAGCAGGCAGGCGATAATCGCCGCGATCGGGTTGGGAATTTCATCGGTCAACATCAGCGCCACCATCAGTACCAGGCAGAAAATGGCGTGCGGCGCCTGGCTGTGCGCAGGAGAGGCTTCGCTGACCTCGACCGGCATATTCAGCACCACAAAGTCGCGGCCTTTTTGCCCCAGCAGGCTGATTAACTTCCAGTTCCCCACAACCAGAATGATATCGCCCATCAATAACGGTTCATCGGCCAGCGATCCTTCCAGCGCGACGCCGTCGCGTTTCAGGCCGACCACATTCAGCCCGTAACGTGTACGGAAGGCGATTTCACGCACCGACTTGCCTATCAGTTCAGACTCCGGAATAAGCGAAATTTCCGCCATGCCAACATCCAAAGCCTGATCGGAAAAATATTCTCCACGCAATACCATCGGTTCCAGCAGTTGCTCGGCGCAGAACTCTCTGAGGTCAACCTCCGCCGCCGACATATCAATCAGCAGAACGTCGCGAGCGCGAAACTCCGATACGCCGTTCACATTGACGATAACCCGCCGAAAGCGCCGCCAGCGTTCAACGCCGATGACATTGGCGCCGTAACGTTCGCGCAGTTTAAGGTCGTCCAGCCGCTGTCCCACCATTGGCGAACCGGGGCGAATCGCCAGACGGCGAGCGCGCCCTGTCAGACGGTACTCGCGGATAAGATCGCGGAAAGTGCGCCGCTTACCGGCCTGTTGTCCGGGCGCATCGCCTTTTAGCATGAAGCGCATCACCAGCATATAAACAATGCCGAGCGCCAACACCACTATCCCCAGCGGCGTCACGCTAAAAAAGTTGAACCCGTGCAGGCCTTCACGCAGCAGTTCACTGTTAACCACCAGGTTCGGCGGCGTCGCCACCAGCGTCATCATTCCGCTGATAAGCCCGGCAAAACTCAGCGGCATCATCAGGCGCGAAGGCGAGGTCTGCATATGCATAGAAACGCTAAGAACAACGGGGATAAAGATCGCCACCACGCCGGTTGAACTCATGAAAGCGCCAAGTCCGGCGACGGTGATCATCAGTAAAACCAGCATTTTGATTTCACTGCTGCCCGCCATTTTAACCAGCCAGGTACCGACCACCGTCGCAACGCCGGTGCGCACGAGGCCGTCGCCAATAATAAATAAGGCGGCGATAAGAATGACATTCGGATCGCTAAAGCCGGAGAAGGCTTCCGGAAGGGTCAAGGTACCGCTAAGGACAAAAGCAACAATGACGAATAAAGCCACCGCATCCATACGTACTTTGCCCGTCGCAAACAACACGACGGCAATCGCCAGTAAAGAGAGAACCCAAATCAATTCACCGTTCACAACATATCCTTGTCAGATGAGAAGATAACGCGATTCTGCCATAAATATGCCCCGCCAAAGCGGGGCGATATCATGATCAGGTCTTTCTTAACACCACCACATCGCCGTTTGGTTGTTTAGCGACCGATAATTGCGTCAGACTATCCAACGCAAAATCAACATCCGCCAGACGCGGCGTGTCGGCCGGCGCATTGACCGCAATGACGTGGCAGCCCGCAGCCAGTCCGGACAGCACGCCAGCCGGGGCATCTTCTACTACGACGCACTCCTGAGGGGCCAGGCCAAGCAGTTGTGCGCCCAGCAAATACGCATCCGGCTCCGGTTTGCCGCGTTTGACTCGTTCGGCGGTGACAAACACCTCTGGCGCTGGAAGGCCCGCGACCTGATGGCGCGCACGCGCGACCGGCATTGAACCGGAGGTGACGATAGCCCACGGAATGCCCGCTTTATTCAGGTGATTGAGTAAATCGACTGCCCCCGGCAACGCGGTGATCCCTGCGGTTTCAGTGGCTTCTATTTGCTCCAGGCGCGTAAACTCAGCGGCAATTTCCGCCTCCGATTTACCCGCCATAAAATGCCGCAACGAGGTGATCGCCTGTTTGCCATGAATAAAGCCCAGCACCTCATCATGAGCAAGGTTAAAACGATCGGCCCAGCTACACCACGCGCGTTCGACGGCAGGTAATGAGTCAACCAACGTTCCATCCAGATCAAACAGAAAACCTTTACACTGCACGCGAGCCTCCTCAGGCATTAATGATTTGATTGATTTCATTCGCGCTCAGGTGGTACTGACGCGGGCAGGCATGCCAGACATTCAACATCCGCTGGTATTTTTCCCACATCGGCGTCTGGGCATTAAAGCCGTGTGTCCCGGCGTCAAAGTGAGTGTAGCGTCCTTCTATATTCACCATAAAACGGACATAGCCGAGGTAGCGCGCTTCTGTCGCGGCGTCAAACCCCAGGAAGGTGACGCGACGTTCGTCGATGGCTTGCGTATCTTTGAGGTTGGTCCAGGAGACGTGCAGCGCATGGTACATCTCCATAATATCGATGATGGTACGACAGGTCTCTTCCGTCAGCTCGCCAAACTCGCGATCCAGCTCGCGCATCTGCAGGCCGTAGCCGCGTTCAATAATTGTTTGTAAGCGACGGTAACGCTCGGCGTTGGTGGGATCGAGCATCGTCATCATTTTGTACTGGTTAGACAAAATCAGACGTTGCGCGTTGGTCATTTCCATTTTGAACTCCTGTATCACGCTATAGCGATGAAAAAAAGAAGGCATTGGTATGCCTTCTTTTATATGCGTAATCCGGGGTCAATTACAAATCATCCAGGAAAGTTTTATCCAGTTGTTTGAAGGCGCGCTTAAGCGTGTCAGCTAATGCCTGGTAATCCGGCTTTCCTTCTACCGGCGCCAGCGCTTGTCCAGCCTCCTGCAATTTACCGCGAACTTCGTAAAACCAGTTAAGGATTGAAGGCGGCAATGGCGTCACAGAACGTTTCCCTAACCACCATAATCCCTGCATAGGCAAGCTCAGGGCGAACAGGGCGGTCGCCACGGCCGGACCTAACTGACCGCCCAGCGCTATCTGCCAGCATAATGTAAAGACGGCGACAGGCGGCATAAATCGTATGGCATAGCGCGTCATACGAATGACGCGGTTTTCGACGAAAACGGGCGCCAGCCGCTTTTCCATCGGCCACGTCTTCGCGTAGTGCTGCCCCCGGCGAAATAAGCTAAAAAAATTTACGGAGCGATTATCCGGTGTCGACATGGCCTACCTCAACTTCACATATAAAATTTAAAAAATTTGTGCAAAACAACAACTGCGAGGGACAACGTTCAAAACATTTTGTCTTCGATACCCACTATCAGGTATCCTGTGTCGGCCTGTCAAAGGCCGGTAGTTTAAAATCATTGAGTCGTCAATATTACACATAGTATGCCATTGGCTGAAAAATACGCAAAATGGCATAGACTCAAAGGTATTTCTTCCATCATGCCCAAAAAAACTCCTGCGCATGATGTTAATCATAAATGTCAGGGCTATCATGCGCTACGCTCTATGGCTCACTGACGTTTTTTTAGCCACGTATCATAAATAGGTACTTCCATGTCGAGTAAGTTAGTACTGGTTCTGAACTGCGGTAGTTCTTCACTGAAATTTGCAATTATTGATGCAGTTAATGGTGATGAATACCTTTCTGGTTTAGCCGAATGTTTCCATCTGCCAGAAGCACGCATCAAATGGAAAATGGACGGCAGTAAACAAGAAGCGGCTTTAGGTGCAGGCGCCGCTCACAGTGAAGCGCTGAACTTTATCGTTAACACTATTCTGGCACAAAAACCAGAACTGTCTGCGCAGTTAACTGCAATTGGTCACCGTATCGTACACGGCGGCGAGAAGTATACCAGCTCCGTAGTCATTGATGAGTCCGTCATTCAGGGCATCAAAGATTCCGCCTCTTTCGCACCGCTGCATAACCCGGCTCACCTGATTGGTATCGCCGAAGCGCTGAAATCTTTCCCGCAGCTGAAAGATAAAAACGTTGCAGTATTCGACACCGCCTTCCATCAGACCATGCCGGAAGAATCTTACCTGTATGCCCTGCCGTACAGCCTGTATAAAGAACACGGCGTTCGTCGCTATGGCGCACACGGCACCAGCCACTTCTATGTAACTCAGGAAGCGGCAAAAATGCTGAACAAGCCGGTAGAAGAACTGAACATTATCACCTGCCACCTGGGCAACGGCGGTTCTGTTTCCGCTATCCGTAACGGTAAATGCGTGGATACCTCTATGGGTCTGACCCCGCTGGAAGGCCTGGTCATGGGTACCCGTTCCGGCGATATCGACCCTGCGATTATCTTCCACCTGCACGACACTCTGGGCATGAGCGTGGATCAGATCAACAAAATGCTGACCAAAGAGTCCGGTCTGCTGGGTCTGACTGAAGTGACCAGCGACTGCCGTTATGTTGAAGACAACTACGCCACCAAAGAAGACGCAAAACGTGCGATGGACGTTTACTGCCACCGCCTGGCGAAGTACATCGGTTCTTACACCGCTCTGATGGACGGTCGTCTGGATGCAGTCGTGTTCACCGGCGGTATCGGTGAAAACGCCGCGATGGTTCGCGAACTGTCTCTGGGTAAACTGGGCGTGCTGGGCTTTGAAGTCGACCACGAACGTAACCTGGCGGCCCGCTTCGGCAAATCTGGTTTCATCAACAAAGAAGGTACCCGTCCGGCGGTGGTGATCCCAACCAACGAAGAACTGGTTATCGCGCAGGACGCGAGCCGTCTGACTGCCTGATTTCACACCGCCAGCCTCGCTGGCGGTGCTGTTTTGTAACCCGTCCCCAAAAGACGGTAACGAAAGAGGATAAACCGTGTCCCGTATTATTATGCTGATCCCTACCGGAACCAGCGTCGGCCTGACCAGCGTCAGCCTCGGCGTCATCCGTGCTATGGAACGCAAAGGCGTTCGTCTGAGCGTCTTTAAGCCTATCGCCCAGCCTCGCGCTGGCGGCGATGCGCCTGACCAGACCACCACTATCGTTCGCGCGAACTCTACCCTGCCGGCGGCTGAACCGCTGAAGATGAGCCACGTTGAATCTCTGCTCTCCAGCAACCAGAAAGACGTGCTGATGGAAGAGATCATCGCGAACTACCATGCGAATACCAAAGACGCGGAAGTGGTGCTGGTTGAAGGTCTGGTTCCGACCCGTAAACATCAGTTCGCTCAGTCTCTGAACTATGAAATCGCGAAAACGCTGAATGCGGAAATCGTTTTTGTCATGTCTCAGGGTACCGACACGCCAGAACAGTTAAACGAGCGTATCGAACTGACGCGCAGCAGCTTCGGCGGCGCGAAAAACACCAACATCACCGGCGTTATCATCAACAAACTGAATGCGCCGGTTGATGAACAAGGCCGTACTCGCCCGGATCTGTCGGAGATTTTTGACGACTCTTCCAAAGCGCAGGTGATCAAAATCGATCCTGCTAAACTGCAGGAATCCAGCCCGCTGCCGGTTCTGGGCGCAGTGCCGTGGAGCTTCGATCTGATTGCGACCCGCGCTATCGATATGGCGCGTCACCTGAACGCCACCATCATTAACGAAGGCGATATCAAAACCCGCCGCGTTAAATCCGTTACGTTCTGCGCGCGCAGTATTCCGCATATGCTGGAACATTTCCGCGCAGGATCGTTGTTAGTGACCTCCGCTGACCGTCCGGACGTACTGGTCGCAGCTTGCCTGGCCGCGATGAACGGCGTAGAAATCGGCGCCCTGTTGCTGACCGGCGGCTATGAAATGGACGCACGCATTTCTAAACTGTGCGAACGCGCATTCGCCACCGGTCTGCCGGTCTTTATGGTGAACACCAACACCTGGCAGACTTCGCTGAGCCTGCAAAGCTTCAATCTGGAAGTCCCGGTTGATGACCATGAGCGCATCGAGAAAGTTCAGGAATACGTCGCGAACTACGTTAACGCTGAGTGGATCGAGTCGCTGACCGCCACTTCCGAGCGTAGCCGTCGTCTCTCTCCGCCGGCGTTCCGCTACCAACTGACCGAGCTGGCGCGTAAAGCCGGTAAACGCGTAGTGCTGCCGGAAGGCGACGAACCGCGTACCGTCAAAGCGGCGGCAATCTGCGCTGAACGCGGCATCGCCACTTGCGTACTGCTGGGCAACCCGGATGAAATCAACCGCGTCGCGGCATCTCAGGGCGTTGAGCTGGGCGCAGGTATTGAAATCGTCGATCCGGAAGTGGTGCGTGAAAGCTATGTCGCTCGCCTGGTTGAGCTGCGTAAGAGCAAAGGCATGACCGAACCGGTTGCCCGCGAACAGCTGGAAGACAACGTGGTGCTCGGCACGCTGATGCTGGAGCAAGACGAAGTCGACGGCCTGGTTTCCGGCGCGGTTCATACCACCGCCAACACCATCCGTCCGCCACTGCAGCTTATTAAAACGGCGCCGGGTAGCTCCCTGGTCTCTTCTGTGTTCTTTATGCTACTGCCGGAACAGGTTTACGTTTACGGCGACTGCGCAATCAACCCAGACCCGACCGCAGAGCAGCTGGCAGAAATCGCGATTCAGTCTGCGGATTCCGCCATTGCCTTCGGCATCGAACCGCGTGTGGCAATGCTCTCCTACTCCACCGGCACCTCTGGCGCGGGCAGCGACGTAGAGAAAGTACGTGAAGCGACGCGTCTGGCGCAGGAAAAACGTCCTGACCTGATGATCGACGGTCCGTTGCAGTACGACGCCGCGGTCATGGCTGACGTAGCGAAATCCAAAGCGCCGAACTCGCCGGTTGCGGGTCGCGCTACCGTGTTCATTTTCCCGGATCTGAACACCGGTAACACCACCTACAAAGCGGTACAGCGTTCTGCCGACCTGATCTCCATCGGGCCGATGCTGCAGGGTATGCGCAAGCCGGTGAACGACCTGTCCCGTGGCGCGCTGGTTGACGATATCGTCTATACCATCGCCCTGACGGCAATCCAGGCTTCCCAACAGCAGCAGTAACAGTAAAAGTTAATGCCGGATGGCGGCGTCCGGCCTACAGGTGAAATACCGTTGTAGGCCGGATAAGACGCGTTAGCATCGCCATCCGACATTCTGCTATTTACCCTGCAAAGCGGAATTTTTTGCTTAACTGCGCTGCATCAATGAATAACTATTCCCTTCTTCTCATACTTAGCCTCTTTGCTTTGCAACAGGGATAGTCTGTCATGTCTGTCGTTACAGAATCAAAAACAGCCAGAAAATGGGCAATGCCCGATACGCTGGTCATCATCTTTTTTGTCGCCATTTTAACCAGTATCGCCACCTGGGTCGTACCCGTTGGGATGTTTGATAGCCAGGAAGTGCAGTATCAGGTCGATGGTCAGACAAAAACCCGCAAAGTCGTCGACCCGCACTCTTTTCGCATTGTGACCAATGAGGCCGGGGAAGCGCAGTATCATCGCGTACAATTTTTCACTACCGGCGATGAAAGACCAGGGCTGATGAATTTTCCGTTTGAAGGGTTAACATCCGGATCGAAATTCGGCACTGCCGTCGGCATCATTATGTTTATGTTGGTGATTGGCGGCGCATTCGACATCGTGATGCGTACCGGCACCGTGGATAACGGCATTCTGGCGCTTATTCGCCACACGCGGGGCAACGAAGTCCTGTTTATTCCGGTGCTATTTGTCCTCTTTTCGTTAGGGGGCGCCGTATTTGGCATGGGCGAAGAGGCGGTCGCCTTTGCAATTATCATAGCCCCGCTGATGGTCAGGCTGGGCTATGACAGCATTACCACCGTCCTGGTGACCTATATCGCCACCCAAATTGGCTTTGCCAGTTCGTGGATGAACCCTTTCTGCGTAGTCGTCGCCCAGGGGATTGCCGGCGTGCCGGTACTTTCCGGCTCCGGGCTGCGTATTGTGGTCTGGATTGTCGCCACGCTGATTGGGCTGGTTTTTACGCTGGTCTACGCCTCACGCGTGAAAAAGAATCCGCTGCTGTCCCGCGTCCACGAATCCGATCGCTATTTCCGCGAACAGCAGGATGAAGTCGTCCAGCGCCCTTTCACCTTCGGCGACTGGCTGGTACTGCTGGTCCTGACCGGCGTAATGATTTGGGTCGTCTGGGGCGTGATTGTCCACGCCTGGTTTATTCCGGAGATCGCCAGCCAGTTTTTCACCATGGGCGTGGTGATCGGCCTCATCGGCGTTATCTTCCGCCTCAACGGTATGACGGTCAACGTGATGGCGTCCTCATTCACCGAAGGGGCGAGAATGATGATCGCGCCCGCCTTGCTGGTGGGTTTTGCCAAAGGCATTCTGCTGCTGGTCGGCAACGGCGAAGCCGGGGAACCCAGCGTGCTCAATACGTTGCTTAACAGTATCGCGCATGGCATCAGCGGGCTTAATAATGCTATCGCCGCCTGGTTTATGCTGCTCTTCCAGGCGGTATTTAATTTCTTTGTCACGTCCGGTTCGGGCCAGGCGGCGTTAACCATGCCATTACTGGCGCCGCTCGGCGATCTGGTCGGCGTTAACCGTCAGGTGACTGTTCTGGCCTTCCAGTTTGGCGATGGCTTCAGCCATATTATCTATCCGACATCGGCCTCGCTGATGGCCACGCTGGGCGTGTGCCGGGTCGATTTTCGCAACTGGCTGAAAGTGGGGGCGTCGCTGCTGGGACTACTGTTTATTATGTCCAGCGTGGTCGTCATTGGCGCGCAGATGATGGGATATCATTGATCCAAAATGCCGGATGAGCACCAGCGCCATCCGGCAATATCTCCATGATTAAAGCAGTGATTTCGCGGCTTCTACAATCGCTGCGGCGGTGAGTCCGTACTCTTGTTGTAAGAAATCCTGCGTTCCTACCTGCCCATAACGCTCTTTGACGCCAACACGGCGCATCGGCACCGGGCAGTTTTCCACCAGCACTTCCGCCACCGCTGACCCCAGTCCATTATGGATGCTGTGGTTTTCACACGTGACGATACGCCGCGTTTTTTCCGCGTAGTTTTTCACCAACATGCGATCGATAGGCTTTAAGGTGAACATATCAATGACCGCGGCGCTCACACCTTCCTGCTCCAGTTGGCGCGCCGCCTCCAGCGCCTCCGCCACCATAATGCCGTTGGCGATAAGCGTAATATCATCGCCCTCGCGCAGTACGTTGCCCTTGCCAATGGTAAAGGTAGAGCCTGGCGCATAGATACTCCGCGCCTGCTTACGGATGGTACGCAGCCAGTAAAAACCGTCCAGGTCCATTAGCTGGCGTAAAATATCCGCGAACATCACCGCATCCGTCACCTCCAGTACTACGGAGTGCGCCAGCCCGCGAACAATCCCCATATCTTCAAAAGACATATGGGTGCCGCCGTTATGGCACGCTGTCACTCCGGCATCGGAGGCGATCACTTTGACGTTGTTACGCTGATAATCCAGCGCCATGAAGAGCTGATCAAAACAGCGACGGCTGGCAAAAGCGGTAAAGGTATGCACAAACGGTTTACGACCGGTCAGCGCCAGCCCCGCCGCCGTGCCAATCACATTCGCCTCCATAATACCGCAGTTAATGACATGCTGCGGGTAGTCACGCGCCACGCTGTCCATCGCCATTGAGCTCATTAAATCAGCCTCAAGCGCAATAATTGGGCTTCCGGCCTCAATCTGCCCGGCGATAAAACCGGCGTAAACTTTGCGCATTTCGATATCGTCTTTAAGCCCTGCGGGCGCAAGCTTAATCATGCATGACCTCCAGTTGATGAATGGCCTCATTGAGCGTCTGCTTCATGCCATCCGTCAGGCGTAAGTGGTGAGAATTCGTTAACTGCTCCAGGCATGGCACCCCCTGCCCTTTAATGCTGTCAAGGATCACAACCCGTGGCTGGGCATCGGCGGGCGGCACAGGCTGAACCACCGCCAGTAGTCCGGCGATATCATCGCCTTTGACGGTGACGACATCGAAACCAAACGCACGGAATTTCCCTTCCAGATCGAATGGATTGATAATCTCCTCCAGCTCGCCGTCAAGCTGCTGTTTATTCCAGTCAATGAAAACGGTCAGATTATTCAGGCGGTGGTGGGCAATAAACTGAAACGCCTCCCAGCACTGCCCTTCATTCAGCTCCCCATCGCCGACAATGCAAAATACCCGGTTGGGTCGCCGCGCCAGTTTATGCGACAGCGCCATTCCGCCCGCAATAGAGATGCCCTGTCCCAGTGAGCCGGTCGTGGCGTCCACACCGCGCGTTTTTAGCCGATCCGGATGGCTGGGAAGACGGGTGCCGTTCTGGTTAAGCGTATTCAGCTCTTCGCGCGGGAAATAGCCTTTAATCGCCAGGGTACTGTACAACGCGGGGCCCGCATGGCCTTTCGACAGCACGAAGTAATCGCGCTCCGGCCAGTCCGGGTCGGCAGGGTCGATTTTCATCACCGCGCCGTACAGAACCGCCAGAGTTTCCACTACCGACATGCTGCCGCCATAGTGACCAAAGCCAAGATGGTTTAAGGATTTGAGCGTGGCGACGCGAATGTCGCGCGCCAGTTGGGTGATTTCGGTTACATTCATTCTTTCGCTCCGCTATTTTCCTGCACTTCGGCATTCGCTTTTTTGTTTTTGGCCAACACGTTGTACGCCACCAGTAGCGCGAATAGCGCCACCACCAGCCCCGTGATAGCCATCGGCGACAGATAACGCGCCAGGTTGCCCAGCAAAATACCGATTACGCCAAAGTCAGCATCCGAGAACGTGGTATTGGCGAAGCCGATCGCGCCGAGAACCGGCAGTAACAGCACTGGCAGGAAAGTGATTAATAGACCATTAGCAAATGCGCCGATCATCGCCCCGCGGCGACCGCCGGTGGCATTGCCAAAGACGCCTGCGGTCGCGCCGGTAAAGAAGTGCGGCACAACGCCTGGCAGGATTAACACAAGCTTCATCTGTCCCAGCAGGAACAGCCCCACCAGCCCGCCGAGAAAACTGAACAGGAAGCCAATCAGTACCGCGTTAGGGGCATAGGGATACACCACCGGGCAGTCCAGCGCCGGACGCGCGTTTGGCACCAGTTTTTCTGAAAAGCCGGTAAAGGCCGGAACAATTTCCGCCAGAATCAGACGGACGCCTTGCAGAATAATGAACACGCCGGCGGCGAAGGTGATTGCCATGATGATGGCGTACACCAGATAGTTTTGCCCGCCGCTAAACGTCGCTTCGACATACTCACGCCCTGCGCTGACTGCCATGATCAGATAGATAATCATCATGGTCAGCGAAATCGAGATAGAACTGTCGCGTAAAAAACTGAGGTTTTTCGGCAGGTTCATCTCTTCCGTGGAGCGGGAGCCTTTACCACACAGACTGCCAATCCAGCCGGAAAGCACATATCCCAAGGTACCGAAGTGACCAAACGCAATGTCATCGGTACCGGTAATCCGCCTCATATAACGTTGGGCCAACGCCGGGAAGAAAGCCATCACCAGCCCCAGGATCAGCGATCCGGTGAAGACCAGCCCTACGCCCTCAAACCCCGCCACGGTCAGGATTACGCCAATCATACAGGCCATGTAAAAGGTGTGATGCCCGGTCAAAAAGATATATTTAAGACGCGTAAAGCGCGCCACGACAATATTGGCCACCATACCAAATGCCATAATTAACGCCGTGGACGCGCCATATTTTTCCAGCGCGATTGAGACTATCGCTTCATTATTAGGAATAATACCCTGAATATTAAAAGCGTGTTCAAACATACCCCCTAGCGGATTTAATGAACCCACCAGTACGGTTGCGCCGCCGCCAAGCACAATAAAACCTAAAATGGTTTTAATCGTGCCTTTCACCACATCGGAAAACGCTTTTTTCTGCGCCACCAGACCAATCAGCGCAATTAACCCTACAAGCACCGAGGGCACTTTTAAAATATCAACAACAAAATTCAGCGTTTCAAGGATAAACATATCCACCTCGCCAGCAATAATTATTGTTTAGCGAACCATGCGCGCAGCTGCGTTTCCAGTTCGTTGATGTCGATGATGTTATTGATCACCACCAGTTGGCTTTCCGGTACGCTGGCGCTGGCCGCGATATCTTTGGCCATTACAAAAAGATCGGCAGCCCCGGGCGTGGCCGATGAGAGATCGGAGTGTTCCACTTCAGCGTCAATATTGAGTTTCTTTAATACTTTTTTAATGTTCATTTCTACCATAAAACTACTACCCAGGCCGGAACCGCAAATTGCCATGATTTTCATTATTGTCACCTTTTAAAAGTAGAGTTGGTCTGCATCACGCACGGGCGTAATGTTATTTACCGCAAGAAAATGGAATAAAATCAGAAACGGTCAATAATCGTTTTAATGTCCTCCAGGTTTTTTGCCTGATGTAATTTTTCCATATCTACATCACTGGAAAATAATTCCGCCAGCGCCGATATCATTTCGATATGACTGTGCTTATCAGGCGCCGCCAGCATAATAATGATGTCAACCGGATCAAATTCGTCTGCGCCAAATGAAACGCCGCGCTGTAGTTTCAGTAACGATAAACCTAACCCTTTCGCCCCCTCTTCCGGCCTCGCATGCGGCATCGCTAACCCTGGCGCTAATACATAATATGGCCCAAGCTTTTGGTGCTGCTGAACAATCGCCGTAATGTATTCCGGTGCGATAACACCTGCGTCCAGCAGGGGTTTGCCGCAAATTTCCAGCGCCTGCGGCCACGTTTCCACGCTCTCCTGTAGCGTGATGGTTGCGTCAGATAACCAGGTTCCCAGCATGTTATTCGCCCCCACGGTGTATGAAATTATGAACAAACTTTATTCAAGCCATTCGATATTAGCTGCGATCGTTATCACAAAGATAGCGCTACCAGCGACTATTACTCAGAATTGTGATAGCGCTATCAAATTAAAATCATGGTGTGAAATCACAGCAAAAAAGCGGATTTAAGGCGTATACTGCCAGTCATGCGAAGCAAAGAACGACAATAAAAAAGCATCTCAACATGTTGTAATGACGCAGGAATTTGTATGTCGATACCCCGTAAACGGCGCAGTACCGGTAAAGTGACTATCGCCGATGTAGCCCAACTTGCCGGTGTAGGCACGATGACCGTATCACGAGCCTTACGCACGCCGGAACAGGTCTCTGATAAACTCCGGGAAAAAATCGAAGCGGCAGTGCATGAGCTGGGCTATATGCCTAATCTCGCCGCCAGCGCGCTGGCGTCTGCCTCCTCGCACACCATCGCGATGGTCGTACCGAACCTTGCGGAAGCGGGGTGTTCTGAAATGTTCGCCGGGCTGCAACAAATTTTACAGCCCGCTGGCTACCAGATTATGCTGGCGGAATCGCAGCATCGCGTGGAACAAGAGGAGAAGCTGCTCGAAACGCTGCTGGCCTCCAACATTGCCGCGGCGATTCTGCTTAGCGTCGAACATAGCACTACCGTGCGCCAGTGGCTGAAAAATGCCTCTATCCCGGTGATGGAGATGGGCGCGATTCGCAGCGATCCTATTGATATGAATATCGGTATTGATAACGTTGCGGCAATGTATGAGCTGACGGAAATGCTGATTCAGCGCGGTTATCAGAATATCGGGCTACTATGCGCCAATCAGGAGCAGTGGATTTTTCAGCAACATCTGCACGGCTGGTACAAAGCGATGCTTCGCCACCATATGTCGCCAAACCGGGTGATTAATGCCGCCTTGCCACCCAATTTTTCTACCGGCGCGTCGCAACTGCCGGAGTTTTTACTGGCGTGGCCGGAGCTGGACGCGCTGGTATGCGTATCGGATGAGCTGGCCTGCGGCGCGTTATACGAGTGCCAACGACGGCGGATCAAAGTTCCGGACGATTTAGCGGTGGTCGGGTTTGGCGATAGCGATGTCAGCCGGGTCTGCCAGCCGCCGTTAACCACCATGGCCGTACCGCACCGTAAGATTGGCAGTGAAGCCGGACGGGCGCTGTTGGAAAGGTTAAATCAGGGAAACTGGAGCGATCGAAAATCCATCGCCTCCAGTTTATGTATGCGGGAAAGCTGCTAAAACGCTTATTCCGTCTCTTCCGGTTTCTCCTGGAGCGCGGCTTCGTTTTTGGCGTTGCGGGTCATCCACAGCGCCAGCGCTTTGAGCGAATCTGGCGTAAACTCATCACAGCGCGCGGTGATCTCCTCCGGAGTCAGCCAACACACTTCGCTGACTTCATCTTCCTGAAGCGCGAAAGGCCCGTGGGAAACGCAGCTAAACAGCGCGCCCCAAACCCGGCAATGTTGGTCTTCAAAGTAAAACAGACCGTGTTCGGCAAACGGCACGCCTGCAATACCCAACTCTTCTTCCGCTTCGCGGCGGGCAGATTCCAGTAGCTGCTCATCAGCCTGGACCACGCCACCTGCGGTAGCATCTAACATACCGGGCAAAAAATCTTTTGTTTCGGTACGACGCTGCACCAGAATTTTACCCATACCATCATGAACGACGATATACGTCGCACGATGCCGTAAGCGTTGCGCACGCATCTGTTCCCGGCTGGACTGTGCAATGACTTCATTGTCTTCATTCACAATATCCACCCATTCCGTACTTGCCAAACGACGCTGTTCCACCATCAGGAAACCTTCTTATTTCTGGCGCTCTTACGGCGCATTTACGTTTGTGAGGTAAATTACGAGTTAATTGCAACCTGCGCAATGATACTTTGATCATTGAGTGCGATTACGCTCAACACATTATCATCCAGAATACCGTAGCTTGCCGCATACCCGCCTTTCGGGATGCTCACTGACCCAGGATTAAAGTGATACAGTCCTTCCTGCTGTTGCGCCACCGGCAGATGCGTATGACCATAGACCAACACATCGCCAGTATGCAGAGCGGGCAGATTCGTCGGCCCGAAGAGGTGCCCATGCGTTAAAAATAGCCGCCTCTCTTGCGTCAATATTTGCTGCCACGGCGCAGTTATCGGGAAATGCAGCAGCATCTGATCCACTTCGCTATCGCAGTTGCCGCGCACGGCAATGATTTGCGTCGCCACCGCGTTCAGGCGTTCGGCAACCTGGGCGGGCGCATAGCCTTCAGGCAGCGCATTTCGCGGCCCGTGGTTAAGGACATCGCCTAATATCACCAGCCAACGCGCGCCGCTTTGCGCGAACAGCTCAAGCACGCGTTCCGTGGCGGGTAAAGAACCATGAATGTCCGATGCGAACATCAGTTTCATCGCTCACTCCTCGTTGTGAAAAACGGCGTTATGATACTGGAATATGAATAGATTTTCAGCCTGAACGCTTCGAGGAAAGCGCAATAAAACGCTGTACGGAAGCACGCTGCCACTGGAATGTCGCATATGCCGCCAGCGATGCCGGCACGTCATCGCCATGCAGCGCCAGACGATTGATCATCAATGCCAGATCGGTATCGGCAATGCACCATTCACCAAATAAATTTTGCGTCCCTTGCCCCAATAGCGCTTCAGCCGTCGCAAACAGTTTTGCCGCGCTGGCTTTTCCAGCCTCGCTTAGCGGCGCTTTTTTCGCCCCGGCAAACACCACGTCGGTAGGCCGTTCTTCGCGAAGCGGCAGTAAATCGCTGCGTAGCCACGCCTGAATCTGTCGCGCGCGGGCGCGTTTTTGTAAATCGTGCGGGTAGATACGCTCCCACTGCGGCGGCGCGAAACGCTCCTCCAGGTATTCCGCAATAGCGGACGACTCGCTCAACTCAAAATTGTCGGCCTCAAGCACCGGTACGCGCTGCGTCAGTGCATATCCCCGCCAGCCAGGTTGCAGATGTTCTCCCTGGTCCAGATCGCGAGTTTTCAGAGTAAAGGAAAGCCCTTTTTCTTGTAATGCCACCCAGGCGGACAAGACGTAAGGAGAGAAAAAGTTCGCATCCGACCACAGCACAATAACAGGCTTACTCATAATGTCCTCTTGAGGGCGTATTAAGTTTCTTCCCAAAATATAGCGTCTTTCGCCTGCTGTCACCTGATGAAAACTCACACACATCAGGAGGCTTTCTATACTTAATTCAGCCCAGACTCTTTACGCACATGCAGGAGCCAAAATGATTGACCTTTACTACGCCCCCACGCCCAACGGGCATAAAATAACGCTGTTTCTGGAAGAGGCGGAGCTGGCGTATCGTTTGCTAAAAGTAGATATCAGCAAGGGCAATCAGTTTCGCCCTGATTTTTTGGCTATCTCTCCCAATAATAAAATTCCTGCCATCGTCGATCACGCCCCGGCAGACGGCGGTCAACCGCTTAGTCTTTTTGAATCCGGTGAAATTCTTCTCTACCTGGCGGAAAAAAGCGGCAAACTGCTTAGCGGGGAGCTGCGTGAACGCCATACCACACTGCAATGGCTGTTCTGGCAGGTCGGCGGGTTAGGGCCGATGCTGGGCCAGAATCATCACTTTAACCATTTTGCGCCGCAGGCCATCCCCTATGCGATTGAACGCTATCAGGTTGAAACGCAACGCTTATACAACGTCCTGAATAAACGCCTGGAAACCTCCCCGTGGCTGGGCGGCGACCACTACAGTATTGCGGATATCGCCAGTTGGCCGTGGGTTAACGCACATCAGCGTCAGCGAATCGATCTTGATACCTACCCGGCGGTGTATAACTGGTTTGAACGCATTCGCACGCGTCCTGCGACAGCGCGCGCACTGTTACAAGCGCAACTGCACTGTAACAGTACGAAAGCGTAACGCGGTGGCATACATCATGTATGATGTAGAGGTGTATACACGGAAAAAACCTGCGTCCGGCACCCTTATTCGTATTAAAAACCTGACATTAGGGAAGAGGAAATCCTCCCTACTCTGGAGGTCATATGCAGATTCTGATTACCGGCGGTACGGGCCTGATAGGGCGTCATCTCATTCCCCGGCTGTTAACACTGGGGCATCAGGTGACGGTTGTTACGCGCAATCCCGATAACGCGCGTCAGATTCTCGATTCCAGAGTGACATTATGGAAAGGGCTGGCGGAACGTGAGCACCTCAATGAGATTGATGCCATCATCAATCTGGCGGGCGAACCGATTGCCGACAAGCGCTGGACGTCGCAACAAAAAGAACGGTTGTGCCAAAGCCGCTGGGCTATCACGCAAAAGTTGGTGGATTTAATTCATGCCAGCGCTACGCCGCCCTCGGTGTTGATATCCGGCTCCGCCACGGGCTATTACGGCGATCTGGGCGACGTTGTCGTCACTGAAGACGAACCGCCGCACAACGAATTTACGCATAAACTTTGCGCCCGCTGGGAACAGATTGCCTGTCGTGCGCAGAGCGACCAGACCCGCGTCTGCCTGCTGCGTACCGGCGTTGTCCTGGCGCCGCAAGGCGGGATTTTGGGGAAAATGGTTCCGCCGTTTCGCCTCGGACTCGGCGGTCCGGTGGGCAATGGTCGGCAATATCTGGCCTGGATTCACATCGACGATATGGTCAACGGCATCCTGTGGCTGCTGGATAACGATCTTCGCGGTCCCTTCAATATGGTCTCGCCGTATCCCGTCCATAATGAGCATTTTGCTCATGCGCTGGGTCGCGCGCTGCGCCGCCCGGCGATTATTCGCATTCCGGCGACGGCAATTCGCTTATTGATGGGAGAGTCGTCAGTGCTGGTGCTGGGCGGACAGCGGGCGCTGCCAAAACGGCTTGAAGCCGCCGGATTCGCATTTCGCTGGTATGATTTAGAAGAGGCGCTGGCGGATGTGATTCGCTAGTTCCTAAAGCGCCGTATCCTGCCCGGTAAGCGATGCGCCGCCGGGCTTCTTTTATTTCAGCGAGCCTTTCAGGAATTGCTGTAAACGCGGGCTTTGCGGATTGCCGAACACCTGCTCCGGATCGCCCTCTTCTTCAATTTTCCCCTGATGCAGAAAAATAACGTGCGAAGAGACATGGCGAGCGAAGCCCATTTCATGCGTGACCACCACCATCGTTTTGCCTTCTTCCGCCAGTTGTTGCATGATGCGCAACACTTCGCCGACCAGTTCAGGATCGAGCGCCGAAGTGGGTTCATCGAACAGTAAAACGTCAGGTTCCATCGCCAGCGCGCGCGCAATAGAAACGCGCTGCTGTTGGCCGCCGGAGAGATGAACGGGATATTTGCCCTGAGCGCGCTCATCAATCCCCACCTTCGCCAGATATTTCAACGCCCGCTCGCGCGCGTCGTGCTTGCTTAATCCCAGTACCTGAATCGGCGCTTCCATCACATTTTCCAGCACCGTCATGTGGCTCCAGAGGTTAAAGTGCTGAAACACCATCGTCAGGCGGGTACGCAACAAGCGTAGCTGATTTTTATCCGCCACTTTGAGCTGCCCGTCTTTGTCGCGCACCAGATTAATGTTCTGACCGTTCACGATAATCGCGCCTTCGCTCGGTTTTTCGAGGAAGTTAATACAGCGCAAAAAAGTGCTTTTACCGGAGCCGGACGAGCCGATGATGCTAATCACATCTCCGGCGCGGGCCTGCAGCGATACCCCTTTCAGCACTTCATGACCGCCGTAGCGTTTGTGCAAATCGATAACGTGTAATTTATTTTCTGACATCATGTTACTCGAATTATTTAGAGGACACGTGCTGCAACCAGCGTCTTTCCGCCCGACGGAACAGGCTTATCAGGACATACGAAATGAGTAAATACAACACGGCGGCAATGCCAAACGCGGTAAACGGCTGGTAAGTCGCTGAGTTAATATCGCGGGCGATTTTCAACAAATCCGGCACCGTCGCGGTAAACGCCAGCGCCGTAGAGTGCAGCATTAAAATCACTTCGTTGCTGTAGGCAGGCAAGGCGATGCGTAATGCCGACGGCAAAATAATGCAGCGATACATTTTAAATGACGAGAAGCCATAGGCCCGTGCCGCTTCAATTTCACCGTGCGGCACCGAGCGAATCGCCCCGGCGAAAATTTCCGTGGTGTACGCGCAGGTATTCAGCGTCAGCGCCAGTACGGTACAGTTCAGTCCGCTGCGGAAAAACGCGTTAAGAAGATCGGTGCCTTTGACTATCTCCAGCGTATACATCCCCGAATAGAACACCAGTAGCTGTACGTACAGCGGCGTGCCGCGAAAAATATACGTAAACAGCCAGATGGGAAAACGGATGAATTTATTACTGGAAACGCGACCTACCGCCAGAATCACCGCCAGAAGACCGCCCATCACCACCGATGAAATTAACAGCCACAGCGTAATCGCCACGCCGGTAAAACGATAGCCATCCGTCCACAGCAGGGATTTCCAGTACTCCTGAATGATCTCAATCACAAATCGGCCCTCTTCACGCCCACGGAATAGCGACGCTCAAGTAAGAGCAGCACACCATTGGAAACGGTGGTAAATACCAGGTAGATAAGTCCACAGACCACGGCAAAATAGAAAGGCTCCCAGGTGCTTTTACCGGCAAGCTGCGTGGCTTTGACGACATCTTCCAGGCCCAGCAGCGACACCAGCGCCGTCGCTTTGAGTATCACCTGCCAGTTATTGCCGATCCCCGGCAGGGCGTAACGCATCATCGCCGGGAACATAATCCGCCGGAAGGTTTGCCCGTGGGTAAAACCAAAAGCCGTCGCCGCCTCGATATGGCCTTTCGGCACCGCCATAAACGCGCCGCGAAAGGTTTCGGTAAAATAGGCGCCGTAGATGAAACCAAGGGTGATAATACCGGCCACCATCGGATCAATATCTATCTGGTCGATACCCAGCGAATCGGTCACCACGTTAAGCGCGATTTGCAATCCGTAAAATATCAGCAGCATTAAGACCAGATCCGGCACCCCGCGAATCAGGGTGGTGTATCCTTCAAAAATAAGCCCCGTTATCCGGTTTTGCGAAAGCTTCGCCCCCGCGCCGACAAGACCAATAAGCACGGCCAGCACCACGGAACTGAGCGCCAGTTCCAGCGTGACGATCGCGCCCTGTAAAATTACGCCTGAAAACCCGTACAACATGCAGCCTGTCCTGTTGTGTGTGGTGAAGTAAGAAGCCTCTTTTGCATTTTTGCCTCACATCACGCCGGATGGCGGCTGTGCCTTGCCCGACCTACGATGCTCCCCTTAGGCCTGACAAGCGCAGCGCCATCAGGCAATGCAGACAGTCAACATTCTTTGGGCTTTATCTGCACCGACGGTGATTAACCGCCATAAACATCAAAATCAAAGTACTTTTTCGCCAGCTTTTCGTAAGTACCGTCAGCACGCATTTCAGCAAAGGCTTTGTTCAGCGCTTCGCGCAGCTCGTTATCCTCTTTGCGCAGCCCCATACCGGTTCCTACGCCGAATAACTTCTCATCTTTCACCGCCGGGCCGCCGAATTTATAGTCTTTTCCGACGGGCTGTTTAAGGAAACCTTCGCTGGCCGCGACCTCGTCCTGGAACGCTGCATCAATACGGCCAGCCGTCAGATCGGAATAAATGTTGTCCTGCCCCTGGTAAGAGACGATCTCAATCCCTTTCGGCGCCCAGTGCTCATTGCCGAAGGTCTCCTGCGTCGTCCCCTGTAGCACGCCGACGCGCTTGCCTTTCAGCGACGCGACGGTTGGCTGAATATCAGAGTTCTTCGCCACCACCAGACGGGAATCAGCGGCGTAAAGCTTGTCGGTAAACGCGATTTCCTGCTGGCGCTTTTCAGTGATGGACAGCGAGGACATGATGGCATCAATTTTCTTCGCTTTTAAAGATGGAATCAGCGCATCCAGCGGGTTTTCCACGAACGTACACTGTGTGTTGATACGTTTGCACAGCTCTTTGGCCAGATCGATATCAAAGCCGACCAATTCACCTTGTGCATTTTTGGATTCAAACGGTGCGTATGTAGGATCGGTACCGATACGAATCTTTTGTGGAATAGCGGCAAATGCTGCGGTAGCGCTGGAAAATGCCAGCACCAGAGAAAGGGATAACGCCAGTTTTTTCATAACTATCCTCAACAGACTGTCTTTCCAGGAGATCTTTACAGATCCGATGCGACTATCGTGCCATTAATCAGGCCGACAAGGCAAAGCATTCTACCTTGTCAGCCGGTTTATTTTGCATAAAAATCGATTAAGTATGCATTTATGCGCCTGTTCCGCAACGGCTTATGCACCAAAAAGGTGCAAAACATCTATTTTGCACCGTGATAGTTCCCCAGCGCGGCGCGTTATCCCCTTCCCTCAATCGCCGTAGACATTAAAATCGAAGTACTTTTTGGCCATTTTGTCGTAAGTTCCGTCCTGGCGCAGTTCGATCAGCGCTTTATCAAACGCGGCTTTTAGCTCGGTATCGTCTTTGCGCAGCCCAACCCCCGTCCCGTCGCCAAAATATTTTTTATCCTTCACGGAAGGACCGGCAAACGCATACTCCTTGCCCGCTGGCTGCTTCAGGAAACCTTCGCTGGCGGCGACTTCATCCTGTAATGCGGCATCCAGACGACCGGCGGTTAAATCGGAATAGATAAGATCCTGGTTGGCATAAGCCACCACATCCACACCTTTAGTGCGCCAGTTATCATTGGCGTAAGCCTCTTGCGTGGACCCTTGCAGCACGCCGACATGCTTGCCTTTCAGCGATTCCAGCGTCGGCTGAATGGGAGACCCTTTTGCCGCAATCAGACGTGAATCCGCCGCGTAAAGTTTGTCGGAAAACGCAATTTCTTGCTGGCGTTTATCG
Source organism: Salmonella sp. SJTUF15581 (assembly GCF_043356775.1). NCBI lineage: Bacteria > Pseudomonadati > Pseudomonadota > Gammaproteobacteria > Enterobacterales > Enterobacteriaceae > Salmonella > Salmonella sp. SJTUF15581. Next base: position 62,953 of record NZ_JBEUJY010000014.1, on the reverse strand, counting down.
GTGATAGAGAGCGATGAAATAATGGCATCAATTTTTTTCGCTTTTAGTGAGGGAATAAGCGCATCAAAGTCGCTGGCGACCCAGGTACATTTCACCTGCATACGCTTACACATTTCATTACCGAGATCGATATCAAAGCCAATAAACTCGCCTTTGGCATCTTTTGATGAGAAAGGCGCGTAGGTGGTATCTGTTCCAATACGAACCGTTTGCGGGAGCGCGGCGTAACTGGCCGCCGTCGCGCCCAGACCTATCAGCAAAGACAAAGCGAGAACGGTCTTCTTCATACATACCCCTCAAGTGGCGTCATTTTCTTATGTTTTACGTGGTGTTGTGTGTTTGCAGACTTTTTCATGCAGGTCTTATGCCATTTTCACGTCAGCAAAACGATTCGACGTTAAATTTGTTAATAAAACGTTGCAATATTGTCCTGATGTTGAAGATAGCAGGTATGACGGTTGAACCGCAGCGTTTCGGCGGCTTTTAACGAATTAAATGTTGAGGATATGATCGCGGTTACAAAATTGCCCTGAAACAGGGCAACAGGGACAATAATGCACGCTAAACAGACAACGCTATGCGCCCTGCCAGCGAACAAAAAGATCGTGCGGAAGGGGGATATCAAACTGATCCAAAACTCGGTTAACCGTTTGATTTATAACATCATCTAACGTCTGAGGAAGATGATAAAAAGCCGGAACCGGCGGCATAATCACCGCGCCTATCTCAGCGGCCTGGGTCATTAAACGCAAATGCCCGATATGCAGCGGCGTTTCGCGCACACACAGCACCAGAGGTCGCCGCTCTTTTAATATCACATCCGCCGCGCGGGTAAGCAGTCCGTCAGTATAACTGTGGACAATCCCCGACAGCGTTTTAATCGAACAGGGCAAGATAACCATTCCCGCCGTCGGGTAAGAGCCCGAGGAAATGCTGGCGGCAATGTCGCGCGCATCGTGCGTCACATCGGCCAGCGCCTGCACCTCGCGCAGCGAAAAATGGGTCTCCAGCGCCAGCGTTTGCCGGGCCGCCTGGCTCATCACCAGATGTGTTTCCACGCTATCGACATCGCGCAAAATTTGTAATAAGCGCACGCCATAAATCGCTCCGCTGGCGCCGCTAATTCCTACAATGAGTCGTTTCATGTTCTCTTACCGTTTACGAGCGCCGTTCATCCCACTGTGTTACGTAATCGGCTCAAAGTGGGTCTGAAGAGATACCATGACAAAAGAATCCCTATCATAAAAGCCAGCTCAACCAACATTATCACTACCCCTTGCTCACTAAACCAGGTGCCGACCATAATGGCAAAATTGGTGATAATGACAAATCGGGCCGTCCAGGGGAAAAGCGGCGATCGATAGCGTAGCAAATCGCTGGCGTACGTTCCATTACGCACCGATTGTCGGAAACGATACTGGCACCATCCGATGGTTATCCATGCCAGGCAACCCACCTGCCCGGTACTGGCGATCAGATATAAATAAAATTGCTGTGCGGGAATATAGCGGGTCAGCAACGACACCAACGCCAGCAAGGCCGTGATTAAAATAGCATACACCGGCACGCCGCCGCCGTTCGTTTTACCAAAGCAGGCTGGCGCAAAGCGATCGCCCGCCATAGACCACAGCATACGCGAACTGGCGTAAATGGCCGAGTTAGCGGCAGAAACCGCGGCGGAAAAGATCACCAGCGTCATCAGCGTATCCGCCCCCGGAATGCCCGCGTGGGAGAATACCCATACAAAGGGACTTTGTCCATTTGGCGTCAGTTCATGCGGATAGACCAGCGCCAGCACCGCAATCGCCAGGCCGTAAAACAAAATGATTCTGAGACCGATCCCCAGGATCACTTTCGGTAAAATAATGTGCGGCGATTCGGTCTCCCCTGCCGCATTTCCTACCAATTCCACCCCCTGGAAGGAGTAAATCACGATCGTCATACAGACCACAATTTGCTCCCAACCGTGGGGAAACCACATTCCGTCTATTTTTAACGTCGGGTGCCAGTCACTATGGCCCATTAGCGAGTAGATCATGACCCCGCCCGCGCAGATAAACAGCACGATCGCGAAGACCTTAATGGCCGAAAGCCAGTATTCGCATTCGCCAAAACTTTTTGCGGAGGTAAGATTGATGGCCGTCAGGATGAGCAGAATCGCCAGGCAGAACATATATACCGGAACCGCGGGGAAAAACTGGTGAGCAATAAACCCTGCGGCAGTGAGGTCGGCCGCCAGGGAAAAGACCCAGCTAAACCAGTAAAGCCAGCCAATGGTATAGCTCCAGCAAGGTGACGGCATAAACATCAGCGCGTAATGTTGAAATGAACCGGAGTGAGGAAAGGCGCATGATAATTCGCCAAGACACATCATCGTCGCCAGCATAATGGTTCCGGCAAACAGATAGGCCAGTAAGGTTCCCGCCGGCCCGACGCTGCTTAACGGTTCGGCAATGCCGATAAATAAGCCGGTGCCAATCGTGCCGCCCAGCGACATCATCAGCAGATGCCGTTTCTTCAGGTTACGCCGCAGACCGCCTTCAGGCTCTGCTGGCGGTGATTGTTGCAGGGTATCCATCGTTACTCCCTGTCTTTCGTGAGGTCAAAGATGCCGCCGCGACATAGCCGCGGCGGTTATGCGTTAACGCGTAAACCTCCAGGCGACGCCTTTGGTCTGGCAGGCCATTAACAGGCCCGTATAATCCAGCTCAAAGCGAACCACATCGCCTACTTTTAGCGACTGACGACAATCTTCAATATCCACCAGCGTATGATCGCTGGTTTGCCCTAAGATAGTGATAGCGTCGTCGCATGGCACACAGTTATCCGACGGCACATCCTGGCGACCAAACGCCAGCAATGCGCGTCGGCGTATGCCACGATCGACAAAGGTTTTACTTTGCAAAAAGGCATCGACGCCCAGCTCCCCAACCGGGACGGTCGGTTTACTGTTCAGTTCGATGATTTCCGCTTCCAGGATATACATATCGGAACAGGCTTTATCGACCGGTTTTGCGGAGTGGTGAAATTCATTCAGGTATTTCATGTCCACATATTCAATGCCGAATTCATGCAGTCCGCCGATGCGCAGATGATTCAGCCCCTGCGGCCAGATACCTTTATCCAGCAGGTGATAGCTGGTGCAGTTTCCCGCAGAAAGCCGCCGGACAGGAATACCGCTGTCGGCTTCCAGCCGGGCGGCCAGCGCCAGAAAATCCTCGCCATTTTTTACCGTTGGCAACACGGTGCCGTAACAATTAAAGTTGGTGCCCAGTCCATATAATTCCAGACCGGGCAGACCAGTAATCAGAGTCACGGTCTCAAGAATGCGTTGATATTCACCAAACCAGATACCCTCGCGTAAATCGCCCATATCCACCATCAGTAATACCTGATGCGTTTTCCCCTGGCGTTGGGCTTCTTGCGATAATGCCCGTAATACCACCGGCTCGCTATTTAAACTAATATCCGCGTAGCGCACCACATCTTCGATTTCACTCAGACACGGGCTGCGTAACAGGCAGGTCGTACATCCTGTCTCGCGTATTTTTTTCAAATTATAGGTTCGTGATTCAGCAATAACGGTAATTCCGCCGTTGAACACCGCCTGCGCGGTTTCCACGCAGCCGTCAAAAACTTTATTGACAGCCATCACGTCAATACCGCTACTTGCCAGCAGAGCTTTTTCCGTGCGGGCGTTTTCTTCCAGCTTGCGTAGATTTATTTCCAGAACTGGCATATACATTTTATTTTCCTCCCGCCATGCTTAAACGGGCATTACGTTTCTGCGCCCGATGGTAAATGTACTCCGCGACGACAACCGCCAGCACGGCTCCGCCAATAATTTTCCCGGCGTACTGGAAATATCCGCCCATATCAATTTGAGAAGGCGGAATAAATAACAGCGCAACGGCAAAGGCGATAGAAAGAAAGCCCAGCGCGGGTAAAATAGCCGGTAAAACCTTGCCCGGAATTTTAAAACTTCTTGGCGTATCCGGCTGAGTCTTACGTAAACGCCAGAACGCCGGGAACATCACCAGATAAGGAATAAAATAGGTGATGGTCGTTAGCGCCGTTAACATCCAGTAAGCCGCCGCAACGCTTGGCGAAATAAAAGTCGAAAAACACAGGACCGTGACAATAATCGCCTGTACAGTCAAGGCAAAGGCGGGCGTTTTCCACACCGGATGTAATTTGCCGATTCGGTCCCCCAGCAGATTATCTTCACGCGAGGCTTCCTGGAGCATATAAATCGGCCCCACCAGCCAGGAGTTAATTTGCCCGAGAGCGCCAAAAAACATACAGATGGCCATAACAGGAATTAACCACGGCATATGCAGCGTGTCCGCAGCAGCATGCATAGCCTGCATGACGCCTGCCACAATGTCGGTTTTCCCGGCGGGTAAAAGCGTGTTTAGCGCCCAGGTACCGACCATATAGATCCCAACGATAACGGCAGCGGAGACGGCCATCGCTCGCGGAAAATCACGCTGTGGATTACGGGTACGCCCGGCAATCATCGGGGCGACCTCCAGTCCGGCAAACGCAAACATCATGCTGGATAAGAAAACGATCGTATCCCAGTGTCCGAGATCCGGAATCCAGTTTTTCGCTGTAGTGTAGTCCGTCTGCATCTGGTGTCCGGTACATAGCCATACCACCGCCAGTAAAATGAGGATGGCGGAGGGAATAAATACGCCGCACCAGGCGCTGATGCTATTAATAATTTTTGTCCATTCCATCCCGCGGATATTCATCAGCGTTAATAGCCAGAAAATTACCGCGGAACCAATACCGATAAATGCTTTATTTTCCGCCAGGCCGCCGCCGATCATATAGCCCAACGCGGTAAAGCCGAATTGCAGCATTAATGGGAAAAACAGTACGCAGGAAAAGAGAAAACAAACCACGACAATCCATGCAATACGTTTACCAAATGCCTCTTTAATCCAGACAAATATCCCGCCATCTTTCGGCCAGCCGGTTGACAGCTCGCCGCATACCATCGCTAAAGGAAAAAACAAGCAGAATGCGGCGATCACCCATAACAACATGGCCGATGCCCCGTAAGGCGCCACGTTAGGGATTTGCCGCAAACTCAGAATAGCGATGACATTCATAAAGACAATGTCTTTGATGCCAAGTAAGCCAGAATTCGTGTTACTCATGGCCATCTCCTGTTATGCATTCAGGCATCACTGCCCTCTTCTTATCATCTGACGACGGGCTTCAGCATGAAACTGAAGCCCAAAACAGTATTAATAAATGTCGTACTTGACCATATCTTCGTAACTGTCTTCCCGACGAATCAGACGCGTCTCACCATTTTTATCGATCATCACCACGCCCGTGCGCGGACGGTTGTTATAAACGGTTTGACTTTCAATGGTGTATGCCCCGGCGTCAAGAAACGCGACAATATCGCCAACATGAGTCTCCTTCGGCAGTAAAAACTCTTCGCCTTTCACTCCCATGTGGAAATAATCCCCGCCATCACACAGCGGCCCGGCTAATTTTATCCAGGCGTCGTGCGCTGCCGTCATGCGAGAGGCGTTATAGACATAAAAGAACCAGTCAAAATGCTGGCTGTCAGAGAGTACGCTGTAACCGGCGTCGACAAATTTCCATTCAACGTGGCATTCCACATTGCCGTTAAGATCGTAATTTGTTTTACGTTTTTCGCAGGAGACTTCCGTCAGTAACACCGCCGCCGACCCGGTCACTTTACGTCCCGGTTCAATACATATTTCCACATCGGTACGCCATTTATGCACTTCGCGAATGACCGCATCGGCAAAATCCTGGGCGGTAATACCGGCATACATATTATCTTTTAACGGGTCGCCATTCTCATCGTCATATTTATAGGGAACCGGAATTCCGCCGCCCACGTTGATCAAATCAAATTTAATACCGAGCACCTCTTCCAGGCGACGGGATTCATCCACCAGCACTTTAGTCGCTTTTGCGAAAGGCTCTGACTCCGGCACCTGATCGCCCACATGCATATGCAAGCCGCGCAAATGCACATAAGGCATCGCCAGAATGCGGCGGCAGGTTTCTTCCGCCTGTTCCAGGTCGAGACCCGACTTCGCATGGAAAGCGGTAACCAGTTCAGCATGCGTCGCCGAGGGAACATTCGGCTCTACGCGGACGCAAACATTGGCGACTTTCTTCAGCTTGCGAGAGATAGCATCAATATGTTCCAGCTCATACAGGCTATCAACATTAATAAGATACAGATCGTTGGCGATGGCATACTCCAGATCGGCAGGCTTTTTCACCACGCCGTTGAAGACGATCTGATCGCCGCGAAAGCCTATCTCCAGACACTTGCGAACCTCATATTGTGAGTTTGCCTCCGCGCAAATTCCGGCGTCACGAATGGCTTTCAACACCCCCATGACCGAGCAGGTTTTTGACGCAAAGAAGGTTTTGGTATTTTTATGCGCCGCAAATGCCTGCTGGATTTCATGAATGTTACGAATAATCTCCGGCTCAGAAAACACATAGAACGGCGTGGGGTACTGGCGCGCCAGAGCGTCCAGATCGACCCCTTCAAAACACAAATGACCGTCTTTGTGCTGGAAACGGCGATCGCCGTTGATTACCTGCTCACGTAGCTGGTTGTAATTCTGCATAATCGAGTCAGTCATAACGCCCTCTGCTTAATGTTTATGGTAAAAATCCGCATTCTTTACAGGGATAAAGCAAAAGGCATGCCACTATTTTTTATAAAAATAATCAATTAGTTATAAAAATAAGCTATTTCTCATTTTCGTCATTGAGTTTGCTATTCATCACAACGACGAAAATTCGTCACTTTTATAATGGCAACATGAACAATAGATATGAGGAATGCGTGTATGGCATCCACCAATCAGGAACTGGCCTCGGCGCTCAGGATGTTTTCCCGCTTTTTCGATTTGATTCATCAGCCGTTGGCCGTCATTAATGAGCGTGGTGAATACGTTTACTACAATCAGGAAAGCGCGGATCTGGACGGCTATAGTATTGAACGGGCAATGGGAAAACATATGCTGGATGTCTATCCGGGCATGAAAGAGACCCAAAGTACGATGCTTTCATCGTTAAAAAAAGGCGTGGAATACATTGGCCATTATCAAATTTATTACAATGCGCGAGGCCAGGCCGTTGACTATCAGCACACCACCGCGCCGCTCTATGCAAGCGATGGCGGCATGGTCGGCGTTATCGAAATCGGCAGGAATATGTCCGGCGTCAGGCGGCTCCAGGAGCAGGTGGTAGAACTGAACCAACTGCTGTATGCCGATCACCATGAGAAGCACCATGCCATTATTACCGAAAACCCGGAAATGCTCAGTAATATCGCCAAAGCCAAACGGCTGGCCGCCAGTAATATTCCGGTGACGATTGTCGGGGAGACGGGAACGGGTAAGGAGTTATTTTCCCGCCTGATACATCAATGCAGCAAGCGGGCGAATAAACCCTTCATCGCCCTGAACTGCGGCGCCCTACCGCCTACGCTTATCGAAAGTACGCTTTTCGGCACCGTGCGCGGCGCCTATACCGGCGCGGAAAATAGCCAGGGCTATCTGGAACTGGCAAACGGGGGAACGCTCTTTCTTGATGAGCTGAACGCCATGCCGATAGAGATGCAAAGTAAGCTGCTGCGATTCTTGCAGGATAAAACCTTCTGGCGCCTCGGCGGACAGCAGCAACTCCACTCTGATGTCAGGATCGTTGCCGCCATGAACGAAGCGCCCGTCAAATTAATTCAACAAGAACGTCTGCGGGCAGATCTTTTTTATCGGTTGAGCGTCGGAATGTTAACGTTACCGCCGCTGCGCGCCCGCCCGGAAGATATTCCCTTACTGGCGAATTATTTTATTGATAAATACCGTAATGACGTGCCGCAGGACATTCACGGATTAAGCGAGACGGCGCGTGCTGATCTGCTCAATCACGCCTGGCCGGGTAATGTCAGGATGCTGGAAAACGCGATTGTACGCAGCATGATCATGCAGGAAAAAGATGGGCTGCTCAAACACATCATTTTTGAACAGGACGAGTTAAATTTAGGCGTACCGGAAACCGCGCCGGAAAATCCCCTTCCCTCGTCACCCGATCCGCAGTATGAAGGGTCGCTGGAGGTACGGGTTGCCAACTACGAAAGGCATTTAATAGAAACCGCGCTGGATACGCATCAGGGGAATATTGCCGCCGCGGCCCGCAGCCTTAACGTATCCCGCACCACGTTACAGTACAAAGTACAAAAATACGCTATTCGCTTCGGCGTGGTGCGTAATTGACATCGGCCAGCGGCATTGCGCCGCTGGCAAAGCCATTAGCCTTCGTTATGCATTTCCAGGTTTTCCATTTCGTTCTGGAACAGCACCGCTTTGGCGTCGTCATTACGTAATGAATCCAGGAAGTCGAGGTATTGCTGGTCTACGTCTTTGGTGACATATACCCCGTTAAATACCGAACACTCAAACTGCTGGATATCCGGATTTTCCGCGCGTACGGCTTCGATCAGATCGTTCAGATCCTGGAAGATAAGCCCGTCTGCGCCGATGATCTGACGAATCTCATCCACCTCGCGACCATGCGCGATCAGCTCATTGGCGGTCGGCATATCAATGCCATAGACGTTGGGGAAACGAATTTCCGGCGCGGCGGACGCCAGATAAACCTTCTTCGCGCCGGCTTCCCGGGCCATCTCGATGATCTGCTCTGATGTGGTGCCACGCACGATGGAATCATCCACCAGCAGGACGTTCTTATCGCGAAATTCCGCGCGATTAGCATTGAGCTTACGGCGCACGGATTTACGGCGTAGCTGTTGGCCCGGCATGATAAAGGTACGTCCCACGTAACGATTTTTGACAAATCCCTGGCGGTACGGCTTGCCGAGAATACGGGCAATTTCTAGTGCGATATCGCAGGAGGTTTCCGGGATAGGGATCACGACGTCGATGTCCAGATCTTCCCATTCACGAGCGATTTTTTCGCCAAGTTTGGTGCCCATATTCACACGAGCGCTGTAGACGGAGATCTTGTCGATAAAGGAGTCCGGGCGAGCAAAATAAACGTACTCAAACAGACAGGGGTTACTGACCGGGTTATCCGCGCACTGGCGCGTGAACAGTTGCCCCTTTTCGGTAATATAGATAGCTTCGCCCGGCGCGACATCGCGCAGGAATTCAAAGCCCAGCGTATCCAGCGCCACGCTTTCAGAAGCGACCATATACTCCGTACGACCATCGCCAACGTCACGCTTGCCCAGCACTAACGGGCGAATGCCGTGCGGATCGCGAAAAGCCACCATGCCGTGGCCGATAATCATCGCCACGCAGGCATAGGCGCCGCGGATTTGACGGTTAGTCGCGGCAATCGCGGCAAAAATATTGTCGGCTTCCAGCGGATAGTGACGGAAGTTGTCGAGCTCGCTGGCGAAAATATTGAGCAGGATTTCGGAATCGGAGGTGGTGTTGATATGACGGCGCTTTTCTTCAAACAGCTTTTTACGTAGCTCGTGCGCGTTAGTCAGGTTGCCATTATGGGCCAACGTGATGCCATACGGCGAGTTAACGTAAAAAGGTTGCGCTTCGGAAGCGCTGGAGCTGCCTGCGGTAGGGTAGCGCACATGGCCGATCCCCATGTTGCCCTGCAAACGCTGCATGTGGCGAGCTTCAAAAATATCGTTCACCAGCCCGTTTGCCTTACGCAAGCGGAAGCAGTTATTCGCATCAATGGTGATGATACCGGCAGCATCCTGACCACGATGCTGGAGCACTGTTAACGCGTCATAAATCGACTGGTTGACCGGCATAACACCGGCGATACCGACAATACCGCACATACGTCATTTTCCTCGTTAAGCCACATCTCAGAACCTGTTACGTCCTGGGCAAGAAACTCGACGAGCTTTGCAGATAGTCAAAGAACCATCTGATGATGAAGCTGAACTGCGGGATGAGCTGCGATTTGCTCCAGTCTTCGCTTTTCGACAAGCCGGTAAAGGTATCAAGGAAGAACAGAATGGCGGCGACAATCAGCGCGCCTCGCAGTGCGCCGAAACAGATCCCCAACACCCGGTCAGTTCCCGACAGGCCGGTCTTTTCTACTAGCTGACCTATCACAAAATTCACGATAGCGCCGACGATAAGCGTCGCGATAAACAGTACCGCGATAGCAATCCCATTACGAACCAGTTCGTCTTCAAAGCCCGTAAACCAGACAGACAGGTAAGTGTAGTAGTGACTGGCGACAAAGAAAGCACAACCCCACGTCACCAGCGATAACGCTTCACGAACAAAGCCGCGGATCAGGCTAACCAGACAGGAAAAAGCAATCACCGCGATAATGGCGTAATCAATCCAGACCATAGATGTCCCACGATTTTACGCCCTGTCGTCCTGTTCGGGGCGCATTCTAACAGAAAAAGAAAACGTTTGCGTAGGGATTTCCTTCCCACGCGTAAATAAAAATGGCGCTGAAAAAATATTCAACGCCATCACACTTTTTATCTCTTCGGGCACGACCAGAAGAGCTGCCATCGGCCTGATAAGCGCAGGATACCAGGTTTATTCCTTCTGCCGGATGACGGCGTAAACGCCTTATCCAGCCTACAGAACTTCGGCTATTACCAGATGAACACCGTAGGCCTTAACGCTGCGCGCTCAGGCAAAACGCGCCTTAGTTCGGGCTATATCCCATCACCACGCCGCTTAACCCGGAAATCTGTTTGAGCTCGCCAAGCGATCCTTTCATCTTATCTTTCGACGCATCCGGCCCGACGAGAATACGGGTTATTTTACCCTGTACCGGCGTTGAGGGGGAAGTATAAACCCGGAACCCGGCGGAACGAAGCTTGCCGACTATCTCGTTGACTTTATCCGCGTTTTTCAGCGCGCCCAACTGTACGACATAGGCTTTGCCGGTCGGCGCAGGTTTATCGTCGGCGACTGGTTGCGGAGCGGGCGTCGGCGTGGAAGCGGCGACAACCGGCTGTTGCGGTTTAGGCTGCGGCTTCGGCTTTTCAACCGGCTTCGGTTTAGGCGTCTCCACCGGTATCGGATCAAGCTCGACATTGTTAGACGCCATGCGCGACGGGTCCAGAGACGGCGCTGCCGCATCTCCCGCCCGCACCTCTTCAGCCGCCCCTTCCGGCGGCTGTGTCGGCAGCGCCTGCGTTGCGGCAGGCATCATATCCGGCTCATCGCGGTCGCCAGGCTTCGGTACCAGTGGAATCGCAGCAAATTCATCCTGATAATGCTTTTTCTGTCCGTCCAGCAGACCGGGAAGCACAATAACCCCCAGCGCGACTAACACAATCGTGCCGACTAAACGATTCTGAAACTTACTCGCCACCGATTCTCCCCGCGTCTATCACTTCCATAACATGTGCGACGGTGTGGAACGATCCGCACACCAGCACGGTATCTTCTGGCTGCGCCGCGTCGATAGCGGCCTGCCATGCCTGCGCGACGCTATCATAGACATTCCCTTTCCCCAGATGTTCCAGAAGTTGTTCCGCCGTCGCGCCGCGCGGCCCCTCTAACGGAGCACAATACCAGTCGTCAACCACGCTTTTCAACCAGGCTAACGTGCCGGCGATATCTTTATCATGCAGCATACCAATCACCGCAAGCACGCGCCCGCGTTTCGGCAACATTTTCAGACGACCCGTCAGGTATTCCGCCGCGTGGGGATTATGGGCGACATCAAAGATAACGCGCGGCGACTCACTCACGATTTGAAAACGTCCCGGCAAGGTAGCCTGCGCAATACCGTCGCGAATCGCCTGCTCGTCAATGTTCAACCTGCTGGCGCGCAGCGCGGCCAGGGCGGTGGCGGCATTCGGCTGGGGAACCTGCGGCAACGGCAGTCCGGCAAGCGTGCCGTCACCATCGGTAAACGCCCAGTGGGTCGCTGTCACCTCATAACGCCAGTCAACGCCGCGACGCCGCAACAGCGCGCCGGTCTCCTGCGCGACATCCGCGATGGTTGCCGGCATTTCCGGTTCGCCGACGATAGCGGGTTTTTCCGCACGAAAAATCCCGGCCTTCTCGCGGCCGATACTTTCGCGATCCGGCCCCAGCCAGTCAGTATGGTCAAGCGCGATGCTGGTAATTACCGCTACATCGGCATCCACAATGTTCGTGGCGTCCAGGCGCCCGCCCAACCCGACCTCCAGAATCACCACGTCAAGGTTAGCCTGTTTAAACAGCCACAATGCCGACAACGTACCATATTCAAAATAGGTCAATGAAATATCGCCGCGCGCCGCTTCTATTTCCGCAAAGGACGCGGTATGCGCGGATTCCGCTAATTCTTTCCCCTGCACGCGCACGCGCTCGGTGTAACGTACCAGATGAGGCGAACTATAGACGCCCACACGGTATCCCGCCGCGATTAACACCGACTCCAGCGTGCGACAGGTCGTACCTTTGCCGTTGGTTCCCGCAACGGTAAAAACGAACGGCGCAGGCTTGAGGATGTCCAGACGCGCTGCCACCTGGCTTACGCGCTCAAGGCCTAAATCGATACTCTTGCTGTGCAGGTTTTCCAGATAAGAAAGCCACGAGGCCAGGGGCGACGCAGCTTGAGGTATAGATTTGTTTTTCATTGATTCCGCTGCTTCTTTACGGTGAAAAGCAAAAGGGCAGAGCCTGCGGCCCTGCCCTTTTCAGTTATCAGGCCTCAGACTCCTGATCCGGCGCCGGAGGCACCACCACGCCTTCACGCGGGGCGTCCGGGTTCGGCGCGGGCAGATTCATCAGCTTCGCCAGAATGCTCGCCAGCTTCAGGCGCATTTCCGGGCGGCGGACTATCATATCAATAGCGCCTTTTTCGATCAGGAACTCACTGCGCTGGAATCCTGGCGGCAGTTTTTCGCGAACGGTCTGTTCGATAACGCGCGGGCCGGCGAAGCCAATCAGAGCTTTTGGCTCGGCGATGTTGAGATCGCCCAGCATCGCAAAACTGGCGGAAACGCCGCCCATTGTCGGATCGGTCAATACCGAAATGTAGGGCAGACCACGTTCCTGCATTTTAGCCAGCGCCGCCGAGGTTTTCGCCATCTGCATCAGCGACATCAGCGCTTCTTGCATACGCGCGCCGCCGGAAGCAGAGAAACACACTAACGGACAGTTGTCTTCCAGCGCCTGTTCAACGGCGCGAACGAAGCGTGCGCCAACGACAGACCCCATTGAGCCGCCCATGAACGCGAATTCAAACGCGGCGGCGACAACCGGCATACCGTGAAGCGTCCCTTTCATGACCACCAGCGCGTCTTTCTCGCCGGTTTCTTTCTGCGCGGACGCCAGTCTGTCTTTATATTTTTTGGAGTCGCGGAACTTGAGCACGTCTTTTGGCTCCAGCTCGCTACCCAACTCCACAAGGGAACCTTCATCTAACAGGCTATGCAGGCGATTGCGCGCCGACATGCGCATATGATGGTCACACTTAGGACAGACCTCAAGATTACGTTCCAGCTCAGCGCGGTATAAAACCTGACCGCAGCTATCACACTTGGTCCACACCCCTTCAGGAATGCTAGCCTTGCGGGTGGGAGTAATGTTGCTTTTAATTCGTTCAATCCAGCTCATTGGTGACCTTTCTGCCTGAACCTTAGTCAGCTTTATTATAAGGGGCGCATAATGCCATTTTTGCCCCCAACAGACCATGAATGTTGCACATTAAAACATAACAGCCCGAAACTTTGGATAAAAAAGTGGTCGAACCGCTGAGTTACTTTCTATTTTGCGGCACGCGACGCAGCGCGCTTATGCCGGACAATCTCAATGACGCCGGGTAATATCGAAACCACGATAATCCCCACAATCAGCAGCTTAAGGTTATCCTGAATCAACGGTATCGTACCGAAGAAATAACCGGCGTAGGTAAAGAGCAGCACCCACAGCAGCGCGCCGATGACGTTATAAGCGGCAAAATGCCGATAGGACATGTGCCCCATCCCTGCCACAAACGGCGCAAAGGTTCTGACGATCGGCACGAAGCGAGCGAGAATGATAGTTTTACCGCCGTGTTTTTCATAAAACTGGTGGGTTTTATCCAGATAACTGCGGCGGAAAATTTTCGAATTCGGATTACTGAACAGTTTTTCGCCGAACAGTCGACCAATCGTGTAATTTACCGCATCGCCGACAATTGCGGCGATCAGCATTAACGCCACCATGACATGCACATTGAGATCGTTGGTTTCCAGCGAAGCCAGCGCCCCGGCGACAAACAGCAGCGAGTCGCCCGGCAGGAACGGCGTGACGACCAGGCCGGTTTCACAAAACAGAATCAAAAACAAAATAGCGTACACCCAGACGCCGTACTCCGCGACCAGCTCCGCCAGATGCACATCGATGTGCAGAATAAAATCAATAATAAAGTAGATCAGGTCCATATTTGTCTTTGCCTTTCTACCCGACACGTTTCGGGTGTGCGATTCGGATTAGTCCGCCAGAAATAGCGGGCCCATTGGCGGTTTTGGAAGGTCAAACCGGTCAGGGTAATCCACCGCAACCAAATATAGCCCTTCCGCCTTCGCCGTTGCCGCCGCCAGCGTTCTGTCCCTGGCCGCTAACAGCTCTGCGATCCAGCTCTCCGGCTGGTTGTGAGCGCCTACTTCCAGCAGGCTGCCGACAATATTCCTGACCATATGATGAACAAAGGCATTCGCTTTGATATCGACCACCACATAAGGGCCGTGGCGGGTAACGTTGATGTGCATCACATTACGCCACGGCGTGCGCGACTGGCACTGCACCGCGCGAAACGAGGTAAAATCATTTTCGCCAAGCAGACACTGCGCCGCGCGATGCATCCGCTCTGCATCCAGCGGCTCATAGTAATGCGTCACGCCTTTTGCTAACACCGCAGGACGCAGTCGATGATTGTAGATGATATAGCGATAACGGCGAGCCGTAGCGCTAAATCGCGCGTGAAAATCATCCGGTACAGTTTTCACCCAGCGCACGGCAATGTCACCAGGCAAATTCGCATTTACCCCCAGCGTCCATGCCGCATCTTTGCGCAATGCGGTCGTTTCGAAATGGACAACCTGCCCGGTGCCGTGAACGCCGGCATCGGTACGCCCGGCGCAGAACACGTTAATAGGTTCATTTGCCACCTGCGAGAGCGCTTTTTCCAGCTTTTCCTGCACGCTGCGCACTTCATTCTGACGCTGCCAGCCATAATACTTGCTGCCGTCGTACTCAATACCCAGCGCAATTTTATAGACCGGCGATGATTGCTGTCCGGACATCAGTACAGATACTCCTGCACCAGCTTCTCCGCAATTTTAACGGCCATCAGCGCGCCGCCGAAACGCACGTTGTCCGCCACTGACCAGAACTGAATTTGTTCCGGCATACCGTAATCATTATGCACACAGCCAATAGAAAGCTGTGGATTGCCGGAAGCGTCGCCCACCTGCGTCGGGTAATCCGTCTCTTCTGATAGTACGATATCTTCACCGCGGGAAAACGCCTCGCGCGCCTCTTCCGCCGCCAGCGGACGGAGCGCTTCAAAGCTCACCATCTGCGCATGGCCATAGAACACCGGCGACTGCACGACACTGGCGGAGATCATCACGCCATCGTCCTGCAAAATTTTACGCACTTCATCGACGATACGACGTTCCTGGCGCACGCTGCCTTCACGATCCGGCAGCAGCGGCAGCATATTGAACGCTAACTGGCGGCCAAAGAAATCATCTTCATCAATCGGTATGCCGTTAAGCAGCTTCGCACTCTGTCCAGCCAGCGCATCGACCGCTTTTTTCCCCTGTGCGGACGCTGATAACATACTGGTGACGGCGATGCGCGACAGTCCCCCCTGATCGATTAACGGCTTGAGCGCCGCCAGCAGTTGACTGGTCAGACTATCGGCGACCGCAATCACGTTACGGTTGCGGTAATCCGCCAGTACATACGGGTTAACTTCCGGCACGACCAGCGGCACATCAGGCTCCAGCGCGAACAGACCGCTGGAATCTATCACCAGGCAGCCTGCATTGGTCGCGTCGTCTATCCAGGCAGCCGATGCCTCTGCGCCGGCAACGAAAAACGCCAACTGCGCCTGCGTCCAGTCAAAGTCCGCCGCATCCTGGACAATGACCGACTTGCCACCAAAACGAAGGTGCTCGCCCGCGCTTTCATGACGCGCCAACGCATAAATTTCACCGACCGGGAACTGGCGTTCAGCCAGTGTTTCAAGCAGGGCTTCGCCTACGGCGCCCGTTGCGCCCAGAATGGCAATGTTCCAGCCTTCAGACATGGTGATTTACTCCAGAAATACATAAGCGTCCCTGTCGCATTATTCGACAGGGAGCATTAAGAAGACATTAATGTGCCGGGTGATGAACAGCGTTAAAACCTAGCTTACACAGCAAGGCGGCTGCCGTTTCGTCGTCACACATCACGTATAAAGACGACCATTCACGGCGCTCAAGATAATTTTTACGCAATTTATCAAATTCACCCGGAATTCCAGCGACTTTACGCAGCGGCGCATCGTCGCGGCGCACATCATACACCAAATGCGCCAGTCTTTTCAGCGTCGGTTGATCCAGCGGGCCATGAAGCGTAATACGACCAAACTCAGGTGCAGGCAGTAATGTCTCCAGCGCGACATGCTGCTCGCGGCCAATAAACGCGCTATACGCCTCAAAGACCTGGGTGGTGCCGCGCGCTTTGCCTTCCAGCGTATAGCCGGCAATATGCGACGTG
This sequence comes from Salmonella sp. SJTUF15581, assembly GCF_043356775.1. Lineage (NCBI taxonomy): Bacteria > Pseudomonadati > Pseudomonadota > Gammaproteobacteria > Enterobacterales > Enterobacteriaceae > Salmonella > Salmonella sp. SJTUF15581. The sequence goes on along the minus strand of NZ_JBEUJY010000014.1, from coordinate 46,220 downwards.
CCGATATCCACGGCTTCCAGTAGCGCGACGTTAAGATCCGGTTCGCCCTCCCACACATCAAGCACCACGCTCAGCGGCTGCCCGGCATTAAGTCGCGCCAGCAACGCGGCGTTATCCACCACCGGGCCGCGGCAGGCGTTAATGAGAATGGCGCCGGGTTTCAGTCGACGGATCAGCGTCTCATCGGCCAGATGCAGCGTTTTGTACGGTCCGTCTTTATAGAGCGGCGTATGGAAAGTCAGGACATCCGCTTCCTGCACCAGCTCATCCAGCGTACGAAAATCACCCTCGTCCCCGCGTGCGGCGCGTGGCGGATCGCACAGCAACGTGCGGATACCCAACGCTTCAAGCCTGGTCTGTAGCCGGCTTCCGACGTTACCCACGCCGACAATCCCTATAGTGCGATCGCGTAACGAAAAGCCGTCACGTTCGGCCAGCATCAACAGCGCGGAAAACACATACTCCACCACGGCGATAGCATTACAGCCGGGCGCGGCTGAAAAACCGATGCCCGCCTGCTTCAGCCATGCCTCATCCACATGATCGGTGCCTGCCGTAGCAGTACCAACGAAGTTAATCGGCGTGCCGCTCAGCAGCGATTCATTCACTTTCGTGACCGAACGCACCATTAACGCATCGGCATGGTTCAATTCTTCAACGGGGATCGGGCGACCCGGCACTGCCTTTACCTCACCCAGGCGGCTAAATAATTCGCGGGCGTAAGGCATATTTTCATCAACGAGAATTTTCACGACTGTCGTACCTGTTTGAGAACGAGAGTTAACCGGACAAGTGTGCCATAATCTGGCCGCCAGGCATATATTGCTCAGATTTATGGTTAAAGGATAATTAATTATGCATCCCATCTCCGGCGCCCCTGCACAGCCTCCAGGCGAAGGGCGTAATCCTCTTTCCGCTGCGAGCGAGCAGCCGCTTTCCATGCAACAGCGTACGGTACTGGAAAGGCTGATCACGCGCCTGATTTCACTGACCCAGCAGCAAAGCGCGGAAGTATGGGCCGGAATGAAACACGATCTGGGGATAAAAAATGACGCGCCGCTACTGTCGCGCCACTTCCCCGCCGCTGAACAGAATCTTACCCAGCGTCTGGGCGTAGCGCAGCAAAATCACGCCAATCGTCAGGTACTTTCACAGCTAACAGAGCTGCTTGGCGTCGGGAATAATCGTCAGGCCGTCAGCGATTTTATCCGTCAGCAATACGGTCAAACCGCGCTTAGCCAGCTTACGCCCGATCAACTCAAAAACGTGCTGACGCTCCTGCAACAGGGGCAGCTTTCCATTCCGCAGCCGCAGCAACGTCCGGCAACGGATCGGCCATTATTGCCTGCTGAACATAATACGTTGAATCAGTTGGTGACGAAGCTGGCGGCCGCGACCGGCGAGTCAAACAAACTTATCTGGCAATCAATGCTGGAACTCTCCGGCGTGAAAAGCGGCGAGCTCATTCCGGCAAAACAGTTTACTCATCTGGCGACATGGCTACAGGCGCGGCAGACGCTGTCACTACAACACGCGCCTACGCTACATACGCTGCAAGCTGCGTTAAAACAACCGCTGGAACCGGACGAACTCACAGCGATCAAAGAGTATGCCCAACACACCTATCAAATTCAGCCGCAAACGGTGCTGACCACCGCCCAGGTACAGGATTTACTTAACCATATTTTCCTGCGTCGCGTAGAGCGGGAGGCGGATGAGCTGGAACCGCTCTCTATTCAACCCATCTACCGCCCGTTCGCGCCGATGATTGAAACCGTGAAAAATCTGTCTGCGCGGCCAGGCCTGTTGTTTATCGCGCTAATAATTGTACTGGCGCTTTTCTGGCTGGTTTCTTAACCACGCCGGAACGATAATATCGTCACCAGGATGCCAACCACCGCGGAGATCGCTCCCGCGAGGAATACGGAAGGATAGCCGCATGACGTGGCCAGCACGCCCGCCAGCGGGCCGGTAACGCCGTAGGAGATATCCTGAAACGCGGCGTAACCGCCGAGCGCCGTACCGCGTACCTGTGCAGGTACGCGTTTCACAACCTCCACGCCCAGCGCCGGGAAAATCAGTGAACACCCAGCCCCGGTGAGCGCCGCGCCTACCAGCGCTATCCAGGCCGTCGGCGCCAGCCACAAGAGCAGCAACCCTGCCGTCTCAACCAGCAATGAGACAACGGCGACCTTCACGCCGCCAAAGCGGTCCGGCATCCAACCGAACAATATGCGCATCAGTACAAACGCACCGCCAAACGCGGTCAGGGTGAATCCCGCCATCGTCCAGCCATTGCTGACAAAATAAAGTGAAATAAACGTACCGATGACGGCAAAGCCCACGCCCTGCAATGCCAGGCCCAGGCCCGGTTTCCAGATAAGCCCGACCACGCTCCACAGTGAAGGTCGCTCCCCCGTATACGCAGGCACTTTACGCACGGTGCCGTTGAATGCCCAGGCCAGCAGCGGTAAAACCATCGTCGTCCCCGCCAGCGCCGCGAAGCCAAAGTGGCTATGGATCAGCAAGCCCAACGGCGCACCGGCCGCCAGCGCGCCGTAAATCGCCATTCCGTTCCACGACATCACCTTACCGGAACGCGTTGGGCCAACCAGCCCCAGTCCCCAGGTCAGGGTTCCGGTCAGCAGCTGACTTTCGCCAAATCCGAGGATCAAACGCCCGACAATAAGCAGCGCGAATTTTACCGGCGCGGAAACCGGCAACAGCGCGGCCAGGAGCCAGGCGGCGCCCGCCAGCCCGCAGGCAAACATCCCCTGTAACGCCGATCGTTTAGCGCCATATTGATCCGCCAGCCGTCCGGCATAGCCGCGCGTCAGTACCGTCGCAAAAAACTGAATGCCCACGGCGATCCCAACCATCGTATTGCTATAGCCCAGTTCGTGATGGACAAAAAGCGGGATGACGGGTAACGGCAGGCCGACCGTCATATAGGTCAGGAAAACCGCAAAGGCGATGCGGAACAGCGAAAAATTCGCAGACGGGGTCGTTGTTTTTTGGCTAACTGCTGTCATGCATTACTCCAGAATGCAGAGTAAGGCGGGGAAAGGCCACGCCCCCCTCTACCTGAACGTCAGGATTAAGGTGCGTTGGATAACGTTAAACGCTTACGCATTATCGGAAGGATAATGTAGAAAGTGAAGTCTGCCTGTGAGACGCGAAACTTGTCAACCTTGAAATTGCAGCCAGGCTATCAACGTGGCGGCGTGTCATCAAACAGAAAGGGAAAGACCGCTTTCATCCCTCTCACCTTAAACCGTCCGGTCACCTGCTTGCGCTGTTCTGGCGTCAGTAACCTGAACATCATCTCCTGGATATCTTCAGGCTCCGCTTCCTGTAAGGAAATGGGTTCTGGCGTCGGTTCCTCTCCGCTGTCGTCAAGATAACGATGAACATAAAGAGGGAAAACAGATATATGAAACTCCTCGGCCTTTGATTTAACACGCTTACGCCTGACACCCTCTTTCCCTTCGCTGTACTTATACAAACGTTCGCGAACCGCAGGCTCGCTTCCCGGAAACCCCGGTAAGCCAAGACATTCCTTAACCGTGAACCATTCCTTTGCCATCGGTTTCTTTCCTTTCTCCTGATGAAATAAAAATATTTCTTCTTTTTCGCGAAATTTTGCTTTCTTTCTGGCACTATTCTCAGAGTGAAAAAGAAAGTAACTTTCTTTTTCTCGCGCTAATTTTTACCTTAAAAATATCGGTGCCGATAACACATCTTCTTAGGATTACAGAATGGAACCAAAAAGCCAGGACTAGCATCGTGCAGATATTAAAAGTGCACTTGAAAAAAGAGGTATTACGCTCAGAGATCTTTCTCGTCAGGCCGGTGTGCGGAATTTACCCGAAAGGCAATTCAGGCGGGCGGTATCACGCTGGGGCATACATATCATGCGAAAGATTATGGCCCAATGTTAAGAAGCGCCGGATTCACCGCTATTGGTACCTATGAAATGCCGCGCGAGGGTGACGTCATCATTATTCAACCTTACGCTGGCGGAAACCCGAGCGGTCACATGGCGATATACGATGGCACAGAGTGGTATTCAGATTTTAAACAACGCGATATGTGGGCCGGCCCGGGCTACCGGGCAGCCAGGCCCTCATATACCATCTACAGGAAGAATTAATGAAAACGTTCTCCCTTGTCGCGCTTATCCTGTTGCTTTGTAGTTGCTCTGCGCCTCATCACGACAGTACGCAGGCCGTGAAGCAGTTCTATACCTCATGGATGACGACGTTCACGAACGATGTGAATACCCCTGACGACACCACCGCCTTAATGCAACGTTACGTTGCTAAAGAGGTTATTCATCGCCTGGCGCTAATACAGTCCCTTTATGAACAGGAGATTGTGGGGGCAGATTATTTTATGTATGCGCAGGACTATGCGCCAGAGTGGATTCCACAGTTACGGGTTGGGAAGGCACACCCTTTCCTCGGCGGAGAAAAAGTGGATGTTCTGTTGGCTACAGAGTCAACACCCATCCACCTGGAAGTTTATACCCGTTGGGAAGAGGGACGCTGGAAAATTTACCGCGTTCGGGATGCTGATAAGGGTTATGAACAGCCGATTTATGACGCAGGCGCCATCACCCAGACTGAGGCCTGGTCAACGAAAGTCGCGCCGGAATATAAGAAGCATTAAAAAAGGAAACCGCCATCGGTCTCTTGTTCGTACCGAAGAGGTTAAAGCGCCTCTTGCATCAGGCTCTTATTCCGTCGCTGAAAACAGTAAGCCGAAAATGACCCAGGCATTATTTAAAATATGAAGTATTATCGGTATCATTAACCCTCGACTTCTCATTCGAACAACGCATAATATCGATGAAAAAACAAACAGATAAACAAAAGTCACCGCAAAGAGATATTGTGTATGCATAAATGCAAAAGCGAGTGAGGTAATAATAATACCGGAAACTCTTGAGTACCGACCCCAACCGATACTGCTGTTTAATAAAAACCCTCTGAATATAATTTCCTCCGCCACAGGAGCCAGAAAGCACATCGCCAGCGTGTTAAGAAATTTATGAAGAAAAAATTGCCTTGATAACTCGGCCATCCAGGGTTCCGGGCCACTAAAAGCATTGTAGAGAACGGTAAGGCACACCAGGGCCAGCGCCGGAAAAAAACATTCCACAAATGATAAGCGGCCCAATGATAAAAACGGGTAATACTTTGAATAAATACTCCAGGCGGCAATCGCATAGACAAAAACAATACTATATATAAAAGGCGCAGCCAGACCTCCCAAATAAAGCCAGACATAGGAAGGCGAAAATGAGGCAAAAACAAAAATGCCAAGCAAACCAAATAAAACAGCCACACAACTCAAACTATGCCTAATTTTATCTAATGTATTAGTTGGCATTTATAGAATATCCATATAATTTGTTGTTCCCTGAATGAAAAAACAGGTCGCATTAGCGACCTGTTTCATTATTGATACTACAACGTAATAGTCAGGCTTACAACTTACGCATCACCAGCGTGGCGTTGGTGCCGCCAAAACCGAAGCTGTTAGACATTACGGTAGTCAGTTCACGCTCGGTGGTTTCGGTCACGATGTTCAGACCCGCAGCCTGCTCATCCAGCTCTTCGATGTTGATACTCGGCGCGATAAAACCGTGCTCCAGCATCAGCAGAGAGTAGATAGCTTCCTGCACGCCTGCGGCACCCAGCGAGTGGCCGGTCATCGCTTTGGTTGCAGAAATTGCCGGGCTGTTATCGCCAAACACTTCACGGATTGCACCGAGTTCTTTCACGTCGCCTACCGGAGTAGAGGTACCGTGAGAGTTCAGGTAGTCGATCGGCGTGTCTACGCCGTGCATCGCCATCTGCATGCAACGTACTGCGCCTTCGCCAGACGGAGCAACCATGTCTGCGCCATCGGATGTTGCGCCGTAACCGACGATTTCCGCATAGATATGCGCGCCGCGCGCCAGAGCGTGTTCCAGCTCTTCGACAACAACCATACCGCCACCGCCCGCGATGACAAACCCATCACGGTGCGCATCATAGGTACGGGACGCTTTTTCAGGCGTATCGTTATATTTGGTGGACAGTGCGCCCATCGCATCGAACTCACAGGCCATTTCCCAGCACAGCTCTTCGCCGCCGCCAGCAAAAACGATGTCCTGTTTGCCCAGTTGGATCTGTTCAACCGCATTGCCGATACAGTGTGCGGAGGTCGCGCAAGCGGAGCTAATGGAGTAGTTCACGCCATAAATTTTAAACGGCGTAGCGAGGCAGGCGGAAACGCCGGATGCCATTGCTTTCGTCACCACATACGGGCCCACGGCTTTCAGACCACGCGGGCTACGCATGGCGTCTGCGCCAAAGACCTGGAATTTCGGGGAGCCGCCGCCGGAACCTGCAATCAGGCCGACACGCGGGTTATTCTGATAGACTTCCGGCGCCAGACCGGCGTCGGCCACTGCCTGCTCCATAGACAGATAAGCATAGATGGAGGCGTCGCTCATAAAGCGCACGACTTTGCGGTCAATGAGGCCAGTGGTATCCAGTTTTACGTTGCCCCATACCTGGCTACGCATGCCGGCGTCCTTCAGCTCCTGAGAGAAAGTGATCCCTGAACGTCCTTCACGCAGAGATGCCAGGACTTCCTGCTGGTTATTACCGATGCTGGAAACGATGCCCAGGCCAGTAATCACTGCACGTTTCATTCAATACCTCTGTAATTCGCACTATTTTTAAGTTTCGATTGGCACAATAGCGTACACTTGTACGCCGAACAAGTCCGATCAGCCATTTAGTACGGAAATTTGCGCCGTCAGGCACACATCGTTAAGATCGCGATACCGCCCGTCAGACGAGTAACTTACGTGAAACAATACGCCATACAACCCGCCACACTCGAATTTAACGCTGAGGGTACACCTGTTTCCCGAGATTTTGATGATGTCTATTTTTCTAATGACAATGGACTCGAAGAGACACGCTACGTTTTTCTTGGCGGCAATCGTCTTGCGGAGCGATTTCCCGTACATTCACATCCATTATTTATAGTCGCGGAAAGCGGTTTTGGCACCGGACTTAACTTCCTGACGCTGTGGCAGGCGTTTGACAGCTTTCGTTCTGCGCACCCACAGGCGACGCTGCAAAGGTTACATTTCATCAGTTTTGAGAAATTCCCGTTAACGCGCGACGATCTGGCGCTGGCGCACCAACACTGGCCGGAGCTCGCGCCCTGGGCAGAGCAGCTGCAGGCGCAATGGCCGCTGCCGCTCCCGGGGTGCCACCGCCTATTGCTGGATCGGGGCCGGGTGACGCTGGATTTGTGGTTTGGCGATATTAATGAATTGACCGACCAACTGGACGCCACGCTGAATCAAACAGTCGACGCCTGGTTCCTCGACGGTTTTGCCCCGGCGAAAAATCCGGATATGTGGACGCCAAACCTGTTTAACGCGATGGCGCGGCTGGCGCGGCCCGGCGCAACGCTGGCGACGTTTACCTCGGCAGGTTTCGTCCGTCGGGGATTACAGGAAGCCGGTTTTACCATGCAAAAACGCAAAGGCTTCGGACGTAAACGCGAGATGCTTTGCGGAGTGATGGAACAACACCTCATGCCGACCCTTTCCGCGCCCTGGTTTTACCGCAGCGGAAGCGAAAAACGTGAAACGGCGATCATTGGCGGCGGCATCGCCAGCGCGCTGTTATCACTGGCGTTACTGCGTCGCGGCTGGCAGGTGACGCTCTATTGCGCAGATGATCAGCCCGCCCAGGGCGCTTCCGGTAATCGACAGGGCGCGCTTTATCCGCTCCTTAGCAAACATGACGCCGCCATTAATCGCTTTTTCCCGACCGCATTCACCTTTGCCCGTCGCCTGTATGATGCCCTGCCCGTCTCTTTTGATCATGACTGGTGCGGCGTGACGCAGCTCGGATGGGATGAGAAAAGCCAGCAGAAAATTGCCCAGATGCTGTCCCTGGCGCTGCCCGCCGGACTGGCCTCGGCGCTCAATGCCGAAGAGGCGGAACAGGCGGTTGGCGTGACGACACGCTGCGGAGGAATTACCTATCCGGCAGGCGGCTGGCTGTGCCCGGAACAATTAACTCGCGCAGTCATCGCACTGGCGACCGAACAGGGTTTACAAACGCGCTTTCGCCATACGCTCACGTCGCTCGTTGCGCAGGAGTCGCGCTGGCAACTGCGCTTTACGTCAGGTGAAACCGCCAGCCATGAGACCGTCGTCCTGGCGAACGGCCATCAGATTAACCGTTTTGATCAGACCCGGCCGCTGCCGGTGTATGCCGTCGGGGGGCAGGTCAGTCATATTCCCACCACCCCCGCCCTCTCGGCGTTGCGTCAGGTGTTATGCTACGACGGCTATCTGACGCCGCAAAATCCGCATAATCAGCAGCACTGTATTGGCGCCAGCTATCACCGGGGTGACGAAAGCACCGTCTGGCGCGAAGAAGATCAGCGTCAGAACCGACAACGTCTGCTTGACTGTTTTCCGGATGCGAACTGGGCCACAGAGGTTGATGTTAGCGGCAATAGCGCCCGTTGCGGCGTGCGTTGCGCCACCCGCGACCATCTGCCGATGGTGGGCAATGTCCCGGATTACCACGCCACGCTGACGCATTACGCCGATTTAGCCGATAATAAAACGTCGGCGGCGCCTGCGCCTGTCTATCCGGGTTTATTTATGCTCGGCGCGCTGGGATCGCGCGGTTTGTGCTCAGCGCCATTATGCGCAGAAATTCTGGCGGCGCAGATGAGTAACGAGCCGATTCCACTGGATGCCGGTACGCTGGCGGCGTTAAATCCGAATCGGTTATGGGTGAGAAAGTTATTGAAGGGAAAAGCGGTGAAGTAATGGGTCAGTCAATAGCGGAAGGCGGCAAGCGTCGCCTTCCGGCCCACGGCGTTATTGTTTTGCCTTGTCGAACAAATTGTCCCACATCGCTTTGACTAACGCCTGATCGCGCGGCGACAGTTCGCCGGCGCCGATCGCTTTTTCCAGACTTTGGCTAACGTTGGCATAGACCGCCTCGACGGAGTGGTCATCACCGCTCTCCAGCTCGGCAATGGCTAACGTCAAGTGGCCACGCAGGTATCCACTGGCAAAAAGCTCATCGTCGCTGGCGTGCTCTACCATATCGTCAATTAATGCCAGAATGCGTGATTCAAACTCCGCGATCATCTTCTTTCCTCATTGTAAACGTGGCGCTGGCTTTAATTAAGCGCTTCCGGCCACGGGAACTGTTCCGCCTTAAGTTCGGGCGTGTGATAGTAATTCTGTAGCGCTTTGATGAAGCGGGCCGGACGTTCAGGAATGCCCTGCTCCAGATACGCCATTACCTGCGCATGAACCCGGCGCTGAAACGCCACGCGATCCGGCTCAATATCGCCTTCCAGATTGTCGCAACTGACGTTAAAGGGATACCCCGCCGCCACGCAAAACAACCAGTCGAAAGCCTGTGGCTTCACCTCAACGTCTTCAAATTGACTTTGGGTCTGCGCGTCGCGTCCATCCGGGCAGTACCAGTAACCAAAGTCAACCAGTTCGCGGCGCGCCTTACCGGCGATACACCAGTGAGAAATCTCATGCAGCGCGCTGGCGTAAAACCCATGCGCAAAGACGATGCGGTGGTACGGTACCTGCGCGTCAGCAGGAAGATAGATCGGTTCGTCGTCGCCTTTAATCAGACGGGTATTAAATTCTTCGGCAAAGCAGCCGTTAAAAATCTCAATTAACTGTTCGTAATGGTGCGTATTGTTCATTAGTTCATCCCCAACCAGTGGAGGATCTCCTGTCCGTGGCTATCATAAAGTAACCTGGCGCTCATCACCGCCGAGACAATAACGATCATCGGTCTGATAAGCTTTTGGCCTTTGCTCAACACCAGACGCGACCCCATTCGCGCCCCTAAAAACTGACCAACCAGCATCACGAAGCCCGTCGCCCAGATCACTTTGCCGCCGATGATAAATAACAGCAGGCCGCCAACGTTGGAGGTAGCGTTAAGCACTTTGGCATGTGCCGTGGATTTCGCCAGGTTATAGCCACATAAGGTGACAAACGCCAGAGCGTAAAACGACCCGGCGGCAGGCCCGAAAAAGCCGTCGTAAAACCCGACGCATCCCCCGGCTATCAGCGCGAACGGTAATCCATACAGGCGGCGCTGGCGATCTTCCTCGCCCAGCTTCGGCATCAATAAAAAATAGAGGCCGATGAAAATCACCAGGATGGGCAAGATCTGGCGCAAAATATCCGCCTGCACGTGCTGCACCAGCAGCGCGCCGCTCATCGAGCCAATGAACGTCATCAGAATATTGAGCTTTTGCTCGGCCAGGTTTACCACTTTACGGCGAATAAAATAGAGCGAAGACGAGAGGGAGCCGCCGCACGCCTGTAATTTATTGGTCGCCAGCGCGTTTGCCGGCGACATCCCGGCGGCCATCAGCGCAGGGATAGTGAGCAGCCCTCCGCCCCCGGCGATAGAATCGATAAATCCTGCCAGTACGGCGACAAAAAACAGCACCACCAGCAGCAGCGGGGAGACCATAAACAGATCATAAAAATTGTCCATCAGAGTACATGCTCATCCAGTAGCGCCTGGCAGGAAGGCGGCAACGGCGGCGGTATCTTCTTCTCAGGCTTTGTGGTGCCAGGTTTTGGCGGTTCGAACCAGCTTTGCAGTTCAGCGCCGCATCCATCGCCCGGCGGAGGTAAAGGTTGATCTTCGCACTCCAGGCTGTCGGCAGGGCAGCGTAAACGCACGTGCATATGCGCGCGATGCTGGAACCAGGGGCGTACTTTACGTAGCCAGTCACGATCGCTTCCGGCATCGAGGCAAAGCTGTTGTTTAATAGCCGGGTTGACGAAAATACGGGTGACGTCATTGTCTTGTGCCGCCAGTTTGATCAGACTGGCGATATCCGACGACCAGCGCGACGGCACGACATGTTTACCGTCGCGGGACACCAGATCTAACGCCTGCGGGCGCAATAGCTGCGCCTGGCTCCAGCGCGTTTTCGGCAACTGCAAGAAAATATCCACATCAAGCCCGGTCTGATGACTGGCGTGTCCGCCATTAAAGCGGCCTCCGGCAGGCATCCCCATGTCGCCTATCAGGACGGTTCCGAGCCCCCGTTGCTGCGCCTGATGACTCAACCGCTGGATAAACATGACCAGATCCGGGTGGCCGAAATAACGGCGCTGATCGGTGCGCATCACCTGATAATTATCGGACTGTACCGGCAACGTGTCGGCGCCAATGATGCATCCGTTGGCAAAGCTACCGATAGACTGTGCGGCGCCGGGGACAGGATGAGTTATTTTCTGCCACGGCGTCGCCGCCAGGCTGGCGCTACTGACAAACCATGCCAGCAGCGCAATCGCGGTTTTTTTCATTTCTTACCAACGTGGAATCTCTGTCTTTACATCCGCATTCTGTGCCCGATGGCGCAGCAGGTGATCCATCAGCACGATCGCCAGCATGGCTTCTGCGATCGGCACTGCGCGAATCCCCACACACGGATCGTGGCGCCCTTTGGTGATCATCTCGACTTCTTCACCCATCCGGTTGATCGTACGTCCCGGCACGGTAATGCTGGAGGTAGGTTTCAGCGCCATATGCGCCACAATGTGTTGCCCGCTACTGATGCCACCGAGGATGCCGCCAGCGTGGTTGCTCTGAAAACCCTGCGCCGTGATTTCATCTCGATTCTGGCTGCCGCGCAGCGCCACCACGTTAAATCCTTCGCCGATCTCCACGCCTTTCACCGCATTAATGCTCATCAGCGCATGGGCGATGTCCGCATCCAGTCGGTCAAATACCGGTTCGCCAAGCCCTGCCGGCACGCCGCTCGCCATCACCGTCACTTTCGCGCCGATGGAGTCACCCTCTTTTTTCAGCGCGCGCATCAGTTCGTCCAGCGCGTCAAGTTTGTCCGCATCGGGACAAAAGAACGGATTAAGCTCAACCTGACGCCAGTCTTTAATCTCCAGCGGAATGTCGCCCATCTGGGTCAGGCAGCCGCGGATTTCGATGCCGAACTTTTCCGCCAGGTATTTCTTGGCAATCGCCCCTGCCGCTACGCGCATCGCGGTTTCACGCGCGGAAGAACGTCCACCGCCACGGTAATCGCGCAGGCCGTATTTCTGCTCATAGGTGTAATCCGCGTGTCCCGGACGAAAAACATCTTTAATCGCGCTGTAGTCCTGCGAGCGCTGATCGGTGTTTTCAATCAGCAGGCCAATGCTGGTGCCGGTCGTCACGCCATCAAACACGCCGGAGAGAATTTTTACCTGGTCCGGTTCGCGGCGCTGGGTAGTATAGCGCGAGGTGCCGGGGCGGCGTCTGTCGAGATCGTGCTGCAGATCGGCCTCCGTTAACGGGATGCCGGGCGGCACGCCATCGACGATACACCCAAGCGCCAGCCCGTGTGATTCGCCGAAAGTGGTTACGCGAAAGAGTTGTCCAATTGTGTTTCCTGCCATCACGGCTCCGTTATCGTTGTTGTCGTTTGCGTGTTTTAATCTTTATAAATGTTGAAATGTTCACGGGCCGCGAGCAACTGCGCTTTGGTCAACATAAAGACGCCATCGCCGCCGTTGTCAAACTCCAGCCAGGTGAACGGCACATTCGGATACTGCTCCATCAGATGTACCATGCTGTTTCCGACTTCACAAATCAGAACGCCGTCATCGGACAGATAATCCGGCGCATTTCCCAGGATACGACGGGTCAATTTGAGGCCGTCAGTGCCGGACGCCAGCCCCAGCTCAGGTTCGTGGCGATATTCGTTCGGCAGATCGGACATATCCTCCGCATCGACATAGGGCGGGTTAGTGACTATCAGATCGTACTGAACTTTCGGCAGATCGCGGAACAGATCGGAACGGATTGGCGTCACGTGATGGATAAGACCGTGTTCTTCAATGTTATGCTCGGCGACAGCCAGCGCATCCGGCGAAATATCGACCGCATCAACCTCTGCGTCCGGGAAAGCATAAGCACAGGCGATGGCGATGCAGCCGCTACCGGTACACATATCCAGAATATATTTCGGCTGTTGGCTAATAAGGCCGGCGAAGCGGTTATTAATCAGCTCGCCAATCGGCGAACGCGGCACCAGCACGCGCTCATCGACATAAAATTCGTGGCCGCAGAACCAGGCTTTATTGGTCAGGTAGGCGACCGGGATACGCTCGTTAATGCGACGAATCACTCGCTCGACAATGCGGTGTTTTTCGCTGGACGTCAGCCGCGCGGTCCGCATATCCTCCGGAATATCCAGCGGCAGATAAAGAGACGGCAACACCAGTTGTACCGCTTCATCCCACGGGTTATCGGTACCGTGTCCATACCAGATATTCGCCGCGCTAAAGCGGCTTACCGCCCAGCGCAACATGTCCTGAATGGTATGCAGTTCACTTACTGCTTCATCGACGAAAATTTTATCCACGTATTCCTCCAGGGCATGCTCGCATTAAATTCGGCGGCTAGTTTGCCACGAAGACAGGGATAAATCAGCATTGACGCGGCGGGAGAATACGAAAAATCCGTTTTGACCGTTCGGATATCCTCCGGGTCGGGTAAACTAAGGCAAAAGATCAGACGAGACCCACGAATGAAAAAGAAAACATCGCTCAGCGAGGAGGACCAGGCGCTGTTCCGTCAGCTGATGGTCGGCACCCGAAAGATTAAACAGGATACTATCGTCCATCGGCCACTGCGCAAGAAAATCACGGAAGTCCCTACCCGAAGGTTAATTCAGGAACAGGCGGACGCCAGCCACTATTTTTCCGATGAGTTCCAGCCGCTGCTCAATACGGAAGGGCCGGTAAAGTATGTCCGTGAAGATGTCAGCCATTTCGAGCTAAAAAAAATGCGCCGCGGCGACTATTCGCCAGAACTGTTTCTGGATTTACACGGCTTAACGCAGCTTCAGGCCAAGCAGGAACTGGGGGCGCTGATTGCCGCCTGCCGCCGGGAACATATTTTTTGCGCCTGCGTCATGCATGGACACGGTAAACATATTCTGAAACAGCAAACGCCGTTATGGCTGGCGCAGCATCCGCATGTGATGGCCTTTCATCAGGCGCCGAAAGAGTACGGCGGCGACGCCGCGCTGCTGGTGTTGATTGAAGTGGAAGAGTGGCAACCGCCCGAATTACCCTGATGCGGAATTGCCGGATGGCGGCGCAAGCGCCTTATCCAGCCTACGAACAGCCAGCGCTGTCGTAGGCCTGATAAGCGAAGCGCCATCAGGCAGCAAAGATTAAATCGCTTTCGCCATTTTCAGATTGCAGGGACTCATTTGCCAGTTGAATGTCCCCTTGCCGCTTACATCAAGCGTAACGTTGGCAATTGCGGACGTCGTGAACATCGGCGGCGTTTCGCCCGGACAAAGCTCAGATACCAGGTATCCGACCAGAGGTAAGTGAGAGATCACCAGCACCGATCCGATCTCTTCATTGGCCAGCGCCTGGAGGTAGGCGCTGACCAGACCGACATCGCCACAGGGCGTTAGCTCCGGCAGGACATCCACCTGAGCCGGCAGATTCATACAATCGCCGACCACATCTAACGTCTGTTCGGCCCGAAGAAACGGACTCACCAGAACACGTTCGATATCCACTTTTTGACCTTTCAGCCAGTTCGCCATCAGGCGAGACTCGTCACACCCACAAGGGGTCAAGGGACGAACCGAATCACTGGCGGCATCGAGGGCTGCGTCGCCGTGACGCATGATAAAAACTTGCATATTGCACCGCTTTTGTTAACCAGTTTCACCAACACGCTTACCACATGCCCCTATTGGCTGCGGCAAAAATGCGGTGGCCGGCATTGTGCCTTATCCATTCACTGAATGAAACGCTGTTTTTTACCTCAATGGCGTAAGTATAGTCAATCCTTGATTATTATTTCGCCACTAAGGAGGCATTCAGTGCGGATTCATATTCTCTTTGACCTCAATTTCCCTGGTCAGTTTCCCCATTCGTCCAGAAATGCTCCCTGCGCTCCGCCATGCGCACTAATTGTTCACAAGGCGCGTAACGAGGACCGTAAAGTGCGGCCAGGCGCTGTAATGTCGCCACCATTTCACCCGGCCCGAGAGCATCCATATAGCGGAACGGGCCACCGAGAAACGGCGGAAAACCGATACCAAACACGGCGCCGATATCGCCATCGCGCGCGCTGCGAATCACTTTTTCGTCGAAACAGCGCGCCGCTTCGTTAAGCATTAACATGACACAGCGCTCTGCCACCTGCTGCGCAGACAGTCGACTCTGCCCTTGCACGCCAATAAGCTTATAAATAGCAGGGTCAACCTGTTTTTTGCTTTTACGCCCTTTTTCGCCATAAAGATAGAAACCGCGACCATTTTTTCTACCTTTGCGATCGTCATTCAAAATTGAAGCAACAACATTTGCAGGCGCGCTAAAACGTTCTCCATACGCCGCCTCAAGCACAGGAATAATTTTAGTGCCCGTGTCGATTCCTACCTCATCCAAAAGTTGGATTGGCCCCACCGGAAAACCAAATTTTACCAGGGCGGCGTCAATATGTTCGACGCGTTCGCCTTCAGTCAGCATCCGAATCGCCTCATTGATATATGGCGCAAGAATTCGGTTAACATAAAACCCGGCTTTATCGCTGACGACTATCGGGGTTTTACCCTGTTTTTTCGCCAGCTTAACGGTCGTGGCGATGGTCTGCGCGGAAGTAGACGCGTGAGGAATGACCTCAACCAGCGGCATTTTTTCGACCGGGCTAAAAAAGTGCAATCCAATCACCTGTTCCGGTCTGGCCGCATTCGCCGCAATATCGCCAATCGGCAGGGAAGAAGTATTGGAGGCAAAAATGGTGTGAGCAGCGCAATTTTGCTCCACTTCCGCCACCATCTGTTGTTTTAACGGCAGATCTTCAAACACCGCTTCAATGACCAGATCACGATGACTGAAACCACGGTAATCGGTAGAACCTGATATCAACGCCAACTGTTTATCGCGTTCGCTGGCTTTGATATGGCGGCGGCGTACTTTTGTTTCAAGCAGATCCCAGCTGTATTTCAGAGCATGATTGATCCCCTGAGTATTTATATCCTTAATTCGTACTGGCAAGCCGCCTTTACAGGCCGTAACCCAGGCGATACCGCCGCCCATTAACCCGCCGCCTAAGATGCCCACGCTGTTCAGCGGGCCGGGCGGCGCATCGCTACCGGGATCTTTTTTCACCTCGGTACTGGCAAAGAAAACAGCGCGCAGCGCCTGCGATTGCGGCGTCATCGCCAGCTCGCCGAAAGCGCGCGCTTCCGCGTCATAGCCGCTACTGCTGCCCTGCGCCAGTCCGGTTTCAATCACATCAATGATCCGCTCCGTCGCCGGATAATTACCCTGCGTTTTTTGCGCCGTCTTTTTACGCACCAGGCGAAATAACAGCGCGCGCCCCAGCGGCCCCGCCAGGATACGTTCACGGACCGGTAATGTCCGCTGCGCCAGGCGTTCTTTTTTAGCCAGCTCGACAGCTGCTTCCAGTAAAATGGTTTGCGGCACCACATCATCAACCAGCCCGGCTTTAAGCGCCTGTCTGGCGCGAAGCTGTTTACCTGTCAGGATCATATCCAGCGCGGTACTGACCCCCACCAGCCGTGGAAGACGCTGCGTTCCGCCCGATCCCGGTAAAAGCCCTAACTGTACCTCCGGCAGTCCGAGAACGGTTTTAACGTCATCGGTACAGATGCGCCGATGGCAGGCCAGCGCCATTTCAAGGCCGCCCCCCAGACAGGCGCCGTGAATGGCGGCGATGACCGGAACAGGCAACGCCTGGATCTCCGCCATCAGTTGCTGTCCCTGACGCGCCAGCGTTTCCGCTTCCTGCGCGTTTTGGCAGTGGCCTATCATGTTGATATCAGCGCCAGCAATAAAGTTATCTGCTTTGGCTGAGATAAAAACAACGCCCTGCAACGCTTTATTTTCCCTGATCTGCTTCAGGATGGCGCGTACCTGCGCGGCAAACTCCGCTTTCAGGGTGTTCACCTTTTCTCCAGGGACATCAATAGCGACAACCGCGACATTATCCAGACGCACGTTAAGCATAAAAGCTGATGTGGTAGTCATTATTCCGCCTCCAGAACCATCGCCGCGCCAAGACCGCCAGCCGCGCAGGCCGTGACCAGGCCAAAACCTCCGCCCCGACGCCGTAATTCATGCAACGTTTGGGTTATCATCCGCGCGCCCGTTGCGGCAAAAGGATGCCCGTAGGCGATTGAGCCGCCGAGCACGTTGAATTTAGCGTCATCTACCTCCCCTGTCGCCTGCGCACGACCAAGCACCTCACGGGAAAATCGTTCGCTGCCCAGCAGTTGTAAGTTCGCCAGAGTCTGAGCGGCAAACGCTTCATGCATGTCAAAAAGCGTCAGATCGGCCATCGTCAACCCGGCCCGCTCCAGCGCCAGCGGCGTTGACCAGGCCGGCCCCAATAGCATGTCCTGCCAGACATCAATAGCGGTAAAGGCGTAGCTGCGCAGATAACCAAGCGGGCGCAGCCCCAGCTCTTTAGCGCGGGATTCGGTCATCAGAATAACGGCGGCAGCGCCGTCGGTCAGCGGTGTACTATTGGCGGCGGTCACAGAGCCATGTTTTCTGTCAAAAGCGGGACGCAGTTTAGCGTAGTCCGCCAGCGTGGAGGCGCCGCGAATGTTGTTGTCTTCTGCAAAGGGGTTTTTATACGGCGGCACATAGGTCGTCATCACTTCTTCCGCCAGTTTACCCTCCGCCCATGCCTGCGCGGCGCGCTGATGTGAACGATGCGCCAGCGCGTCCTGCTGTTCACGTGTAATACCATACGTTTTCGCCATCTGTTCGGCGGTATCGCCCATGCGCAGACCGGTGGAATACTCAGCAACGGCGGGAGGAACGGGCAGCAGGTCGCGTAAGCGCAGACGAGAAAAAATCGTCAGCCGTTGGCGGGTCGTCCGGGCTTTATTGACATCAACCAGCACCCGCGCCAGGGCTTTACTCACGCCTATTGGCAGTACCGACGACGAATCTGCGCCGCCAGCGATACCGGCGCGTATCGTGCCGGCCATCAGGCTTTCCGCCACATTCGCTACCGCCTGAAAACTGGTGGCGCAGGCGCGGCTTACGCTATAGGCATCGGTATGAACATTCATCCCCGTACCCAGCACAATTTCGCGCGCAATGTTGGGCGCTTCCGGCATTTGTACTACCTGACCAAAAACCAGTTGCTCAATGGCATCGGCTGGAATTTCACTGCGCGCCAGCAGCTCGCCTACCACCATCTTGCCGAGATCAACAGCGGGAATACCATGAAATGCAGTGGCCTGACGAGCGAAGGGGGTTCGTAACCCACTGACAATAGCAATGCGATCGCCCTGGCGGGTGACCAACGGTAAAGCCTGACGCATAGTACTCCCCTGTAAAAAAATAAATTAGTGGTCTGACCTGATCACAGTCTTAACCAATTTTTTACATTTAGCCAAGCAGAGAGAAAAGAAAGTGGGAGCTAAGGCACAGTGAAGGGAAGCGACAAAAAAAGAAAACGCCTCCGCCAGATGATGACGGAGGCGTCGTGAATGAACGGATTAACGCAGGCCGAGCTGGAAGATCAGCGTTTCTGCTTCGCAGGCGAAAACAAAATCAATATCCAGACGAACGCCTTCGGATTCCTCGGTAAAGGTTGGCGTAATTTGGCAAGGTTCAGACTCCACGCTACGCGCTTTTTCGGTTAACGCCGCCAGCGTCTCTTCAGCCTCTGCGCGGGTAGCGAATACGCGGCTGTATGACGCGGTGCAATCGGAGTTGTCCATGATGGTTCCAACGTCCATACAGCAGCAAACCGGGGTTTCATCAGCACTGCATTTACTCATTGTAGATTTCCTCTGTATTTGCACCCAGGGTGCCAGATAAACGATGGGGATATTTTACGCTCCCGGCATTCGCCTCTCCAGTCGTTAATGGTGGGAAACGCGTTAAGTGACCGAAATCACACTTAAAAATGATCTAAAACAAAAATCGCGCGATCGGGTGACCGTTAAGCCCGCCGATTTTGCCAGCCAGATCTCGTTTCTAAGATCACAATTGAAAAAACTTATAAACATACTTGCAACATTCTAGCTGGTCAGACCTATACTCTCGCCACTGGTCTGATTTCTAAGTCGTACCGCAGACCCTACACTTCGCGCTCCTGTTACAGCATGTAACATAGTTTGTATAAAAATAATCAATGAGGTTATGGTCATGAGCCAGAAAACCCTGTTTACAAAGTCTGCTCTCGCAGTCGCAGTGGCAATCATCTCCACCCAGGCCTGGTCTGCAGGCTTTCAGTTAAACGAATTTTCTTCCTCTGGCCTTGGCCGGGCCTATTCGGGTGAAGGCGCAATCGCAGATGATGCGGGTAACGTTAGCCGCAACCCGGCGTTAATTACCATGTTTGACCGCCCGACGTTTTCAGCGGGCGCGGTTTATATTGATCCTGATGTTAATATTAGCGGGACATCGCCATCTCGTCGGACGTTAGATGCGGATAACATCGCGCCGACGGCCTGGGTGCCGAACGTCCATTTTGTCGCGCCGATTAACGATCAGTTTGGCTGGGGGGCTTCTATTACCTCTAACTATGGTCTGGCGACAGAGTTTAACGACACATACGCCGGCGGCTCGGTAGGCGGTACGACCGATCTTGAAACCATGAACCTGAATTTAAGCGGCGCTTATCGCTTAAATGAGGCCTGGAGCTTCGGCCTCGGCTTTGATGCGGTATACGCGCGTGCGAAAATCGAACGTTTTGCGGGCGATTTAGGCCAGTTGGTCGCGGCACAGAATCCGGCGCTGGCGCCGGTCGCGGGTCAGATTCCCAGCGACACCAAGATTGCCCACCTGAACGGTAATCAGTGGGGCTTTGGCTGGAATGCCGGTATCCTTTATGAACTGGATAAAAATAACCGCTACGCGCTGACCTACCGCTCGGAAGTCAAAATTGACTTTAAAGGCAACTACAGTAGCGATCTTCCCATCGCTATAAACCGATTTAACCTGCCTATCCCAACGGCAACCGGCGGCGCGACGCAGTCAGGCTACCTGACGCTGAATCTGCCGGAAATGTGGGAAGTGTCCGGTTATAACCGTGTGGCGCCACAGTGGGCCATCCACTATAGCCTGGCCTATACCAGCTGGAGCCAGTTCCAGGAATTGAAGGCAAAATCGACCGCCGGCGATACGCTCTTTGAGAAGCATGAAGGCTTTAAAGACGCTTATCGCATTGCGTTGGGTACCACCTATTACTACGATGACAACTGGACGTTCCGTACCGGTATCGCCTTCGATGACAGCCCGGTACCAGCGCAAAACCGTTCTATCTCTATTCCGGACCAGGACCGTTTCTGGCTGAGCGCCGGTACGACTTACGCCTTTAACAAAGATGCGTCTGTCGACGTTGGCGTCTCTTATATGCATGGTCAGAGCGTGAAAATTAATGAAGGCCCTTATCAGTTTGAATCTGAAGGGAAAGCCTGGCTGTTCGGTACTAACTTTAACTACGCGTTCTAATCTCTTTCTGAGACGGATCAAAAAGGTGAGCATTGCGCTCACCTTTTTATTTACTGCCGTTTATTCCGAGTCGATCTCTTTGAGTTCATCCTGAATCGCCTGCGCGTTCGGGTTTTCCTGCGGCTTGAGTTTTCCGCCATTGGCGATAAAGTCATGACGCTGGAAGTACGCCTCGCGCACCATAATATAAGGATCGGAAGACTGGCGCAGCAAACCATCGGAGTCCAGCAACTGCGCGCGGGTTTCTATCCCTTCGATAGTCCATTTTCCTATGGACATTGGCCAGGTCAACCACGAGAGCACCGGATACAAGGTATCCGCCATATCCCCGCCATCTTCACGCAGCGTGAAGCTGCCGTAGAACGGAAGTTGCATATAAGGCCCATACCCCACGCCATAATGGCCCAGCGTACTGCCAAAGCGATGCGGTTCAACGCGCTGCAGCTTAGGATTCGCCATTCCCGCGACGTCAATAAAGCCGCCCATCCCTAATAAGGTGTTCAGGAAGAAACGGGTGAAATGCACCATACCCTGATAAGGATCGCCCTGCAGGAAATAGTTCACCATGATCGCCGGTTCTTCGAGGTTGCCGGTGAAATTACTTAAACCGTTACGCGCAGGCTGTGGAACATAATCACGCCAGGCGACCGCGACCGGCCGAACAACATACGGGTCCAGCACATTAAAGTTGAAGTTGTACATGGTGCGGTTAAACCCTTCAAATGGGTCTGAACGCCCCTGCTGTTCTGTACCGGAACTCGCACACCCGACCAGCAGTGTGGTTCCCAGCGCCAGCGCCGACAGGCGAAGCTTCATAGATGTCTCCCTGTGAATTATGGCTATCGCTGATTGCCATCCATGACGGAACGCTACCGTATCCGCCTGTTTAGGTGTGAGCGATTTTAACAGCACGTCAAACGATGTCTATATGCGCGATCTCATTGCTCTGAGCATAGCCTGGTAACGCAACAACGTGACGGCCCTATTCTAACGAAACAGATAAAAACGAGCGTGATCATTTTTATTTTTTCGGAGAATGCCCCGGCCTGGGTAAATGAAAAACCGCTACGCTTTATTAATATGTGTTAATCAGCAGAGATCATCATGGATAGCCTTAACGACGATAAAATTAACCGGCAAAGCAGTGACCTGGAAGTTGAAAGCGAAGAAAAACAAAGCGGTAAAGAGATTGAAGTGGATGAAGATCGTCTTCCTTCCCGCGCCATGGCGATTCATGAACATATTCGCCAGGATGGTGAAAAAG
Source organism: Salmonella sp. SJTUF15581 (assembly GCF_043356775.1). Lineage (NCBI taxonomy): Bacteria > Pseudomonadati > Pseudomonadota > Gammaproteobacteria > Enterobacterales > Enterobacteriaceae > Salmonella > Salmonella sp. SJTUF15581. Next base: position 24,384 of record NZ_JBEUJY010000014.1, on the reverse strand, counting down.
AGATGGAACGCGATGCGATGGCTTTGCTCTGGTCAGCCATTGCCGCAGGACTTTCTATGGGGGCATCACTCCTGGCGAAAGGGATTTTCCACGTGCAGCTTGAAGGCGTTCCCGGCGGCTTTTTACTGGAAAATCTCGGCTATACCTTTGGTTTTATCATTGTCATCATGGCCCGCCAGCAATTATTTACTGAAAATACCGTTACCGCCGTATTGCCGGTAATGCAAAATCCCACTCTGAGTAACGTTGGCCTGCTGATGCGCTTATGGGGCGTAGTCTTATTGGGCAACCTTATTGGCACCGGGGTTGCTGCGTGGGCATTTGAATATATGCCTATATTTGATGAAGAGACCCGCGACGCCTTTGTCAAAATTGGTATGGAGGTCATGAAAAATAGCCCAACGGAGATGTTTGCCAACGCGATTATCTCTGGCTGGATCATCGCCACAATGGTATGGATGTTTCCTGCAGCAGGCGGGGCGAAGATTGTGGTCATTATTTTGATGACCTGGCTTATCGCGCTGGGCGATACCACCCATATTGTCGTCGGTTCCGTTGAAATTTTGTATTTGGTTTTCAACGGCACGCTGCCCTGGAGCGACTTTCTCTGGCCCTTCGCCCTTCCTACACTTGCCGGGAATATCTGCGGCGGCACCTTTATTTTCGCATTGATGAGCCACGCGCAGATCCGCAACGATATGAGCAATAAGCGTAAGGAAGAAGCGAGGCTACGCGGCGAGCGCCTGGAACGGGAGCGGAAAAAAGCGGAAAAACAGCGCTGAGTGGCGACGGTTTAACCAGTCAGGCGGCGCTACACTTACTCCGGCGAATAAAAAACGCTATACTGGCGCCGCGTTGTCCCCTTAGTTAAATGGATATAACGAGCCCCTCCTAAGGGCTAGTTGCAGGTTCGATTCCTGCAGGGGACACCACTTTTCAGTTCTTCCTCGTTCGTTACAGTTCTAGAATCCCCTTAATAATCACTACTTATACCAAAAATAAGTTCTTAGACGTTCGTAGCAGATCGTTGACTACCGCACAATAATGCGGGCATATTGTGGGCACATGTTAAAATGACCACGGATTTATGCCCACATGCTCACGGTTAAGCAAATTGACGCAGCAAAACCTGCAGAAAAATCATATCGCCTTGCTGATTCTGGAGGCCTGTTCCTGTTCGTACCTCCATCAGGCAAAAAGGTGTGGCGAATGCGCTACCGGTTCGAAGGAAAGGAAAAGACGCTGGTCATCGGTCCCTATCCGCAAATCTCCCTTACCGAAGCCAGGGCAAAACAGTCTGACGCGAAAATGAAGCTGCTTGCTGGCGTGGACCCATCAGAACAGAAACAGGCTATAAAGAAGAAGGAAAAGGAAGAAGTAGCTGATTCGTTCGGTGATATCTTCAGGGAGTGGCATGCTCATAAATCGAAGGTATGGTCGAAAGGATATGCTGACGAAATGATGAACATGTTCACTGACGATATATTGCCGCTCATCGGACATCTGAGAATGGAAGAGGTGGAGCCGATGATGCTACTGAAGGTGATCAGGCTATTTGAGGACAGAGGGGCAATGGAACGGGCTGATAAGGCTCGTCGCAGGTGTGGCGAGGTTTTCAGCTACGCAATAGTAACCGGAAGAGCTAAATATAATCCGGCTCCAGACCTTGTTGGGGCAATGAAGGGTTACAGAAAAAACAACTACCCTTTCCTACCTATGCATCGCATTCACGAATTCCAGAGGGCGCTGAATGGGTATGGAGGCTGGGTTATAGGTAAGATTGCTGCTCAAGTTCTTCACTATACAGCAATGCGAACAGTGGAGTTACGTTCGTTGGCATGGTCAGGAATTGACTTTGAAAACAGGCTGATCACCGTTGACCCTGAAGTCATGAAAGGAAGAAAACTGCATGTCGTTCCAATGTCAGAGCAAGTTACAGCGCTTTTCAAATTCCTGCAACAAATCACCGGACAGTACGAACTTTGCTTCCCGGGAAGGAATGACAGGAAGAAGCCAATCAGCGAAAATGCCGTCCTTGGTGTAATCCGCGGCATAGGATATGAAGGGCAGACATGCGGACACGGTTTCAGACATCAATTCAGCACAGTACTCAACGAGAAGCACTGGAACAGCGACGCAATAGAGATGCAGCTGGCACACGTAAGCGGCGGTACGCGCTCAGTTTACAACCATGCTGCATATCTGGCTACCCGCAGAGAAATGATGCAATTTTGGGCGGACTGGCTTGATGAGAAGGTACCATAAAAATGTAACAAAACCATACGAATCAGTTAAAAGCCTGTGTTCCCCTATTTTTTCTCACCCTCCTGCGTCACAGGTCGATCGTTCACTGCTCAAATGCTAAACTTCCGGCCTCCAAGAACTCAATGTTTTTTATAATGCTAAAGTTATTCACTAAGTACACATCGATAGGCATCCTGAACACGCTCATACATTGGGTTGTTTTTGCAGTATGCCTCTATGGTTTGCATACAAATCAGGCGCTGGCGAACTTTGCCGGGTTCGTAATTGCTGTTTCGTTCAGCTTCTTTGCAAACGCCAGATTCACATTCAACGCATCAACCACAACTATGCGTTATATGCTATATATTGGTTTCATGGGAACATTGAGTGCTACCGTTGGATGGGTTGCAGATAAATCCGCATTTCCACCAATCATTACTCTTATCACTTTCTCTTTCATCAGCCTGATATGTGGATTCATTTATTCAAAGTTCATTGTCTTTAGGGATGCGAAATGAAAATCTCGTTAGTCGTTCCGGTCTTCAATGAAGAGGCCACGATACCTATTTTCTATAAAACGGTTCGCGAGTTTGAAGAGCTAAAACCGTATGAAGTTGAGATTGTTTTCATCAATGACGGAAGCAAAGATGCTACGGAGTCGCTTATTAATGCTCTGGCAGTATCCGATCCACTTGTCGTTCCGCTGTCATTCACCCGTAATTTCGGCAAAGAACCAGCCCTGTTTGCCGGACTTGACCATGCAACTGGTGACGCAGTAATTCCGATTGATGTCGATCTGCAAGACCCGATTGAGGTTATCCCTCATCTCATTGAGAAGTGGCAGGCTGGCGCGGATATGGTGCTGGCTAAGCGCTCAGACCGCTCAACTGACGGGCGCATGAAGCGTAAGACAGCCGAATGGTTTTATAAGCTGCATAATAAAATCAGCAATCCGAAAATTGAAGAGAACGTCGGTGATTTCCGGTTAATGAGCCGTGAGGTTGTCGAAAATATTAAATTAATGCCCGAACGCAACTTGTTCATGAAGGGGGTGCTCAGTTGGGTTGGCGGAAAAACGGATGTTGTTAAATATGCCCGCGCTGAACGCGTAGCCGGTGATTCGAAATTCAACGGCTGGAAGCTGTGGAATCTGGCACTTGAAGGTATCACCTCCTTCTCAACCTTCCCCCTGCGTATCTGGACTTACATCGGGTTAGCTGTCGCCGGTGTGGCATTTCTGTATGGTGCCTGGATGATATTCAACACTCTGGCGTTCGGTAACGCCGTGCGGGGGTATCCGTCTCTGTTAGTTTCAATCCTGTTCCTCGGCGGCATCCAACTGATTGGTATCGGTGTACTCGGTGAGTATATCGGAAGGATCTACATTGAAACCAAAGCAAGACCTAAATATATTTTGAAGAGGAAGAACAGTGTTAAATAGAAACACAGTAACTTTATATTCTATATTTTCGATATGTGTTTTCGCACTATGCCTTTATATATCCTTCAATAACCCAGTTACATCTGACGGAGCCTCTTTATTTTTAGAAGCAAAGGATATGGCGGATGGAAACATTCTGCTACGCGGATGGACGCTTTCAACCGTATCTTTTTATTTTACTGAAGCGATTTGGTATGCGATAGCAATCAGGGTTTTTGGCGACAGCATATACCTGATGTATGTGTTACCAGCCACATTTTATACGATTGCTATTGTGCTGGCCTTTGCACTGTCACGTACAGACGGGAAAAGAAAATGGTCAATCGCAGCGCTAATTCCATGCGTAATCATTTCCTCTCCGCTGGCATCAACCATGACACTGGAGACATGTGTACACGTTGGGACCATTATATTTGCTCTGGTTTGTTTAAATGTGCTTAAGTGTGATAGGCACACAACCACTAAACTGGCATGCGTAGGGACTCTCACTGCTGCATCTGTATTCAGTGACTCGATATTCAACTACTATATCACTATACCGATAGTCTTTGCTTTTGCTGCGCATGTATTGTTAAACAGGGACTTCAGCAAGTGGCGATATGTACTTGCAGTTATTATTGGTGTTGTCATAGCAAAGTCACTTGCTTTAATAGCAAATCATTTTGATTTACTAAACGTGCCAGGCACTCAGCCGCCAGCATTTGTTAGCTATGAGAATATTCCGTCCAACCTGAATCTTTTCATTGTTGGTATCATCCAGTATTTCGACGCCTTCATTTTTGGAAAGCAACTTTCTGCAAGCAATACACTGATATTCGGCAGATTTGCAGTGATGATGATTTGGTTGGCTCTTTTAGTTGTAGCTATCAGAAACAGGTTCAAAGAGACTTTTGTTGATACTGTATTGGCTATTTCCTCAGTATTGCTGCCAGTCGCATATGTAGCAAGTAATATGCCTGTAGACCTTGGAACTACAAGGTATCTGGTTTTCTCTTTTATTACTGGATCTGCTTTGATTGCTCGTTATCTCAATTCACAAGCCGATCAAAAACTCTATGCTTTTGCTTCAACTATCATACTGATTTTTATTTTCTTCCCAAGCGGGGATTACAAGCTACCCAATTCCAGAGTACAAGATATTAGTAACTTTGTGCGTGATAATAATCTCGGTGATGGTTACGGTACATACTGGGTTGCGTCTGCCGTTTCTCTATTTAAAAACGGCGACGTAAGGCCAGTCACGTTTACTGAAGAAAACAAAGCGGCTAGGTTAAACTGGCTGTCAAATAAAGCATGGTATGGATTTAAATCAAGGTATATCGTCACAGAGTTCAAGCATGATATTGATAAGATATTAGCGCAGTATGGCCGCGAAGGTCGTATAAAAGAGATTGATAATGCATATATAATTTACTATGATGACGCAAGAATATTCATAGAATAAAAAAAGGCGCAGAAGCGCCTTTCCATTCATCTTAAGAATTTATTACCGAATTATATCCAACCTGTGGATCCACCGTAACATTGTTAATTATCGCATTATCTGTGTTTTTCCAGAGACTATTTCCTGTAAACACTATATGCTCTCCATTGAGGTTGGCTCCAGTTTTTTGCCGAAACCTAGTCCAATCAAGATTTCCAAGTGTGTTTCCAGTAGCCGCAATACTATTGCAACTATCAAGAAAAAGGCCACTATTTTTATTTCCACTCAATACGTTTCCGGTAATGCTACCTCTGTTGCATCGATACAGTGAAAGGCCGTTATCAGTCCCTTCTACTATCTCATTACCAGTAATTTTAAAATCCATACAATCTTCAAGCAAAACTGAACTATCTAATCCGTCACTATCTCGTGGGCCACCAATCCAATTGTGATTAAGGTCCAATAACCACACAGCCAGACAGTGTATAGAGCCACTTAGGTTACTATCAAAATCACAGTTACTTGCATTTACGACCGTAAAGTTGAGCATGTTAATGTTATTTGAGTTACAATAAAGACCAACAGTTGCGTTATAAAAAAAGGTACATTGTTCAAAGAATACTGATGGTGTATGCACGACAACACAACCAGGACCTGCTGAAGTATCACGGAACACACATTGCGAGAAAAATATAAATGTACCAATTGGCATCAAAAGATTAACAGGGTCATTGTAGCGCGTCTCAATTCTGCAACCGTTATTTTTCGCGCCATAAAAGGTGCATCCTCTTAAATTCCAGTTGCCAACTCCTTCTAAAAACATTCCGTTATAGCCACCAGATGTTGTGACATTTACTATATCAAAGTATTGTGTAAAACTGCTATGTATGGCCGTTGTTCCGCTTAATGGATAGACCGCTAAGTCTTTAATTACACCATTCTTTATCCTACTATCCCAGTTCTGCGCTGAAATTTCGATGTAATTACCACCGGTAACATCATCACTCATTTGTCGCAATACAGCTATCCCACCATTTCCTGAGATACAACCATTAACCAATATAATCTTTGTTGAATAATATTCTGCGGCTGGCAAAATGCACTTTTTTACACTTTCTGCCGACTCAATATACTGCTTATTATCAAACGCACTCCCGGCGTTCGGAACAACTCCAAACTCAGTTGCATCTCCCGGACCCGTGATACGTTTCCACGCATACGTAGAGCCAACCGCAATAGTGCCACCGTCGTCCGTTAAACCAGTTTTATCAACGCACTGAAATACTCCAGCACCATGACCTTGATACTCTTCATGCCAGCCTGTCAGGAGAGCGTAGTCTCCGATCTCATTTGAATCATCATCACGCATAGCCTGAAATGATTTGAATTTTAACTCAAGCTTCGCTAATTCATTATCATGCCTGTTCAATGTGTCATATACGTTACTGTCTTTATACCCTACTTTTTTAGATCCATCCGGCTCAGCCAGTTCTTGTCGGAACTGATCTGGGTCATACTTCAATACGTTAGCAATATAATCAACCTGAAAACCATAGGCATCATAGATAGCCATGCTATGACCCTGAACGGTGACAATTTTCACCAGTTGACCGTTGTATACGATTTTACCGGCTGAGTTGATAATTAGCGGCTGAGCAATCTGGACGTGAGATCCATCCTCATTTTCAATGTATACGGGTATCTGATTAGCAGGATTAACCGGATCGGTATCTATCTTACCAATGTAAATTTTCCCATTAGCAACAGCTTTAAACGAACGGGATTCAGTGAAGATTGGACGAGGGTTAGAAACAACTACGTTGGCAGTGATATCTGTCATTTAATGTGCTCCAGATGCAATGAATCGCCGCAGCGTGGCCACGGTGAATTTTGGGCATAAAAACCCAGCCAGTGCTGGGTCGTTGCGTTGGTTATCTGTCAGTAGCGATGTAATGAAGGAGGTAATTCTTTATTCTTCAACATTATCCATGCGGAAATACCGTTCTATCACCTACAACTTGCTTTGCTCCCCCTTGCGCTTACCTCATGGTATCCTGCACAAAACTAAGGAGGTTGGCGTGTTAGAAATAATAGTATTAGTTCTTGGTATAGCCTGTTGCGCACTCTATGCAGAGTTAGTTGCCCTCAAGAAAAAGGTTCAGGCATTAGATCACCCATATGAAATTGATGCAAAATTGAACGATTAACGGAAGAGAATACACACTTAAAAAATTCCATAAGGACACTAACTGATGACAACTACAAACTGTCCAATGCACTGGCTAAGTGGGAAATAGTAAGTTATGAAAGAATGACGGACATGATTTTTTCGTCTTATATGGCTACAAAATCTCCTGAAACATCAGGAAAAGGAATAATTGCAGCTATTGAAAAGAGAATTAAATAGCCATCCATGGCGTTTAATCACTGCTGTGTTGCCTGGTTAGCCAGTAGCGGCCTTACAGCCGTAGCAGCCTGACTCAACGCTCTTTCATAGGCTGGCGTTCCTGCCTTAGTATTCGCCAGACGTAAGAGCGCATTCCTTGCCATAGGGCTTTCATAAACCCTAGACATAAGGCCAATTCCTGTTTCACCGGCCAAGAGAGCGCCACCAGTTTTTAGATTACCAATAACCCTTACTAAAGGCGCAAGTGTCATACCAGTTTTTGTCACAACATTGGCCTCAGATGCTCTTTTGGTAGCTTCGAGAATAGATAGCATCCCCTCTATCTCTTTTCCGTGCTTCCCGCCAAATACAGTTTTAAACACTTGACCATTTGCTTGTTTTTGCAGCTTGCCAAGCTCGGTCATCATTTTCTGAGGGCTGTCACCTACCTTGTCAGCTATTTTGCTGATATATGCAGCCCTTAGCATGTCTTTGCCTTTTTGATCGAGTTTCCCGTACAATCGAGCTATATCTGACCCATATTGCCCATAAACAATGGTATTTACAGTCTCTGGTGTTAAATCGCCTTTGTTTAGAACGTTTTTAAGTCGCGTCTGAGTTGCATGCGTTGCCATTTTTGCATAATCAGCTTTTCCTGCTCTCCATGCTGAAGCATCTTTTGGGCTAATTCCTTTCGCTATAGATTTACTAAGGCTATTGGTTAGCGAGTTATAGACCCTGTCTACCATTGTTTGCGACATTGATGGCAGAACTGTGCGATCGCCTTTTACGTCAATGCGGAACTGAGTTCTTAGCTTATCAAGTAACTCAAAGGCATCATCGCCACTGGATATCTCCTGAATGGCATTCTTGTAATCATTAAGAGCAGAAATGGTCTGGGTATCAGAAACACCTTTAAGTTTTCCAAGTTCGTTTACTGCGCCGTCGATAGCTCTTATGGCACCACTTGTATCAACTGTCTTACCAACCATTCTACCTGACAGGTCGTTTAGCTTTGACTTGGCTAACGATTTTTCCCTTGCAACACCTGACTTTAGGCTATCAACTACTACCGATGGATCATAGTCGCCGTATTTTTCGGTGAAACGATTAACAAGCTTGGATCTGGCATCCTGCTGAGCAGCTCTCATTGGTCCAGTTCCAGCGATGACCCCCTCTGAGTAATCCTGCAGTTGATTGCCGAGCTTTGTTTTTGGAGGGACTACATCCGATGTCATAACTGGTACATCTGCCGCAGCGGCACGCTTGAGCAATTGCTGATCTGCAGGAGATATATCACCTCGCAGCGCTGTCACTCCTCTTCCTATCCCTTTTGCAACAGCCGATAAAGCCCCTTGTGCCCCAAGGTTGATGGCGGCATTCTTTGCAACATTGCCAGCAAAATCACCTTGCTGATTAGCGGCCTCAGCGATTGACCCGATAGCCATATTACCCGCCACTCCAACCCCAGGGACAAGATACCCACCAATAGCCTCCCCTGCCTGAGCATATGGATCGGTCGGTCGGTCAACGGGGCGATACACGTCATCCAGCACTTTCGGGCCGCCTAACCCCTGACTAATTGCGTTAATGAGGCTCGCCCCACCCTGCAATACATCAAAAGGTATGTTTACCAGCCCGCGTCCAGCCTGCTCGGCGATTTGTCCTGCGCCCTGCCCGCCAGTCAGGAAATCACCGGCACGCTGCATTAATGATGGTTCTGTCTGCTGTTCTGCTGGTTGTGTTTCTACTGCCGATGCCTGCCCAGAAAAATACTCATCAATGGCGGCACCAATATCCTCAGTGCTTGTACCATCAGGAAAGGTGAATGTCTTACCGTTTGCAGTTACTTTCATCATTCCACCGTGAATTGAATGCCGGATTTAGACGTGTAGCTTCCTCCGACTGATTGCTGAGTCGCTGGCTGCTGCCTTGATGATTTCTGCCCACCATTACCAACATCAACGTTGTACTGCTGGTTATAATTGTTGGTGTATTCCTGTATCTCACGAATAGACTGCTGCATAGCCTCCGGGCTTGAGTAGTCAACTTGCGGCATCCCCTGAAAATACATCTTCGCTTCTGCAATGGTGTTGATACCGCTAGCGCCCATATCTCTTGCTGCTGCCACGCCCTGATTCTGCATTCTTCCCTGAATACGTTGTGCGGAGTTATATAACTGGCGTTGCTCTTTGCCTGTGAGTCGGCTGCGAACATCTGCACCAATTGCCGGATTTCCTGCTCCGCCAGTCATGCCAGTCATGAAATCGAGAGCAGAAGCATCTGCATTTGCGATTGCGTCAATGTCTTTCTTCATCGCGTAGTTCTGTGCGCTTGCCGCAGACGTTGGAGGTGCTGCAATAGCACTTGCCGGTACGCGAACCATATTGCCGTTATCGTCAATGCCTTCGTAAAATGCATTCGCCCCTGCGCCGTGAAGTTTTCCGTCAATGTTGACTGTTCTACCATCTGCAAGCTGAACGACCCTATTCCCCTCAACTCCTGATATCGTTCTGGCGTTTGCCCTTTGCATTGCCAAATCCTGACCGCGGCGGGCTGTAGAGGCTGACATGTCTTGTCCGCGCATAGTAATATTTTGCCCGCGAGCCTGAAGTCCTTCCCCTGCTTTATTGCTGCGGATTGTTTCAGCAAGTCGACCTCGGTCAATCTCGCGACCTGTCAACTTGTCCTGAATATCAAAATACTTTTCTGGTCCTACCGCGTGCATCCCAATAAGGTCTGTTAACTGCGTGAAGCCTTCAGGGCTTTGTTGATATGTCTGCCACGCCTGTTCAGGAGATACGCCAATTTGCTGCAGTGTATTCTGGTGAGTGGCAAGCTCTCGCATCACCGCTTCAGGCCCCTGAACGGCGGCAATATTCAATCGTGCAGACATATCGCCCATTGCCTGATTTCTGTCAGCATCAACAAACCCCATGCCCTGACGAATTGTTTCAATCTGGTCTGGATTGGTGGCCGCAAGTTGACGCAAGGCATCGCGGTCACCTGCCGCATAAGCCTGACCGAAAGCTTTTTGAAAGTCAGAAAGCCTCATTGCCTGACCAACTGCACCAAGACCCTGAGCAAGTTGAACTCCAACGTTTGGTCGCTGGCTAAAGTCGTAGTTTGATAGTGATGGCTGCCCGGGAGCGTTCTGGTTCGCCACCTGCATTGATGGCAAACCAGCAAGTTGAAATGTAGCCACGATAACTCCTTAGAAGAGTGAGCCAAGCAATCCGATACCTGCGCCAATACCAGCACCCCATGGCGTCGATGCACCAAGCATCCCGGCAAGACCAGCTCCTGCAAGAGCACCACTTGTACCACCGCTAATGGCACTTCCAAGCGTTGATTGACCAGAACCCTGAGAGCGGATCGCCGCCATCTGTTGCGCAAGATTACCTGCGTTATTTGCATAGTTCTGTCCTGCCGATGCCTGGCCTGCTGCCGCAGACTGACCAACGTTTAACAGGTTGCCATAGTTTTGCATCTGCCCTGACAACCAGTTCTGCCCGAGCGTTGGTGCAATGGATGCAATTTGGTTTGATGTTGCTGTAGAGCCAAGACCTCCGGTGGCTTCCGCTGCATTCAGGCTTTGATAGCGAGCTTGATCAGCCAACTGTTTATACTGGTCTGAGTTGTAATACTGATTGAGAGCGCTGTTCTGACCTTCCAGCGTTGATAGCTGCTGAATCTGCTGGAGAGCCGGCAAACCTGCGGCGGCGTAAGGTGCCAACTGTTCCATCACGCGATTGAATTGTTGGTTTTGCAGGTCTGCGGCGTACTGTGTTGCTCTTGCGGCCTCTTTTGCTCCGCTGCTTGATGAGCCGCCTTTACCGCCTTTTTCATGGCAAAGAGGTTCCTCACCGCGCAGTTTCCTGCCCAGCGTAAATGCATATAACATGTTTATCTCCCGTTATTCAGGAAGTCGGTTAACTCTTCTCGGGTGGCGGCGTAAAACGTCACGTCATCCACGCCTTTGAAGTATTTCTTGATGGTTCCTACACGCTTAAGGCCAATCATTGCGCAGTACATCTGACCGTGGCGAAATTTGCGTGCAGCAAATGATGTAACGCACTGAACGGTGGTGTTGGCGAGAATGTATCGCCAGAACGTCATCCCGATTTCCTTACTGAATCCGCGAATCTCAGGCAGGTACATGGCGTGGCAGTCAAAGGTCAGTGGCTGAATCTCGTTGTAATACACAATGCCACCGAACTGACCATGTACGTTCACTTCGAAATAGCGGCACTCAGGCTTGTAGTCGTATCCGTCACCGTTGTTACTCCCGGCGATGATGTCGGGATGGTTGCCGACCGTTTCTATCAGGTCGATGTTTCGGGTGGGAGTGAATGTAATCATTAATCAATCAACCCATGTGCACGCAAGGCGTCTTCCAAAGCCTTAGTGCGCCGACGCTCAGCAATTAGAGCATTGGCTATAGCCTGGATTTCAGATTGCGTGTAAGTATCGCTAACGGTGAATGTCAGGTCAGCATTGAATACGCCTTTATTCGCCGTACCTGTTGCCGCGGTCCATCCAGTCTGGCGAGCGCCAACAACTTTTGTACCGTTAACAGAATAACTTCCTGATACGCTAAGGGATGAGGTAAGAGTTTGAGTTCCTGCTCTGCTGAGTGAAACATAATCAACGATTATCTCTGATACCTTACCGTCGATATCCTGAACTTTTATTTTCAGACCATTAACATCATTCTCTATTTCAAGAAGCTTTACTTTTATTCCTGAAATATCCTCTTCTGTTTTTGCAATTCTTTTTTCGTGCTCACCAAGAATTACATCCTGCTCATCATTTCTGACCTGCGCATCATAAGCACCGCCTCCTGCCTGATTTGCCTTTTCTGCAATGGAGCCAACATCAGTACCCTGATTTATGACATACAGAAGGTAAGACTGACTGAATATGTTGCGAGGGAGAATAGATGCATCAATGCGTGTAGCCTGAACCACGACAGGCTTATTAAGTGACGGGTCTGCCATATGTTACTCCAGACGAATTTGACACCCGGATAGTGTTACAGGTGATTTGGTGATTACCCGCAGTTTGAATCCGATTAATCGACGAATACGACCTACACGCTTCCATAAAACTCTCTTGTCGTACACAAACGGCTCATTCTGCTCAATCATCTGTTCGCGACCGTAATTGATTCCGTCTGTGGTTGCAGACAGGAACAGGCGGTCAGCGTATTGAGCAACACCAGTGGATGATTCAACTTCGAGGTCGAAGCATCTGGCGTTATCTGCCTTGAAGAGGGGCGTAAACAACAGGTGTTCTTGCTGCTTGTCGTACTGACTACTGATGTCGAATTGCAACTGCCCCGTCACCGCTTCTGACTTGTCGCCACACGTAATCTGGTTGCCTTCGTACATGAAATCGATGGCGCGATAAACATCGTCGTATAAACCGGTTTTCAGTACGCACCATTGCGGCCCGTTCTGGCTTGATGAGGCATCGTAAACCAGCACATGACGCGGGAGATGGATAATCAGCAGTTCATGCGAATCGAACCTCAACGCTTCCATCACCCCAGTTGCCAGTTCATCAGCCGTGTATGAGCGGATAATTTTCTCAATACTGGCCGTCGCAATTGGTGAAGCCTGCCCTGACCCGATGATGTAGACGGAAGGTGCGCCAGTAGCCGGGTGACTGATGAATGCATATGAATCAGCGAATGGCGTTTTACAGTATGTTCCGGCAATACCCTTCTGTACCATCAACGATGGCTGTGCGACATACAACGCAGCGCCAGCGGTGGTTGCACCAGTCAGGGAAAAATATTCAATCGTCGATGAACCAAAGCAGACAATGAAGTCTCGCCATGTGCCGATGCCGATGATTCCGTCAGGCTGAGACTCGGCACGATATTGTGCGCTGTATCGGTCAGGATGCGATTCGTCTTCAAGGTCAGTGATGAACCATGAATCGGTTCCGTCTTTTGACCACGCATAACGCCCGCGCAAGCGAGTAATGTCACGAACAGAACCTAACTCATACTGAGTGAATCCGCTGTCCGTAGGCCAGTTTGATACGGTTTTAACTGTGCCATCATAGCGATACTCGACCAGTTGACCATTAACGCCTACCGCCTGTGATGTCCGACCATGTGCCATTGATACGCGACCGCTTCCAGCTACATCACCTACTACGGTTTCCCCTTTGTAGAGCTTACTGCCTAAAACGCGATATACAGCGTTCTGAGCGGTGTTGTATTCAACACCACGCGATACACCATTTACATCGTTGCGCTTCGCTATGCCGGGGAATGAGCGTAAATAACCCGATGAGTTGAGGACTTCTTTCGGTGTGGCCAACATATTGATTGGTAGGTAATCAATGTAGTCGGCATTCTTGAAGTCTTTACCCATTCCCTTCATCATGGGGAGTTGTTGAATCGGCATTCTGCTCTCCGGGGAAATAATGCCATTCGTTCAGATTGGCGAAACTATTACCGCTGCCTGTTGGCATGCGTGACGGGTAAGGAGCTCTTTTTGCTCTGGCGATGGCGGTCTGCTTATAGAGAAGCTCCTTCCCATATTTAGCGGTTGCGATAATTTTGGCGGTAGCCTCAAGCGCATAATCCGGAGCAATTCTGCAAGCCAGATTGTGGAATACTGCGCTGATTGCGCTTGAGCGAAGACCGTGGTCGTCACCTTCGGCTGGCGGGTTATCATCATCTGAGAATACATACCCGGTAACAATGCCTTTCCCGTCCTGATACCACTCAGCCATCATCGCTTCAAGGTCATCTACGGCATCCTGCATAGACTGTGGCTCAACATCAGTGAGAGTTGCATCTGATGCTACACCAAGCTTACGCAGCGCCGCCCTGACCAGATCGCCTTTAGTCTTTATCTGCATCGCTTTCCGCCTTAGGCTTTGGTCCTGGCTTTTTGCGTTCTTTGGTTGCCGGTTCTTTCGGTCGCAGGCTTAGCAGACGATTCAACACATCATCTGCCGTGTGGCCGTCCCATTCCTTGCCAAACTCAATTTCCGTGCCTTTAGGCAGATGTTCAATTTCACTCTCTGGGAGGTGGTATGTTACCGCGCCTTCTGGGGTGTCGATGCCAGCTAACACCCATCCATCCCATTGCTCGCCGTCATGATGCTGGAAGCTCCACCATGCGCTTTCGCGGAAGGCATTCATTAGCGTTGAAAACAGGCGCACTCGATGTGCATATAGTTCGTTAAAGGTGTGGTATCCATCAGACACTTCACCCATGTCTTTCTTGACCACGCCTGACTCGCCGATTGGTTCGTCATTGGTCTCCGGCACTAGATTTGGATGCTTAACCCAACCATCGGCAAGGTGATCTTCTACGTCGCCGTCATCGACAACTTTAACCTGAACTTCCTTGCCCCATACCTTCGTTCCACGACCCTGCTTATATAGCATTACACCCATGTGTCACCTCAAATAAAAAAGGGGCCGAAGCCCCTGTTAGTTACGCAGTCTGACCAGGCAGGCCAACACCGATTGCTTCCGGTCGTGTCGCGTTTACGCCGTACCACAGCGCAATACGGCACAGGCCGGACAGGGTGGAAATATCCCCCTGCGTAGCGAAGATACCGTTCAGGCCGACATCCGGGATGCTGAATGAGGTAGTTTTCATACCTGCAAAAAGCTCATGGTTGGCCGGAATCGGCTGAGACACAATACGGATGGCGTCATCAGCCCAGAACACGTTGGTACGGGCATCCTTAACGTTCAGGATGTTCACCGCCATTGCATCAGCCAGTGAGGTGTTAACGTTGGCGTAGGCGCGTTGCTCAGGAGAAAGAGAAACATCATCCAGTGCTACAGGCTTCGGCGTGATTTCAACGTGAGTACCATCAACAACGCGAACTACGGAGAAAGTCGCGTCCTGCGCCAGTACGTTCTTAGCCATCTGACCAAGGAACTTCACGCCAGTAAACGAAATTTTGTCGCCGCGTTTCAGGCCGGTAGTTGCAGACAGGGTGACGGTAGCAAAACGGTTATCAACGTTAACTTTGTTGCCATCGTTATCCAGTTGCCATGCGACAGGCTTGAAGGACTGCGCACCGGATACAGTGATGCCAGTTGCGGTGGATTTTGTCAGCACAGGAAGTTTCGGAGAGCGCAGGACATCATCGAGGCCAGCAACCTGACGCTGAATGGTGCCATCGCGGTACGCTTCTTCAGGGATGCGCCCGAAGATATCACGCTTGGTCAGGTCATAACCCGCCTTTTTGTAGTCCTGCGGGTTGAAGAAGTACGATGTGCCCATGTCGCGGTTAAGTTCGCGGGAGAACATGATTTCTTCTGCGTCGGCCACAAAGTTCCATGCGTCTGCGGTATTAGTGCCGATTGCATCCGGCGAAGTGATAACCAATGACCCCATCTCGGCGGCCATGTTTGCGACTTTCAGCTCAACGTTGTTAGCCAGTTTGCGTGCTGCGGACTGGATTCGGTGACGATACGCAGTCTCGTCTCGCAAGTCATCTGCGCGTAACTGGAAGAAGTCGTTATCCGGCTCTCCCATGTTTACCGCGACGTTAAGCTCCAGTAACCCTGTCGCTTTATCAGTTAAATCCCAACCTTCCTGAGTGGGGGACTCCTGCTCTACAGGCATCCAGATGGTATTGCTGGAGCGCTGCATAGAAGCCGCAGGCGGGGTATATTTCTTGGCTTTCTGCGCCATTGGAGTGATTGCGGAGATGGTGTCAATAATCTCATCCACCGCCAGTGTAACAATTTGACCTTCGTTCAAAGCCATTATCGGATTCCTTTAAGTTTTGCCTTTAGCTTGCGGTAAGTTTCCACATCGCTCTTGCTCGCAGCCGCATCCATCTGTTTACGAATGGCATCTTTATTTGCTGCGCTGACATCACCGGTAATCGGCTGGTCAGCAGGGGGAGCGGAAGAGATTTGTTTACCGCGAGGCTTGAGAGTTAAGCGTTCGGATAGTCGAGTTAGTTCAATCAGCGCGGACTGCCCATCCATCGCCAGTAACTGGCGGGCTTTCTCCGGGTTTGCACCAAGGTGATACATGAGCGCGGCAGACTTCTCCGGGAACAGGCGCATAATGTCGGCCCCAACCGCAGGCGGAACCAGTTGCATAAATGCGTCTTCTTTCTCCTGATAGTCAGGGATATTGAGCTTTTCCGCCGCGTCATAGTGTTTGCGGGCAGCTTCGACGTATTGCGCTGATTGCTGGGTAAACTCCTGAGTCTTGCGGCCCTGTTCTGCTACGGCATTGCTGCGGGCGTCCTGCGCTTTCATTAGCCATTCGGTATTAGCAGCATTGAAAGCGGCAAGCGCACGGCTGTTGTCGTAGTCATATTTAGCCAGGCCTTCTTCTGACAGATAGGCATTAATATCCGGCTGAGGTGGAAGGTCAGGGTTTACCCGTAAACTCTCCGGCAATTCTCCGCGTTTAACTGCCTCCATCTGCTGCTCAAGCTCGCGCTGTCGTTTGCGCTCGATGCGGCGGCGGGCGAATTCTGCGTTCTTTGCCGGGTCTTGTTTTGGTGCTGTCTCATCGTCCTTCAGGACAATCTCAAAGCCCTCTTCCTGACCTGCATTGTCGTTGGCATTATCGACAACTAAGCTATCAGCAGATGCCGCTGCATGATCGCCGGACAGGGTTAAGTCTTCAGTTGCCTGAATTTCGGTGGTTGGTTCCATGATTAACTCTCTCTTATTGAGGTGTCTCGGCTACACTGCCGGAAGGTTGATTTTGTCTCTGCGATTGCAGGATATTGGCAATGTCCATTCGCTGCTTGTGCGTCTGTTCATTGCCTTTAAGGAGTAACTCAGCATTTGCGCGAGCGTCTTCGCTGCGGTCCTGCTGGAATGAAGCAACGGTTTTGAGGAACTCTCTAAACTCGGACTGTTTATTGAGATCCATGTTGTTGAAGATTTCTGCGATTCTGGCAGCGTTAAGCTGGTTCTGCGCTTCGACTTTAGCTGCATCGATTTGCAGGGACAGCGTCTGGTTCTGAGCTTTAGCCAGTTCAGCCTGCCCCTGCAGGAGTACGCCCTGCGCCTGAACCATTGCCGGGTCTTGTTGACCTTGTTTGGCTTGTTGCGCCTCTACTAACCATTGCTGCTCTTCAGGCGTTTCTGGCTTCTTAACGCCCATCTGAATAAGCTGCTTGTTGGCATAGTCACGCATCATCTCAACACCTTTACCATCAAGCAGGGTGAAGTACTGAAGCAGCAGCAGTTGATATTCTGGCGTTCCCTGTGGCGTCTTGCCGAGCAACTCAAGAATTTCTGCGCGGTTTTGCTGCTTCATGGACTGGAATGATGGTCCAACATCCGTGTAGCATTCATAGCGCCCCCTGATATCGTTCAGTACCTGCCGTTCACCAGTGGCAAGGTCAACAACCTCAGCCATTAGCTGAACCTCTTTTTCACTGCCATCCTCAAGGGTGATTGTCACGTTGCGAGGAACATCGTAGATGTCATTAACTATCGACTGGTAAATCTCACCGTCACGGCGCATAGCGGTAGCCAGATTATCCTGAAACACGTATGTCTCAAGGTCAGCGCGCATGTTTAGCTGGTTAACAGTGTCGTAGGCTACCTGTCCACCGTTTACTGCTTCTGCATCAACGCCGAGCGTCGCTACCTCTTTCACTGCTGCGGTGGCTGCTTCCAGCATGTAGGCGTTGGCTTGCGGTACCTCAGGGTTTTCGTAATATGCCAGCGGCTGAGTTGGCATTTCTCCATTGTTCTCATCCGTGCGATTGAGCAGGTAATACGGGTAATCGTCGTTACCGTCATACATATGCTCAAAGCCTGCAATCTGTTCAGGCCAGAAGAACGGCTTCTTCTTCGGAGTACGGGCCACGATGTCGGCGTTGAACGACATAATCATGTTGCGCAGACGCTGACCGTCTTTTGTCAGGCGGACGACACCCTCATACACTTCTTTATCTTCAACGAAGCCCCACTCGCCGAATACCGGAACAATGGGGATATGTTCGCCAGCAATGAGCTGCTTGTCTTTGAGTACAGCGGTGCAGGTGATAATCGATTTGTATACCCGGCGACGCTTAATCTGGCGCTCTGCAATTTTGATAAATCCACTATCAGCCAGGTCGTCGATGACGTCTTTAATATCGCGCTTAAAGTAGCTTACCGGCTCACCCGTAACCGGGTCTTGGTAGATAAACGCCGTCTCTTTCTTCTCGACCACTTCGTAAAACTCAGCGATCTGAATTGTGTCCTGCGTCAGCCATGGAAATACCCAATCGTTGGGGTTCTGGAATGATGGAATATCATCAGCATCAAGGTCGTATTTTTCTGCGAAATCCTCCCAACCATTCTGGCTCATTGAGTGGATAACTGTGCAGTGACGGGCGTCAGACTTGTCCATCAGTTTGCTGTTGCTGTCCCAGATAACATGGGAGCAGGCACTATGGATAGGCTCTCGACGGATAACCTGATTGTTGCTCGTCGGACTTTGATCTTCGTAGTCAGTGACCAGACGCCACGCACCTACGCCAGATTCAATCTGCTCACGAACAGCGACGTTGACCGCGATTTTTGCCGTATTGTGTCGCATGTCTGTGCGATACATTCCCATTAGCACATCAGCAGCGTCAGGACTTGCTCCATCCTTTGGGCGATACAGAACATCAACAGGGTTCTGACGCATCTCAGAAACGAGTTTGCGCACCACTGGTCGTACCACATCGAACTGCCCGCGATATTGCAGGGTTGTGTATTGTGATAGCCAGTCATCCCATTGGCTGATCCGACTAAAGAACAGATCGTTCTTAGCCTCTCGTCTGGCTTCATCACTGGCTGTCCAGTCCGCATCAAAGCGCGACAGGATGCTCTCCAGCCTGTTTTCATTGTCGGCCATTATCGTCCTCTGCGTACTGGTCTAATCGGTGCGGGGATTTTCTTTTCTTTCGGCTTTCTGATATCGCGCATCATCCTGGCGAAGCGGCGCATCATGTAGCCGTAGCGAGTAGCATCGAGCACATCATCGTTGGTCTTGACAATCTTGCCGTTCTCATCGCGATGATATAGGCGGAACTCTTCAAAAAATGGTTCGCATGTGTTGAATACTTTGAATCTTCCTTCAAGCATCAGGTCACGAAGTTCACTAATGCCTGACTCTACTGAGTTACCGCCATCCGGGAACGTTGCGTGTTCGGGAAGCATAGAGAACCCGGCGTCCGCATATTGGGTTTTAAGTTGCTCACCACCGCCCTTTTCGTGTTGGTGACCGTCATGAGGCCACGCGACAGGTATTTTGTTAGCCCACGACTTAACAGCACCCCATGCCTGAACTGCGGTGTTCTCTGATTTCTTCCACACACGCGCCAGATAGAAAACATCTGCGTCTTTGTCCCACCAAAGCTGAATGTGAGCTTGCGGGTGGTTCCAGCCGAAGTCCTGAGCGTCGATAACATAGAAGTGATCGGGACACTCAAACGGCTGGCACTTAATCGTCTCTTCCGGTATCTGGAATATTCGACCGCTACCCATCGTAGGAATACCGCGAGCACGCGCCTCTCTCTCATGCTCAGGATAGGATGCGATGATTTGCTCTTTCTGCTCGTCGGTGTAGTGCTCAGCGTCATAGATGGTCATGTTGACCACTTTCTGCGACTTGCTGGGATTCTTCAGGAACTTGGTAACAACGTCAGACATCCCCATCAGCGGGGTAAACGTCAGAATTGAGAATTGCCCGTATTTGTTTGTACGGGTAAGACCTTCGCCATAAATGCTGTATGGTGGCTCTTCGTCAAACCACACGCCGTGGATTGTGTCACCCTGCCAGCGTGCACGGCCTTGCGAGTATGGCTTGAAGTAGCAGATTGAAATGCCATCTTCAACACCATCAGCCGTGTGATGCTTAACCAGAAGATGATCAACAAGGTTCGGAAAGAAAGGAGACTTCTTCCAGCTAATGATGTCTTCTTTCGGTATGGAACCGTAGCCAGGCTCGTCATTCTCTTCGATACGACCGCACAGGATGCGTTGAGTCGTTTTGGTTACAGTCTCGTTTGTCTCGCCGCCAATCCAGAAGACGACAGGCTCATAGAAACGCTTACCCTTCCACTCTCCGCCATATTTACCATCATCCGGGTAGCCTTTTGTTCCCGGATAACGCCCGGTAAGGTGAAACGCGACTTCAGCAGCACCAGTAAATGACTTACCAAGCTGGTTACCAGCCATAAAACAGCGCTCTGGATAGTCATGCCCGGCGTCGATGAATTCACGCTGTTTGCTGTATGGCGTAAATTCATATAGCAGGTGTGTGTTCCGGTATTTCTCTTCTTCTTCGAGTAGCTCGAGCAATTCGATTTGCTCTTCGTCGCTCAGGTTATCAAGAATCGCGTCCAGTTCCACGGTTGAATAGCTCCTTGATACGAGAGCGGCGCTTATCGCGATCTCCCTTATCAGGTGTCACGTCTTCAACTTGCGACTGCTCTTTGAGGCCCAAATCGCGGGCGATGATGTTAGCGTTGAGAAGATCAGCGGCTGCGCCGGAGAATTTTTGGTCGTAGATGATTTGCTCTGCTCGCGTAACGACCTCAGATAAGTCTTCTCTCACCCTGTATTGTCGCCATGTCTCAAGCGTCACATCGAGGAATAGCGTTAGCCCAGTGATGGTCATCGCCCTCATCTTGGCGATAGGCTCTTGTGTAACTTCTCCTTGATATGAGAAAGCCTTCATCTCCCATAGTGGGTTAGCCTCCACCCACTCGAAGTATTCACAACAAGCAGCCCACAGCGCCTCAGGCGACTCGAATTTCGGGTTACGCCCATGACTACTGCGGGCCTCCCAGAATCGGTTGCCCTTTGGTGCTGCCATAAGTTAACTTCCTGATGTTGTTGCGATAGTCACGTTAGCCGAACCATCAAAGGACGTTGAACCTGTGACAGCGCCGGTTAGTGTGATAGTGCGAGCAGTAGATAACTTATCCGCCGTCTCTGCATTCGTTACTGAACCGCTTGCAGAAGTGTACTTAGCTTCAAATGCTGTCTTGCTCATATAGAGCAGCTCGCCGTACTGGCTTCGAAACAGATATCCACCGACTTCCTGCTTGAATACGGCTACTGTTTGCGCTGACATGTACTGGTCAGCATACGGACCGTCAAATTCTGCGTTTGCACTTCCGTCATTAGCGTATTTGATAGCTTTAATCGGAAGGGCAGACACATATGCACCATCAGCATCTTTGTAGAGAGGCCATGATGGCGTGAAGTTTGGGTTTGCCATTACTTGGCTCCTTCTTTTTCTGGTTCATGAAAGAACGGCAGGAAGTGACTGAACATTCTGTCAAGCATGTAGCAGTAGGTTTCGTTTGCGTCGCCAGGATGAGTGGTTACACCAACATCTCGGCAGACATAGAATGCGACGTGAGCACATTCATGAACCAGTGTGGCAGCATTTCCATTGAATACCCCAAGCAGGTAAAGGTTCTCGCCTGTTTCGGTATTGCAATATGACTGTGTTGCCCCCGCCAGCATCTCATTCCCGCCGCTATCAACTCCAAGATGAATACAAGCCTGATCCCACTCTTCCTTTGAACGACACAGGTAGACATTGGCGCTATGGAACAATGGCACGAAGAACCGGGGAAGTTTAGGCCACTTCGTCTTTGCCATTCGTTATGCTCCGGTAGTGAACAGGTCTAATGCTTCCTTCGATTTACGAACCGCTTCGATAGTGCGAGTCGTGATATCTGAATTAGCGCCGCCTGACTGGAAGTGAATTTTGAATAGTTCAAGCTTCAGTTCGTCAGTGCCGATGAATTGAAATGCTTCCTCTGCTGCTGCGTTCTGGTTCATGACCAGCTTGTAAATCTCTAACTGGAATTTCTGTTCTTCAGTCATGGGAATAATCTCTGCCATTGTTGGCTCCGTTTATCCGTTAAAAGGGATATCAGTTAAGTTATCCCGTGTAGGGCATAAGCCATTGTCGAGACCACTCATTGAATGGCCTCTGCAATAACCGATGTCTTTCCATCAGTCCGCCACCGCAAAGAATCTTTTTTGCCATAAGGCAGGAGGTTCATCTTTCAGTGGCTTCCAGTGTTATTTCCCCACTTACTGGCTTGGGTTGTTTCGCGGTACTGCTGCTAATTGGTGACCTGGAATAAATTCCGGTTTCATTATCAAGCCCACCCGTAGATGGGCTTTGTAATGGCTACTTCGCTTTTGATTCCGCTCGCTTACGCCGGCGCTCTTCTTTCCTCTCGGCTTTTGCCATGTCCATGAATGCCTGCATGATCGAGTTCCGCATCATGTAGCTAACAAAGTGATGATTGACACAGCCGTTGAGGCGCAGCTGCTCGCCAAACTCATCCACCGAGGCCAATGCTTCCATCATGCCCTTCTCACCTTTCATGAACTCTGAGAAGTCGCGCCCCGCTCTGGAGGCGCATTCAATGACACGATCACTCATCCCGGAAGCCCTGGGATCGTAATCTGCAGCTGGTTAGCCAGGGAGTTAATCTCGGCGACCAACACTGGCTTCGTATAGCGCCATGCCGCCAGCCCTTGTCCACAGAAGCTCGCCATATCTTTTTTCTGATCAAACTCATGACACTTCATATTGAGCTGCGCACTTAAGCTGTTCCGATGATGAAGCTCTCCGGTGAAGTAGTCATCGAGGACTTTATAGGCTGCATATTTAAATCCAGGGTTTAGCCATGCTGCGTAATCATAAGCAACGAACTTTCCGCCATAAGTTCCACCGTGCACACCGCGTTCCGTAAAAACCACAGATTCGTGGTTTTTCTCCAGCTCGGCTAAGAACTCTTTGGTCTGCTTGTTTCTCAGGTAGTGGTACGGCGATTCAGATTCACTTTTACCACTAGCTTTCCACATGTCAGTGAGGCAGATCATTCCTGATTCATCAACACGGATCGGTGTATTAAAAAGCGTGATTGCTTTCATAGCGTCTTTACCTTTTAGAAAGTGAGCCTGTCTCACAGAAAAGCCGCCCGAGAGAGGTCGCCACCTATAACGGCAATTCTCAGGCTCGCTTACTGAAAGGCTCTCGTTGATATGCGCGTGAGATGCGCGGTGAAATACCGATACAAAAACGCCCCGCATCGCGAGGCATTTTCCTGAAAGTCACTTGTCAAATTTCTATGCGAGGGAAATTATTTAAGGCATTGCGCCCTGATGTACTCCTGAAGCGTTCTCAGTGCTGTTTGGTCACTGATGATTCCGTCCCGGATACCGAGAACGTTTCGTCCAGCAACTGGAGAGAGTTCGACGGTGGCATCATTGCCCATGCCGGAGGCGCTGGAGGTTTCGGCTGAGGATGACACAGGGCATTTTCCTTTGACGAGCACCCGACCACCATTATCAAGCTTGCGCCGAAGAGCATCATTTTCAGCTTTCGCATCAGCGAGTTCCTTTGTATATCTTGCATCGAGGGCAGCAACGTCACGCTGGCGCCCCTGCATGTCGTCAATCGTCTCGTTCGCCAGTTTCAATTTATGGGTGGCGGTATCGCGCTGGCCTTTGTAGGTGATGGCGTTATCACGGTAATGATTAACAGCCCACCCCATTGAAACCAGCAGGCAAATAACCACAGCGCAGATGATTGCGGTTAACCGACTCATGACATCAACACCCCAACGGCCAGAAACCACGGCCACGCATCGTTGCCATTGAATGCGAGCAACGCTGCCATGAAAAAGCAAATCATGCTCATTGCTGCCCCCACAAACAGACTTCACGCTCAATCTCACGGCGAGTCATCAGCCCTTTCCATTGCTTACCGCCAGCGTATTGTCAACGACGGATGAAAAGTGATCCACTTATATCTCCACCAACGGCCCAATATTGATCCACCGTTTTACTCAGGATTAGCTTCAGCTATAACCCCGGCCTTTCGTTTCTGTCTGAGTCGATAGCTT
>NZ_JBEUJY010000013.1:0-135204 GCF_043356775.1 Salmonella sp. SJTUF15581 | reverse complement strand
CCGGGTTGCGGACAGTGTCTGGTGGGTAGTTTGACTGGGGCGGTCTCCTCCTAAAGAGTAACGGAGGAGCACGAAGGTTGGCTAATCCTGGTCGGACATCAGGAGGTTAGTGCAATGGCATAAGCCAGCTTGACTGCGAGCGTGACGGCGCGAGCAGGTGCGAAAGCAGGTCATAGTGATCCGGTGGTTCTGAATGGAAGGGCCATCGCTCAACGGATAAAAGGTACTCCGGGGATAACAGGCTGATACCGCCCAAGAGTTCATATCGACGGCGGTGTTTGGCACCTCGATGTCGGCTCATCACATCCTGGGGCTGAAGTAGGTCCCAAGGGTATGGCTGTTCGCCATTTAAAGTGGTACGCGAGCTGGGTTTAGAACGTCGTGAGACAGTTCGGTCCCTATCTGCCGTGGGCGCTGGAGAACTGAGGGGGGCTGCTCCTAGTACGAGAGGACCGGAGTGGACGCATCACTGGTGTTCGGGTTGTCATGCCAATGGCACTGCCCGGTAGCTAAATGCGGAAGAGATAAGTGCTGAAAGCATCTAAGCACGAAACTTGCCCCGAGATGAGTTCTCCCTGAGACTTAGAGTCTCCTGAAGGAACGTTGAAGACGACGACGTTGATAGGCCGGGTGTGTAAGCGCAGCGATGCGTTGAGCTAACCGGTACTAATGAACCGTGAGGCTTAACCTTACAACGCCGAAGATGTTTTGGCGGATGAGAAGACGATTTTCAGCACTGATTCAGAGTTGAGTACGCAATAATTTGCGCAGCAGCAAGGCGGCAAGCGAAGGAAAGGAAGGAGCATACAGAAGTATGTGACTGAGTTTACGAGCGCAGGCAACGCCGCTGATGCGATAAAGAATTGCGTACTGAGCACAAAAGAATTTGCCTGGCGGCCGTAGCGCGGTGGTCCCACCTGACCCCATGCCGAACTCAGAAGTGAAACGCCGTAGCGCCGATGGTAGTGTGGGGTTTCCCCATGCGAGAGTAGGGAACTGCCAGGCATCAAATTAGAAGTATGGCATTAACTTTCGGGGCAGTTCACTACTCGACAGAGAGTAGGACAAAAGCGAAAGCTTTTGAACGTTGCGAAGCAACGGCCCGAAGGGTGAATCACGAAGTGATTCATAAACTGCCAGGCATCAAATTAAGCAGTAAACTGATGTAAAAATCAGTGGTTGTAAAAGAATTCGGTGGAGCGGTAGTTCAGTTGGTTAGAATACCTGCCTGTCACGCAGGGGGTCGCGGGTTCGAGTCCCGTCCGTTCCGCCACTTATTAAGAGCCCTGAGCATTAGCTCAGGGCTTTTTCTTTGCATGTCATTTAATTATTGCTCAATTCGCAAAAATCCTCTGCATTTCTCGCTCTTTTTCTGCAAAGCGCTGAAGGTCATAATCCCCTCAGTTAACGAACATAGTGATTAAAAAGAGGAATTCTATGACTATCCCTGCATTCGGTTTAGGTACTTTTCGCCTGAAAGACGACGTGGTTATCGCTTCTGTTAAAACGGCGCTTGAACTAGGCTACCGTGCTGTCGACACTGCGCAAATCTATGATAATGAAGCGGCTGTTGGACAGGCGATTGCTGAGAGCGGCGTACCGCGTAATGAGCTGTACATCACCACCAAGATCTGGATTGAAAATCTTAGCAAAGACAAGCTAATCCCAAGCCTGAAAGAGAGCCTGAAAAAACTGCGTACCGATTATGTCGATCTGACGCTGATCCACTGGCCATCTCCGGGTGATGCCGTGCCTGTCGAAGAATTTATGCAGGCATTGCTTGAAGCTAAAAAACAAGGGCTGACTCGCGAAATTGGCATTTCAAACTTCACCATTCCGTTGATGGAAAAGGCTATTGCCGCGGTGGGCGCAGACAATATCGCCACCAACCAGATTGAACTATCTCCGTATCTGCAGAATCGTAAGGTGGTTGACTGGGCGAAAGCGCACGGTATCCATATCACCTCTTATATGACGCTGGCATACGGTAAGGCGCTGAAAGATGAAGTGATTGCGCGCATTGCGGCTAAACATAATGCGACCCCGGCGCAGGTTATTCTGGCATGGGCAATGGGTGAAGGTTACTCGGTGATCCCTTCATCCACCAGGCGTGAAAACCTGGCAAGCAACCTGCTGGCGCAGGATCTGCATCTGGATGCCGAAGATAAAAATGCGATCGCGGCACTGGACTGCAACGATCGTCTGGTTAGCCCGGAAGGACTGGCTCCTGCCTGGGATTAATTACCCGATCCTTTGTACCTTTAACCCTCTTTCACAGCTCCTGCGGGGGCTGTTCTTATATATTCGCTCAAAAAGTCGATAAATGCCCGAATGCGTGTGCTGACGGCGCGATCGCTGTAGTAAACGGCGCTGAAAGGCATTTCTACCGGCAGACGTTTATCGGCCAGCAGTTCCACCAGTTCTCCCCGCGCGATCTCTTTATCAATCATATAATCTGAAAGACATGCAATGCCGTTACCGTTCAGGCAAAGTTGTTTTAACGTTTCCCCGCTATTGGAAGAAATCCCACATTTGATCTCATGGAGCTGCCCGTCGCTACAGGCAATCGGCCAGGTATTGAGCGAAACAGGTTCTGAGAACCCCAGGCACAGATGCCGTTTTAATTCTTCAACGGTCTCTGGCTTGCCAAAACGGGCAATATAATCCGGTGAGGCGATAATCTTACGATAACTGGTAAATAACGGACGCGCGCGCAGACTTGAATCTGTCAACGTGCCTGCGCGTATCGCAACATCCACTTTTCGTTCAATAAGATTGATGAACGTTTCTGAGGAGACAAGAGACAACGTTATTTCCGGATACCGTTCACGAAAAGGTTTAATCAGCGGCATCAGGAAATGCAGCATTACCGGCGTTGCCGCATCGATACGCAGTAAGCCGCGCGGGGTATTACGCGACTCCATGATTTCCGTTTCTGCGGCGGCCATTTCTTGCAGTATCTGCTGCACGCGCCTGAAGTATCGCTCTCCTTCTTCAGTCAGGCTCAGCTGTCGGGTCGTACGATTAAGCAGACTGACGCCGAGCTTCATCTCCAGCTTTTTAACTGCCCGGCTGACAGCGGAATTGGCCTGTCCAAGCTGCTCTGCCGCCCGGCTGAAGCTGCCGCTTTCCACGACAGCGACAAAAATTGCGAGTTCTTCGGAGGTGGCTTTCATTTTTGCTCCTGAAGCAAAATTAAATTGATATTTTGGCTATTTTTGTCATTAAAACATCCAGGCATACTGCGTGTCATCTGATTACTGCTGTTATGGAGTTATGTATGCCTCTCGCTTTATTTGCACTGACAATAAGTGCCTTCGCTATCGGTACGACTGAGTTTGTGATTGTCGGCCTGGTGCCGACCATTGCTCAACAACTGGCTATCTCGTTACCTTCCGCCGGAATGCTGGTTTCAATCTATGCGCTGGGTGTGGCTATTGGCGCGCCGGTGCTAACCGCGCTGACCGGACGCCTGCCGCGTAAACAGTTACTGGTCGCGCTGATGGTCTTGTTTACGGCGGGGAATTTGCTGGCATGGCAGGCACCGGGCTATATGACATTAATCGTCGCCCGTCTGCTGACGGGCCTGGCGCACGGCGTGTTCTTCTCGATTGGATCTACCATCGCGACAAGTCTGGTGCCAAAAGAGAAAGCGGCTTCTGCTATCGCTATTATGTTTGGTGGCTTAACGGTAGCGCTGGTCACGGGCGTGCCGCTGGGAACATTTATCGGTCAGCATTTTGGCTGGCGTGAGACCTTCCTTGCGGTATCACTGTTAGGCGTGATTGCGCTGATGAGCAGTCAACTGCTGATCCCTGCCAATATTCCCGGTCGGGCGGCCGCCAGCATTCGTGACCAGGTGAAAGTACTGACTCATCCTCGTCTGTTACTGATTTACGCCGTTACGGCGCTGGGCTACGGCGGGGTATTCACGGCATTCACCTTCCTGGCGCCGATGATGCAGGATCTGGCGGGATTCTCCCCGGCAGCAGTAAGCTGGATCCTACTGGGTTATGGCGTATCTGTGGCTATCGGCAATATCTGGGGCGGTAAACTGGCGGATAAGCATGGTGCCGTGCCGGCTCTGAAATTCATTTTCGCCGCACTGTTTGTTCTGCTGATGGTCTTCCAGGTGACGGCTTCCACGCAGTATGCCGCGCTGGCTACCATTCTGGTGATGGGGATCTTTGCCTTCGGTAACGTACCGGGGTTACAGGTCTACGTGGTACAGAAAGCGGAACAATTCACGCCTAATGCAGTAGATGTGGCGTCAGGTCTGAACATTGCGGCGTTTAACATTGGTATTGCGCTGGGTTCCGTGATTGGCGGACAAACGGTGGCGCATTACGGTTTGGCGCAGACGCCGTGGATTGGCGCCCTCATTGTTCTGGTGGCTTTCCTGCTGATGGGTGTCAGCGGACGTCTTGATAAACCTGTACGCATTGCTCTGGAGTAAATTATTGATGTAAGCGCCTACTTACAAAACAAACTGCAATTGTTCGTTGAAAGTGAGTGCTAAAATCCCTATAACAGAAGAATCAGTCCGGTTGAGGACTGGTTGACGTTACAGAGGTTTGAAAGTCAAAAGTGCGAAAAAACACCTATGCGATGCGCTATGTTGCCGGACAGCCCGCCGAGCGGATTTTGCCGCCAGGGTCGTTTGCGAGCATCGGCCAGGCATTGCCCGCCGGGGAACCGCTAAGCAGTGAAGAGCGGATCCGTATCCTCGTGTGGAATATATTCAAGCAGCAGCGAGCCGAATGGTTATCGGTGCTGAAGAACTACGGCAAAGATGCGCATCTGGTCCTGTTGCAGGAGGCACAGACGACGCCTGAACTGGTACAGTTTGCCACCGCTAACTATCTTGCCGCCGACCAGGTTCCCGCTTTTGTATTACCTCAGCATCCGTCTGGCGTCATGACGCTTTCTGCCGCCCATCCTGTTTACTGCTGCCCTTTACGGGAAAGAGAACCGATTTTACGTTTGGCGAAATCAGCCCTGGTGACGGTATATCCCTTGCCGGATACCCGTTTATTAATGGTAGTAAATGTTCATGCGGTAAATTTTAGTCTGGGTGTGGACGTATACAGTAAGCAGTTACTTCCGATCGGCGACCAGATTGCGCACCATAGCGGCCCTGTCATTATGGCGGGTGATTTTAATGCCTGGAGCCGTCCACGTATGAATGCGTTGTACCGCTTTGCACGTGAGATGTCGCTGCGCCAGGTGCGTTTCACTGACGATCAGCGCCGTCGTGCGTTTGGACGACCGCTGGATTTTGTTTTTTATCGTGGGTTAAACGTGAATGAAGCCTCCGTACTGGTGACGCGCGCTTCCGATCACAATCCGCTACTCGTTGAATTCAGTCCCGGCAAACCTGAGCAATAAAGGTGAGTCAGGTCTGCCGTGGGGCAGGCCTCTGCGGGTACTGCCCTCTATTTTTCTCATAACAGAAGGGCACTACCATGACAACGCATTCCCATCATGACAATGTTGAAAAGCAGTTTGGTTCACAGGCGAACGCCTATTTACATAGCGCCGTTCACGCATCAGGTCGTGACTTAGCGCGGCTGGCGCAAAGGTTGTCTGATTTTTCCCACGCGAGCGTACTGGATATGGGATGTGGGGCTGGACACGCGAGTTTTGTCGCTGCGCAACATGCCAACTCGGTCGTGGCATACGATTTATCCGCCAGCATGCTTGAGGTTGTCGCTGGAGCGGCGGAAGAAAGACATTTAAGTAATATTACTCTCCGGCAAGGCTATGCCGAAAAACTGCCCTTTGAAGATGCATCGTTTGAGGTGGTGATTAGCCGCTATTCCGCGCATCACTGGCACGACGTTGGTCAGGCATTGCGTGAGGTTTATCGTGTATTAAAACCCGGCGGCGTGCTGATTATCATGGATGTCATGTCGCCTGGACATCCTGTACGCGATATCTGGCTGCAAACGGTGGAGGCGTTACGCGACACGTCGCATGTCCGTAACTATTCCAGTGGCGAATGGCTGACGATGGTCAATAACGCGATGCTGGTAACGAATACCGTGATAACCGATCGTTTATCGCTGGAGTTTCGCTCATGGGTAACGCGGATGCGTACGCCAGCGCCGTTGGTTGAGGCGATTCGATTATATCAGGCGAGCGCCCCGGTAGAGGTGAAGCGTTATTTTGAGTTGCAGGATGACGGCTCGTTTAGCAGCGATACTATCATGCTGGAAGCGCATAAAGCGGTATAGCAATTTAAAAGGCGCCGGGGGAAGCGGCGCCTTTTGGCTTTTTCGTCGGACAATATCAGGAGTCTGGCGTGCTATTGTCCTTCACAAACAACGTAAGCTGATCGCCCGGTTGTAGATTATCCGTATCATGGTTCCAGCGCATCACATCTTTGATATTCACCCCGTGACGTCTGGCGATACTGGAAAGCGAATCGCCTTTACGGACACGATAGGTAATGCTATCGCTATTGTTTGCCAGTCGTTGCGCGCTGCTGCCAGCGCCTACGGTCAGACTTTGCCCGATTTTCAGGCGCGAACCACGCAGGTTGTTCCACTGCTGCAAGTCCTTCGTGCTTACGCCAAGCCGCGAAGCAATACCGGAAAGCGTATCGCCAGAGCGCACCTTATAGCTACGGCTATTCAACGGCGTATTGTCGGCGATCAGTTGGGACTGAACGGCGTCAATCTCACCGGAAGCCAGCGACTCACGCAACTGCTCGGCATGCTTTTTGGGCACCATAACATATTGCGGACCGCTTACGCCTAAGGTAGACCCTTTTACACCGGCATTAAACGTCTTCAGCTTGCTGATAGACATGCCCGCCATATCCGCAACCTGCGCCATTTCAACTGGACTGTTTAAACGAACTCGTGCCAGCGCTCGGCTTTCATCTGTTGTTGGCAGACGTACGCCGTAGCGTTTGCTGTTTTTGAGAATTTCACTCAATGCCAGCATCTTAGGTACGTAGAGTTTCGTTTCTCTGGGCAAAGAAAGCGACCAGAAATCCGTCGGTTTTCCACGCGCTTTGTTTGCTTTAATTGCCCGCATAACACGGCCTTCGCCGCTGTTATACGCTGCAACGGTTAACAGCCAGTCGCCGTCAAACATTTTGTTCAGACGCTGCATCATGTCTAACGCGGCGGTCGTAGAGGCTACAACATCGCGACGCGCGTCATAATTACGGGTCTGCTTTAAACCATAATTGCGCCCTGTGCTCGGTATGATCTGCCAGATGCCTGCGGCATTGGCGCCAGACGTTGCGTGAGGATCAAAAGCGCTCTCCACTATGGGTAGTAGTACCAGCTCCATAGGCATGTTACGTTTCTTAACCTGCCCCGCTATCCAGTACATATACGGCTCTGCCCGTAAAGTTACATCGTGGAGATAGCTCTTATTGCGTAAATACTTCTGTTTCTGTTCGCGAATCCGGCTGTTTTCCGGAATTCCCATCTTTAGCTCGTCGCCAATGAAAGCCCACAAGTCCTGATCTGGCGCGATAGACGTTCCGTCGTCCATCCATCGTGCCTGACTCGTAAACTTTCCTGCTTCCCCTTGACCAGCTGCAGAAAGGCTCTGTGCGTGCTGTTGGACGTTGCCAGTGTTCTGAGACGTCTGGCACCCCACAAGCAGGACAGAGGCGAGTAATATCGCTTTTGCCTTCATGTGTGTGTCAATAGTTGCTTAAAAGACGACCGATCATAACGGCGAAGTTAGCGAATGACAAGTAAGAATTATCAGAACGTGTCTTTCTTTGACCTTAACCATGCAAAACGCGCTTCTGGTTGTTGCAATATTGTTTCTTTGTTGATTTCGTTAATTAAATCAATATCTTCAGTTCTTAAAAAAAGATTAATCTTACGCTCATTTTTAAGAATAACGGGTAATGTCATTTGTTTTTTTACACGTAACTCTTTAACTTTACGATAATATTCATTTATGAACGAATCGTGCGGAAGTATGCTCAATGCGAACTTAATGTTAGCTAAAGTGTATTCGTGAGCGCAGCAAATGAGCGTGTCGTCAGGCAGAGAATTAATTTTCATAAGTGACTGATACATCTGTGATGGCGTGCCTTCAAACAGTCGACCACAGCCGCCAGAAAACAGCGTGTCGCCGCAGAATAAGTAAGGGTGGCTAAAGTAACAGACGTGTCCTAACGTGTGGCCCGGCGTGGCAAAAAGAGTAAATTTCTCGCCTAAAACGCGAATAGTATCGCCATCGCCAACAAGATGGGTTGCTCCCTTGTCTTGCGTTTCCGCCGGTCCATAAACCGTCATTTGCGGGAAGTGTTGCAACAGCTCTTTGACTCCGCCAACATGGTCGTGATGGTGATGCGTCAGAAAAATCGCCTCCGGCATCCACTTATGTTCAGCAATGGCCTTTAAGACGGGGGCCGCTTCGCCGGGATCAACAATCACACAGCGGCCTTCATCATTGGTCAGCACCCAGATGTAATTGTCCTGAAACGCGGGAATACTGTTAAGATTCATATATTACCTCTCAAATAATTAGCGGAAGGTTGCGATGAAACCGGCAAGGCTCTCTCAAACTGTCGTTGCGCCCGGATGTTGGGGTGAGTTGCCCTGGGGCAATTACTATCGTGAGGCGCTGGAACAGCAGCTCAATCCGTGGTTTGCAAAAATGTATGGTTTCCATTTGCTTAAAATCGGTAATTTAAGCGCAGAAATCAATTCCGAAGCGTGCGCGGTCTCTCATCAGGTGAATGTTTCATCGCAGGGGTCGCCGATGCAAGTTCTGGCCGATCCGCTACACCTTCCTTTTGCAGATAAATCCGTCGATGTTTGTCTGCTGGCGCATACTTTGCCGTGGTGTACCGATCCGCACCGTTTATTGCGGGAAGCCGACCGCGTATTGATTGATGACGGTTGGCTGGTTATCAGTGGATTTAACCCGCTGAGTTTGATGGGGTTACGTAAACTGGTACCCGTTTTACGTAAAACACCGCCCTATAATAGTCGGATGTTTACCCTTATGCGGCAACTGGACTGGCTGTCTTTACTCAATTTTGAAGTGCTACATTATAGCCGTTTTCATGTCTTACCCTGGAAAAAGCAGGGAGGGCGGCTTTTAAATACGCATATCCCGGCGCTGGGCTGTTTACAGCTTATTGTGGCCCGTAAGCGGACCATCCCGCTTACGCTTAATCCGCTGCGACATAATAAAAGTAAAACCCCTATCCGCCAGACCGTTGGCGCCACCCGGCAATATCGCAAACCGGATGGCTAAGCCTCCGCCTGGTAGCCACTATCTTCCTGCGTGGGGTTCATTGCCGCGGCGCGCGCCAGTTCATCACAACGCTCGTTTTCGGGATGGCCTGCATGGCCTTTGACCCATACCCATTTGATCTGATGCTGACCTAACGCAGCATCGAGACGTTTCCACAGATCGACATTTTTTACGGGTTTCTTTTCCGCTGTTTTCCAGCCGCGTTTCTTCCAGTTATGAATCCATTGGGTAATTCCTTGCCGCACATATTGACTGTCGGTGCTCAATGTCACTTCGCAATGTTCTTTTAACGCTTCAAGCGCGACGATCGCCGCCATCAGTTCCATACGGTTATTGGTGGTCAGCGTGTAACCTTCACTAAACGTTTTTTCATGACCGCGATAGCGTAAGATAGCGCCATAACCACCAGGCCCTGGATTCCCCAGGCAAGAGCCATCGGTGAAAATTTCTACCTGTTTAAGCATCTCTGGTAGACTTCCTGTAATTGAAATCGATAACAAAACGCAAGTCTGACATAAATGACCGATATGAGCACTGCAATTACACGACAGATTGTCCTCGATACCGAAACCACCGGTATGAACCAGATAGGCGCGCACTATGAAGGTCACAAGATTATTGAGATCGGTGCGGTTGAGGTGATAAACCGTCGTCTGACCGGCAACAATTTTCATGTTTACCTGAAGCCGGATCGGCTGGTGGATCCGGAAGCGTTTGGCGTACACGGTATTGCCGATGAGTTTCTGCTGGATAAGCCGGTTTTTGCTGATGTGGTCGATGAGTTTCTTGATTATATCCGCGGTGCGGAGCTGGTCATCCATAACGCATCGTTCGATATCGGCTTTATGGATTATGAGTTTGGTCTGCTTAAACGCGATATTCCTAAAACCAATACTTTCTGCAAAGTTACCGATAGCCTGGCGTTGGCGCGGAAAATGTTCCCCGGCAAGCGTAACAGCCTTGATGCGCTGTGTTCGCGTTATGAGATAGATAATAGCAAACGTACTTTGCACGGCGCATTGCTCGATGCCCAGATCCTTGCCGAAGTGTATCTGGCGATGACGGGCGGACAAACGTCCATGACGTTTGCGATGGAAGGAGAGACGCAACGGCAGCAAGGTGAGGCGACCATTCAGCGAATCGTTCGCCAGGCCAGCCGGTTACGGGTCGTTTTTGCCTCTGAGGAAGAGCTGGCTGCGCATGAATCGCGGCTTGATCTGGTGCAGAAAAAGGGCGGAAGTTGCCTTTGGCGGGCGTAATTTATTCCTTTTTAGGCTATAAAAATCATCCTTCGGGCGATTTTTGCAGCAACTGATTCAAAAGGTGAGAAAAAGCGTTGACGGGCGACACCGCAAACCGTAATATTCGCCTCGTTCCCAGCGGGAACATCACGGAGCGGTAGTTCAGTTGGTTAGAATACCTGCCTGTCACGCAGGGGGTCGCGGGTTCGAGTCCCGTCCGTTCCGCCAGATACAAATCTCAGGGTGTTTTTATACATCCTGTGAAGTAAAAAAAACCGCATCACTGTAAAAAGGATGCGGTTTTTTTTCGTCTTCAGCAGTGCCACCGCCTATCGTGGAATCTGACGCAAATGGGCCTACGCCTGGATGACGAACAGGATATTACCGCCACTTCTTTCACTGTCATGGCTATTTTGATCCCACTGGCATTTAAGGCGCGGCCTCATGGCGGTGCTTAACCGGGATCGGGACATGTTCAGCGCAGAAGCAGACTGCGTAATGTTGATGTCACTCAGATAATTACGGAGAACCGCCAGACATGCGCATCATCACTCCAGGGCATCCCACTTCTCCAGCAACTCCACCGGGATCTCATTGATCACCTCCGAGAACCGTTTTCCCACCAGTCTTTCAGCCTGGCGTAACAGTGGGATGGTTGGGCTGCTGGGTTCACTGCTCTCAAACCAGCGACGAATACACCGCAGGCGTTCCAGCGCATCATTACGATCGCGAATTGGCCCCGGTTCAGCATTGTGTGGGATAGATATACCGGGGGGCGCGTTGACAGGCGGCACATTCTCTGCCCGTGCCGGAACGGCATTATCCATAACCGTGCCTGCGGGGTCTGGCACTGGCGCTGGCGACGGAGGGATTTCCGGTGTGGTTGTCTGTACCACGTCAGGCAGCAGCGCTAACAACTGCCGCAGGCGTGAAAAATCTGGAGCCAGATCGCCTAATGTCTCACGCGCCCACACTTGCAGGCGTTCTGCGCTTTCCTGCGCTTCGCGAAACGCCGCCAGCGGTAATGCCCCACGGGCTTCGAGGTCGGCCAGTTGCTGGCGGACGGATTCGGGGGCCAACGCATCAGCCGGGCGGGGAGCGGATAACGCGCGCTCGACATCCCGTACCTGCAGGCGCAGGGCGGCACTGTTTGACAGCGTGATACCGCGAATGTCTGCCATCACGCCTTCGTGATCCAGCAGCGCCGCCAGGGCATTACTGCGCGCCAGCGCCGCATCTTCAATAGACTCTGCGGATGCGTCTTCGCCGGTAAGCAGCTGCGGATGGAGTGCATCAGACCAGATTACGCTCAGTTCTGCCAGTTGCGTGAGCATTTCCGCCAGTCCCTGTGCGCCAGCCTGCTGGATGCGACTGCGCAGCAGCAGGATCAACACCCGGATATCCTTACTGCGCGTGAGCAGACGGCGCGCATCACGCTCAATTTCCGGCCAGTTCACGGCTTCCGGCGTACTGACAAAATCACCATATTGCGCCTCCGCCTGGGGGGCGGCGCGGCTGAACAGCAGCAGGTACTCCGGATCGTACTCCGGATCGGGGCCGCAGGGTTGTTCCGCGCTTACCGGTTTAGTCAGGGACATATCCATATCATTACTCTCAGTGGGTTAAGCCGTGTTCAGGTTCAAAAATCATGCCGGTCACCGGACGGTCATGCATGGCTTTACCTGCCCAGGCCGTCCAGCCAAGCCGCTGCGCGCCGCCGATCACCGCAGGCGGTGCGGCATGAGGCTTCAACTGCAGCTCAATTTCCCAGCAATATTCAAAACCGATGAACGTACGCACCAGTTCTGTCAGCACGGGCAGATTGTTGCCGCCGGGCAGAAAACGCAGGTAATCCTCCAGCGTGAGCGGGCCGATAATTAGCCGGAATTTGTACTGCATATCCGGTACGGCCTGGCCGATAAGCGCCCCGTTGCCCAGCACCGAAGACTGCGCAGGCGTGCCCAGACGGGTGATTTCATCGTTCGCCACCGTTATCCAGTGCAGGGCGAACTCTTTCACCGCAAAAGGTACGCTGAAATAGTGCGCCAGCGTGGCGGCCAGCCCGTCAGGATTGCGCGATTCGCGTACCAGATGGGCGGAGGCTGCCAGGCGAACATGATCTGACAGCGGGCTTTCGGCGCTTTCCCGTAGATCCTGCCCGCTGAGACTGGCGATATAAAACGCAAAACGGTCGTGTTCCGGTTTGTCCAGCCCGCCACCAGCGGACTGGGCGCTGCGCCATGCCTGCCAGAACTGCGTCAGCCAGCGGTGGTGAAAAATATTGGAAAAATGAACCAGCGTCGGATCGTGACGACTCTCTGAGCGGTTCAGTGCCAGCTCGGTATAGTGCAGCGGCAACGGGCCGTTTGGCCCCCATAGTCCGAGGCTGTACAGGCTCAGGTGCAGGCGTCCATCCTGCCAGCTGACCTGGGCGATTTCCCGTGGCGCAAAGGTCATCGTCGGCGTCTGTCCCAGACGGAATTTTTCCATCCGTGGCTGCCAGATACTGCCTGCCGGAGTATCACAGAGCTGGGCATCCACGCGCCGCATCAGGTTCAGGAATCCGTAACG
The DNA here is from genome assembly GCF_043356775.1 of Salmonella sp. SJTUF15581. Classification (NCBI taxonomy): domain Bacteria; kingdom Pseudomonadati; phylum Pseudomonadota; class Gammaproteobacteria; order Enterobacterales; family Enterobacteriaceae; genus Salmonella; species Salmonella sp. SJTUF15581. The sequence continues at coordinate 122,149 of NZ_JBEUJY010000013.1, read as the reverse complement.
CCAGGGGGTTTTCTGCGCCTGGTCGAGAGCGCCGGTCATACGCTCCCCCGTTGCCCGGTTCTGACCGGCCAGGTCATGACATGCCCGCGTTGCATCGAGTGCAGCGTCATCTGCGAGAAGGTATTAATGGAAACATGGCGGGCAATATAGTGTTCCAGCACCAGACCGAACAGGTAAGGACTGATACCGGAAAATCCCTCTTCGTCCACGGTCAGTTCGCAACTGACGCCCCGGCCATAGACCAACAGGCCGGAGCCGGGCAGGCGGCGGGTCACCGGGGTGGTTTTGCAGCCAATCAGGCTGCGCACCTGGCGCGACTGCGGGCTGTCGTGAGCCGGAATAAACAGATTCAGCAGATCGCGCAGCGCCTGGCCGCCGGTGCGGTGATCCAGATCGGCCAGCGGCAGATAATTAAACGACAACTGCCGGATCAGCCGCCAGGCCATTTCGCGTTCAGCCAGCGGCGGCTGCGGCGGGCGCGGCGGTCTGATAAGACCCACGCCCGCCACCGGAATCGCCGCATCTACGGTCAGATCATCCCGGCCATTACGTGGAATAAGGCAGGGCAGATCGCGGTTAGTCACCATTGCCGTGACGGTGATATGGCGCAGATTTTCCGGGTAGGGCGCTTCATGCTGATCAACCAGCGAGAGGAAGACTTCCGAGCCGGTATAGGGGGTTCGGGTGCCATAGCGGCGGGCGCTTTCTGACGATCGGCGCGGCTCACGACGCAGTGAAAAATAACGCCCGTGGTTGCCTTCGTCATTATTACGGGTGTGATACAGCGGACGAAAAATCATCTTCCGTGTGGTTTCCGCTTCCAGGCCTTCGACTTCCTGGACAGAAAACACCTCGTAATCCAGCGGACGGGTACGATCCACCACCAGATGCTGTTCCGTCACGCTGTGAGTGACTTCAATCCGGGTGGTGGTGCGGGGAAACAGGTTGATCACCGGCGTACAGAACAGGCTGAACTGTGCGGCGTCCGTCTGATGAATCAGCCAGTCCGGCGGCAGGCGGTTAAGCAGTATGACAATTTCCGCCACATTGCCCTGCACCTTTTGTAACCCGGCAGACAATCCGGTCGGGGTGAAGAAGTAAAACCGTTCCGGACAGGCGAAAAATTCATGCAGCAGATTATGGCCGTGAAACACGTTCCAGGCGAGCGGCAGCAGCCCCTGCCCTGGCTCCAGCCCTTCGTGCGCCACCGGGTGTTGAAGATTCACATTCAGTTCGCCGTCAAAGTGACCGGGTTCACCGGCCAGTGTGGCGACGGCGCTGGTATGCAGCAGCTCAAACAGGTGTGACGCAATGCGTTCTTCGCCGCAGAGGTAAAAGGGCAGCCGTGCCGGACCGGCCAGCTCGCTGAAAGTCAGTTCCCCGAAGGTTCGCAGGGTGATGCGCAATGCCCCGGCGACATGAATATTAGGCGGCAGATAGCGGTGCAGGGCGGGCATATCCGGCGGCGCGGCGGTCAGGCGTACCTCCTCGATGGACAGCGGCCACAGCGTGACGTCCTGGCTGCTGCGAAACTGGCAGGCGGTATTTTCGCCTTCCGGGATAGGGGAAACGAACGCGGTATCGCGCGGCACGGTGACCCCTTTCGCCAGGTCGCCTTCCTGCGTATCGGGATACAGCTTTACCACTGCCATCGATGGCGTGGGGGTGACGTAATTGGGGTTGACGACTTCCAGTAACCGCTGTGTGAAGCGGGGAAACTCGGCGTCAATTTTTAGCTGAGTACGGGCGCTCAGAAAGCTGAACGCCTCGATCATGCGTTCCACATACGGGTCGGCAATATCGGTTCCCTGCATCCCCAGTCGGGCGGCAATTTTGGGATGGAGGGTGGCGAACTCAGCACCGGTCTCCCGCAGGTAGCTCAGTTCGCGGTTGTAATACTCCAGTAGCCGTGGATCCATGAATAATGCCCTGTATTAAAAGAACGTAATGCGGCTCAGCTCCATATCCAGCGCGCTGCGTACCAGAAACTCCGTGGGATACGGCTGCGTCAGAATTTGTCCGCGAATTTCAAACTGTAGCGTGTTATAGCTACCCTGCCGGGTTTTATCGAGCAAGGGCGTGACCCTGAGTGTGGCGGCGTTCAGCCGGGGTTCGAAACGGATAATGGCGCGCCGGATCGCCTCGCTGATATCGTCCCACTTATGCTCATACATAAAGCTGCCCGCCAGCGGCGGCAGGCCATAGTTGAGCACTGACGCCGCCGCCTGCGGATAGCGCCGGGCGTCGATGTCACCTTCGTGGCTAATGGTATTGAGCAAAAAGGAGAGATCCCGACGAATGATCTCCTTCAGTTGTACCGGCGTGACGCTGATATCCCGGTCAATTTTCTGATACGGAGCATTGTCACACAGCCGATCAAATAGGGTGGGCAGCAGGTGGTTAGCGGGTGTAAAACGAGACGTGCTCATGCGCCATCGTTTTCCTGAGCATGAAAGGTACAATGGGCCATGTCCAGCAGGCTGATATCGCCGTGGCTGGTCAGCCACACTTTCTGCCCCAGCGCCCGCACGGTGGTTTCGCCGGGGCCGTCCTGCCAGGCGGTTTCCCGGCACAGACGCAGGGCGTCGGATGCACTTTCCGAACCGCTGTAACGGGTAAAGAGCCAGGCGCCGTGCGTATCGCCATTCACCAGGGTGATATTAACGGGTTTCCACAGCAGATCGGTCAGGCGCGCCGGTTGCGGCGATTCCAGCGAGCGTATTTGCGAAAACGGCAGCCAGATATACACGCCGCCGGTGACCAGCTCAAGTACCGGGCCAAGGCGGGAATCGCTGTCGCTCGCCCAGTCAAATGCGCCGCCGTTCCACTGTCCGCCAGTATCTGTTATGGCTTCCAGTGCGGTATTACGGTGTTTATCAACCTCGCCGGTATCGTCATGACAGGCGAGTGCCGCCAGCAGTGACTCCACCCAAACGGGCTGCGGCAGAAGAAAACCGGGTCGTTGTTCACCCTGAAAAACGGTGTGGCGGAACATTTCGCAGCGAACCAGCTCCCGGTACAGCCGGGCCTCCTGGGTATAATTGGCCTCCATCCTGGCGCATAGCTGAAGCTGGTGTAGCGCCCGCGACCAGTCTCCGGCCACACACAGCAACTGAAACAGGCTGTGGCGGCAGAGCGCTTTCGCCGGATTTTCCCGAACCTGCTGCTCCGCCATCTGAATCCCCTCCGCAATAGAGTATTCCTGTAGCAGCGCGGACAGGGTAGCAGGAAGCGTGTCAGTTTTTTTCATGGGCGGTATTTCCATTTTTCTGTGTCGGAGTGATTCGGTAGTGGCTGTCGATGCCAATAATACGATGCTCGCGGCGGGTCAGATCGGGCAGTATCTCGCTATGTGCGGTTTTCCCCCCCAGTTCCGGCGAGAGCAGTTGCAGGATATCGGGCATTGATTCCATCGCCAGCCAGTGCATTTCACCCTCACCGGTCGTGTCCAGCATATCCAGAATGGCATCAATACCGGGCGCGCCTGCCACCATATCCTGTAACGTGTCGGTGTCGCCCTTTTTATCGTATAACGACGTCAAATCCTGGGTGACAGCGTCTTCATTTCGGGGAAACGGTTTATCACGGAGGGGCTTTTCCTGCCCGGAGGGCCGCAATGCCTGCTGATATTCCTGGTAAAGCTGGTGTAGCGTGCTATCCGCTTCATGGCCGGTGTAAGAGGATGCGGTTTCCCGGACGGGAATAATATCGAACGGGTTCTGCGGATTGAGCTGTTGTTGTTTAAACCAGTCCAGATCCAGGTACTCAGCAACGGATTCAGATGACTGAACCAACTGAGGAAACGAAACATCGGGACGGGACTCATCATTGGTGCGGGCAAGGCACCAGGATGACAGACCCCATTCAATCGTATCTCCATCATTCAGCCGCATACGGTGATGAGGTTCCATCACCTGCTCATTGACGGCACAGCACAGTTCATCGGAGTGATTAACAATCCACCACGCCTCTTCGTGGCGAACAAGACTGAGCGCGATATCGTCTTTCCCATGTTGCTCAAAAAGCGGAATGTAGGGGGCGGCGGCAGTAAATACGATGTATGTCCCTGCGGGATACTGTGCGTTATCCGTTATACCCTGCGACTGTATTTTCCGTAATTCCCACATGTCTTGTTTCATTATGTCCCTTAAATGTATTTATTTTTCTGGAGGAAACGTTTAGGGATTTTTAATTCATAAATAATTTTAACTAAATTCATAGGGAGTCATTATTGATGACACCCTTTTTATTATTTTCGTCGTGAATGCATTGTTGTATGCATAGATGTCTTTTTTGAAATATTATTTCTTTTAATTCTGCAATTGCGATTTTTATCTTGCTGTTCATTGATTATTTAATATTAACGGCTTGGTTGCTAATTAGTCCCTGATCTGTATCATTGTTTTGTTTCGATATTTTTTCGAGGCTATCAATAAAGAATTGTTTATATATTTATATGCATTGATGCATTATTTTTATGAATTTTTATGTCACAAGGCATAACACATGGAAACTCCTGTTTCACGCAGTGCGTTGTATGGAAAACTGGCCGGCCCACTATTCCGGTCGCTGGAATCGGCAACGGCATTTTGCAAACTACGCTCTAATCCCTGGGTTGAGCTGACTCACTGGCTGCACCAGTTAACACAGCAGCCCGATAACGATATTCTCCACGTTCTTCGGCATTACCAGATCCCTCTTTCTGATGTGGAGAAAGCGTTACTCCGGCAACTGGATATGCTGCCCGCCGGGGCCAGCGCCATTAGTGATTTTTCTCACCATATCGATCTCAGCGTTGAAAAGGCCTGGATGCTGGCGAGCGTCCGTTACGGCGATAACAAAATTCGCAGCGGCTGGTTGCTGCTGGCCTTGTTGACCACGCCAGAACTGCGTCGGGTACTGAGCAGTATCTGCGCGCCGCTGGCCACGCTTCCGGTTGATGAACTGACGGAAATACTGCCCTCGTTGATCGAAACATCGCCGGAAGCGCAGGAGCGCCCTTACGACGGCTCCGGCCTGGCATCAGCCATTCCCGGTGAAAGCAGTCAGGCGATTCCCAACGGCGGGCAGGACGGTAAATCCGCGCTGGCAAAATACTGTCAGGACATGACGGCACAGGCGCGCGACGGCAAAATCGACCCGGTGACGGGGCGTGAGCATGAAATCCGCACCATGACGGATATTCTGCTGCGCCGTCGCCAGAATAATCCACTACTGACTGGTGAGGCGGGCGTCGGAAAGACGGCGGTCGTCGAAGGTTTTGCCCTCGCGATTGCGCAGGGGGAAGTGCCGCCCGCGCTGCGGGAAGTACGGCTGCTGGCGCTGGACGTTGGCGCTCTGTTGGCCGGAGCCAGCATGAAAGGCGAGTTTGAATCGCGTCTGAAAGGGTTACTGGAAGAGGCCGGGCGCTCGCCGCAGCCGGTTATTCTGTTTGTCGATGAAGTTCACACTCTGGTGGGCGCGGGCGGCGCATCCGGCACGGGCGATGCCGCTAACCTGCTGAAACCGGCGCTGGCGCGCGGCACCCTGCGGACTATCGGCGCCACCACCTGGAGCGAATACAAGCGCCATATTGAGAAAGATCCGGCGCTGACCCGGCGTTTTCAGGTGTTGCAGATTGCCGAACCGGAAGAGATCCCCGCAATGGAAATGGTACGTGGTCTGGTGGATACGCTGGAAAAACACCACAACGTACTGATTCTGGATGAGGCGGTACGTGCGGCGGTACAGCTTTCTCACCGCTACATTCCCGCCCGGCAGTTGCCGGATAAGGCTATCAGCCTGCTGGATACCGCCGCAGCCCGCGTGGCGCTGACGCTGCACACGCCGCCTGCCAGCGTACAGTTCCTGCGCCAGCAGCTAAAAGCGGCGGAAATGGAACGGTCGCTGTTGCAGAAGCAGGAAAAAATGGGGATTCAGTCAGATGAGCGGCGCGATGCGCTGACGGCGCGAATTTTCTCGCTCAACAATGAACTGACTGCATCCAGCTCCCGCTGGCAGCGGGAGCTGGAACTGGTACATACGTTGCAGGAACTGCGTGTCGCAGAGTCTGATGCTGATGACAAAACCACGCTGCAACAGGCCGAAACGGCGCTAAGGGAGTGGCAGGGCGACGCGCCGGTGGTGTTCCCGGAAGTCAGCGCGGCGGTGGTCGCGGCGATTGTCGCCGACTGGACCGGTATTCCTGCCGGGCGCATGGTGAAAGATGAGGCCAGCCAGGTGCTGGAACTGCCTGCCCGACTGGCGCAACGCGTTACCGGGCAAGACGGCGCGCTGGCGCAGATTGGTGAACGTATTCAGACCGCCAGGGCGGGACTGGGCGATCCACGCAAACCGGTGGGCGTGTTTATGCTGGCCGGGCCGTCCGGTGTCGGTAAAACCGAAACCGCGCTGGCGCTGGCGGAGGCTATCTACGGCGGTGAGCAGAACCTGATTACCATCAATATGAGCGAGTTCCAGGAGGCTCACACCGTTTCCACGCTGAAAGGCGCGCCCCCCGGCTATGTGGGCTATGGCGAGGGTGGTGTGCTGACGGAAGCGGTGCGTCGCCACCCCTGGAGCGTAGTGCTGCTCGACGAGATCGAAAAAGCGCACCATGACGTCCATGAACTCTTCTATCAGGTGTTTGACAAGGGCGAGATGGAGGACGGTGAGGGTACACATGTCGATTTCAAAAACACCACGCTATTACTCACCACCAACGTGGGTTCCGACCTCATCAGCCAGATGTGTGAAGATCCGGCTTTAATGCCCGACGCTACGGGGCTTAAAGAGGCGCTAATGCCGGAATTACGCAAGCATTTCCCGGCGGCATTTCTGGGCCGCGTGACGGTGATCCCTTACCTGCCGCTGGACGAAACGTCGCGTGGCGTGATTGCCCATCTGCACCTTGACCGGCTGGTGGCGCGGATGAGTGAACAGCACGGCGTGACGCTGACGTATAGCGAGGAACTGGTCGCACATATTGTGGCGTGCTGTCCAATGCATGAAACGGGCGCGCGGTTGCTGATTGGCTACATCGAACAGCACATCCTGCCGCAACTGTCGCGCTACTGGTTGCAGGCCATGACGGAAAAAGCCGCTATCAGGCAAATTGATATCGGCGTTAATGGTGATGAGCAGATTGTTTTTGAGATCGTTTGCTGAAACCGGCCGTTCGAAGTGTCCGTAGTGCGATTTTAAAAACTGTACCGGTATACCGCTCCCTTGGCGGCAACCAGTTGACTAAAAAGGAAATGAAGGATTATGGCTATCAACAATAGCGCGCAGAAATTCATCGCGCGCAACCGCGCGCCGCGCGTGCAGATTGAATATGACGTAGAGATTTACGGCTCTGAGAAAAAAATCGAGCTGCCGTTCGTGATGGCGGTGCTGGCCGATCTGGCTGGGAAACCGCGTGAAGAACTGCCGCCGGTGACGGATCGCAAATTCCTCGATATTGATATTGATAACTTCAATGAGCGCATGAAAGCCATTGCGCCGCGCGTGGCGTTCGCTGTGCCGAATACGCTGACGGGTGAAGGTCAGTTGATGGTCGATATCACGCTGGAAAATATGGACGACTTTTCGCCGGCACAGATTGCCCGCAAGGTGGACGCCCTGAACCAGTTACTGGAAGCCCGCACTCAACTGGCGAACCTCCAGACCTACATGGATGGCAAGGCCGGGGCGGAAAATCTGGTCAATAAACTGTTGCAGGACCCGACTCTGCTGAAAACGCTGGCGAATGCGCCGAAACCGGCCGCTACCCAGCAAGGTGTGTCAGCGGATAATGAATCAGCGGAATAACGTCGAATTTTTAAGGAATTTTCATGGCAAACAGTAATATGCAGGCAACCGACGCGGTTGCTCAGGATACCGTCTCCGCATCCGGTGAATTTGATGCGTTGCTGAATCAGGCCTTCCGACCCAAGACTACCCAGGCGGCAAAAGCCGTGGAAGCCGCGGTGCAGACGCTGGCGCAACAGGCGCTGGCGAACACGATCACCGTCAGCGATGACGCCTATAAAAGCATCAGCGCTATTATTGCGCAGATCGACTTTAAACTGACCGAACAGATCAAACTGATCCTGCAACATCCCGACTGGCAGAAGCTGGAATCCTCGTGGCGCGGTATGGAGCATCTGGTTTACAACACCGAGACCGACGAAAAGCTGAAAATTCGCTTCATGAATCTGTCAAAAGATGAATTGCGGCGCAACATGAAGCGTTACAAGGGCATCGCCTGGGATCAAAGCCCGATGTTCAAGAAACTGTATGAAGCTGAATACGGCCAGTTAGGCGGCGAACCTTATGGCTGTATCATTGCGGATTACTACTTCGACCATACACCGCCCGATGTGGATCTGCTTGGCTCTATCGCCAAAGTCGCCGCGTCGGCCCATGCGCCGTTTATTGCCGGGGCTTCCCCCTCGGTACTGCAAATGGACTCCTGGCAGGAGCTGGCGAATCCCCGCGACCTGACCAAAATCGTCACCCAGAACCTGGAATATGCGCCGTGGAACTCGCTGCGGGCTAGCGAAGACTCCCGTTATATTGGCCTGACGATGCCGCGTTTTCTTGCCCGCCTGCCGTATGGCGCAAAAACCAACCCGGTGGACGAGTTTGATTTTGAAGAAGATGCGGATGGTTCTGACCATACCAAATACGTCTGGAGCAACGCGGCCTACGCGATGGGCGTAAACATCAACCGTTCCTTCAAACACTACGGCTGGTGTACGTTGATTCGCGGTGTGGAATCAGGCGGTGCGGTGGAAAATCTTCCCTGCCATACCTTCCCGACTGACGATGGCGGCGTGGACATGAAATGCCCGACCGAAATCGCCATCTCTGACCGCCGCGAGGCTGAACTGGCGAAAAACGGTTTTATCCCGTTGATCCACCGTAAAAACTCAGACTATGCCGCCTTTATCGGCGCACAATCGCTGCAAAAACCACAGGAATACTACGATCCGGACGCGACGGCCAACGCCAACCTGTCCGCCCGTCTGCCGTACCTGTTCGCCTGCTCGCGCTTCGCTCACTTCCTCAAATGTATCGTCCGCGACAAAATCGGTTCCTTTAAAGAGCGTGAGGATATGCAGCGCTGGCTAAATGAATGGATTATGAATTATGTCGACGCCGATCCGGTGAACTCCTCGCAAGAAACCAAAGCCCGTCGTCCGCTGGCTGCCGCAGAGGTAGTGGTGGAAGAGGTGGAAGGCAATCCAGGTTATTACGACGCGAAATTCTTCCTGCGTCCGCATTTCCAGCTTGAAGGGCTGACGGGATCGCTGCGCCTGGTGACAAAACTGCCGTCAGTGAAGCAGGGCAATGCCTGATATATATTTTATGAATGTTTAAGCGAGTGAAGACAGAGAAGATAGAGAATATAAAGAGGGATATGAAGAAAAGAATTTCGTCCCGCTCACTTTCTCGTAAAGGTGGGGTACGTAATGATGACACATATCCGAATGCCAGTAACAATGCCGAAGCTTTTTATATCATTGAGTAGGAAATACATATTATGACCATAAGCCCAACTTTTCATCTGTTACCTGGTATTGTTCTGCTCTTTTCACAATATGCTGTAGCCTGGGAAGTCAGTTGTCCGGCTGTTATTGATACTCAGTCTTCTGCTGTGAGCCTGAAGTCTGATGTCCCAGCGCCGTGGCAGCTTTCTCCCCGATATATGTCGCGTTTATGGTTAAGTAGTATTGGGGTAACGCAGGGTAAACCTGAAAACCTGATGGATCTCAAACCAGAGACTAAAAAAGTAAACGGTGAAAATTGGTCTGTATGGGAAACAGAACGTGTTAGCGATAAAGAAACCGATCGCTATTGGGTTTCGTGTATTTATGGTCATGAACAGATATGGTTGACGCAACCAATACCTGCTTCTTCTACTCGCTGTAAGACTCATAATTTTGAGGGATCGCCAGAAGACCAGTCTATATCTTTTATCTGTAATTAGCGATTTGAGACGTGAAAATTTCAGTACAGGTTATGGTTTTTATTATCGGAAGTTATGAAGCATTATTCATATGCATTAAATAATGCAAATTCATAAAATAACTAAATACATTATCGGTACCGGAAAAATATACAGTCTTCTGTTCTCCTGAAGTTATTGGAGAAGGATTCTGTACGGCAATGATTTATCTATAAACAAAAAGATATAGATAAAATCAGGTTTATTTTAAGTAAAACTTAATAAGGATATAAAAATGGCTTATGACATTTTTTTAAAAATTGACGGCATTGATGGCGAGTCAATGGATAACAAACACAAAAATGAAATTGAAGTACTGAGCTGGCGCTGGAATATTCATCAGGAATCCACCATGCACGCCGGTAGCGGCCTCGGCTCCGGTAAGGTCTCCGTCACCAACCTGGATTTTGATCACTATATCGATCGCGCCAGCCCGAACCTGTTCAAATACTGCGCCTCCGGCAAGCACATTCCGCAGGCCATTCTGGTTATGCGTAAGGCTGGCGGCAATCCGCTGGAGTACCTCAAGTATACCTTCACCGACCTGATTGTCGCCGTGGTTTCCCCGAGCGGCAGCCACGATGGTGAAATCGCCTCCCGTGAAACGGTGGAGCTCTCCTTCAGCACCGTGAAGCAGGAATACGTGGTGCAGAACCAGCAGGGCGGCAGCGGCGGCACCATCACCGCAGGCTACGACTTCAAGGCCAACAAAGAAATTTAACGGCTGTTTTTCCGGCCAGATGTTATGTCTGGCTGGTTTTATTGTTTTGATTTTAAAGGAATTTACAGTGAATAAATGGCGTAACCCCACTGGGTGGTTATGTGCGGTAGCTATGCCTTTTGCACTGCTCCTGCTTTCCGGATGCGGCAGTAGCGATTCGCTACCTGACCCCTAATCGCAGCGGCCTGGCCTGAGCGTGAAAGCGTTTTACAAGGTGAATTCTGACAATCAGAAGAAAGCGGCGTCCATGAAGATACGTGTTGAGAATTAATGACCTACACAGAATTTTTAGAGGTTAAGCAAAATGAACAGACCTTCATTCAATGAAGCGTGGTTAGCTTTTAGGAAGGTGAATCATTCCGTCGCTGATGTGGGTAGCATTATTGGTGGAAACGTTGGGAAAAATATAACTGGTGGTTATTTTCAAAATGCCTGCCCTATTCGAATGAGCTATGTTTTGAATGCGACAGGGTTCCCAATAGCCCGTAACTCTCCGTATGCAAAGGTTAGTGGTGCCGATAATAAATTCTATATTTATCGCGTGAATGATATGATTGATTATCTTACTCATACTATGGGCAAGCCTGATCTTATTGTTAATAATCCGAAACAGAGTGACTTTATCGGGAAGAAAGGAATTATCGTAGTAAAAGGGCATGGCTGGAGCAATGCCAGAGGACACGTTACATTATGGAATGGCAGTATCTGTTCAGATCAGTGCCACTTATTAAATGACCCAGATAATGGACCATTTGTTCCTGAAGTTGGGACTCTGTGGATACTGCCGTGAAATGGTTAATATTAGTTACTTTCAGCATAAGTGGAATGCTGGTATGGCAGCCATCCTTTGCACAAGAAGCATTGACCACACAATATTCACAGTCGGAACTCTTAAAAAATTGGGCGCTGAGTCATTGTCTGGCATTAGTATACAAAGATGATGTCGTTAAAAACGATGCCAGAGCTACGGCCAGTGCTTACCTTGAATATGGTAAACAATCTGTGGAGATTTACCATGAAATTGATGAGATTGCGAAAAAATATTCAGGGTTGAAATATAACGGTTCGATATCATCAGATTTTAATACCATGAAGTGCATAGATTTTATCCATGACAGGGAATTAAATGAATTAATTAAAAGGCGTGTCGAGAAGTAAAATTCAAAGATATTAAAAGCATACGTTCTCTTGCTCTGATGAATTTATGGGTAAGAAAGAGCTGTACAGGAATAGTTAATCTGTTCACCTAATAAAGCAGATAAATCAGGGCTTAATTTAGGTAGTTAAAAGGATAGTAGATATGTCTTATGACATTTTTCTGAAAATTGACGGCATTGACGGCGAGTCAATGGATGACAAACACAAAAATGAAATTGAAGTACTGAGCTGGCGCTGGAATATTCATCAGGAATCCACCATGCACGCCGGTAGCGGTCTCGGTTCCGGTAAGGTCTCCGTCACTAATCTTTCATTTGAACATTACATCGATCGCGCCAGCCCGAACCTGTTCAAATACTGCTCTTCCGGTAAGCACATTCCGCAGGCCATTCTGGTTATGCGTAAGGCTGGCGGCAATCCGCTGGAGTACCTCAAGTACACTTTCACAGATCTGATTATTGCAATGGTATCGCCCAGCGGAAGCCAGGGAGGGGAAATTGCGTCTCGCGAATCAATTGAACTCTCCTTCAGCACCGTGAAGCAGGAATACGTGGTGCAGAACCAGCAGGGTGGCAGCGGCGGCACCATCACCGCAGGCTACGACTTCAAGGCCAACAAAGAAATTTAACGGCTGTTTTTCCGGCCAGATTTATATCTGGCCGGATTTATTATTTTGATTTTAAAGGAATTTACAGTGAATGAATGGCGTAACCCCACTCGGTGGTTATGTGCGGTAGCTATGCCTTTTGCACTGCTCCTGCTTTCCGGATGCGGCAGTAGCGATGCGTTACCTGACCTCGAATCACAGCGACTCGACCTGAGCGTGAAAGCCTCCGATAAGGTGAATCCTGACAATCAGAAGAAGGCCGCGCCCATTGAGATACGTGTTTATGAACTAAAAAATGACGCCGCTTTCACGACAGCTGATTACTGGTCGCTCCATGACAACGACAAATCCGTCCTTACCGACGATTTAGTGCGTCGCGACAGCTTTATTTTGCGTCCCGGCGAAGAGAAAAAACTGCGTCGCCCGCTGAATGCGCAGACCACGGCAATCGGCGTACTGGCCGGATACCGTAACCTGGCCAAATCGGTCTGGCGGGTAACCTATAAAATCCCGGAAGCCCCGGAAAAAGCCTGGTACAGCAGCCTCATACCGGGGAAAGGAAAAGTGCAGTTGGAGGCGGAACTGGAACAAAGCGCCATTGTAATTACGGAACGGGATAAATGAATTATGAGCTGGAATGACCGCGTAGTCTGGAGTGAAGGACAATTTTTACTGCCGCAGATGTTTCAGCAGCAAGAGCGTTATCTGGAACACGTCATGCATTACCGCAGCCTGCCGCTGACCCCCTTTTTCTGGGGATTCAGCCACTACAATATTGATGGCGAAGCGCTGAACATCGGTAAACTGATACTGAAAGAGGCATCAGGGATTTTTCCTGACGGCACGCCGTTTAACGCACCGGACCACACCCCGCTGCCGCCGCCGCTGACCATCCTGCCGGAGCACCTGAACCAGCAGATTTGTCTGGCGGTACCGGTACGCGCGCCGAACAGCGAAGAAACCACGTTTGACAATAACCCGGAATCACTGGCGCGTTTCTCGGTACATGAACACGACATCCGCGACGCCAACTCGCTGGGACGTGGCGCGCAGTTATTACAGCTCAGTCACCTGCGCCTGCGGCTGCTGCCGGAAAAAGCGGTGACGGGCGCCTGGATTGGCCTGCCGCTGACCCGCATCACCGGGCTAAACCCTGACGGGCGGATAGATATCGACCACGACCTGATCCCGCCCATCATTAATTATCAGGCCAGTTCACTGATGTGTACCTGGCTGTCGTGGATCAACGATCTCATCCGAATGCGGGCCGATTCGCTGGCGGAACGGTTGACCGGCAGCGACAACCACGGCCATGAAGCAGCGGAGGTCTCCGATTACCTGCTGCTGCAAATTCTCAATCGCTTTGAGCCGCTGCTGACTCACCTGGCGAAAACCCCGCTGGCCCCGGAAGTGTTGTATCGCTACCTGTCCGAACTGGCCGGGGAACTCTCCACCTATGTGCGTCCACAAACGCGACGGCCCGCTGAATACAAAGAGTACAAACACCTGACGCCCTATGCCGGGTTGAAATCGCTGGTTGATGAGGTGCAGTTCCTGCTGAATGCGGTACTGATCCGGGGCGCGCAGCGCATCGAACTGAAAGAGGGGACTTACGGCATCCTGAATGCGGTGGTGGCTCCTTCCGATCTTGCCGATTTCAGCACTCTGGTACTGGCGATAAAGGCTTCAATGCCGACCGATGTGCTACTGCAACATTTTGCCGCCCAGACCAAAATCGGGCCATCCGATCGCCTGCCGGAACTGATCCGCTCGCATCTGCCGGGGCTGGCTTTGCAGGTTCTGCCTGTACCACCGCGCCAAATCCCGTTTCAGGCCGGATACATCTATTACGACATCCGCCGCGAGGGAGCATTGTGGGAACACATTGCCCGTTACGGCGGGATGGCCATGCATACCGCCGGGGAATTTCCGGGGCTGGAGACAGAACTGTGGGGAGTGCGCAATAAATGACAGACAGTACCCTGACGCCGCCAGCGGCGGACATGATGTCCTTTTTGTCCACCACGCCGGAGCATAAGGACAGTGAATATGAAACGCCGGTACACACCAGCCAGCGCACGGAACTCAATGTCATCGTTGAAGACGGTCCGGACAGCAAACTCCGGCTGGCTGAAATCAGCGCGGCGGCTAACCCGTTGCTCGCCGCTGCCCGGCCTTTATTGTGCGCTCTCGCAGCCATGCCCGCTAAACTGGATGCGGCCCTGGTAGAGCCTTACCGTAATCTATTGGTACGCGAGATGCATCTGTACCAGACATTATGCGATCAGGCGAACCTGCGGCGCGAGCACGTACTGGCGGTACGTTACTGCCTGTGTACGGCGCTTGATGAAGCCGCCAATAACACAACCTGGGGACGGCGCGGCGTCTGGGCCGGAAAAAGCCTGCTGGTAACATTTCATGGTGAAAGCGAAGGCGGGATAAAACTTTTCCAGATCATCGGGCGTCTGGCGGCCAGCTTCCAGGAGCATGGCAACGTACTGGAGGTTATCTACCACCTGCTGGGGTTGGGATTTGAAGGCCGCTACAGCGTGCAGCCAGACGGGCGTAAGCAACTGGACAATATTCGCCAGCAACTGCTGACACAGCTTTCACAGCGTCGCGATCCGGTTATGCCCGCGCTCTCGCCTGACTTTCAGGGGGCGATAAGCGGACGACTGCGGCGGATGCGCCGGGTGCCGGTCTGGCTGAGCGCCGGGATAGCCCTGTTGGCGATGCTGACGCTATTTGGCCTTTACAGCCACCGGATGGATGTGCAGACCGTCACCGTACAACAGCATATTGATGCGATTGGTATAAAACTGCCGCCGCCGCCCGTGCCGGTTCATAAGCTGCGGCTGAAAATCCTGCTGGCAAACGAAATCGCCCGTGGCCTGCTGACCGTGGACGAAGATGACCAGCACAGTAGGGTGGTCTTCCGTGGCGACGCCATGTTTGTGTCGGGACAGAAAACGGTGAGTGACGCAATCCGGCCAGTGATTAACAAAGCGGCGCGGGAAATCGCCCGCGTGGGCGGCGCAGTCACTGTAACGGGTCACACTGACAGCCAGCCCATTCATTCGGCTGAATTCCCATCCAACCTGGTGCTGTCGGAAAAACGGGCGGCGGAAGTTGCGGCGTTGCTGACCTCCGGCGGCGTACCTGCCGGACGGGTACATATCGTCGGCAAGGGCGATACGGTGCCGGTGGCGGATAACGGCAGTAAAGCCGGGCGGGCGAAAAACCGTCGGGTGGAAATTCTGGTAGTGGAGTGAATGAATGATGAAAAAATCAACCTATGATGTGTCTCATCATTCGGCAGTATGTGGCGTGACGGGGGATTATTATCGGATCTCAGCGACATATCACATAAAACGATCTATCCGTGTTTTTTTGATCATTTTATGTTGTTTATTACCCGGTGGCGTTTTTGCCGGGTCCCTGATTAACGCAGGATTCATTTCCCCCGATAATGTCAACCTCAGTATACGGGATTTTCTGGGATTTTATGCCAGTGATAACTTACAGGAAAAAGATAATACACTGATGTATGTGTTGGGGGTAGCGGATGCCACAGAAGGTAAGACGTGGTGTGGATATGGTCAGGTTGACAGTATAACAATAAACCATACTGTGCTGGCCTGGCTTGATCGGTACTCTGTGAAAAAGCCTGATGCAAGAGCTTCGGTGCTGATAGAGGAAGCATTAGTTAAAAATTTCCCCTGTCAGGGGACTGAACCCTCCGTAAAAATTGCTTCCCGGTCATCTCCTGTGTTATCCCTGACGCCGGATGCGCTTAATCTTTCAGGTAATGACTTTTTTAAATTTTGGGTATCTGGTAATCAACTGGATAAACTCAGGGCGGGTATCTATCTGCTTGGCGTGGAGGATGCAACGGAGAAAAAACTATGGTGTGGATACGATTTATTTAAGACGCTAACATTAAATGAAATTGTCTATGTTTTTCTTAAAAATAAAACACATAAAGAACTTAATTCTCGCGCGGCTGAACTTATCATAAATAAATTAATAGAGTATCCCTGTAATATATAAAATCATTCAAGTTGCATCAAGGCGGCAAGGGAGTGAATCCCCAGGAACGTACATTAGTTCGTGACTGGGGTAAGAGAGTAAAGCCAGCGCACATGTAACCTGAAATGTGACAGGTATACCCTGTGATAATGTTATCGCTGCCAGTTCAGATAAAGTCTTGGTGGTAAAGTCTTGGTGGTAAAGTCTTGGTAGTAAGGGATTGATATGTTTAAGATAATGGTCTGTCTGTTGGTGGGTGTTCCTGCCATTTCTTATGCGCACGATTATGGGTGTGCTACGGTTGGAGCATCAATGGAGTCATCATTATTTGATGCCATAAAAAATGACCTGAATATAGATGTCGCTGCTATTATAAAGGATAAAACAAAGGTAGAGATTCTTGATATCTCGCCTGTATCTAAGGTCTATGCAGAATCTCTGGCCAGGATGGATTATGAAAAAGATAAGGCCAAAAATAAAGTGGCAATATTAGATAAAAAATCCTATTTCGATAGTTACTATGAAAATCAGGTTAAATCTATCGTGGCAAAATATACCTATATTAACAAAGATAAAGAAAAAGATATTTTCATTGCATCCAGCTTCATGAATGCTGATGAGTGTTCTGTAAGATTTAATGGTTATATTACTTTATTCAGGGAATTTTAAAATATTGATTATTGGGTGGCGAGTCGAAATATAATGCAAAAATTTCTTAGTCTGCTTTTTTCCCGGCGCGCGCTGGCGGTTGTGGGCGTTCTGGTTCTGGCGCTGCTGGTCTGGTTTGTCGGGCCGCTGGTGTCATTTGATACCCTGCGCCCGCTGGCCTCCGTGGGTAGCCGGGTAGTGACCATTGCCCTGTTGCTGATGCTGCTGGTACTGTGGCTGGTCAACTGGTCGATGAGTATCATCGGCATCAGTGTCCTGTGCCTGGCGATTGGCTTCGTCACACCGCTGCTGGCCCTGGGCGATGTCCATCCGTTTGCGCCGCTGTGGGTCCGCCTGACCCTGATTGGTTTCATCCTGCTGATGTACGCGCTGTACGGCCTGTACCGGCTGTGGCGTGCGCTGCGTATGGATGAACAACTGCTGCGTCGCTTCCTGCATCCGCGCGGGGAAGAGGTACCGGTGGCAGGCGAGATCAAAGCTGACCTGCGCACCGTCAACCATATTGTCACGCAGGCCATCCGGCAGCTGCGGCAGTTGCGGGTGGATATGCCTGGCTGGCGTAAAATCTTCGAGGGAAAAGGCTTTCTGTATGAGCTGCCGTGGTTCATGGTGGTCGGCAGTCCCGGCGATGGCAAAACCACGGCCCTGCTGAACACCGGATTGCAGTTCCCGCTGGCGGAGCAAATGGAGCAGACCTCGCGTATCCTGACAGTGCCGGGTGGCGGCACGCTACACTGCGACTGGTGGTTTACCAACGAAGCGGTGTTGATTGACACCGCCGGACGCTACGCCCGCCACGATGACGGCGGCGAAGCGAGCGCCGCGCAGCGTAACGCCGGAGAGTGGCAGGGCTTTCTCGGTCTGCTGCGTAAACATCGCCCCGGCGCGCCGCTTAACGGCGTGATCCTGACGCTAAACGTGGCGGATTTAACCGCACAGTCACCGGCGGAACGCCTGGCGGCCTGCGCCGCTCTGCGGGCGCGACTGGCAGAACTGCGCGAGACCCTGGGGATTCGCTTTCCGGTCTATCTGGTGGTCACTAAAATGGATTTGTTGCCGGGGTTCAGCGAGTATTTTCGCACGCTGACCAGCCATCTTCGCGCACAAATCTGGGGCTTTACGTTGCCGTACAGCCGCAGGCGAAAAACGGGCGACCCGCAGGCGCTGCATGCCGCCTGCGCGCAGGAGCTGGCGCGCCTGACGCTGCGGTTGGATCAGGGACTGGATACCCGGTTACAGGAAGAGTACGACCTTAAAAGCCGCCAGCGGCTGTATACCTTCCCGCGTGAGTTCGCCGCCCTCGGCGAGCCGTTGCTGGAGGCTATTGAACAGATCTTCCTCGATTCAAAATTCGATGCCACGCAACTGAATAACACGCTGCGCGGGGTGTTTTTCACCAGTGCCGCGCAGGCGCAGGCCGACGCCGTGGCCGACCAGTTGAGTATCTGGCAGCGCTTTGTCCGGGCGATAAAAACCGCCCGTGGCGAATCCTCCGCCTCTCTCCCACACGCTCTGCCGGACGGCAACCGCAGCTACTTTCTGCATGACCTGCTGACACAGTTTATTTTCCGTGAAGCGCACCTGGTGGAGCCAAACCTCCAGTGGGCCTGGCGTTACCGCCTGCTGCGCCTCGGCGGGCACCTGCTGGTACTGGTGCTGGCATTCCTGTTGTGGCAGGGGATGCAGACCAGCCAGCAGACCAACGGCGACTATCTGAATGAAATCAGCGCCCGCGCGACCCGGCTGGACGGCGAGGTGAAAGCCTACACCGGTAAACCGGCGATGGCTCCCGTCCCGGCACTGCTGGACAGCGCAAGGGAACTGTCCGCCTGGCCGGAACTGGACCCGGACGCGCCGCCGCTGACCTGGCGCTACGGCCTGTACAGCGTACCGCCGGTAACCGACAGCGTGGCGTCGCTGTACAACCGCCTGCTGGATCAACTGCTGCTGCCGCCGCTGGTGAAACGGATGGAGTATGTGCTGGCGGACGCCATTGCCCGTCAGGACAGTAAAGCTGCGTATGATGCCCTGCGCATCTATCTGCTACTGAATCTGGATAAAGATCACGAAGATAAATACAACGCGGCGGAGATCCAGTCGTGGGTGATTAACGAGCTGGGGAACAGCGACAGCGTGGCCGGGTTTGGCGGGCGCGCCGCCGTGCTGACGCATATCGAAGCGCTGTTTGACGGCAGCCGGGTGGTGCATTCACCGTATGAGAAAAATGAGGCGCTGATCCGTCAGGCGCGGGCATTCCTCGACGGTCACACCAGTACCGAGCGTATCTATGCGCGGGCGCTGGCGGCGATGGAGAGCGAAGCGCCGCAGGAGTTCACGCTGGTACGCGCCGTCGGCGCGGATGCGGGAACGGTGTTTGTGCGTAGCAACGGCGCGCCGTTGGATCGGGGCGTGCCGGGTATTTTTACCCGTGAAGGTTACCGGGAGCTGTTCGACAAACGATTACCGGAATTTGTGGCGGCGGCGACGGCGAACGATGGCTGGGTGATGGGCCGGGAGAGTACGCCAAAAAAGCTGACTGACAGCCTGCGCAGCCAGATACCGGGGCAGGAGCAGTCTGTCGCCCGCGAAGTCCGCCGTTTGTACCTGACGGAATATGCCCGCCGCTGGCAGGATTTTCTGGACAGTATCCATAGTATCAACAGTGCCGGGGAAGAGGGCAGTTCCGGCCTGGCTTATGATTTACAGGTGCTGCGCACCCTGGCGTCGCCGGACTCACCGCTGATGCGGCTGGGAAAAGCGGTGGTGGAGCAGACCACGCTGGTGCCGCCGCCGGACCCGCAGGCCAGACAGAAACAACTGGCGCAGCGCGCATCCGGTAACGCGGGGAAAGTGGTACAGACGGCAAAACTGTTCCAGGATATTCACCCGGAAGAACGGCTGGAAAAAACGCTGGTGGATGACCGTTTCGCCGCGCTGCGCGAGGTCATTGCCGGGCGGACGGACGGCGGACAGAGCGGCGGTGGGACGATGCAGATCGCTTCGCTGCTGACCATGCTCAACGAGTATTACACCCAACTGACCATTGCTGATAGCGCGCTGGCGGCGGGGACGTTGCCAGCGCGCATTACTGCCGCAGACAAGTTGCAACTGGAGGCGGCGAAACTGCCTGCGCCGCTGAAAAACATCCTGCTGGATCTGACGAAGCAGGGAACGCGCAAAATCAACGCCGGGACCGGCGATGTGCTGAACACCCAGATGGAGGCGATGATGGGCGACGACTGCCGTGACGCCATCGACGGGCGCTATCCGTTCGCCGACAGTCCGCAGGAGGTCAGCGCCGAGGACTTTAACCGCATCTTCGCCAGCGGTGGCGTACTGGATGCTTTCTGGAGCAAACAACTGGCTCCGCTGGCGGACACCGCCAGCGATCCGTGGCGCTACAAACCGACCGAAGGCAACATGACGTTGCAGGGGCCGGATTTAACGCCGTTTCAGCAGGCGAAGCAGATCCGCAGCGTGTTTTTTAACAGCGAGGGCGGGAAAAAATTTTCCTGGTCGATGCAGATTAGCGTGGTGGATATGGATCCGGCCATCACGGAACTGGTGATTGATATCGACGGTCAGGTGCTGCGCTACGCCCATGGTCCGGACCGGCCCCTGAAAGTGACGTGGCCGGGACCGCGCAACGGCTCGATGGCGGAAATCACCGCCAGCCCGCGTATTCGCCAGGATACCTCAACGCTACTGACTGGCGGGCCGTGGGCGCTGTTTCATCTGCTGGACGCCGGAATGGTACAGGAAACGGCGGTGCGGGGGCGTCAACTGGTGGAATATGATTTTGACGGTCGCCGGGTGGTGCTGGAAATCACCGCCGGGCGGGATTTTAACCCGGTCAGCCGGGAGCTGTTGCAGAACTTCAGTTGTCCGGCGAGGGCGTTGTAATGCGCCGGCCAGCGGTGGTATCAGCCCCGGCGATGTTCGGCAGGCTGCCGGACCAGCGCGACTATGTGCGCTGGCGGGTGGGCGCTGAAGAGGGACGAATATGGCAGGACTGGCTGAACCGCCAGACATGGGTGGGCAGCGGGCGGCATATCGTGTTGCCGGAAGGCCAGACGACCGATGAAGAGCGTGACGGCTGGATGCACCTGTCGCCGCGTGGCGAACATGATATGCCCGCGCCGGAACACCATCCGCTGCCGTGGAGCTTTGTGATGTCGCCGGGATTTTTGCCGATGGGGGGGACGACTGACTGGCTGACCGGAGTGCTGATGGCGTCACGGGATAGCGTGGGACGCCCGTGGCCGCTGGTGATTTACCAGCGCTGCGGTCGGGAGTGGCTGGACGAGAGTTTGCAGGAGACGCAGGGCTGGCTGTACTGGCTGGCGAGGCTGGCGGCGCAGCATATCACGCCGGACACGATGCGGCGCGGGCGGCTGACGGAGCAGGTGGACCAGCTATGGGCGATGTGGCAGCCGGGGCCGTGGTGGGCGCAGTGGCTGCGTGGGTTACGACGAACATCGCAGCGCAGCCGGGAACTGACCGGGCTGCCGGATGAAGCACCGGTAGTAGAACTGCCGGGCGTGCGTTATCTGCCGTGGCCGGGCTGGCCGGGTAAGACGCTGGGGCAGGCAACACCGGGGCAAGGCTGGTTCTGGCAGCAGAACAGTGAAGGGCGGTATGTGGATGCGCTGCGGCTGGTGGATGAAGAAAATAGAGGTCAGATGCTGTGAAAAAGTACGCTGTAGAGGTTCTGTTTATGTCTGCCTGTGCAGGAATGTTCCTGCCCGTATTTGCCTGGGGCGGAACAGATGTAAACATTGATAACCCGCTGGCGGAGTGTGTGGATATCCATCCCGTTCATCGTCAGGAAATGGATAACCTTACCATTCTGAAAACAACGGTCACACTGAAAAAAAGTACCGGTGAATGTGGCTGTTTCTCAACATTAATCAACTATACCAGCTTACTGGCGCAGGATGTTGAGGGTTACGGACGCGGAAGTGCATATTCCCTTCAGGAGGGGAATATCTCACTGGCGAAGATGCAGGGACGTTATCCTTTCAGCTTTGTATTATCGGTGGATAACCAGTCTGTACGGGATCAGAAGCTGGCGCTAATGATACGTTGTACACCACCGCTGTAATACACAGAATAGTCAGGGAGAAGATGATGGCAGTAAGACTGACTTTTGACGGGCAAAAGCTGACATGGCCTGGTATCGGGATATTTAAGGCGACCACGGGGTTACCGGATTTACAGTGGCCAGATAAACAGTGTGTGCCGGATGCGGCGATACCGGAAGGGAATTATAAATTGTTTATTCAGTTTCAGGGGGAGGCACCGATAAGAAATGCTGCGGATTGTGATCTGGGACCATCATGGGGCTGGAGTACCATTCCGCGAGGCCAGGCTGCCGGAACATGTGAGATATACTGGGCGAACTGGGGATATAACCGTATCCGGCTGGAATCAGCGGATGAGAAGACCCGAAAAGCCTGTGGGGGCAAGCGGGGTGGTTTTTATATCCATGATTCCACCAAAGGTTACAGTCATGGTTGTATTGAAGTGGAACCGGTGTTTTTCCGTATTCTGAAACAGGAGACGGAAAAAGAAAATGGTGAAAAGACATTTACGGTTAATGTTAAGTATGTTTCTGGTCAGCAAACGAATGGTGGAACAAAACAATAATACCGTTAAAACCGGATGAAATTATCGTGTCTGGACGTGCTGTGGTTGACAATGATTACAATGGTGGCCAGATAAGTAATGAGCACCAATGATAAAGTATATGACTGGCGGTGTGCTGGTTATTAATCAAATTTCTATAAAATGCAATGCGAATCTGGTAAGCGTAATAAAAATAAAATCATAATATTGTTATGTTCATTTCCTTATTTATGTAATTCAGTATTTATGTTATGTGCTAATTTTTGTGTTTTTATTTTCATGGCTCTTGTCAGCAATATACCCTGCTCTTCTGGTAAATATTTAAATATAACAGGCTGGTTGCATTATAAAGTGCGGGGCACTGTTTCCTGACGGTGAGTCTATTTATTTTAATCCGGTATTAAAGGAGTCACTACCATGAGTTTTGTATCCACAAATAATAAATCCGGTATGGGAGGGCTGACGACAACCACGCCGCCGATAACCGGAGAAAGTGGCGGTGTCACCGCAGATTCAGTCGCCGGAAGCGTGGCCGATGCGGCGGAAGCCGCCGTGGAACAGGCTGCGGGATCGCTGTTTGGCGCATTGCCGGAGCCATCAGGACTGGTGAAAGCCGCGGTGGCAGCGGCGCAGGCTGCCGCCGCCGCAGGTATGGCGCAGGATACGGTATCGGCCATCGTCTCCGCTGTTGCAGGCGGGCCGGGGGCGCATAATGTGACGGTCAGCGGCAGCGCCGTACCGCCGGGCGCATTACTGTTCGCCAGCCTGGACGGCGGCGAAACATTAAGTGAACTGTTCAGCTATGTGGTACAGCTAAAAACGCCCGACACCCTGAATCTGGGCTATGTCTCCCCGGCGGCCAACCTGCCGCTCAAACCGATGGTGGGCAAAGATCTGTGCGTCAACATCGAACTGGATGGTGGCGGTAAACGACATATCAGCGGGCTGGTCACGGCGGCGCGGGTGGTGGGCCATGAAGGGCGTTCGGTTACCTATGAGCTGCGTATGGAGCCGTGGGTAAAACTGCTGACCCATACCAGCGACTACAAAGCATTCCAGAATAAAACCGTGGTGGATATTCTGGATGAGGTTCTGGCGGAATACCCCTACCCGGTGGAAAAGCGGCTGGTGGAAAGCTACCCGGTACGTACCTGGCAGGTGCAGTACGGTGAAACTGATTTTGATTTTCTTCAGCGACTGATGCAGGAGTGGGGCATCTACTGGTGGTTTGAGCACAGCGAGGACAGCCACACGCTGGTGCTGGCGGATGCCATCAGCGCCCACAAAGCATGTCCGGACTCGCCGCTGGTCGAGTGGCACCAGGAAGGGCTGAAGCTGGACAAGGAGTTTATCCACACTATCACGGCAAACGAGAGTCTGCGGACTGGCCAGTGGGTGCTGGATGATTTCGATTTTACGAAGCCACGTTCATTGCTGGCAAACACGGTGGCAAACCCGCGTGAAACCGGTCATGCCACCTACGAGCATTATGAGTGGCCGGGAGACTACTTCGACAAGAGTGAAGGCGAGATGCTGACGCGCATTCGTATGGAAGCGCAGCGCAGCCCCGGCAGTCGGGTGCTGGGGGGAGGGAATATCCGCACACTCATGACCGGTTATACCTTCACGCTGGAAAACTATCCCACTGCCGAAGTCAATCAGGAATACCTGCTGATGCAGACCTTGCTGTTTGTGCAGGACAACGCGCAGCACAGCGGGCAGGACCAGCACTTTACCTTTTCCACCCGTTTTGAACTGCACCCCACCCGCGAGGTGTTCCGCCCGCAGCGGACGGTGAGCAAACCCCACACCAAAGGGCCGCAGAGCGCCATCGTCACCGGCCCGGCGGGCCAGGAAATCTGGACGGATCAGTACGGGCGGGTAAAGGTACAGTTTGGCTGGGATCGCTACGGCAAAATGGATGAAAACAGCTCTTGCTGGATACGCGTCAGCTACCCATGGGCGGGCAAAGGCTTCGGGATGATCCAGATCCCGCGTATCGGCCAGGAAGTGCTGGTGGATTTCAAAAACGGCGATCCGGATCTGCCGATCATCGTGGGGCGTACCTACAACCAGGACACCATGCCGCCGTGGGGACTGCCGGGCGCGGCAACACAGAGCGGGATATACAGCCACACTATCGGCGGCGGACCGACCAATGCCAACGCTCTGCGTTTTGAAGATAAACCCGGTAGTGAAGAGGTCTGGCTACATGCTGAAAAAGATCAGCGTATTGAAGTTAATAATAATGAAAGTCACTGGGTGGGGAATAATCGGGTTAAGGTCATTGATCAGTCAGAAATAGCCACTATTGGCGCTGTCCGCGACCATAAAGTTCAGTATGACGATACCTCTCTGGCCGGAGGAAATAAAACCATTCAGACGGTAAAAGAGTTATATCTGGCAGCGGGTGATTCTATTACCCTGAGTTGTGGTGACACCGTTCTGTACATGAGCAGTAAGGGGGAATTTTACGTAACCTGTAAAACGTTCAATATTACTGCAACAGATGCCGATGGTCAGATTAATACTATAAAAGGGCAGCTGGATTTAAATATGGATAAAAGAGAACCCAAAGTGGGAACATTTGGTGAGTCAGAAAAAACAGCAATGGCAGCAGTAATTAAGGAAACTTTCCCACCCAAAGAATAGTTTTTATTTTAGTGCCGGACTTATCAACACTTTCAGACCAAAAAGGATTTTATATAATCATGACGAACTATTATATCAACGAAGCCATCTTGAGTTTCTCCGGTAATATATCCCAGGACAGCACCCTCAATATGATCCGCCTGAGCGATCCGGATGCGGCGCTGATTATCAGCCGCGGCAAAATGCAGGACGGTGATGAACTGGCGTCCCAGGTTGAACAACAGATGAAAAAACTGGAAAAGCAGGTTAAGGAACTGCGTTATACGCCAGCACAGGTTGTCCGGCTGGGTATTGACGGGAAAATGGAAGGGCTGGAAATACAGAGTCAGTTCATCCGGGGTAATGAGCATGTATATCAGTACCAGGCGGTATTTGTGCTACAGAGCAGCCGGGTAATGATGGCCCTGACCTATGCCCGCTCAACAGCGTTAACCGAAGCGGATAGGGGGCGCTGGGCGGATATCAAAAAGAATCTGCGTTTCAGGTTGGACCCGGAAAACACGGCAACCGGACAATAACACAGGGAGTGTGGTATGGGAGAAGCATTCTGGGCGGCAAGGGAAGGCGACGCGCTGCTGCATACGTCCTTTCTGGCAGATCTGGTGGGCAGTGCGCTGGAATTCGCCATCAATGCGGTTATTGATTTTGCGGCACTGGCTGTTGTGGCGCTGGCGACGGGGGCTACGGTGGCAACGCTGGGATGCAGCGCCGTATTACTTGTGGGGACCGTGGTCGGCGCGACGATGTTGCTGAGTGGCGCCGGGGAGAAAATCAGTAAAGCCTGTGAAGACATAGCCAACAGCCTTTTTCCGCCGAAAATTGAGGGATATATCCTGACCGGCTCAGGCGACACCCGGATTAACAGCAAACGGGCGGCGCGGGCGGCGGCAACGGCATTATCACGCCATGATGTAGAAACCCTGGATGCGCAGGCGCAGGCAGAGGCAGAAGAAGAAAAACGCAGGCAGGACGCCAAATCAATGTGGGATGTGGCTGGGGAATATCTGGATGCAGTAAAAGGCCGGGCAGAGAATATGGCTAAGGGCGTCGTTTCCGTGGTGAGCCGGATGGGATCAGCGGAAGGATGGGCCTCGCTGGGAAATGATGCTCTGGCGGAGGCGGGCGATATGCTTTCCGACACGGGCCACTTTATTTCAGAGATGTGGCAGCCCACGGTGGCAACGGCATATCCGGGGTCTGACCCGAAACAGGATGATAAAATCGACTGCCACAAACATCCCTCTTCATTCACCCAGTTTATGGCGCAGAAACTGCAGGCGCTGACGGATGACCCGGTGGGGACGGTACTGGGGGCGATGAACACTTTCGATGTGCTGGAAGCCGGTTTTCAGGCGGCAAGCGCGCTTATCGGCAGCGTGTCGAACCTGTTCAAAGGCGACGATGAGCCGCCCGCAGCAGAATATATCGCCGAAGGGACGCGGGATGTGCGTATCAACAGCCAGCCTGCGGCGCGCAGCGGGGTACGCTGTACCTGCGAGGCAAAAGTGGTGGATGAGCCTGAGAACGGCGTACATGTATCCGGTGATGTACGTATCGGCGGGCCGCTTCTGGTGGTACGGGATATCAAAAGCGGTAAGTCACAAATAACCCTGGTGACCACCATTGCGCTGACGTTCATGCAGCCCGGACGGGCGTCAGCTAAAAGTGCCTGCTTTATGATGGGATTGGGCATTAACATGATGGTTCAGAAGGCGGGGAGTGCGCTGAACCGCCCGGTAAACGCCGCCACCGGAGCCAAGTACCTGGCAGGCGATGATGACGTTGATTTCAGTCTGCCCGGCCACTTCCCGCTGGAGTGGCAGCGGACCTACAGCAGCCGTGATGAACGGACGGAGGGGATGTTCGGGCGGGGCTGGAGCGTGCTGTATGAAGTGTGCCTGGAGCGTACGCCGGACAACCCGGATGAAAACTGCATGACGTATGTGGCCCCGATGGGACGGCGAATTGACCTGCAGGCGGTGGAGCCGGGGAGCGGTTTTTACAGCCCCGGCGAGGGGCTGGCAGTGCGGCGCAGCGAACAGGGCCACTGGCTTATCAGCAGTGATGACGGCGTGTACAGGCTGTTTGAAGCGGACCCGTTCAGCCCACAGCGTCGGCGGCTGAAAATGCTGGGCGACCGCAACAGTAACTGCCAGCACCTGACCTACGACAACCACGGGCGTCTGGTGGAAATCAGCGGCGATCGGCAGCGCCCCTGCATCCGGCTGCACTATGAGCTGGCAGCGCACCCGCAGCGCGTGACGCGCATCTTCCGCCATTACCCGGAAGGGGAGCCGGAGCTGCTGCGGTGTTACCGTTACGATGAGGCGGGGCGGCTGAACGGGGTGGTGGACAACGCAGGTCAGTATCAGCGCGAGTTTGCGTATGACGACAACGACTGCATGACGATGCACCGGGAGCCGGGCGGCGAACGGTATTACTACTCCTGGGCGTGGTTTGAAGGCCCGGACGATGCGGCGTGGCGGGTGACGGGCCATCATACGGACAGCGGCGAGCAGTACCGACTGGACTGGAATCTGGCAGAACGTTCGCTGTGCGTGACGGATAGTCTGGGGCGTACGCGCTGCCACTGGTGGGATGCGCAGGGCCTGGTGACGGCGTACCGGGACGAGGCCGGGCAGATGACCACTTTCCGCTGGAGCGATGAAGAGCGGTTACTGCTGGGGATGACGGACGCGCAGGGCGGCAAATGGCGTTATGTCTATGACCGTCTCGGCCACCTGACGGAGACGCATGACCCGCTGGGCCGGGTTGAGCAGACGCAGTGGCATCCGGTGTGGCACCTGCCGGAAACGGAGGTGGATGCCGCGGGGGCGGCGTGGCGTTATGAGTATGATGAGCGGGGCAACCTGCAGGCGGTCAGCGATCCGCTGCACCAGCGCACGGTATACGGGTATGACCGGCACGGCCAGGTGGTGCGGATAACCGACGCGCGGGGCGGAGATAAATACCTGCAGTGGAACGAAGACGGGCAGCTTATGCGCCACACGGACTGTTCTGGCTCGCAGACGGCATGGTTTTATGATGAACGCACGCGGCTGGAAAGGGTGACGGACGCGGAGAGTAACAGTACGCGTTACAGCTATGACGGCAACGGACATCTGACGGAGGTCATGTTCGCGGACGGGCGTACGGAGCGTTACCAGCCGGATGCGGCGGGACGGCTGGTGAAATACACCAGCCCGGCGGGGCAGATAACACGCTGGCAGCGGGACGGCCAGGGGCGGGTGCGCAGGCAGACGGATGCGACGGGTCGCAGGACGGCGTATGAGTACGACGCTTACGGGCGGCTGACCACGCTCACGAACGAGAACGGGGAAAGCTACCGGTTCCGGTACGATGTTCTGGACCGGGTGACGGAACAGACGGACCCCGGCGGCAGCCGCCGGGCATACGGGTATAACGCGCTGAATGCGGTGACGGCGGTGATATACGGCGGGGAGCGCGGGGGAGAAATCCGTCACGGTCTGGAGCGTGATGCGGCGGGGAGGCTGACGGCGAAAACCACGCCGGAGACGCGCACGGAATACTGGTACGACGCGGCGGACCGTCTGCTGGAAATCCGCCGCAGGCGGCATGATGCGGCGGAAGGCGGAGAGCCGGAAGTTATCCGGTTCAGCTACGACAGTGCGGGTAACCTGCTGAGCGAGGAGACGGCGCAGGGCGTGCTGCAGCACCGGTACGATGTTCAGGGCAACCGCACAGAAACGCAGATGCCGGACGGGCGGACGCTGCGGTACCTGTACTACGGGAGCGGCCATCTCCAGCAAATCAACCTGGGGCGTGATGTCATCAGCGAGTTCACGCGCGACCACCTGCACCGTGAGGTGCAGCGGAGCCAGGGGCGGCTGGACACGCGGCGGATGTACGACCGGACGGGCCGGTTAACGCGGAAACTGACCTGTAAAGGAATGCGCGGTGTGGTGCCGGAGACGTTTATTGACCGGGAATATGCGTATAGTGGCCAGGACGAGCTGCTGAAAAAGCGGCACAGCCGGCAGGGGGTGACGGATTATTTTTACGACACGACGGGGCGCATCACGGCGTGCCGGAATGAGGCATACCTGGACAGCTGGCAGTACGACGCGGCGGCGAACCTGCTGGACAGGCGGCAGGGAGAGACCGCGCAGGCGGGTGCAGGCAGCGTGGTGCCGTTCAACCGGATAACGTCATACCGTGGGCTGCATTACCGTTACGATGAATATGGCCGGGTGGTGGAAAAGCGGGGCCGCAACGGTACGCAGCACTACCGCTGGGACGCGGAGCACCGGCTGACGGAAGTGGCGGTCATCCGGGGGAGCACCGTACGGCGTTACGGGTACGTGTACGACGCGCCGGGCAGGCGGGTGGAGAAGCACGAACTGGACGCGGAAGGAAAGCCGTATAACCGGACGACGTTTTTATGGGACGGAATGCGGCTGGCGCAGGAGTGCAGGCTGGGAAGAAGCAGCAGCCTGTATATCTACAGCGACCAGGGGAGCCACGAGCCGCTGGCGCGGGTGGACAGGGCGGCGCCGGGCGAAGCGGATGAGGTGCTGTATTACCATACGGACGTAAACGGCGCGCCGGAGGAGATGACGGACGGCGGGGGCAATATTGTCTGGGAAGCGGGCTATCAGGTATGGGGGAACCTGACGCATGAAAAAGAAACCCGGCCCGTACAGCAGAACCTGCGTTTCCAGGGGCAATATCTGGACAGGGAAACGGGGCTGCATTACAATTTGTACAGATTTTATGATCCGGATATCGGGAAGTTTATATCGGGCGACCCTATTTCGATCCGGGGCGGGATAAATCTTTATCAGTATGCGCCTAATCCGATTAAATGGATAGATCCACTTGGCTTATATAACGGTGAAGGTCAACGTGAACTTGGCAAATATCATGTATTTCATGAACACAATCTAGATATTACTGAATATGGATTATCAGATGCGGAACATTTTAGCCGTGGAAATCAGGCTATTTATGAACGGATGAAAAATGATCCTGCGTTCAGACGAGAAATGCAAACTAAGTATCCGGGTGTTGTTGAGCATGTACAACCAAGTTCAGGCGGAAAATTCAGTACGGAATCACCTCCAGGTTTGACGTGGCATCACGAAAATAAACCTGGGGTATTAAGTTTAGTTGATCGCTTGGATCATAAAACTTACCACAAGATTTATCACCCTGATGGTTCAGGTGGGCGTAAGAAATGGGGGGGAGGTACTGGATGTCGTTAACCACAATTGGAGATATTCAATGAGAATAATTAAAGGGTTTGATAGTTTATTATCTGAAGTTAAGACATTGCCGGATGTTGGCTGGCTATATGTGGATAAGGAATTTAATTTAAAATCTAAAATGGATATTTTAAATAAAGATTATTATCTCGCTGAAAATCGTGATGAGTCTTTTGATATGGCAGAAAATGATAAGATTAGAACATTTTTAGAATCTCCAACATTTTGTGACATTATTGATAATAGACTTAATCATCATCCCAATTCCAATAGAGATGAACTTTTAGAAGCAGTGATTTATTATCTGGAAGAAGATGACTTTATGGATTAATCCCTGACTCTCCTGAAAAGAGCCGGTAAGTGTTAAATTTTCCCGGCTCATTTATTATTTAAGTTCTGTTTCAGTATTCGCCTGATTCCCTTTCTTGGCTCGACCCATTAGGGGGTGAAATAGATATAATAATGGTAAGTATAATATATTGTTTGATCATTTGGTTGATCCGTTAAATAGGTGTTAAAGCGATGCTGTTCAATTTAAAAGAGCCAATGATGCCTTAATTGAAAGTATGAATAATGACCCTGTATTTTGACATGATATGGATAAAATTATATTTAGAGCCGAGTCTGATAGAGTGAATGCAAAGTCAAGTGGCACTGAAGCTATTTGGTATACGGTAGTGAGCGAACTTAATGAATCAGAAGTACTGGCCAGTATAAATCCATGGAATAGGGATGAAGCAGTTTTAAAGAAGAAACTTTATTTATTAGATGATTGTGTCATTGCTATACGGTCGGCAAGATCCGAAGATCGAATAGAAAAAAGAGATTATAATAAGGGATATTATTTTATTGAAATAATGAACCAAGATGAATCTATAAAACTTAGTTCGCATAGGATATATTCGTGGGAGCAAGCTATAGAATATTCTTTCTAACTTAAGTGATTGTCTTTTTTAGCTGCACAAAGGATATGGAAAGTGAAAAAAATATAATGATATGGAATTTAAATAAGGAATGCTACGAGATATTCCATAATACCCAGCGACTGGGAATATAATAATTTCTTATTATATTTTCAGGATTGATGCTTGATCTTGCAATTTTGGATTGCACTACAATCTGTTCAGGTGTTACGACTCGGGCTATGGATTATTCTCACAGCCAGATCCTATTTCGATCCGGGGTGGGATAAATCTTTATCAGTATGCGCCGAATCCATTAAGCTGGATCGATCCTCTTGGTTTAACCTGCAAGTTAACAAACCAGTAGTTTAAGAATAAGCTTAAACGAATTAGAAATCAGACCGCCGCAGGTGGTAATCGGGGAATTACTGGCGTTGTATCACAGAATGATGCTTTCAGATTAGGGAAAGCATTTGTAGGTCCTAATTATAGGTTATGTCCAGTGGTAAGGGACTTGTGCCAGAAGATGGTTTGAGAACATTCAGATTCCCTGCTGATAAAAGGGGATTTGATCGTGTTAACGGTCGTCCATGGTCGAAGACTGGAAAGCAAGTGAATTTTGAAACCAAAAATGGGGATGGTGATGTTATTGCCAATGTTCATTTAACGTGGAGAATTTTCGGCCATGAAAAAAAATAAACCACAACTTATTTTATACGATATGTCTTCAACAATGTTCGATCCACTTAGTGAGTGGGAGCCTGCTTCTCTTGAAGATACATATGTGGCTGTTGATTTATGCCTTGGGATGAATGATGGTGAAAAAGGAAGCAACTATTTCTATGTGAAAGTTGCCACTCCAGAAGCCTTGAGAAAGCGATCAAAGAATTTTCTCATATCTGATAACAGAGTTATTGTAATTGATTATTTTGATTATTATTTACTTAGGAAAGTAATCGAAAATATTCTAAAAAAATGTACAAGAGAAAATTGGGACGAATCTTGTCTTGTATTACAACGCTATTTTTCATGGGAATATGAAGATTATCATTACGAAAAATAGATAGTTAATTTTGTGAAAGATTCGTAGTAATATAAAGCCGGGAAAGAAATTAACTCTTCCCGGTTTTTTTATTAACCCCCGTTCAGTCCACTAAACCAGTACATCCTTCAACCCCTTAACCACCCGTTCAGCCTGATAAAGCTGTTCGCGCAGCTTCTACACCTCGTTACCGTCCGCCATTAGCACAATACACCCGTCCGAAATCTTCACCGTCACGCCGCTCCCCGGTCTCAAATCCCGCTTCTTCCTGGCAGTCGCCGCTGGGGATTTGTGAGTAACAGGCGGTCATGCAGGTTTCGCTGTTGATGTGGCGGACGCTGGCGCCGGAGGCATTCATATTTGCTGACTAAATAAATTCTTAATTCTCCGCCGGATGCTGGCTGATTGTGGAGCTCAGGGTGAGTGAGTATGGGCGCGACATCCTGGCACTGTGCCCCCCTCTCCCCGGCCAGCACCGGGCGGTGATGAGCAACCGGCTGCCGGGGCCGTATTTTGACGATGAAGCGGGCCTGCATTAAAATCTGTTCAGATATTATGCACCGGAGTGTGGCAGGTTCGTCAGTCAGGGCCCGACAGGGCTGTAAGGAGGATTAAATCCTTACCACTATCCGTTGAATCCCGTCACAGATACAGATCCGCTGGGATTGTTTACATGTGAATTATGTAGTCGCATGATAGATGAGACTAATAATAGTCTGGATAATCTTCCATTTAATCCGGCAAAAATGTTAACGGCTAGTTTAAATACGGCTAATTCTGCAAGATTGCACACAAGTGGGGTAACCAAACTCGGGATAGGTATTGCTGCTGATGGATTTATTATATTGTCTCCAGTGGGCAATGTCTCTCTGGCATGGGGGGAATATCAAATTAGCAACTGCTTCATATAACAGAGCAAATTTATGATTATCAGAATCACTTAATGAAACCGACAAGGATAGGTGCTGGAGAAATTTATTAGGTGTATTGCCTTATAGTGAACAGTTTGACGATCCAGATGAGCTATCAATTAGCGATGTGTGTAAAGAGAAATTCCATAACATGATGGATTCTCCAATGAATTTCATCAAAGAGATAGGGACATTGATGTTTGATGTATATGATTAATAAAATATCCATGTTGATCTTTATTATTGGAAGTATAATCGCGATAATATGGATATTATATGCCACTTTATCGAAAAGAGGGATGTTTAGAGATAATCTTAAAAAAATAATCAAGATAATATGTGATTTATTTTGGGGGATAGGCTGATAACTCTGAGTAAAGAATATCAGAGACTGTACATGAAATTATTAATCCTTCGTTGAATAAAAGCCGGGAAATCATTATGGGCGGATAACCGCATCACGGAAGATATGCAGTAACTGTACCGGTATGACTGTTACGGGAGGCTGACGCCAGAGCAGATGGTGGGGCAACTGGAGCTGGAGTACACACCCCCAAAGGAAAGAGAGGTTTGTGCGTATTATTCATTGTGTGATCATTGCGGTACAGGTACTTCTGCTGGTTTGTTATTCACAATATCAGCCCCTGATGCTGATTTATTACCAGGAATATCAGAGTCTGGAGGGGATTCTTATGGAGGCACTTCTTGCGGGAATGGCTTATACAGATGCTTGTGATCAAACTGATAGTTATAAATATACAAAAGGTGTGAGTATGGGACCCGGATTTGGAGACTAGGGGGAACTCACATGCTCCCGGCATTCGAGGTGTCTATCGGAGATTTTCGATCTGATGGATAAGGGATATGATTGGTTATCAGGTGAATTCAAGTGAAAAGAAATAGATTTTTTCTATCGTTACTATTTATGGTGTTGATTGTGTTGTTCGTTATTCTATTTTTTACATGGTTAGGTAGAGAGAATATTAAAAATGATAGCGCTATTCGAGAAGTTGCGAAAGAAGAAGTTGATAAGCTTTTTTCTCTTTATAATGAAGGGGAGTATGCTGAGATATATGATTTGTCATGTGACTCTTTCAAAAATGCCACTGCGAGAAAAGATTTTTTAACAGTTATGGGAACTAAAATGAAAATACTCGGTGAATTTAAAGGGCGAAAACTTCAATATAGCAATGTCATTAATTCAAAATCCGTGGAGTTATATTATAGAGTGGACTATATTAACTATTCTTTAATTGAAGAATTTAATTATATTAAAAATGATGGACAAAAAATATGCTTGCAAGCAATGTATACGGATGATGCGGGGAAACATGGGGAAGTAATTAAATTACATTAATGTGTGATAACTCCAGTTAGAACCTATCCCAATGCGATGAAGAATCGGGGCTGTATTATAACTAGCGCCGTTTCTATAATCCGGGACTGGGAAGGTATATTACGTAGATCCAATAGGGCTGAAAGGGGGATGGAGCCGATATCATTATCCGCTGAATCCTATTACAGATAGTGATCTTCTTGGTCTTATTACTTGTGGTACTGATAGAGGTGATTCTGGCAAGTTATTAAGATGAAAAATGGTTGAAAATAATTGCATTAGTGAATGCTTATTTATGTCTTTACCTACAAAAAGTAACGGATTTGCTTGCTGGAATTGTGTTAACGAATGTAAAGGAAATCAAGGCTATTGATGTTTTACTACAGGAATAGATATGGTTAACGATAAGGATACAGCTATATTAATTAGTGATTTAATGTTGAGATTCGGTAAGGAGCTTGATGAATCTGTTGCTGTTGTTCAGTCCCGTTGTGATGAGGATGAATTTAATGTATATCGAGAAACGGTTGGTTTTATCATGGGTGAAATGCTTATTAAAATAATGAATCCATTATATGAAAAACATCCAGAAATAAAACCAAAAGGATTGAAATAAAACATCTGGAACCGGATGAATAATGTGTAAAAGCCGGAGGGGTTATCTTTTCCCGGCTTTTTATTATCAATTACTCATTAACTCCTGTTCCGTTCTTTTGCGTTTAATCACCGGAATATCTCCGGTATTGTTCAGCGCCCCCAGAAATTTTTTTAACCACTGTTCTGCACTCCGTTTATTAATGCGGGTTACGCCCATCCCTTCAATACAGACAAAGAGTCCGTGGGTATGCTGCGGCGTGATCACGATGCAATCCCTCATTACCCGCACCTTGACGGGCATCCCGTTAATAAACCCCGCCTGCGGCATCCATTCACCGTACAAACGAACTGAAAGTCTCTCAATGCGTGAGTATGTAAGTATCCCGCATAATCGAGCCATTCACATTTAGAGATCATCCGACATAATCAATCTGCCAACGCAGGAGATCGCTGTGCGTAAAGCCCGTTTTACTGCGCACCAGATCATCGCTGTGATTAGATCAGTCGAATCCGGACGGACTGTTAAAGATGTCTACCGGGAGGCCGGTATTTCTGAAGCCACCAGGGACAACTGGATGTCTGGATACGGCGGCATGGAAGCTTCTGATATTAAATCTTGAGGATGTCAACGCCAGGATTTATGGTCGTTTTTCGCTATTTTTAATATCCGCTGTTTGATCACTTCTGCTGTCCGCTTTCCGCCATTTCATCTTCACTGATTGGCGTTGCGCTTTTGGTCAGCGCCCCGACTTTGCGTTTTTCCTTCAGTTGGTAACTTTCTCCTTTGATATTCAGTGTGGTTGAGTGATGCAGCAGCCGATCCAGGATCGCTGTTGCCAGCACGTTATCACCGAACATCTCTCCCCAGTCTGCGAAGCCTTTGTTTGACGTCAGGATAATGCTCGCTTTTTCATACCGTCGGTTCAGCAGTCGGAAGAACAGACTGGCTTCCTCGCTGGTCATTGGCAGGTAACCTATTTCGTCCAGGATCAGCCCCCGCGCATAGCTCAGTTGTTGTAGCTGGCGCTCCAGGCGGTTTACCAGCTTCGCTTTCATCAGCGTCTACTAGCCTGTCCTGCGGCATGAACAACCCCCGATGGCCCACATCTGCCGCTTTCACACCGGGGGCAACGGCCAGGTGGGTTTTCTCCACTCCGGGGGCCCCAGCAGGATCACATTCTCGCAGCGCTCCACGAACGCCAGACCGGCCAACTCCCGGACGACCTTACGATCGATGCCTGGCTGGAAGCTGAAGTCGAACTGCTGCAGCGCCATGCACAGGAATGTCGACTTATTTTTGGGCTGACAGAGGCATTGGTCGTTAAGACTTGTATATTCATGTTGCTTACTCGCACAAAAGGGGGAAAGGAACCGTAAACAACATTGACAGGTAAGGGACTGGCATCAATTTGAATGGTGTTTTTTTATAACATTATGTTTTAAAAGGTGAATTGTATTTTCATGGTGAATTATTCTGTTTTATGTTGTTATTTATGGAATATTTAACCAATATTTTATCTAAAAATAGTGTATTATATTGATTACACTTTGCTGGAGAGGTGTAAACATCAAGCGTAACCATATGATGTATATAAGTTTTTGTTTGCTGATATCATATTTTTAACAGATATTGAGCAAGTAAATCTGATCTAACTGTAACTTTAGTTTTCTAAATTAATTACTTTGCTTACTTTTTTTTACCTGGTTTTGTAAAACCTCATGATGATCAGTCTATTTGTGGCTTTGTTTAAGGTTTATTTGGTTTTGTAGTCTGAATTGTATCTCCCTCCTGGAGGGCTTTCTTTAGATTCTCTGTCTCCTACGTTGTTATGTTACGTATTTGTTGCTTTGAAGGAGGGGAAATACAGTTCCATTTATCTGAGTAAGTCAGGTACACAGTAACAACTTTCTTATGAAGAATTTCCAAAATTTTTACTGCGGCGTTATTAATTGTTCAGCGATTCTTACAGATCTGTCGTTCGCTTTTAGTGAATGAAATCCGTGGACTTTTATTTACTAATTTTTTCTTTCCTGAAAAATACAGAGGTATTGAGCGAAAAATTTTATTCCGTATGATGCCCTCCACACAAAATGTATTAACACTGAATCGTAATTTGCTTCTTTATGCTGATAACTTTCTGTCTATGCTAATACTAAAATTTAGATGACTTTTATACGGTAAAATCTGGTATGAATTTTAAAGATACTCTTCCCGGGGTGTTTCTCTGTGTCGCTATGTTTGCATGTGGTCATGCCAGGGCTAATATGCTCGTTTATCCCATGGCGGCAGAAATTAATAGTAGCCGCGAAGAGGCCACCTCGCTGTTCGTCTATTCTAAATCAGATCATGTGCAATATATTCGAACAAGAATCATGCGTATTGAACACCCTGGTATGCCACAGGAGAAGGAGGTACCAGCAGGGAATGATATAGAGACAGGACTTGTTGTCTCCCCGGAGAAATTTGCTCTTTCCCCGGGAACAAAAAAAACAATACGTGTTATCAGTACTCAGGCACCGGAAAGAGAGGAAGCCTGGCGGGTATACTTCGAGGCTGTTCCTGAACTGGAAGATGATCCACAGGCAGGCGGAAAGCAAAATTCATCCGTAAGTGTGAATCTTGTCTGGGGGGTGTTGCTGCGTGTTTCTCCGTCAGACCCCAGGCCTGCGCTGGTAACGAACGGTCACCACCTGCTGAATACGGGAAATACCCGGCTTTCTCTTATTCGGGCCGGCAACTGCGACACCACATGCCACTGGCAGAATATAGACAAAAGTATTTATCCCGGCGGGAGTGCTGATATTCCGGCCGGAATAAAAAGTAATGCATTTCGTGTGGAATATCGTACGGGTGCAAATTCACCGGTAATCTCTGCTGATTTAACAGCAGCCGGAAAGTAAAAACACACGGAGCGTACGCTATACCCTACATTTATTCTCAGGGGGAGCGGATGTATACCGAGTGTACATATATCACTGTAATAAACAACAAAGCAAGGTTATTTTTTATGAACATGAAAACATCTTTTATTGCCGCAGCTGTGGCATTGGCCACCGTTTATTCTTTTTCTGTTTCTGCGGTTCAGAAGGATATTACCGTCACTGCCAATATTGACAGTACACTTGAACTGCTGCAGGCCGATGGTTCATCCCTCCCGTCGACTATGAAGCTGGATTTCATGCCGGGTAAGGGCCTGGTCCATAAATCACTCCAGACCCGCCTTTACAGCAACGATCAGACCAAGTCGGTTAATGTAAAACTGTTGAATGCTCCACAACTTATCAACGTCCTGGATCCCACCAAAACCATTGATATGGAAGTGACTCTGGGAGGACGGTCACTGACCACCACCAATTCTGTACTGGAAGCTAAAACCCTGTTCCCGGACGGAAAAACTGGCGATGCTTCAGCTCCGCTGAACCTGGATATTGGTCAGAAGGCTGGAGCAGCCTTACAAAACCTGCCTGCCGGTGAATACAGCGGATTGGTCAGTCTGGTGATTTCACAGGCTGTCACTGCCGGCTAATAACCGGTTATTAGCTCTTCATCTGATCCGGTTTTGGGGTGTCACCGTTCGTACCTGAACCGGATCCGGTATTGATCTTATTATTCATTGC
This sequence comes from Salmonella sp. SJTUF15581, assembly GCF_043356775.1. Classification (NCBI taxonomy): domain Bacteria; kingdom Pseudomonadati; phylum Pseudomonadota; class Gammaproteobacteria; order Enterobacterales; family Enterobacteriaceae; genus Salmonella; species Salmonella sp. SJTUF15581. The sequence goes on along the minus strand of NZ_JBEUJY010000013.1, from coordinate 83,063 downwards.
AATTCAGGTCTCTTTACGTGAGTCGTTATTTCTGGATGTATTATTTACTGGGATTGTGCAGTTTTACCAGCCAGGCAACTCTTATTCCCCCTCCTGGATTTGAATCTCTGCTGGAAGGACAGACTGAGCAAATTGAAGTGTTGCTACCAGGGCATTCACTGGGATTATTTCCGGTGGTGGTTAAACCGGACACCGTGCAGTTCATGTCCCCATTGATGGTACTTGAAAGCAGTGGGCTTGCCGCGTTGCCGGCCGCAGAACGGCAAAAAGCGCTGGCTGCACTCAGCCGTCCGTTGCTACGTAACAGCAATCTGGTCTGTGGTGTCTCAGAAGCAAAAGACAGCAGCGAGTGTGGTTACGTGGCAACAGATAAAGAGGATGTTGCGGTTATTTTTGATGAGAACAACGCTCAGTTATCTTTGTTTCTTAACCGGGACTGGTTGCCGGATGAAGAACGACGTGATAAACGCTGGCTGACTCCGACCCCGGAGGGTGTCAGCGCATTTATTCACCGCCAGACGCTGTATCTGAGTGATGATCTCCACAGTCGTAATATGACACTGAATGGTAGCGGTGCCCTGGGGCTTGGTGATGGTCGTTATCTGGGAGGCAACTGGGCGGCTATCTGGAATCAGTCAGAACATTACAATAACAGTCAGGCCTGGTTTGACAATCTGTTTGTCCGTCAGGATCTCGGCAATCAGTATTATCTCCAGGCTGGTCGGATGGATCAGCGGAATCTGTCCAGCGCCACGGGGGGGGATTTTGGGTTCAGTCTGCTTCCCCTGAGCCGGTTTGATGGATTACGAACCGGGACCACCCAAGCTTATGTTAACCATGAGGTGGACCAGAATGCCACTCCGGTTATGGTTCAGGTTACCCGAAATGCCCGTATTGATATTTATCGTGGCAGCGAGTTGCTGGGGAGTCAGTTCCTGACCCCGGGAATGCATACCCTGGATACTCACTCTCTTCCACCGGGAAGCTATCCTCTGGCGTTGCGGGTGTATGAGGATGGGATTCTGCGGCGAACGGAGACCCAGCCCTTCAGTAAGGGGGGCAATAGCTTCAGTGCACAGACCCAGTGGTTTATTCAGGGCGGGCTGGAAGATACCGGGGATAAAGCCAGCCATTATGACGGTGAGACTGTCATGGCTGCCGGATTCCGAACTGGGCTGCGGAAAAATATCAGTCTGACCGAAGGTATCTCTCTGGCACATGAGGCCTGGTACAGTGAAACCCGACTGAATTCACAGCATGCAGTGCTGGATGGCACGCTGGACCTTTCTGCCGGGATACTGCATGGGACAGACAGCACGAGCGGTAACACTGAGCAGGTGACATACAACGACGGATTTTCCGCGAGTCTGTGGCGTAACCATACGGAAAGTGATGCCTGTAGTGGTCGTCATCCACAGTCAGTGCATGCCAGTATGACCTGCCAGACTTCGATGAACGCCTCCCTGTCGGTTCCGGTGGGGAACTGGTATGCCCTACTGGGATACAGTACCAGCAGGACAGAAGGTCGGCCGGTTTACCGGGGATATGATGATAACAGTGACAAAGAAAATGTGTTCTGGCGACAGGCATACATCCCTGCCTCTCACCGCGAATCTGCTCAGGCTAGTGCAACGTACAGCCTTAATATGGCTGGCATGAATATTAATACCCATGGGGGAGTATGGCGAACCCGAAATGACGGAGTGAATGATGATGGCTTGTTTATGAGTGTCAGTGTGTCATATGCCTCTCAACCACCGACAATGACTGGCAGTAATGGGTATACCTCAGCCGGGACCGATATTCACAGTAGCCGGAATCAAAAAACACAGACGTCCTGGAATGTGAACCATGTGAGATCCTGGCAGCAGGATCTGTATCGTGAACTGTCGGTGGGTTTCTCCGGTTATAACGACGACAGCTGGAGCGGGAGTCTCGGCGGACGCATGAGCGGCCGTATGGGTGAACTGAGCGCCACTATCAGTAACTCCCATCAACGTAATGCGGGCAGCGCCAGTTCACTCACCGCTGGCTACAGCTCGTCTCTGGCGTTATCCCGTAATGGACTGTTCTGGGGAGGTGGTCAGGACGGTGAACCGGCCTCTGGCATGGCGGTGAACGTGGAGTCAGAGGGGGACGAGGGCAGTAGCGGGAAAGTAGTCAGCGTTCGTGGCAGCAGCCAGCCGTTCAGTCTCGGTTTTGGTCAGCAGTCGCTGTTGCTGATGGAAGGCTATAACGCCACGGAGGTGACCATTGAGGATGCAGGGGGTAGTTCACAGGGTATGGCAGGCGTAAAAGCGGGAGGGGGAAGCAGGCGTTACTTCCTGACACCCGGGCATCTGCTGGTTCACAACATCAGCGCCAGTATGAGCCGACTGTACGTTGGCCGCGTACTGGACAAGGATGGCAGACCGCTGCTGGACGCACAGCCACTGAACTATCCATTTTTGTCGTTGGGACCTTCCGGGCGATTTAGCCTGCAGAGCGAGCATAAAGAATCCAGCCTGTGGCTGCTGTCAAAAAACAGGATCCTGCGTTGTCCGATGTCAGTACATAAACGTCGGGATGTTATGCAGGTAGTGGGTGATGTGCGGTGTGAATTAAGTGACGTGGATGCCCTGCCACAGGCGTTGCAAATATCGCCGCGGGTCATCCGTTTACTGAACGTTGCTGGTCTGCTGCGCCATTCCGTTCAGGAAGCCTGACGTAGAGATAAAGGCGTTAACTATGAGTAATAAAATGAAGTGGACGAGTATGACAGCCCATTGGTCAGCAATTATTAATTTCATCCGAAAATACGTTCGCTCTGCAAGGATGGTTGCAATTCATCTTCTGGTACTGTGGTTACCTGTTTCAGCTCAGGCTGAAAGGGAGAGCGACTATTCATGGAACCTGCCAGTCTCTGGGAATATAGACCTGAATGCACTCCCTGAACAACAGGATATATGGTCTATTAAGGTAGTCCGAAGGGATTTCGGTCTAGGGTACTTTTCATTAATGTGCCTGTCTGAAAACGATGATGTTTTCGGAAAATGCCGGACAAGGGTTCCAGACGGTGTGTGTGCTCAACCTTTCCAAAACGTGCCATTACGGTTTACGCGGCAGGGTAGTGGTGAGACGATTACCCTGACCGTGGCAGGTAGGTTTGCTAATCATGATGAGGGATTTGCAGGATCGGTGACCTACAGCGAGATGGCGGATCACGTCATTATAAAAACATGGATTCTGCGTGAGGAGTTGAAAAAAATCCCGACTACCGGCATCTGGACTGCGCATCTGCAGATGCGATCTTTGCGATGGTGGAATATTCCAATCGGTAGTTTAGTGTCGGATATCACGCTGAATGTAACAGACCACTTTGCAGAAAATGCGGCTATTTACTTTCCGCAGTTTGGTACTGCAACCCCTCGTGTTGACCTGAATCTTCACCGGCTGAATGCCTCACAAATGTCGGGCAGGGCTAATCTGGATATGTGTCTGTATGACGGAGGTGTGAAAGCCCGTTCATTACAGATGAAGATAGAAGGAAGCAATAAGTCAGGTACGGGATTTCAGGTTATAAAGAGTGATTCTGCTGATACGATTGATTATGCGGTCAGTATGAATTATGGAGGACGAAGTATTCCTGTCACCCGTGGCGTGGAGTTCAGTCTGGATAACGTGGATAAAGCAGCAACGCGTCCGGTGGTACTTCCCGGGCAACGGCAGGCGGTACGTTGTGTGCCAGTGCCCCTTACCCTGACAACACAACCCTTTAACATCAGGGAGAAGCGTTCTGGTGAATATCAGGGAACGCTGACAGTGACAATGCTGATGGGAACACAAACCCCCTGACAGTAATTATTTATTTTATTGATATCTTTCTTATATGGTTTTTTAAATCAGAGTTCTCTTTATATACTTGTTTTATTTAATAAAGAGAATCTATTCACTTATGAAAATCAATGCGTGAGGTTCTGCTTTCCTATGACTGAGTATTTAGATGATAAAGATAAAGAATTATTGAAAGAAATCCAAAAAGATTGTGCGCAAACTTTATGGCAACTTGCATATAAAGTGGGACTTACGCCCACACCATGTTTCAAACGTTTAAAAAAACTTAAAGACAGGGGGGTTATCATTGGTCAGTTCGCTTTATTGGATAAAGAAAAACTAGGTCTTTCACTTAATGTCTTTATTATGATTAACATATCTGAGGAGCAATACGCTAGTATTTCTGAGAAAATAAAGTCAATGCCTGAGGTTATTGCCTTTTATCGAATTTCTGGATCATTTAATTATTTAATGCATACAGTATTTACAGATATGAACGATTACTATAGTTTTTATGAGAAAATAATATTAACTAATTCTTCAATTAGTGGATCTGCATCGAGCTTTGTTCTTGAGCAAATAAAGGAAACAAACGAACTACCAGTGTGAAAGTGTGATGTGTACTTACTGATTTAATACATTATTATCCTTCTTACGGAACAACAACGGCAGATTGCGGCTGTTGAACAAGGATTTTAATCAGCAGTGGTGAAATTAAGCGGCACAGAATAACACAGCGGAATATCACATGGTTAAATATCACCCCGTGCATGTAACAAAAAACCGCATTAAAACAGATGATGTTACTGATATTTATTTCGTTGAACCCTTCTGGAAAGAAGGCGAAAACAACATAATTGAGTCATTGATGTTTTTTGAAGAGTTACAAAAGTCATTTAATTTATTCAACCATAAATATGGGTTAAATAAATATATACTCAGGATCCCCTGGGAATTTGTGCTCATACATATGGAAAGGATCAGTAAATTAAATAGCGTCGGGTTATTTGCTGTTTCTGTTGACTTTAATAACAACCACAAATTTCTGAGCGAGTACATCAGGAGTCGCAGAGATTATGGTATGGAAGTTTGGTTTGATTTTTGTGGTAAACATTCTTATTCCAGTGAAATTAAAAACCTTGGGTTCTTTTTTCAGGCTTGCGTAGTGCCTCGTGATCCTAATTTTATTAGTAGTGTTTATCATTATCATAAGTTCCAAAAGATTCTTGTCGGGGATATAAATGATGTAGAACAGAGGGCCGTGTACCAGAACGAAGTTGATTACATGTATGGAATGCAATGGCCATCGTCATATGACGGTTTTTTCTTTCGGGATCATAAAAAAAATGAAACTTGGTGTATATAACAGAAGGAGTGAAAATTTGAATCAAAAATATCTTATTTATTTTTTGTTTAATTATTGTTTTGTTTTTTTATTACGATTAAATATAAAGAACATCATTGTTCGTGTGGTGGGGAGGCTGGAAGTTTAGGGGATGACCGTTTATCAACAATTTTATTACAGCCACCATACGAATGGTTTATATATGCACTAGATGTATTATTTTAGTTTAATATATCGATGGTTACTATTTGCATTGATGATGTTCCGTTATATTAAGGAATATACATCTGTATCTCTTTATACGCACGCTCACATTACTAATCATTATTAATATGAGTGTGGTTCTTGTTTTACGCATGCATGGTTGCATGTGACGTTAAATTTAAATGAGCTGACTGTATGAATTCTAAATACTTTAGAGAGGTGTTTTTTGTCTCGGTAGTTGTTATATTATTATTTTATTTGGTGTTATTTGCAGCCAGTGCTCATGCTGAAGGCGGCTTCAGCTCTGGAGGCATTGGGTTATTTATGACGGGAACAAGAGAGATGCTACTGTAGAGATAATAAATTCTGCTAAAGATTCCCCAATTCTTGTGCATTGACATCCTCCACGTCCTGAAGGGCGTGGGTTCCTGCTTCAACGGGCGGCCTGACTGCACGCTCCTTCCACAGGCAAGCACGGCGTGTCCCGCTCTAAAATGTTACGCGCGCCGTTTACATCGGCGTTCGCAGTATATCTTCATACCAGACACTTGTAAGTATCTCGCATAATCGTGCCATTCACATTTAGAGATCATACAACAGGACGGGGCTGTTTTTGGGCAGCCGGAAGTTAAGCCCATACCAGAAACGTTGCAGTGTACTGAAAAATGGCGCCAGGTTGCACCTGTTCAACGATTTTCTGAAGGCGCAGGAGTATTCATTACTGATATCCTCCATTGCGCCTTCGGGAACCCACAGGACCAGCTATTTTACCGATAGTGTTTAAAAGGCGTAAGTAATGCCGAGCATGAAGTCATTGGAGGCAGCCTTTGTGTCTGCATCATAAGCGGTATGTTCATCACCAGCATAGTGATTTTTTGAAATGCTTACTTTGCCTGCATTAATGTATTTATAACTGGCGTCAATCATAATATTATCTGTTACAGCATATTTTGCACCGATACCTGCGCCCCAGGCAAAGTTATTTTTTGAAGCAGACAGAGTTTCATTAATACCAAAACCAACAGGAATGGTGTTATTACTTAGCTTCACATGAGCGAGGCCAACGCCTGCGCTGATATAGGGTGTAAACGCCGTACTATTGTGAAAATCATAATAGCCATTAACCATGTAAGTGGTCATTCGGACCTGATTTTTTACATTTATGTGTACTGGCTGACCAAATGCAATAATATCCTGCCCGCCTTTAGCATCCGTCTCACCTCTGAAAGTGGTATCCAGTTCTAAACGTACTGGAAGCTGGAATGGATCATAAAAGTCATAACCGATAGCAACCCCGCCGCCAAAAACGCCTTTGGTACGGTCAGGTAACGTTGCATGACCATTGACTATCTCATCCTGGCTGAAGGTTGAGTTGATTCCATAGACATTTACTACGGATGTCCCCGCTTTCCCGGTGATATAGATCCCTTCTTTTGCTGATGCAGTAGCGGACCAGGCTACCACAAGGGGAATGATGCAGACTGCGAAAAAGTTTTTCATTTCAGAACCTGCCTTAATATTGGGCTAAAAGACAAGTTTCACGGTATAGGGTGTGATATAACGATTACATAAACGAAGCCCAAAAAACGGTCTATTGTAACGCTGGGTTTTCTGTAAGCGGGTAAAAAATGAGATGAAGATTTTAAATAACAATACGATAATCGTCGGTATGGAAATCCATCTCCTTGCCAAATTGCCCAACGTATGCCAGCCCCACGTACGGTTTCACTTCTACGTTATGTAACGGGTAGTGTGAGATGGTGCGATGTTGTAAGAAAAAGATGAAGATGAATTTGTACCTGTCCTGGATAAAGCCCGTTATCCAGAAATAACGGGCAAAAATATTTACTCAAGTGCCTGGGCGAGATCTTGTTGTACCTGTTGACGCTGTTCTGGTGTTAAGACTTTGCTTAAATCAAAATAATATTTAACCCGATAATAGCGAGCCTGTTGTTCTATGTTACTAAAGGCTGCAAGCTGCTCTTTTACGGCGGCGTCATCCCATTTACCGGATTTAATCACCTCTATCAGCGCACCGTCTTTAATTCCCTTCATAGAAATCTGACTGACGTCGGTTTCCAGTTGTTGGTGAAGTTTTTTGATCCGGGTAATCTGATCGTTTGTCAGCTTCAGATGCTGGACAATAGGATCTTGGGCGGGCAGGGGAGGATTGGGGACAGCGGTGGCGAAAGCGCCAAAAGAAACGCCCGCCAGAGTCGCTGCCAGTAAAGTTGTGCGTACAAAGTTTTTCATGAAGATATCCTGATAAGGGAGTGATTAACCGTTTTTATTACCCACGAATGGCGAGCAATTATCTTAGAGCCTATCCCATTAGGGCTATTTTACTTGCCATTTTGGACCTGGGCAGTGCTTGCCAAAACGCGTTAGCGTTTTGAACGCCGCTAGCGGCGGCCCGAAGGGCGAGCGTAGCGAGTCAAACCTCACGTACTACGTGTACGCTCCGGTTTTTGCGCGCTGTCCGTGTCCAAACTGGCTGCGCCAATAACGCCTGGTGGGATAGGCTCTTAGTCAGAATACGTTGCCTGCCACATTACGCCACGCGAATTTGTTTTACGGAGAGTTACGGAGTGAAACAATCCCGCCGCGGTGAGCGGCAGGTTGCTTACAAGGTGAATGGATCGGCATCGCGCCAGGCTGGAAATTTTTCGCGATAGTCCTGCAAGGCGACGAGAGAAAGATCGGCATCGATACGTGTCGCCTGGTGTGGTTCGGCGGTGGCGATAATGTCGCCCTGGGGATTAATGATCCGGCTATCGCCGCGATAATGTAACCCGTTGCCATCGGTGCCAACCCGGTTGCAGCCTGCGACATAAGCCTGATTTTCAATAGCGCGCGCTGTCAGTAATGTTTGCCAGTGTAGCGAGCGCGGCGCAGGCCAGTTCGCTACATACAGCGCCAGATCGTAATCATTGCGGTTGCGCGACCATATCGGAAAGCGCAGATCGTAACAGATCAACGGCAGAATGCGCCAACCGCGCCACTGCACGATGATGCGTTTATCGCCTGCGGCATAATGTTGATGTTCATCCGCCATACGAAACAGATGGCGCTTATCATAGAGATGAACCTTGCCTTCCGGTTCAACCAGTAAGAAGCGATTTACGGCGCCGCGCTCAGTTTGTAGCGCCGCGCTGCCGGCAATCAGAGCGTCAGTTTGTCGGGCTTTGGCCTGCATCCACGTAATCACGCTATCTTGCGAAAGTGAGTTATTAGCGGCCTCCATCGCGAAGCCGGTGGTAAACATTTCAGGTAGAACAATCACATCCCGGCCAGATACGAGCTCTAGCTGTCTGTCAAAATGACGCAGGTTTGCCGGGCCGTCCATCCAGACTAAAGGTTGTTGCAACAGAGTAATTTTCAAACCAGACACGATCGGAGCTCCTCATTGAACAGCGTCTTTACACTGTAGCATGAGCAATAATAAAAAAGCGGCAAGAAAAAGCCCCGCGAAAGCGGGGCAGGAAAGACGCGAGACTGATTATGCGGCTTCGACTTTACGCACTTTCTCCGGCAGCTTTACCGGTTTGGTCGCCAGCGCTTCAGGTTCAAAATCATCAACGTTGATACTGCGCAGGCGGCTCTCTTCCGCTTTCGCCAGAATGGCGGCTTCATCTTTATCTATAAGCCCTTTCGCCAGCGCATTGCGCGCCAGTTCATCCAGACGAGTAAACGGCAGATTTTTACCCAGTTCTTTGCAGATGCGCTGGTGGATAGGGTCGGCAGCGATGACATCACGCAGCGCTTCTTCCAGTAAACCGACCGGATTATGTTCGGCGGGCGTCAGATACTGACCGCGCCCAATGCGTGAACGTGTGGCGTTCGGCACCTGCAGGATCTTCGCCACGGCGTGATCCAGCTTATCAGACGGCGCCAGATAATGACGGCCAGTCGGGAAGATCATCGCGGTGAGCAATCCGGCCACGACGCGGTTCGGGAAGTTCTGCAGCAGATCGTCCATCGCTTGTTCAGCACGATACAGCGCATCCTGTACGCCCCAGTGCACCAGCGGCAGGTCGGCTTCGTGGCGACCTTCGTCGTCGTAACGCTTCAGTACGGCTGAGGCCAGATAAAGCTGACTCAACACATCGCCCAGACGCGCGGAGATACGCTCGCGGCGTTTCAGACTGCCGCCCAGTACCGCCATTGACACGTCAGACAGCAGCGCCAGGTTTGCGCTCAGTCGGTTCAGATGCTGGTAATAACGCTTCGTGGCGTCGCCGGTTGGCGTATGGCTCGTTAATCCGCGGGTCAGGCCAAGCCAGAAACTGCGAACGGTATTGCTGCCGACATGACCAATATGTTTAAACAACAGTTTATCAAAGGCATTCACATCATTATTCTGCGCTGCGGCCATCTCTTCCAGTACATAAGGATGGCAGCGAATGGCGCCCTGACCAAAGATCATCATGCTACGGGTCAGGATATTCGCGCCTTCCACGGTAATCGCGATAGGCGCGCCCTGGTAAGCACGCGCCAGGAAGTTGCTCTCGCCCAGCATAATGCCTTTACCCCCAGTGATATCCATCGCGTCGATAATGGACTGCTGGCCGCGGTGGGTGCAGTGGTACTTCACGATAGCCGACAGTACCGCCGGTTTTTCGCCCAGCATAATGCCGTAGGTGATTAACGATGCGGCGGCATCCATCACATAAGCGTTACCTGCAATACGCGCCAGCGGTTCTTCAATACCTTCCATCTTGCCGATAGATATTTTGAACTGACGACGAATGTGAGCATAGGCGCCGGTTGCCAGCGCGACGGATTTCACCCCGCCAGTGGAGTTGGACGGCAGGGTAATACCGCGTCCTACCGACAAACATTCCACCAGCATACGCCAGCCCTGTCCGGCCATTTTGGGGCCGCCGATAATATAATCAATAGGCACGAAAATATCGTTACCGCGGGTTGGGCCATTCTGGAACGGAACGTTAAGCGGGAAGTGACGACGACCAATTTCCACACCCGGCGTTGAGGTAGGGATCAGGGCGCAGGTAATACCCAGCTCTTCTTCTCCGCCTAACAATCTATCCGGATCGGAAAGCTTAAACGCCAGGCCCAACACGGTAGCTATCGGCGCCAGCGTAATGTAACGCTTGTTCCAGGTCAGGCGCATACCCAGCACCTGCTGGCCCTGCCATTCGCCCATGCAAACCACGCCGGTATCCGGAATGGCGCCTGCATCAGAACCTGCTTCCGGGCTGGTCAGCGCAAAGCAGGGGATCTCCTGGCCGCGCGCCAGTCGCGGCAGATAGTGATTCTTCTGCTCTTCCGTACCATAGTGCTGCAACAACTCGCCAGGGCCGAGTGAGTTTGGAACGCCGACGGTGATAGCCAGAATCCCGGAGACGCCGGACAGTTTTTGCAGTACACGGGACTGCGCATAAGCGGAGAACTCCAGCCCGCCGTACTCTTTTTTAATGATCATCGCAAAAAAACGATGCTCTTTCAGATAAGCCCACAGTTCCGGCGGCAGATCCGCCAGTTCATGGGTAATCTGGAAATCGTTCGCCATCCGGCACGCTTCTTCTACCGGACCGTCGAGAAACGCTTGCTCTTCGGCAGTGAGTTGCGGTTGCGGATAGTTGTGCAGTTTTTTCCAGTCTGGCTTGCCCTGGAACAGATCGCCTTCCCACCAGGTTGTACCGGCATCAATCGCTTCTTTCTCAGTGCGCGACATCGGCGGCATGACCTTACGGAAGCCGCGGAACACCGGTGCGGAAATCATTGATTTTCGCATCGGTGTGAGGTTAAACGGCACGAGGATAATGGCCAGAGGAACCAACAGCCAGATGGACCACAGGCCAGCGACGCCAAGTGCGGCGGTCCAGGCGAGCAGAATCAGGCTGCTGAGAAATAAACTCACGCGGTGATAGAACAATGCGCCGAGCAGAACAACCGTAGCGATAATACTCAAAATCATCATAACGAAAAGCTCCCTTGCTTGTAGGAGGTCTGACCACTTGTGATGATTAGGTTGTAGTGGATGTAAAATCTTTTAGCAATGTGTTTACAAAATAATTACAACAAAGCTCACATTGTTGCCGTTTTTGGGGGCACGAAAAATCAAAAGCGTGAGGCGTTAATTCGGCTTATGCTTCTCGCCTGTACTGCTATCCGGTACACTGCATACTGTCATTTACATTCATGCTGAAGGATATCCTCATGTACCAGGATCTTATTCGTAACGAACTGAACGAAGCGGCGGAAACGCTGGCTAATTTTTTAAAAGATGACGCCAATATTCACGCTATTCAGCGCGCGGCGGTCCTGTTGGCTGACAGTTTTAAAGCGGGTGGTAAGGTACTTTCCTGCGGTAACGGCGGCTCCCATTGCGATGCGATGCACTTTGCTGAAGAGCTGACAGGTCGTTATCGTGAAAATCGTCCGGGCTACCCGGCAATTGCGATTTCTGATGTTAGCCATATATCCTGCGTCAGTAATGATTTTGGCTATGACTATATTTTCTCTCGTTACGTTGAGGCGGTAGGGCGCGAAGGCGATGTCCTGTTAGGGATCTCGACGTCGGGTAACTCTGGTAACGTGATTAAAGCGATTGCCGCGGCCCGTGAAAAAGGCATGAAAGTGATCACGTTGACCGGCAAAGACGGCGGCAAAATGGCGGGAACGGCGGATATTGAAATTCGCGTACCGCACTTCGGTTATGCCGATCGTATTCAGGAAATTCATATCAAAGTGATTCATATTTTGATTCAGTTGATCGAAAAAGAGATGGTTAAATAACTATACCCGTCATACTTCAAGCTGCAGGTGCGTTGGTTGCGCTCAGAAACCCCAGTCACATAGTTATCTATGCTCCTGGGGATTTCCTCCCTTACCGCCTTCCTGCAACTCGAATTATTTAGGGTATAGCATATTGTTTTCTTTGATATTTTGACTTTTGATTGGCTGTAAAAATTACGCCTTCCCGCTTAAGGCGTTAGTGGAGGTGATGTATGTGCGAACTGCTTGGGATGAGCGCCAATGTGCCGACGGATATCTGCTTTAGCTTCACCGGACTGGTGCAGCGTGGCGGCGGAACTGGGCCGCATAAAGACGGCTGGGGAATTACCTTTTACGAAGGAAAGGGCTGTCGCACGTTTAAAGATCCGCAACCGAGCTACCATTCGCCGATTGCGAAACTGGTACAGAATTACCCGATCAAGTCCTGCTCGGTTATCGCCCATATCCGTCAGGCTAATCGCGGTGAAGTGGCGCTGGAAAATACACACCCTTTTACCCGGGAATTATGGGGACGCAACTGGACTTATGCTCATAACGGTCAGCTCAACGGTTATAAGTCGCTGGAAACCGGTAATTTTCGTCCGGTGGGGGAAACCGACAGCGAAAAAGCGTTTTGCTGGCTATTGCATAAATTAACGCAGCGTTATCCCCGCACGCCGGGCAACATGACGGCGGTATTTAAATATATTGCGACACTGGCGACGGTATTACGTGAAAAAGGGGTTTTTAACATGCTGCTGTCAGATGGGCGATATGTGATGGCGTTTTGCTCAACCCATTTGCACTGGATCACTCGCCGGGCGCCGTTTGGCGTAGCCACGCTGGTGGATCAGGATATGGAAATTGATTTCAGTTCACAGACCACGCCAAATGACGTGGTTACCGTGATTGCTACCCAGCCGCTAACGGGGAATGAAACCTGGCAAAAGATTATGCCAGGCGAATGGGCGTTATTTTGCCTCGGAGAGCGTATAATTTGAGGCCAGCTGTGGCTGAACGACTTCGTGACTCAACGGTTTGCTCACGACGTAGCGTCCATCAACGATAGAAACAGTTGGCGGCTTATGCGTCTGTTCAAAATAATCGTAGCCGGGTTTTAGCTGCGCCCAGAAATCTTTGTAATATGAATATTTATGACGCTGCATATTGGCGTCGGTCATCCGGAACGGATAAATACTCACCTGCACGCTCGGCTGACCAAAGACCAGCGCGGCGGTGACAAACTGGAAAATCTCATCAATGCCGCTGTCGGTCATGGCATAGCAGCCGACGGAAACACAGGCGCCGTGAATCATCAGATACTTACCATCATAGCCATGCGCGCGATCGTAGGCATTGGGAAAACCAATGTTGATGGCCTTATAAAAACGGCTGTCTGGCTTGAGTTGATTGCGCTGAACGCTGTAAAACCCTTCCGGACTTTTAAAATCGCCCTGACGGCGTTTCGGGCCTAACCCACCGGAATAGTTGCAAATTTTGTAGCTATCAAGCAACTGGTATTGCTCACCCATTTTGACGTAGAGATCAAGAGTGCGCTCTTCTTTAAAAATCTGAATATAGACCGGTGAGCCCATTAACTGCTGCTTATACTCTTTACTGACCGGCGTGACGGGGCTGCTGCTGCTCAGCAAACCGGCAAACGAGACGCACGGCATCAGAAGCATCGCAAGAAAAAATGCGATTTTACGCATACTGCTTGTTCCTTGATAAAACGGTTACACACGCCAGAACGGCAAAAGAGTCCCCAAATCGGAGTAATCTGGATTTGGAGCGCTCACATTAGCACCACGGCAGTTTTTCGCAAGTCCCCGTGTGTACGTTTACAATTTTCCCGCCGCTTTCGTCGTCATACCTTCGAATATGTCGCATTTTTAACGCGAATGTCTCTTTGCGCGCAATAAAACATACTGTACACTTAAACAGTATTGTGGGGGCGAGCGATGCGCAAAATCATACATGTTGATATGGACTGTTTTTTTGCCGCGGTAGAGATGCGTGATAATCCGGCGTTACGCGATATCCCCATTGCCATTGGCGGGAGTCGTGAGCGAAGAGGCGTTATCAGTACCGCCAACTATCCTGCGCGCCAGTTTGGCGTACGCAGCGCGATGCCGACTGCCATGGCGCTAAAGCTGTGCCCCCATCTCACCTTACTGCCTGGCCGCTTTGACGCCTATAAAGAGGCTTCGCGGCATGTACGTGACATCTTTTCCCGCTACACTTCACTGATTGAACCGCTCTCGCTGGATGAAGCCTGGCTGGATGTGACTGACAGCCCGCACTGTTATGGTTCGGCGACGCTGATCGCCAGGGAGATTCGTCAGACTATTTTCAATGAACTGCAACTCACCGCCTCCGCCGGCGTTGCGCCAGTGAAATTTCTGGCGAAGATTGCCTCCGATCTCAATAAACCGAACGGACAATATGTTATTACGCCAGCCGATGTACCCGGCTTTCTTAAAACGTTGCCGTTAGCCAAAATTCCAGGCGTGGGGAAAGTTTCCGCCGCCAAACTGGAAAATATGGGGTTAAGAACCTGCGGGGATATTCAACAGTGCGATCTGGCGATGCTTCTCAAACGCTTTGGTAAATTTGGCCGGGTATTATGGGAGCGTAGTCAGGGTATTGACGAGCGTGATGTTAACAGCGAAAGGCTGCGTAAATCGGTAGGCGTTGAGCGTACTCTGGCGGAGGATATTCATGAATGGTCGGACTGCGAGGCCATTATTGAACATTTATATCCGGAACTGGAGCGTCGTCTGGCTATAGTAAAGCCCGATTTACTGATTGCCCGACAGGGCGTTAAATTAAAATTTAATGATTTTCAGCAAACCACTCAGGAACATGTCTGGCCGCAATTAAATAAAGAAGACTTAATTACCACCGCCCGTAAAACCTGGGACGAGCGTCGCGGCGAGCGCGGCGTACGGCTGGTGGGGCTACACGTAACGCTGCTCGACCCTCAGTTGGAACGACAGTTGGTGTTAGGGTTATAAGTCAGGCTATTAAGATTTTATCACTATTACGATTGCGCCATCTAAATTTCAGTATTACTATACCCGCGTTTTCTCATTCTCAATAACTGCAAAGGAGGTTCATCATGACACTTTATTCTCTGAACGCACTTTGCAGACATTTCCAGGATTAATTTTCTTTTATTGCCCTGGATTAGTCTGCCATTTCCTGATTTTTTAATTCATATATGGAATGGTATATGGGCAATTATATTCGTCCTTTATCAGATGTGGTATTTTCTATCGCATCAGATAACCTGTGGATCGAAGATTCCGCGATCCAACAATTATATACGACGGCTAAGTTAACCGGTATGAAACGCGTTATCGGGATGCCAGATCTGCATCCGGGGCGTGGCTATCCTATTGGCGCAGCCTTTTTCTCGCGTGGACGCTTTTATCCGGCGCTGGTCGGCAACGATATCGGCTGCGGCATGGCGTTATGGCAAACGGATATTTTAGGGCGTAAATATAACGCCGATAAACTGGAGAAGCGGCTGGCGTCGCTGCCTGACGTGGCGGACGCGCAGTGGCTGGAGGAGAATGTCCCCGCCGCAATGCAGCATCATTCGTGGCGCTCTGCGCTGGGTTCCATTGGCGGCGGCAATCATTTTGCCGAGCTGCAGCAGGTCGATCGCATCGTCGATGCTGATTCGTTCGCTTTGTCGGGGTTACAAAAAACGCAGTTATTACTGCTGGTACACAGTGGTTCACGCGGTCTGGGGCAAGCTATCCTGCGTCGTCATGTGGAGGCGTTTTCGCATAACGGTTTGCCGGAAGATAGCGACGATGCGCGCCGCTACCTTGCAGAACATGACGATGCGCTGGCATTTGCCCGCAGTAATCGCGCGCTGATTGCCCGCCGGATACTGCAACAGCTCAGGGCTGAGGGCGAACCGCGGCTGGATGTGGCGCATAACTTCGTTGAACCCTGTACTGTCGCGGGTGAGGCGGGGTGGCTGCATCGTAAAGGCGCTACGCCAGATGGGCAGGGACTGGTGATTATCCCCGGCTCGCGCGGCGATTATAGCTGGCTGGTGAAACCCGTCGTCAGCGAGGAGAGCCTCTTCTCCCTGGCGCATGGCGCGGGGCGCAAATGGATGCGTACCGAGTGTAAAGACCGGTTATCGGCAAAATTTACCCCGCGACAGCTCTGCCGTACCGGGATGGGTAGCCGGGTGATTTGCCGCGATCGCCAGCTCATTTATGAAGAAGCGCCGCAGGCGTATAAATCCATCGATAGCGTTGTGGATTGTCTGGCAGACGCCGGACTGATTACGCCAGTTGCCTGCCTGCGTCCGGTGCTGACGCTGAAAACCTCAGGGGAGAAAAGCGCATGATCTTACTGCAACTTTCTTCTGCGCAGGGACCAGACGAGTGTTGTCTGGCGGTAAAAAAAACGCTGGATTGTCTGACGAAAGAAGCTGCCAGAGAAAAGGTATCGCTGACACGGCTTGAAACGGAGCCGGGACGATTACCAGACACGCTGCGTTCCGCGCTGGTCTCGCTGGACGGCGAAAAAGCTATGGCTTTCAGTGAACGTTGGTGCGGCACGTTACTGTGGATTTGTACCAGCCCGTATCGCCCGCACCATGGGCGAAAAAACTGGTACGTCGGCATTGGGCGCTTTTCCGCCGACGAACACATACAGTCTGATGAGATTCGTTTCGAGACTCTGCGCTCTTCCGGCCCGGGTGGGCAGCACGTTAATAAAACCGACTCGGCAGTGCGGGCCACGCACCTGGCGAGCGGGATTAGCGTGAAGGTTCAGTCGGAGCGCAGTCAACATGCGAATAAGCGTCTGGCCCGGCTGCTGATTGCCTGGCGGCTGGAACAGCAACGGCAAAATGAGTGTGCGGCGTTGAAGTCTGAAAGGCGTCTGTTCCATCATCAGATTGAGCGCGGCAATCCGCTACGGATATTTAAAGGAATGGCGTTTACGCCACAATAATTCGGTGTTACCGGCGCTGTTATAGGGCTGTCCGGCTATTCGCGTGTAGCCGCAGCGCTATTCAGCGCATCCAGGAGAGCTTATCTGGCAATGGATACCCGATATTCCATATTGCTAGCCCGTCCAGAAATGGGACGGGCATTTTAGCGCTTTCTTACTTCGCAGGAATCGCTTTCAGCAATTCGGTCAGCAGAGTCCAGTAGTGGCCGACGCTTTCGATATGTACCTGCTCATCCGGAGAGTGAGGTCCGGTAATGGTAGGCCCAATAGAAACCATGTCCATATCCGGATAGGGTTTCTTAAACAGACCGCATTCCAGGCCGGCGTGGATAATCTGGATGTTCGGTGTCTTGTTGAACAGACGCTGATAGGTTTCCCGCACCAGGTGCATGACCGGCGAGTTCGCATCGGGCTGCCAGCCAGGATAGCTGCCTTTTGCTTCGGTTTTCGCGCCAGCCAGCTTGCCCAGCGAATCCAGCATACTCACCACATAATCTTTACCGCTGTCGATTAGAGAGCGAATCAGGCAGTGAATTTCGACATTCGCATCGGACATTGTGACCACGCCAACGTTCAGCGATGTTTCCACTACGCCTTTCGCCACGTCTGAATTGCGGATCACGCCGTTCGGCGTTGCGTTCAGCAGGCGCACAAAGGTATCGCGTGACGGCGCGGTCAATGCGGCTTTATCACTGGCAACCTCATTGAGTTGCAGCGTCAGGTTTTTCTCTTTTTCCGCCAGTTCGTTTTTCAGAATATCCTGGTAAGCGTTCACTAACGTTTTCAGAGCGCCTACGTTGTCTGCGGCAACGGCGAGGGTAGCGAACGCTTCGCGCGGAATCGCGTTACGCAGCGTGCCGCCGTTGAAATCGATCAGACGCAGATCCAGTTCTTCTGCGTGCCCGGCCAGAAAACGCGCCAGCAATTTGTTGGCATTGCCAAGGCCGAGGTGAATTTCACCACCGGAGTGGCCGCCTTTCAGGCCTTTCAGGGTTAGCTTAAAGCATGCAAATCCTGCGGGTACAGCTTCACGGGTCAACGGCAGATTAGAGGTAAAATCGATGCCGCCTGCGCAGCCCATATAGATCTCACCTTCTTCTTCAGAGTCGGTGTTGATCAGGATGTCGGCCTGCAACCAGCCGGACTGGAGGCCGAACGCGCCATCCATGCCGGCTTCTTCGGTCATGGTCAGCAGCACTTCCAGCGGGCCATGGACGACATTATCATCAGCCAGTACCGCTAACGCAGAAGCCATTCCAATACCATTGTCGGCGCCGAGCGTAGTACCGCGCGCTTTAACCCATTCGCCATCAATATAAGGCTGGATAGGATCTGTAGTGAAGTCGTGAACGGTGTCGCTATTTTTTTGCGGCACCATATCCAGATGCGCCTGTAAAACGACCGGCTTGCGATTTTCCATACCTGCAGTGGCGGGCTTACGGATCAGAATATTACCGACCTGGTCGCGATCCACGTAAAGGCCTTTCTCTTTGGCCCAACTCACAATATGTTCCGCGAGTTGCTCTTCGTGATAGGACGGGTGAGGAATAGAACAGATTTTGGCAAAAATATCCCACAAAGGTTGTGGTGATAACTGAGACAGTTCAGACACGATAAGTCTCCTTGGCGGTGGTCTGAAAAACGTTCTTACAGGCCACAGGGTTAGCGGAATTGATAACTCTTACGAGATGCGACTGAGAATACCACTTTCTCCGCCTGCGGGTAGTATAAAGCATTCAAAAAGAGGCGTGGATTCCGCTAAACACTGGTTTTTAGCGCGTCAGGTCTCTATAATCTCGCGCAACTATTTCCCCCTCGAACACTTTTTAAGCCGTAGATAAACAGGCTGGGACACTTCACATGAGCGAAAAATACGTCGTCACCTGGGACATGTTGCAGATTCACGCACGCAAACTGGCGAGCCGCCTCATGCCTTCAGAACAATGGAAAGGCATTATTGCCGTAAGTCGTGGCGGCCTTGTACCGGGCGCACTACTGGCGCGTGAATTGGGCATTCGTCATGTCGATACCGTATGCATCTCCAGCTACGATCACGATAACCAGCGCGAACTGAAAGTGCTGAAACGTGCAGAAGGCGACGGCGAAGGCTTTATCGTCATCGACGATCTGGTCGATACCGGCGGCACCGCCGTCGCGATTCGCGAAATGTACCCTAAAGCGCATTTCGTCACGATTTTCGCTAAACCGGCGGGCCGTCCGCTGGTTGATGATTATGTTATTGATATTCCTCAGAACACCTGGATTGAACAGCCCTGGGATATGGGTGTGGTATTTGTACCGCCGATTTCAGGTCGTTAATCAGCAGCTTTTCAGAGCGCCCGGCAATGCCGGGCGCTGTTTTATTGGTTACAATAAGCCTCTATGAGTATCCAAGGAGGCTGCACGAATGACACAGGCTAACCTCAGCGAAACCCTGTTCAAACCCCGCTTTAAACATACTGAAACGTCTACCCTTGTCCGTCGGTTCAATCGTGGGTCGCAGCCGCCCATGCAATCCGCGCTGGACGGTAAGAACGTCCCGCACTGGTACCGCATGATAAACCGCCTGATGTGGATTTGGCGCGGCGTTGATCCACGAGAAATCCTTGATGTGCAGGCGCGCATTGTGATGAGCGACGCAGAGCGAACGGATGATGATTTATACGATACGGTCATCGGTTACCGCGGCGGCAACTGGATTTATGAGTGGGCAAAGCAGGCGATGGACTGGCAGCAGAAAGCCTGTCAGGAACAGGACGCCATGCGCAGCGGACGCTACTGGCTTCATGCTTCAACGCTCTATAACATTGCCGCCTACCCGCATTTGAAGGGCGATGAGCTGGCGGAGCAGGCGCAGGCGCTGGCGAATCGCGCCTATGAAGAGGCCGCGCAGCGGTTGCCCGGCTCGTTACGTGAAATGGAATTTGCCGTTCCTGGCGGTTCGCCTGTCACCGCGTTTTTACATATGCCGAAAGGGGATGGTCCGTTTCCGACGGTGCTCATGTGCGGCGGCCTGGACGCCATGCAAACCGACTATTACACCCTGTATGAACGCTATTTCGCGCCGCGCGGTATCGCGATGTTAACGCTTGATATGCCTTCGGTTGGGTTTTCATCAAAGTGGAAATTAACCCAGGATTCCAGCTTGCTCCACCAGCATGTGTTAAAAGCGCTTCCTAATGTCCCCTGGGTGGATCATACCCGTGTTGCGGCGTTTGGTTTCCGTTTTGGCGCCAACGTTGCGGTGCGTCTGGCCTATCTGGAAGCGCCGCGTTTGAAAGCGGTGGCTTGCCTGGGGCCGGTGGTCCATGCGCTACTTAGCGATCCGCAACGACAGAGCACGGTGCCGGAGATGTATCTGGATGTGCTGGCCAGCCGTCTGGGTATGCATGATGCTTCGGATGAGGCGCTGCGTGTGGAGCTCAATCGCTATTCGTTGAAAGTACAGGGGCTACTGGGCAGACGTTGTCCTACGCCAATGCTTTCCGGCTTCTGGAAAAACGATCCTTTCAGCCCGGAAGAAGAGTCTCGCTTAATTACAACATCATCTTCAGACGGTAAGCTGATAGAGATCCCTTTTAACCCGGTGTACCGCAATTTTGACCGCGCGCTGCAAGAAATTACCGACTGGATTAATCATAGATTGTGTTAATAGATTGATAAATTCTATTGATTTGGTAAAACAGTTGCTTCATTAAAGGAGATCGCAATGACGTTACCGAGTGGACACCCGAAAAGTAGATTGATCAAGAAATTTACCGCGCTTGGCCCCTATATCCGGGAAGGGCAGTGCGAAGACAATCGTTTTTTTTTCGATTGCCTGGCAGTTTGCGTCAACGTGAAGCCCGCGCCAGAGAAGCGTGAATTTTGGGGCTGGTGGATGGAGCTGGAAGCACAAGAGAAACGCTTCACTTATCGTTATCAGTTTGGTTTGTTTGATAAAGAGGGCAACTGGACCGCAGTGCCGATTAACGAAACCGAAGTGGTGGAGCGACTGGAATACACGCTACGCGAGTTTCATGAAAAGCTACGCGACCTGCTGATTTCTATGGAGCTGGCGCTGGAGCCGTCTGACGATTTCAACGACGAGCCGGTAAAACTGTCGGCATAACCCTGCTGTCATGCCTGATGGCGTAGCGCCATCAGGCACAATGCGACTTATCAGAACTGGTAGGTCAACCCTATTGCCACAATATCATCGTCATTAATGCCTAACGTGTTATCGCTATTAAGCTGATTGATTTTGTAATCTACAAACGCGGACATATTTTTGTTGAAGTAATAGGTTGCGCCAACGTCAATGTAATTCACCAAATCCTCACTGCCGACGCCCTCAATATCTTTGCCTTTTGACAGCACATAGCCTAATGACGGACGCAGACCAAAATCAAACTGATACTGGATAACTGCTTCGAAGTTTTGGGTTTTATTGGCAAATCCGCCGGAAACTGGCGTCATGTTGCGGGTTTCTGAATAGAAGGTCGCAATATAAATATCATTCGCGTCATACTTTACACCCGTAGCCCAGGCTTCGGCTTTATCGCCCGTACCGCGGCGCTGCAGATTTTGCTCCCTGGTGCGATCGGAGAGAGTATAAGCGCCGCTGACGGCAAAATCACTGCCGCCGAAATCGTAGCTCACGGATGTGCCGAAGCCGTCGCCGTTTTGCTTTTTCACATCGCGATCTTCGTTTTTCCCCTGATACTGTAAGGTAAGATCCAGTCCATCAACGATGCCGAAGAAATCGGTATTGCGGTAAGTCGCCAGCCCGCTGGCGCGTTTAGTCATAAAATTATCGGTCTGGGCGGAAGAGTCGCCGCCGAATTCGGGAAACATATCCGTCCAGGCCTCAACATCGTACAGCGCGCCCAGGTTACGTCCATAGTCAAAAGAACCGATATCTTTTAATTTCAGACCAGCAAAGGCCAGGCGGGTTTTTTGCTGGGACGAATCACTTTCGGCTTTATTACCGGCAAACTCAGCTTCCCAGCGCCCGTAGCCGGTCAATTGATCGTTAATTTGCGTTTCGCCTTTAAAACCAAAACGAACGTAGCTTTGATCGCCATCTTTGCTGTCATAATCGCTCATATAGTGCATGGCTTTAACTTTTCCATACACATCAAGCTTATTACCGTTTTTATTGTAAACCTCGGCGGCGTGAACAGATGCTGATGCGATGATAGTCACCACTATTGCCAGAGTGCTCTTATTCATTTCCATTCCTGTTTTAATTACGCGCTATGATTTGTCGGGAAACCCGGTAAAAAACAGGAAGGTTTTTAACGTTCGGTAATGAAAGATTTATGACAAAGTGAGAATTCCTTTAAAAAAATATGTTTAATTGTTGCGGTAATAAAATGGTCAAATTCCGCCGCTACGCTTGCTGATCCTGCGCAACAAAATTTCACGCTACGCGTACAGGTTGTTGGCAACCGGAGCCAGTCCTGCTAAAACGTTCATTTGGTCTTTATTTCTTATTTTGAACGGCAGAGAATCATGAGTGACAGCCAGACGCTGGTCGTAAAACTCGGCACCAGCGTGCTAACAGGCGGATCGCGCCGCCTGAACCGTGCCCATATCGTAGAACTTGTCCGCCAGTGCGCGCAGCTACACGCCGCGGGACATCGTATTGTTATTGTTACCTCTGGCGCGATTGCCGCCGGACGTGAACATCTCGGCTACCCGGAACTGCCGGCAACGATCGCCTCTAAACAGCTTCTGGCGGCGGTAGGGCAAAGCCGTCTGATTCAACTGTGGGAGCAGTTGTTTTCAATTTACGGTATCCATATCGGGCAGATGCTGTTGACGCGTGCGGATATGGAAGACAGAGAGCGCTTTCTGAACGCCCGCGATACGCTGCGTGCATTACTGGATAACCATATTGTGCCGGTTATCAATGAAAATGATGCCGTTGCGACAGCGGAAATTAAAGTGGGCGATAACGATAACCTCTCCGCGCTGGCGGCGATCCTGGCAGGCGCGGATAAACTGCTGCTGCTGACCGATCAGCAAGGATTATTTACCGCCGATCCGCGTAGCAATCCGCAGGCGGAGCTTATCAAAGATGTGTATGGCGTTGACGATGCGCTGCGCTCTATCGCGGGAGACAGCGTTTCCGGGCTGGGAACCGGTGGTATGAGCACTAAGCTTCAGGCGGCAGACGTAGCCTGTCGCGCGGGTATTGATACGATTATTGCCTCAGGCAGTAAACCGGGCGTGATCGGCGATGTGATGGAGGGGATTTCCGTCGGCACCCGTTTTCATGCGCAAGCCTCGCCGCTGGAGAACCGCAAACGCTGGATCTTCGGCGCGCCGCCGGCAGGCGAAATTACGGTTGATGAAGGCGCGACCGCGGCAATGCTGGAACGTGGCAGTTCACTTCTGCCAAAAGGCATCAAAAGCGTGACGGGCAATTTCTCGCGGGGGGAGGTCATCAGAATTTGTAACCTGCAAGGGCGTGATATCGCTCATGGCGTCAGCCGTTATAACAGTGATGCTTTGCGGCGGATAGCCGGTCACCACTCTCAACAAATCGATGCGATTCTGGGCTATGAATATGGCCCGGTCGCTGTTCATCGTGATGACATGATTACTCGATAAGGAACAGGCATATGCTGGAACAAATGGGCATTGCTGCTAAAGCGGCGTCGTATAAGCTGGCGCTGCTCTCCAGCGGTGAAAAAAATCGCGTGCTGGAAAAAATAGCCGATGAACTGGAAGCGCAAATGGAAAGTATCCTCAGCGCGAACGTACAAGATATTGAGCAGGCGCGAGCCAATGGCCTGAGCGAAGCGATGCTGGACCGCCTGGCGCTGACCCCTGCGCGTCTGAAAGCGATTGCTGACGATGTGCGCCAGGTCTGTAATCTCGCCGACCCGGTCGGGCAGGTGATCGACGGCGGTCTGCTGGACAGCGGGCTACGTCTGGAGCGCCGCCGCGTGCCGTTGGGCGTGGTTGGCGTTATCTATGAGGCGCGTCCGAATGTTACCGTTGATGTGGCTTCTTTGTGTCTGAAAACCGGTAATGCGGTGATTCTACGCGGTGGGAAAGAGACGCATCGCACGAATGCCGCAACCGTTCGTGTCATTCAGAAGGCGCTGAAAGCTTGCGGTTTACCGGAAGCGGCGGTTCAGGCGATTGATAATCCGGACCGTTCGCTGGTCAATGAAATGCTGCGTATGGATAAGTACATCGATATGCTGATCCCGCGCGGCGGCGCAGGCTTGCATAAACTGTGCCGCGAGCAATCCACCATTCCGGTGATTACCGGCGGGATTGGCGTGTGCCATATTTTTGTTGATAGCAGCGCAGACATCGCCTCGGCGCTGAAGATTATTGTCAACGCTAAAACCCAGCGCCCGAGCACCTGTAACACGGTGGAAACCTTGCTGGTGCATCAGGACATCGCAGAACGCTTTTTGCCTGCGCTGAGCAAGCAGATGGCGGAGAGCGGCGTGACGTTGCATGGGGATGAAACCGTCATGCAGGTACTGCATGGCCCTGCCAAACTGGTGCCGCTGAAACCGGAAGAGCTGGATAACGAGTTTCTGTCTCTGGATCTGAACGTTGTGGTGGTCGAAAATATGGATGGCGCTATCGGCCATATTCGCGAACATGGCACTCAGCACTCCGATGCGATTTTGACGTGTGATATGCATAATGCTGCGCGTTTCGTGAACGAAGTGGATTCCGCTGCGGTTTATGTCAACGCCTCTACCCGTTTTACCGACGGCGGGCAGTTTGGGCTTGGCGCAGAAGTGGCGGTCAGCACGCAGAAATTACATGCCCGCGGTCCGATGGGGCTTGAAGCGCTTACCACCTATAAGTGGATAGGCTTTGGCGATGGTACGATTCGTGCGTAATTAATGACGAGCGGTGCAAAAATAGCCGGTTGAGTAGCAAGGCTATTGACGCACCGCCCGGTTAGTTTTAACCTTCTACCCCGTGATTCACCCGCGTGAACACACCCTTCTCAGGGCCGATATAGCTCAGTTGGTAGAGCAGCGCATTCGTAATGCGAAGGTCGTAGGTTCGACTCCTATTATCGGCACCATCTCAAGTTCCTCAAACGTCCGTATTCATCCATAAATACACTGATTTATAACGACTTTATTGCTTTTTTGTCCATCACCGTCCGTAACCATCCAGTAGAATCCGACACTGAATGTGTATAGGATTGTGTATATGTTCCTGTTCGGTCTTGGATTCCTATCCACATGCCTTTAAACGATATGCAGATTCGCCGCGCTAAGCCTGAAACTAAAGCCTATTATACACTCGGAGATGGGCAAGGGTTGTCATTGCTAATTGAACCTAATGGAAGCAAGAGCTGGCGGTTCCGTTATCGTTTTGCCGGTAAGCCAAAAATGATCTCGCTGGGTGTGTATCCGACGATCACACTTGCAGATGCCAGTTCTCGTCGTGATGATGCCCGAAAACTTGTGGCAGAAGGAAAGAACTGTGATCCTACCCGCGTAATATGGGCACAACCCTAAGCGAGGTTCTGGTTTTCAAATTGTTCCGGACTGAGACCGCCACAGGCACTGTGACGACGCCACCGATTGTAATCACACTCAATATAATTAAACACTGCTGTCCGCATTATTTCCCGGCTGACAAAGTCCTCTCCGTGGATACATTCCACCCTCAGCGTATGGAAGAAGCTTTCCGCACAGGCATTGTCGTAACAACAACCTCTGGCGCTCATACTTCCCCGCAGATTATGGCGTTTCAGTAAGCTCTGGTAATCCGTTGAACAGTACTGATCGCCTCTGTCTGTCTGCACGATGACATTTTCCGGACATTTACGCCGCCACAGCGCCATCTGTAACGCATCGCAGGCAAGCTGTGCTGTCATCCGCGAAGACATCGACCAGCCAATGACTGACCGCGACCACAGATCGATAACCACGGCCAGATAAAGCCAGCCTTCACCAGTGCGAAGATACGTGATGTCACCCACCCACTTCTGATTCGGGCCGCTGGCGTAAAAGTCCTGCTTCAGCAGATTCTCTGAGACTGGCAGACCATGTTTGCGGTAACTGACCGGACGGAACCGGCGCGAGGCTTTCGCCCGCAGCCCCTGCCGACGCAGGCTGGCCGCCACGGTTTTCACGTTGAACTGGTAACCCTGAGCACGAAGCTCATCCGTCAGGCGTGGCGCACCATAGCGTTGTTTTGCGTCACTGAATGCTTCCCGGAAGACGTTATCACAGACAAGGTGGAACCGCTGACGCCGGTTTATCTGATGACGACGCTGATGCCAGACGTACCGCTTACAGATGCAGGCTATCGCCAGCGAGCTAAGCGCCCGGTTAAATACCCCAGTTGAAGTCGGTGGTGTGGAAGCCAACATGGCTGTGGCTGGCGCGTTAACGACGCCTGGATGCGACGCTCCGCTGGCGATCCTCGATTTAGGCGCAGGATCCACCGATGCCGCCATTATCAATAACGATGGCGTAGTGAAGGCGGTACACCTTGCCGGGGCGGGGAATATGGTCAGTCTGCTAATTCAAACGGAACTGGGCTTAAGCGATCTGTTTTTGGCAGAGGAAATTAAAAAATACCCGCTGGCCAAAGTGGAGAGCCTGTTCAGCATTCGCCACGAGAACGGCGCGGTGGAGTTTTTTCGTGAACCGCTCAGCCCGTCAGTATTTGCCAAAGTGGTGTATCTGAAAGAGGGCGAGCTGATCCCGGTCGATAACCAGACCTCGCTGGAGAAGATTCGTCTGGTGCGCCGTCAGGCCAAAGAGAAAGTCTTTGTGACCAACTGTCTACGCGCGTTACGTCAGGTCTCGCCCGGTGGCTCGATTCGCGATATCACTTTTGTGGTGCTGGTAGGCGGCTCATCGCTGGATTTTGAAATTCCGCAGATGATCACCGATGCGCTGGCGCATTACGGCGTTGTCGCCGGGCAGGGCAACATCCGGGGTACTGAAGGCCCACGCAATGCGGTGGCAACCGGGCTGGTTTTAGCCGGAGAAGCCAAAAAATAGCGCAGAAAACAGCCGCGCAAGCGTTTAGCTGCGGGGTAAGTCAAAGAAAGGCGATGTTCTCTTTGATATCCCGGCGGAGTTGGGTACATAGTATCAAGGTGTCTCTCACGTGGTTAATTTTAAGGATAAGAGCATGCCAACAGCAATTGAGAAAGCCTTGGATTTTATTGGTGGTATGAACACATCGGCGTCAGTACCCCATTCAATGGATGAAAGTACCGCTAAGGGAATTTTAAAGTATTTGCATGATTTAGGCGTGCCAGTAAGCCCGGAAGTTGTGATGGCACGGGGTGAGCAGGAGGGATGGAATCCTGAGTTCACGAAAAAAGTGGCCGGATGGGCAGAAAAAGTCGCCTCCGGTAACCGCATCCTTATCAAAAACCCAGAGTATTTTTCAACCTATATGCAGGAGCAGCTCAAAGAACTCGTGTGAGCTGACTATCGAATAAAACGCTAACGGACGTTTCCATCTAAGGATGGCGGCGTCCAGAAGGGGTTGCCAGTGACAGTTTTGGACTGCCGATTCATTTCTTTTCGTCAAATTAATGTCTATATATTTATTGAATAAATATATAGTTCATAACTTACTACGTTGCCATTACCGCGTCATTCTTAGATGATCTACATTTCATAAAATACTTGATTCCATTTTGTCTCTATTAAGAAAAATAAAATGTGAACGCTGTCAATTCTGCAAACGTAAAAGATAAATATTGTATACACGGATGTTTGTTGGCAAACAGGCAGATGGCAATCAGGATCTTTTACGGAACATTGTGTATGAAAAATAATATTGAAGAGACAATAGGTAAGTACTTGCCTATTTTAATGATATTACCTCTGGCGGGTTTGGCAGAGTTAGCTTCTTTATATTCAATCCAGGCTTTATTACCAAAGTTAAGTGAGGTTTATAATATCCCATTGAATCAGGTAGGGATGATTTTGTCTGCTGAGGTGGGGTTTCTGGCATTAGCCATGTTATTTAGCGGCACGTTATCTGACCGTTTTGGGCGAAAGCCAATCATTTTTTATTCGTTGCTGGCAGGAGGTATTTTAACTCTATTGTGCGCAACTGCATCATCATGGCCGATGCTGGTGGTATACCGCGCTTTGCTCGGCATTGCAGTAAGTGGTATTACGGCGGCCGTTACAGTCTATATCAGTGAAGAAGTCTCTCCTGCTTTGGCAGGGATTGTTACTGGATATTTTATTTTTGGCAATTCGCTAGGGAGTATGTCTGGTCGTGTGTTTGCAACTTTGATGATGGAGCATGTATCTATAGATACGATTTTCTTTATCTTCGGTGGTGTTCTGATTGCTATGGCACTCGCGGTGAAGTTGTTTCTCCCGACATCCCGACAGTTTGTTCCTACACCTTCACTACAGCTTGGTGCAGTGTTGAAAGGCGGGTTGGAACATTTTAAGAATATCCGCGTATCATTATGTTTTGTCATTGGATTTATTCTTTTCGGCTCTTTTACGTCCATCTTTAATTTTCTGGCGTTTTACCTGCATCGACCGCCTTATGAGCTGAGCTACACCTGGATAGGTTTGATTCCAGTTAGCTTCTCATTAACTTTTTTTCTTGCGCCATATGCTGCCCGTGTCGCGTTGAATATTGGGTCGATGAATGCGCTCAGTATGCTGATCATCTGTATGATGGTCGGTGCATTTCTTACGCTAATCGCCCCTTCTCTGTGGGTTTTCATTTCAGGTATCGTTTTACTGTCAGTCGCATTTTTCTCTGCTCATTCCACCGTATTAGCCTGGGTCAGTTCACGGAGTCCAAACGCAAAAGGACAGGCGACATCGTTTTATCTGCTTTGCTACTACTCTGGCGGTGCAGTAATGGGGTATTTAAACGGGTATCTTTTCTCCTGGCAGGGATGGAATGCTATTGCGGCATCATGTCTGATGATGCTGGGGATAGGATTATTTATCTGCCGGTTTATTTTCGCAAAATATGAGAAACAACCGCAAATCAAAAAACAGTCAGTTCAGGAGAGTTTCTGATTATAGACACGAAGTGTGTTTTTATACTTTCCATAATGGAATCATCATTTTTTCATTAATGTGTCACTATAGCTAAAAGCTTAAACTGTGAATATTTGGCTACCCGGATATTCGTTGCTCCAGGAATATATATGTCTGCTAAAACGCTGTATGAAAAATTAGTTGAGTCACATACCATTCGTGAACTTGATAACGAAGGACATGTTTTACTTTATATTGATCGTTCAATACTGAATGAATATACCAGCCCGCAGGCATTTAGCGGGTTAAGAGAACGCGGCCGCACCGTTCGGCACCCCGACACGTTTTTATTGAATATTGACCATGTTAATCCCACGCGGTCGCAACGGGATGACTTAATGACCGATCCGGGAGGACAGCTACAGGTTGATTACTTTCGGGAAAATGCCGCTGACTTTGGCATCACATTATTTGATGTGCTGGATCCGCGTCAGGGGATTGAACACGTGGTTGCTCATGAACAAGGGCTAGTGATGCCTGGCATGGTGATCGCCGCCGGGGATAGTCACACGACAACCTACGGTGCATTTGGCGCGCTGGGCTTTGGTATCGGGACGTCGGAAATTGAACATCTGCTGGCCACGCAGACGCTGGTTTACCGCAAGCTCAAAACCATGCGCGTAAGTGTTCAGGGAGAGCTACCTTTCGCCTGTTCCGCAAAAGATATTGTTCTTGAATTGCTTGAACGTATTGGCGCTGATGGCGCGACCGGATATGCCATTGAATTTGTGGGTGAGGCCATCAGCGCGTTGAGCGTTGAAGGACGAATGACGCTCTGCAACATGGCGGTAGAAGTGGGGGCGCGTGGTGCCATTATTGCGCCGGATAAAAAGGTTTTTGACTATATCTACGGTAAACCGCAAATGCCTGTAGGTGAACTCTGGCAGCAGGCATTGCTGGAATGGTCACAGTTGAGCAGCGATGCTGATGCGGTATTTGATAAGACGGTGGCGATCAACTGCCATGATCTTGAGCCTAAAGTCACCTGGGGAATCAGTCCGGATCAAACAGGTTCCATCACCGGACGTGTCCCTTTCCCGGAACAGGAAACCAATCCGCTTAAGCGCCTGGCGCTTGAGAAGGCCCTTCATTACATGGGATTAACGGCTGGCATGTTGCTGAAAGATATTCGTATCTCTCACGCTTTTATTGGTTCATGCACAAATGGTCGCATTGAGGATTTGCGTGCCGTTGCGAAGGTGCTTGAAGGGCGCAAAATCGCCAGCCATGTTCGCGGGATCATTGTGCCTGGTTCAACAATGGTAAGACGCCAGGCGGAAGAAGAAGGACTGGCGAAAATCTTTATTGCTGCCGGTTTTGAATGGCGGCAGTCGGGTTGCTCAATGTGCCTTGCGATGAATGAAGATGTGTTGTCGCCCGGCGATCGCTGTGCATCAGGTACGAACCGTAATTTCCCTGGACGACAGGGCGCTGGAGCAAGAACGCATTTGATGAGCCCGGCGATGGTTGCGGCGGCGGCGGTAGCGGGGCATCTGGTCGATGTTCGGTCATTACTTCAGGCAGGGGAATAAGATGGATACGTTTAAGCAAATCAGCGGGCGAATTGCGCCGATGCTGGAACCGAATATCGACACTGATGTGATTATGCCAAAACAGTTCCTGAAAGGGATCGATCGCCAGGGGCTGGATAAAGGGGTGTTTTTCGATCGTCGCTTTATGGCTGGCGGCCAACCAAATCCTGATTTTATTCTGAACATGCCGGGCTGGCAGAGCGCGACATTCCTGCTGGTTGGCCCCAATTTTGGCTGTGGATCGAGTCGTGAACACGCCGTATGGGGATTAAAACAACTGGGAATACGGGGGCTGATAGGTAGCACATTTGCAGGCATTTTCGATGATAACTGCCAACGCAACGGGATCCTCACGGTCTCATTAGATGAACCTGCTTTGGCGCGCCTGGCGCAGCTTGCCGCGAGTGCTGATACCAATTCTATCACTGTTTCACTCGATCGCTGCGAAATTACGACGGCAGAGGAAACGATCTCCTTTGTGATCAATGAACTCAAACGGGCGATGCTGGCCGCAGGCGAAGATGCGATAGCCTGGACATTGCAATACTTGCCGGAGATTGAAAATTTTGAGGTTGCGCATTATTCACGGCGGCCGTGGTTAAAACGCCCTGCATCTCCGCGCGGTTAAGGAAGAAGACTGCAATGAAACTGGTTCAATATCTTGTGAACGGTGGCAAACGCTACGGCATTATGCAGGAAACCGGAATAATTGATCTCTCGCAGCGGCTTGGCGACAAATATCCCACTTTGAAATCTCTACTGTGCGCTAATGCGCTGACGGATGCGGCGTTATGGTGTGATGAGCCGGCGGATTATTACTACCAGGAAGTCACTTTTCTGCCGGTGATTGACGATCCGCAGAAGATCATCTGTGTCGGAATGAATTACGCCGATAAGCGTATTGAGTTTAATGAAACCAACCCGGCCCCAACCCTTTTTGTCCGCTTTGCGGATTCTCAGACCGGGCATAATGGCCTGCTGCTGAAGCCTGAAAATACCAATGAGTTCGACTACGAAGGTGAATTAGCCGTAGTGATTGGGCGGCGATGCTCCCGGGTCAGCGCTGAGGATGCTTTAGATTATGTCGCCGGATACAGCTGCTATATGGATGGTTCAGTGAGGGACTGGCAGCATAGCTGGTTTACGGCTGGAAAAAACTGGCCTTCGACAGGATCATTCGGTCCGTGTCTGGTGACCACAGACGACATTCCCGATCCCCAGATGCTACGTTTACTGACACGACTAAACGGGCGGGAGGTGCAGAACGAATCTACGGCAAATATGATCCATCCTATCGCTTCACTCATTGCTTATATAAGCACCTTTACTCTGCTTTCCCCTGGCGACACGATCCTCACAGGGTCGCCTGGTGGAGTGGGCAAAAAACGCGTTCCACCGCTGTTTTTACACGATGGTGATGTTATTGAAGTTGAGATTGAACATATTGGAACCCTGCGCAATGTCGTCCGGGATAGCCGTTATTTAACATCATCTGTTAGCTGGCATGACGGGAGAAAGTGATGAGTACACTGATTGAATGCGGCGCCTCTCCGTTTATTCCGGGGTTTGCGCTCAAGGATGTTCGTCTGGAAAATGGTCTGACGGTAAGAGTGGCTATCGGAGGCAGCGGTTCACCTTTGGTACTGCTACATGGGCATCCGCAGAATCATACAACATGGCGGAAAGTCGCACCGACATTGGCGCAAAATCATACAGTCATTTTGCCGGATTTGCGTGGCTATGGCGACAGCGATAAACCAACGAGCGATCCGGCGCACCGTACCTATTCAAAGCGCACCATGGCGCAGGATATCGTCATGTTAATGGACGCGCTCGGCTTTTCCCGTTTTGCCTTCGTAGGGCATGATCGTGGCGGACGCGTAGGACACAGGCTCGCGCTGGATTATCCGGATCGTGTGACCTGTTGTACTTTTATCGACATTGCTCCAACCGCGACGATGTACGCCTTGACCGATAAATCCTTTGCTACGCGTTACTTTTGGTGGTTTTTCCTGATTCAACCGTTCCCGTTACCTGAAACGATGATTGCGCACGATCCGGCATTTTTTCTGCGTAAGCATATTTCTGGCCAGCTAAAAATAGAGGGCGCGACCTCGCAGGAAGCATTCAATGAATACCTGCGCTGTTACCAGAACCCTGAGATGATCCACGCGATCTGTGAGGACTACCGGGCTGCTGCGACCATTGATTTGGACGATGATGCCGCAGATACGTCGGCGCGTATCCGGTGTCCGTTACAGTTGCTGTGGGGAGGGCTGGGAACGGTAGGGCAACTATATGATGTGGTTGGTACCTGGAAAGAAAAGGCGCTAAACGTTCAGGGGGAAGCATTGCCTTGCGGACACTCCCCGCAGGAAGAGTGTCCTGAGTACTTTATCCAGAAACTTCAGTCCTTTTTACATTCAGTGTTATAACTCGGTCATCTTTTGCAACTTCGCACTGATGCTATGAAAACGACACCTGTAGGAAAAAAACATCGCCAGCCCCTTGAGGGCTGGCCTTCTGTTGAAGATCTTTTCGTTTTTGTCACCGTTGCTCGCAACGGTGGATTTGCCCGGGCAGCGCTGGAGCTGGGGTTATCTCCCTCCTATATCAGCAAACGTATCGCTATCCTTGAAAAATGTCTCAACGCCCGGCTTTTTTTTCGAAATAACAGAGTGATGCGTCTCACACCGGAAGGCGAAAATGCGCTGGGTGGGGCTATGCAGGTCGTCAGTGAAATGGATGGTTTTGTAAGTCGTCTGGATAATCAACGTGGTGTGTTGGCTGGTAATATCACCATCAACTGCTCATTTGGTTTTGGGCATAAATATGTCGCAGAGGCGCTGTCGTCATTTATGATCGCCTATCCTGATATTACGGTAAAACTCACGCTAACGGATCGTGAAGTGGATCTGGTGGAAGAGGGGATCGATATTGAAATTCGCGTTGGGGATGATATCAACGAATTGTATATCGCACGGCAGTTAGCCACTAATCGACGGATCCTGTGTGCTTCCCCTGAATACCTCGAACGCCACGGCAAGCCAGAGTCTGTTAGTGCGCTTGTGCAGCACGATTGCCTAATGATTCAGGAAAAAAACTCGGCATTTGGCAATTGGATATTAACGGACGGTAAGCAGCAGACACATTGCCGACTAAACGGTTTTCATTCTTCCAACAGCGGCAGTGTGGTGCTTATTTGGGCCCTGAAAGGCCATGGCATTACATTGCGGTCGGAATGGGATGTTGCGCAGTATATTGAACGAGGTGAGCTGGTTCGCGTGTTGCCTCAGTGGTATCAGGAAGCGAATATCTGGGCTGTATATACCCGGCGTTCATCAAGTTCTGATCGTATCAAAATCTGCATCGATTTCCTCACGGAGCATCTTGCACAATGCTTGCCAGGCGGTAAAGCACCGGGCGTATTGTGATCAGTCGGCGCCAACTGTCGTGGCGCCAGATGCTCTGACTTACGTTTACTGTTAGGTGTTCTTTTTGCCAGCACCCAGTAGCTTTTAGGGCGTTGCGTTGGTGGCGCGGTTTTGTTTCCGCTATCGTGGCGAAGTTATCTTTTATCCCACCACGCGGCCCAACCTCCACATAGATACCTCCATTATTACCGGATTTCTCACCTGGTTTTAACGTCATATTTTATCTTCTGATTTTTGGGTGACGATTATCGGAGGTTGAGGATTCTATTGGTATCGGCTGGATGGCATTGTAAGTATCACACACTCACTCCATAACAATCAGATTGATTGAGCGACTACTTTAGCTCAATAGATATGTGTTCATCTTAAGCGTATTATCGCAGGTTGGAAATTAAAATCCTTTTAAAAAAACAATACCATACATCAATTCAATATGCTGATTTTTCGAGGTTTTCTCAAATTTAGTTATGCTTATGTAATGCTACCTAACTGACTAAAAGTAATGCTCTTTTCACACAAAAGCCTTAACAGAGGAAACGCAATATTACGTGACTTAATGCCTCTGCTCATTCTCATTAGTTACACCAATGTAATGTTTTCTCACAGCAAAAGAGAAGCAGCTACCTGTGCAGCATTATAGGCGGAAAATCCATTGGGGGTATTACCAAAGATGAAATAGAAAATTAATATTATTAATTAAATGAATATGAAATAGGTATTGTTCCTGTTATCGTTACAACCTTTTCTGTCATAACAATCTTCTCATTTTCTTTCTCGCATACTTGCTGAGCATGGTATAAATGTCTATGAGGACGTCAGCTCGGAAAGCATTCGTTCTGCATGGTATGCCTTTCGCTATTCTCAGGGGCGTGAAATGAAAGTTTTCTTTGACGGAGTCTATATAAAAATATGAAATTGATAATAATTCTCCTTCTCGCGTTATTCCCGTTATGTTCATCTGCCAGCAATCATTATGCCCTTGTTTTTGAAAATAACACGATACTGCTTGTTTTAAATCTTAAATGTTCCCCCTGTGATTTAAACTGCGCAAATATTCAATACCAGATTTTCAATAAAGAGATGGAGTCTGTTATTTCAGGGGCTGCTAAGCCTGTGACAACGGGCATCGAAAATAATTTTCGTGGTTATATGATGCGTAATAATAATACGTTCTACACATTAATTGAATCAGATAATGAAAACGTATGGGATATGTCTGTTGAGGAGAAGGGAACTCAACAGAACAAAGATGCCGTGCAAAAAGTAAAATATCAGCTTAATGCTATTTTTGACAATGGAACATGCTGAATTCTGGCCTGTCTCAGGGATACGATCGTATCCCTGAATATTTCCCATCAAAACTCAGGAATAAAATTACTCTTACTAATATATTTTTCCAGTATGGCGGTATATTGTCGCCAGTTCCCGGAATCATTGATTACTGCATAATTTATCGATGCTCCCGGCGTTGGCGAGCGTGTTAGCGGCACATCAAGTGCTGTTTTCGGCGCAACCATGATATCGCCGATACTTTTCTTGTTATCCATCGTTAACGTTAAACTCATATACCACGAGGTGGGGTTAACTATCCGTATAGTATTCTCTTTAGCAATAAAGCGTAATTTTTTCTCCTCCGCTTCCGTTGGCGCTTTTAATCCGGTCGGGCGAATTAAAATTTTTAGTCGCAAACGAAGCGGTAACACCAGTTTTCGCGGGTGGTTTTTAATGTCCTGGGTGACTGGCGGTATCTGATAAATGTTTAGCCAGAAGAGACTCTCCCGGTCCGTTGCAAGCTGCTGGCGGGAACTCAGGAGCAGGCGAAGCGTTCTCAGTTCTCCTGGCTGCATTTTAAATACCGGCGGCAGCGCCACTAGCGGCGTTTTGCTGTTATCCGGAGAGGCGTCAATGTTTCCGGCGTCGGTCCATACCTGTAACAGCATCGGCGTTGTATTATCGTTGGATAATGTCAACGATTGAGCGACCTCATCTGAAGCAAAAATAATTCGGGTTCTGTCAATATTAACGGCGGCTTGTGCCGGGCCATACCATCCCGTCAACCCAAGTAGCGTTAATATGACTTTACTGAAAACTAACCACTGCCTGTAATTGCGCATTCACGCTTCCTGCCGTTACTGTTTGTCCGCCGATCGCCTCAAGCGAGGCAGTAAAATCACCGCTATAGGTTTCTACTGAACCGGATGATACCCGTGTGGTTAAATCTTTATAGCCATACCAGCCTCGGGCGTTGCCAGTGCCTGTCTTGATCCGATCGGGTAACAGGTTAATCGGCGTACCGGCATCGTTATAGATGCGGATACCCACTCCGGAAGCTACGCCAGGTTCGCCATAATGGGTGTCCAGTAGCCACGACAGACCGCCTGCGGATGTGGTTAGCCCCAGGCGACGCGCCGCCGCCACGGCGGTGGGTTGATTAACGACAAACCCCATTGCGACATTAGCGGCGCTGGTGGACGGGAGGGCGCTGGACACGGCGCCGGACTCACATTCCAGGCTGACGTGGAAAGGCGCCTGGCTATTGCCTCCGGCGGCTAATATGCCGACGGCGACAGGGGGAATTTTCACGATCGCAGGATAATCTGTGATTTTACATAACGCGCCGCGAACATAGGTGACGCTATTATATGTACTCCATGCCCCGGGCCAATAGCTGGGCCAGCCATAATAATCGCTGGCATGATCCAGTCCCGCTTTGATCCGCTCGGTAATCAAGCCTGGGCCTTTAAACGCGATATAACCCCGAGGCTGCGTCCAGGTATCTCGGTCCATTGGATTCTGGTAGGCAAAATATTTTCTTGAGTCAATTTTAAACATCTCATATAGCACGTTGCTAAACGCGCTGGCAGGAATATAAATATATTTGTCATCCTGAAACCAACTATCTGCGGTAAGTTGGCGTTCTTTCCAGAAACGGCTGTAATATTCGCCGGTACTGAGGTTTGTCATACGGACAGCAACATTACGCTCCACATCATAATAGGCGCCTTCTACTTCGGGAGTAAAAAATGCCCCCGCAAAAGCGCTATCGCCATTTGTCGAATACATCTCATAGAGCTTCCCGGCATCGGCAGAATCGCAGCGGTAAAGTACCTGTTTACTGGAATAGGGCGTGCCGGTGGCAGCCGTCAGGAAGTTACCGATCCCACTGGCCAATAGCGTGCCGGAGGGTTGAAATGTTTCACTATTACTGACGCTAATCACCGTTGGCAAACCGATATTACCGGTATTTGTGTCAGTTGCGCCGATCCAGTTTTGCGCCGTGTAGCCCGCTTTTATCGCCGCGTCAGAGAGCGCGCTCTTATCGGTGACTTTGATACATGACGACCATGTTCCGGCGCTGACGAACAGGCTGGTGATAAACAATAGCGTTCGGAAACTAAAAAGCATTGTGCTATTCCTTCTCGCAGATTTTGTTCAGATAGAGAAACGGTTCTTTGGTGTGAAGATCGAGTTGGTAGGCAACCCGGCAACGCTGGTTTGCCCCTGTTCCCCAGCGCACCAGTAGAGAACCCGACGGATGGGCGATACGGGCATAAATCTGCCCACTCTGGCCGACCATGCCGATGTTTGTGCCTTCACCGTTGAAAACATCAGCGCCCATTGGCGGTATGCCGCCATCCGGCATCTTCACGGAGATCAGCACTGCTTTGCCGCTGATAGTGGCGAAATTGACACGCGCGATGGCGCCGGCATAGGGCACAATCTGCTGACTTCCTCCCGTCAGTTCGGCATCGCTGCGCATCTTACGGGTATCGAGCGTAACGTTATTGACGCGGTAAGGAGATAACGAAGGCAGAATGGCGTAACCAAAGCGATCAACCACTGCACCCTGGCCATTTTGTACGATCGCGCCCTGCGCGCCATCGGCATGAATAAGCGCAAAGGTATCGCTGGTATAGGGGCCAGCCGTCAGACCGCCAGGGTGGAGTACCAGGGTGCCGGACGCGCCCAGTCCTTCCTGACGATAGTTATCACCCTGGTCATAGTTGGCGCGAAGTGCGCCAAACCGGGTGTTTTGTTGTAGATTACCGCCAAACGTCGTTGGCGAGCTGCTATCGCTATTACTATTGCGATAACGCTCGTAGCCGCCATAAACCGACCATGACAGGTCGCTGTTTTCACCGCTACTGCCGGTCATGGATACGGTTGAGGAACGGCTTTGACTGGACTGGTTATAATTCATGGCGACAGACGTTCTGTTTTCGCCCCAATCCAGCGGTATAGAGACATTAAACGACATTGTGGTTTCGGTATATTTTTGTCGGCTACTCACGTCCAGTGGTTCGTTAACGCCGTGATAAAAGCGATCGTAATCCCAGGTGGTGCGCTGTCGTGCGATATTCACCCCGTAGCTTATATTCCGCCACTGGTTGCTATACCCCATTTGTAGCTGTGTTATACGCGATTGGTTATTGTAGTAGTCTGCGGTGCTGGCGCTGAGGTTAAGCGTACCAAGCCGTCCTAACGGCTGGCTTACCGTCGCGGACAGGCGATTGCGCTGATGCAGCGTGTCGGAGTAGTAATCAATCCCCGTTTTTGCTTCCCGGCGTACGCCGAGCACGTCCTGAAGATCGCGAAAGCCGTTGGTTGAATAACGATAAGCCGCCAGTACCAGGTTAGTGCCGGTGGTAAACGTTTTGCTGTAACTGAGTTCCGCGCGCCAGCCTTGTTGGCGATCGTTATGCTCTGCGCGCGCATTCGACCAGGTGGCGTTAAGGCCGAACGCGCCCATACCGGTGGCCCAGACGCCGCCCGCCAGCCATGCCTGGTAACGCTGCGCAATTCGTGAACCGAGGTTGAGGGTAATGGTGTTATTAACGCCGTGCTGGAACGTTCCCTCAAAGAACCGATTTTCAATATCGTAGTACTGACGAACCCTGCCGAAGGCCAGCGAATAGTGCCAGTTACCGGGACGTACCGAATCCGGCACGGAAGAATAAGGCACGGTGAAACGTGAGGTTTTACCGCTGGCCTCGATAACCTCTACCTCCAGATCGCCTTGATAACGGGTGTTGTACAGATCGTCAATATAAAATGGGCCCGGCGGAACGTTGGTTTCATAAATCACTTTCCCCAGTTGTTTTACTACCACGTGCGCGCTACTGGCCGCTACGCCCCGAACTTCCGGCGCATAACCGCGTTTGCCCTGCGGGCGCATCCGCTCGTCGGTGACAAGCTTAGCCCCGTTAAAAGACAGACTGCCGAATAAGCTGGAGTCCGTATAGCTATCGCCCAGCGACAGGATACTGTTAATAGACGCGACAGGTCTTTGCACCCAGGTTCGAACGCTATTATAGCGCCAGGCGCTTCCGCTCTGGTTGCTATTGGCATAGCGCAGATTACTTTGATGACGGACCTGCCAAAGTCCGAGGTTAACGCCCATGTTTAAACCGCTCCATAAGTATTGGTAGCGATAATGGCTGTCGGTATTTTCGGTGTGGGTCCAGTTTGTGTTATGGCGTAAAAACAGCGCCAGCGCGCCGCTATCCCACTCTGAAGGGGAGATATAACCGCGCGGTTTGTGCGTAAGTTCGGTCATTGGAATCGTCAGCAACAGGCGAAGCGTGGCGCTATCAAATTGCCAGCCGGCATGAGGCACCCACTCCCTGAGCGGGCGACACTCGGTCGCAGCGTCGGTCGCGGGGAGTGATTTTATCTGTGCTGCTTTCATCACCGATAAGGGCAGGCAGGGTTCAGTCTGTTGACCCTCTTTTACAGCATTAAATCGAATATTAGTGCTCGAGGTTACCAGCGTGCCATTAACGTAAACGTCGGCAAGATAGTCTCCGGAAGGCGTTTGCTGTTCATTAAAACGGGCAATATTTTGTCCGTAAGTGGCCCCCTGAAGTAGCGCAGGATCAAAATAATACTCTTCACCCTGCGCGGAGCCTGAGCAAACTATGGCGATCAATAGCGCAAGGCTTTTGCGGTTCAAATTAATGGTGGGGGACATCGTAGCTCTCGCTTATCCTTGCGCCCAGGTCGTTAACCAAAGTAACGGTGACTGTACCGGAGAAGGATTTGAGTGACCGTTTGCCCGGCAGCCACCAGGTTTGACTGGAGAAAGGGGCAATCATGTCAGCATCCAGGTTATACGAAGCGCCGTTCACTTTTACATTCAGATTACTTAAAGAGGCAAACCAGGGCTGCGGATTAACAATAACAATACCGCTTTTTCCGGAACCCTTATTTACCGTTTTAATCTGTAGTTTTTTCGCCAGATTATCAGGTTTGCCTAGCCCGTCAGGACGATAGAAAAGTTTTATTCTTGAACGCAACATCACCAACATTTTATTTTGTCCGCTGTCGCTGCCAATATTCGTTGGTGGTACCTGTAATACGTTAAACCAGAATACTGACTCACGATCCTGCGGCAATTTTTTCGTGTTGTTATAAATTACGCGTACCACCTGGCCTGCTTTGGGTTGAATACGAAATACCGGCGGCGTGGCAATGAACGGCATCGCGCTGCTATTTTCCGGGCTGGTATTCATATCGCCATCGTCAAACCAGGTTTGTACGATATAAGGTATTGCATCATTATTTTTTAACTGCACATCTACGGAGGAGGCTGTTGATGGGTAAATTATTCGGCTACCCAAAATAGTAACGCTCGCCCACGATGCTGTGGCGGGTAGGGCCAGCAATAGAAAAACTATTAAGTAATATAATGCGGAATGTCGGGTATCCATTTTCATCTCAACAACTCCCTGGCGATTGAAAATGGTCTGGCGTTTCAACGCCAGACCGTAGCGACAATTATTTATACGAAACGGCGTATTGAAGGGTGGCAGCGACTGTCCCAGCCTCTGCTTTCCCGGTAGAGTAATACCGCGCGGTATAAGTCGCGCTCGCTTCAGAAGCATTTGGTTCCAGCTGTAGGTCGCCGTCGCCAGTAAAGCCGCCGGTCAGATTGATTGGCTCCCCTGAAGTGTCGAGTAATTGGACTTCAACATTTTTCGCGCTGCCAGTATTACCCAGGTTACCGTTACTGGTGACCTGATTACCGACAAAGACAGTGGAAATTTTTGTTGTTTTGTCCTGAGAGCCGGTACACCCGGACAGCCCAATATCAAACGTTATTGGCCCCGCAGTTTTCCCTTGTTCTGATAAGTCTTTAGTACTTACTGTTGGCAATAACACGACGGGTTTAGCCTGATTACCATTAATCGCGACAGAGCACGTTTCATCAGAGACTTCCCCTTGAAAGGTGATGGTGTTATCAGAAACAGCCATCGCGCTGCTGGAGACAAGAAGCGAGCCTGTGATCATTGCTAAATATTTTTTCATAGACATATGATAATGTTCCTGTATTAATCTTTACTTTTTCAGGACGAGTGCAATTCGCCCGAATGTTTCGTGCTTATGGAGGAGTGGTAAAAATAACGATCATTAACTCTATTTTTGGATGTGAGCTATACCCTCCTGACTATTGATAATGCGATATAAAACAAACAGACTTATTTCTCTTATCATGAAATAGAGCGATAAGCGCTTTCGTCCATACATCTCATTAGTACAACTGATAGTGTTATCATTTGATTGAGTGTAATCCGATAACAATTCTCTCCGCGTCTGAATAGATAGACTATGTTGCAATACAAACCTGCACATTTTTGCTATGTAAAATCCGCATCAGTTAAACCTCCCGATGGATAATACGATGGTGAGATTAAGGTAAATTTTCTGAAATGTGCTTCTGAAACAGTATAATTAGTCTTACTTTTTTCTTACTTTTGGCCTTTCAGAAGTTTCCTGAGTTTGCGTTAAGGTAAAGAAAAGTGTTCAGATTTACCTATAACTGTTTGATTTGTAATGTGCAGGTAATACTTGTGTCAATTATTGTTTACTATAAGTGAGACTTATAAGTTAAACTCAGGTTAATTAGGGGGCTGAATTCTTTTTTGAGCATGATAATATGTCGTCTGAATGATGGATGCAGTTACCTTTAGGATTGTCATGAATGAAAGCATATTTTTACTTGATAAGCGTGTTGTATTTGATAGTACGAAGATGACCTTATCGCATGGTAATGAGATAATCAGAATATCAGAAGCTGAGACCCATCTGCTTCTTGCTTTTTGGCATGGTCTTTACAAAAAAGAAGATATTATTCATTTTGTTTGGGAAAATCGTGGAGGCTGCGTCTCAGAATCAAGTTACTATAAACTCATTAATCAAATGAGAAATGATTTTAGTAGCATCGGTCTACAGTCATCTGACATCGTAACTCGCCCTCGAGTGGGGGTGTCGCTGTCTGTTGCCATTGAACCTATAAAAAAAATTACCTCCCTAAAGGTGAGTGATGAAAACGTTAAAGGCACCCCGACTCGGGAG
Organism: Salmonella sp. SJTUF15581; assembly: GCF_043356775.1. Lineage (NCBI taxonomy): Bacteria > Pseudomonadati > Pseudomonadota > Gammaproteobacteria > Enterobacterales > Enterobacteriaceae > Salmonella > Salmonella sp. SJTUF15581. Next base: position 40,624 of record NZ_JBEUJY010000013.1, on the reverse strand, counting down.
AACATATTTTACAAAATTAAACGTCACAGCGTATTTGTGGTATTAGCAGGAGCCATTCTTCTGGCATTGCTCTATGGTGTATTTACTATATATAAAGCGCCTGTTCGTAACAGCCCTGATAGTTTTTTTACATATCTTGGCGAATATAACGATTATGCAATCTATAAAACAAAAGAGGATAAGGTCACATTAAGTGAAGTAGTTTTTGCTTTTAACTCTCTGAAAATTAAAGTTTACCGGCAAAATGGACGCCATCTTTATTATATCAGGGAGCCTAATATGAATATTTTTCTGCAATGCTTAAATCCTGTTGAAATGGCGGTGCCAAAATGTATTACAGTAAAAGAACGTTACTGATTATATTTGTAATATTTATCGCCATTGTCGCAATCGGATCGGTAATAGCGCTTGAGTGGGTAAATCGTGACTCTTATAGAACCAATAATCTTATATGCACGACAAAATCAGAAGCGTATATTGCGCCACGAAAATTGTACATGGATGGTGGACTTGTGCTGGATCTTAAATCCGGCAGGATTACCCTACACTACGATGTTACTACCGATACGAAAGAGAAACGGCTTTTTTTTCGTGATATCTGCATCAGCAAACTACGCAGAACGGGTATGAAAACATTTACTTTTAAAGTCAATTCAGTTAAGACTTTTGAGTCTGATACTGCTGGCGATTTGTTTTCCTGGTTGAGACTGTTACAGCCTGGTACGATTAATGAGTTAAAGATGGTCAAAATTGGGAAAAATACCTACATGTTTTCGCTTAATCGACATTTGTATAATGTGTGTACCACCAGTAGTAACGTTGAGTTGTAGCCAATAATCTCTGTATTGATGGGAATTCGTTCCGTGATGGTTATGCCTCATCAGGCAGCGAACCTGGCATCTGGCTAACATATTGAATTTAGATATCTGCTATCGCTTATTTTAACGATAGTATCCTGCCCCTGTTGGGTATTGATATTTTCTTGTCTATTTTCGGCACAGGGAGTGCCATCTTGCTATCATTAAGAACGTATAACCTATCTCTCAATATTGCTTTTCTATATTAATGTTACTTTAGTTAACTTATAAAAGCGTACAGTGGCAAAAGGAAGGCCGGTAAGAGGGCAATGATTTGAAAGTAAGAAAGCTATTTCTGATGTTGTTTATTGCCGTTCCACTGATCGTAATGATATTGGTGGGGTTACTCGCGGGTATCTTCCAGCTAAAACGAGATATCGCCGTCAGCGCCAATACGCTGCTGCGGTTTAGCGCGGATATATCTGCCGCCTCCTGGCAAGTCGCCGGAAAAGCCGCCAGACTGGCTGAGAGTTCCTGTACTGACACGCTGAAAGAACTGTCCAGAACGCGGGCCTTCACTCCTTATGTCCGTGACATTGGGTTTCTGGAAAATGGTGATATCACTTGCTCCTTTGTCACAGGAACCGAACGCTATCATTTTTCCCGGCTGGCAGGGCTTTCTTTACCTGCTTCTTATCCGGAACGGTGGTTGCGATCTATCGGTAGTATGGCCGAAGGACCCGATCGCCTTGTTGTGGTTTATGTGAAAAAAGTAGCAGCGAATAAAGCGGCCTTCGTCATTGTGGATTCGCAGTATGTCCAGGAGCTCATGGAGATATTGGCTGCAGAGAGAGCATCAGCCTTTAGCCTGACATTCGGCGCAGGGGAGGCAATTACCAGCGCTGCGACGTTGCGCGGTAAGGCGTTTTTAACGCAGCGCTTCACCTCAACCGATCACACTATCCAGCTGATGGTGCGAACCCCTTTCTCAACGTTATCGGCATACTGGTTACAAAACCTTTTTATTTTTGTTCCGCTGTCATTGTGTCTTTCTGTAGGGATGATATTGTTCTACAGGCGCTGGTATTTAAAACGTTTATCTCTGGCCCGGGAGATTGCCAGGGGAATAACGCACAATGAGTTTACGGTACATTATCAACCTGTTTTTAATGTTAAACACGGTAGTTGCGGTGGCGTGGAGGCGCTAATGCGCTGGCCGCAACCGGATGGCCGTTTTATAACCCCGGATATTTTTATTACCGCCGCAGAAAATGAAGGCATGATTATTCCACTCTCTCGTCATCTGTTCGAACTGATTGCTCATGACGTGATAAACTGGACTGTACCGGATGATTTCTATATCAGCGTAAATATATCGCCTGCGCATCTTATGGATGACGGTTTTATACAAGATATAGAGGCGCTCAGGACTCGTTTGGGAACGATAACGCTTATGTTGGAGCTCACCGAACGTAGCCTGATTGTAGAACCTTCACAGGTCGCAGAAAAACTTTCAACGCTCCGTGAAAAAGGCGTGTTAATAGCGATTGATGATTTTGGAACCGGCTATTGCTCACTCTCCTATCTCCAGCAATTACCTGTAGACTCTCTTAAAATAGACAGAACGTTTATCGATACCATTGATACCAGCAGCAATGATGTTCCTGTCCTGGATACTATCATTACGCTGAGTCAGCGACTGGGGCTCAATGTGGTTGCCGAAGGGGTCAGTACCCAGCACCAATTGCGTTACATCTTAAGCCACGGGGTAGGATTCGTTCAGGGATTTCTTTATGCCAGGCCGATGGGGGCTAATGACTTTATGAGCTGGCTTGGCAAGTCGGCCCAGAGGCAAAATGGTCTGCTCAAGGGGGAAAACGAATCTGCGAGCGGTCTGGTGGCTGAATAATACAGGAGCTCGCTACGGAAAAAAATTCAATAGCGCGATATATCCTGGTAATATGTTTATGCCGTGAAGAAACGTGATAGCACTGGGGCGGATATTTTTATGAGTCAGAACAATTATCTGATTGACAAAAGAGTTATTCTTGATTGTGAACGAATGACGCTTTCCTGCGCCGGAGAGTCGATAACGATATCTGAATCGGAACGCAGTTTGCTTATCGCTTTTCATGAAGGCCTTTTTAAAAAAGATGATTTAATTAACTATGTCTGGGGGCGCAAAGGTGTCGTGGTCTCTGATGCCAGTTATTATAAATTGATTAACCAGCTACGAGGGTCATTTGATAAAATTGGTCTTAAGGGGGCGTCTGTTGTGACTCGTCCTCGCGTGGGTGTTTTACTCTCAGTTTCCATTGAACCGTTGAGTGATGAGGCGCAAAATACGCCGTTGCCTGCTGTTGCTGAAACAGAATTATCGACGGTTGAAGTGCGACGCGATGACACTATTATCCCCCCAATACCGGGCGCTGTGAATAAAAAAGATTGGCTCTACTTTTGCCTGGCCGCGCTTCTAATGTTTTTTATGATGTATAAAGTTAAGGGTGAAAATATTGATTACTTTACCCTTCAGGGTTCGTATGATGGATACACTTTTTATAGTGTCGGGCATGATAAAACCCATCTGACGGATATCGTTGAAGCGTACTCTGAGATGAGTAATGAAATACATAAACAAAACGGAAAAATCATTTATTACATTCGCGTTCCTAATACAAATATTTTTGTCCAGTGTCTTAACCAACTTGATATAGCGGAGCCGAAATGCATTTCTATAAAAGAACGTTATTAAGCGTGGCGACGCTTGGTATGTTGGCTGTTTCAGTCGTACTGATGGTAGTTTGGGTACGAAACAGTAGCCATAGTTCTATTAATACTAATGAATTTTTATGCACGACAAGAACGGTAACGACGATACAGCCTAAAGATATCCATGCCGATGGCAGTCTTGTTCTTGATTTTAAGATGAAGAGAATTACGCTTCAATATGAAATAAAAACAAAAGATAACGGTGTAAAAATATTATACCGGGACGTATATATGAAAAATTTACATCGAACAGCGCCTGGTGTTTATACGTTCGAAGTATCCCAGGTAAAAGTCTTTGCCACGGACACGGCTGGCGATCTGTTATCATATTTACGGGTTCTGCATCCGGAAGCGGCTAATGAGATTCGAATATCTAAAGTGGGTGAGAAAACCTTTTTTTATTCTCTTAATCGGCAGCTTTATAACGTTTGTACCGCGCAGTAGATCTGAATGTTGTCTGAATGTGTCAGAAAGCGAGTTGCGAAATTGCCCTCCGCAAGGGTAAAGGTTAACTCAATAATCAATTAAAATACATGCAAAACAATGAGTTATGAATTTTTTACTCGTCAGGGAGGTAACTGATACTCGCTGATAACCTCTCGCAGTCCGCCTGACGGATGCGATGCCAGGATCGGGTCTGAAGCAACTATGAATCCGCCATTAATAAAAAAGTAAGAACTCTGTAAGACTGATTTCATATCCATTATCGAATATATCAGGTTATATTACCTCCGCAGTTGGCATGACTGGTAATAAGCGCATTAGGTGCTCTTAATCTAAATGCTATTTGTGTGCCATAAGTTTCGGTACCGCCTTAATTATATATCAAAAATGGAGTGGTTTTAATGAAAAGACGGTCTTCGTTCCTTGTTTTTTTAGGTTTATTATTAGCGTCACCTTTAGCTTTGGCTAACGATCAGCACACCGTATCGTTTGGTTATGCACAAACTCATCTCAGTTCATTGAAAAATAGCGATAGCAAAGATCTGCGAGGCTTTAATTTTAAATATCGTTACGAGTTTAATGAGACCTGGGGGATGTTAGGCTCATTCACCGCGACGCGCAATGAAATGGAGAACTACACCTGGAAAGAGGGGAAATTGCATAAAAATGGTTCCGATTCTGTAGACTATGGTTCTTTGATGTTTGGACCAACATATCGTTTTAATGACTATGTGAGCCTGTACGGTAATGCGGGTATAGCGACGATGAAATTTAATAAACACTCAAAAGAAGACTCCTTTGCCTACGGCGCTGGCGTAATATTTAATCCAGTTAAGAGTATATCTATCGATGCATCATGGGAAGCCAGTCGTTTCTTCGCTGTGGATACCAATACATTTGGTGTCAGCGTAGGTTATCGCTTCTGATATTAAAAGTATAAGCGTTACGTTTATGGCAAGGAATTAAAAATAATATGGCGCTGCTACAGAATAGGGATGGTTATGAGCGCTCAGGTAATCTTAAGAGGAAGATAAAACACTCACCGTAGCGTTATTCTATTGATGAAATTATGATAAATTCACTATCGGAACAACTTCCGTTAAAAACGATAGGTATAGTTTTAACGGATGATTATTATACTTATTTAGGCATCGCTTCACTCTTTGAGGATGGGAAGTGCTTTATGTTCCCACTCAATGGAGAATATAATTCGTGTCAGATATCAGCTAGCGAAGATATCATAATTATTATTGATGGACGAGTTTTGATTCAGGGGGTCTGGAAAGGTTTTAAGGCGCTCATGCAGCATTATCCACATGCTCGTCGAATCTGGCTCACGCGCAGAGATATTGGAAAACTTTATCCACATGGCTGCGATAGAGATCCTGATATCGATCCCGATTTGGCAAAGCCTGTTTTTATTGAGCATTTCATTAAATACGCTTGTGCAAACGAAGTAGCGGTCGGTGAACTTGCGCCGTTGACAAAAAAGGAGGAGGAGTTGTTATGGCACTTTTTATATAAAAAGTCGATGAGTCAGATCGCCAGTAGCTATGGCATGAGTCGTAAGACTTTGTACATTCATAGATTGCGTATCTGTCGTAAATATGGCTTCAAACGCTTTTTCCATTTGCTATTTATTTACCAAAGAAGTCGCCATATCTTCGCATCTAAAATTTGCCGTGTAGACAAAAACGCCGATCAGGCTTGAAGCAAACAAGATGAAAAAGTTAACGATGAGAGAGTGTGAAAGCATCAATCCTACTATGCTGCTTGCCATTAAGATACTTATCTCGGCGCTTGACGAAAAAACAAAAATAAGGCTCAGAGAGCATATTGAAAAAACTGAACAAGAAATAGCCTCAAGCATACATGATAGCATCATGACAGAGACTTTTCTTCAGCAAATGAAAGACATTCGTTACATCTTAAATATAGTTCCTTGACGGCGTTCAGAAGCAAGAACGCGTTATTATTTAATGATTAATAGACCAGGTATTAGTATGAAAAAGATCTTAGTATGTTTCGTCGGCTTGGCTTTAACCGCATGTAGCGCTAATTCGTTGAATTATGGCGCTGAACAGGTACGGGTGATGACCAGCGAGCCAGGTAAGGAATGCAGCTACTTAGGGGATATCACGGGCAGCCAGGGGAATTTCTTTACCGGTGGCTGGACTTCCAACAGTAACCTGGAAACGGGTGCCCGTAACGATCTGAAAAACAAAGCTTATAAAATGGGCGGAAATACGGTAGTCCTGTTAACCCAGCGTGCAGGCCAGACAGGAAGTTCATGGCACGGTTCTGGCTCAAGCAAACAAACCAATGTCACGTTAAGCGGGAACGTTTATCGTTGCCCTCGTTAACCTTATTTTGCAGGCAATATATGCCTGTTTAGCGCGCGCGCCGCACTGGCGACGCGCGCGCTATTTGGGCTAACCTTGCTTTTTCTCGCTGTATTCCCGCCAACCGCCGCCTAATGCTTTATACAGATTAATGATATTTAGCTGTTGCATGAGCCGTGTGCGTACCAGGCGCTGTTGCGCGCCATAAAGCATACGATGGGTATCAAGCAGCGTAAGGTAGTCATCGACGCCTTCCTGAAAACGGAGTCCGGCCAGCTCATAGGCGATTTGACTGGCTTCAACCGCGCGTTGTTCTGATTGCACCTGGTCATTCAGCGTACGCTGTCCCGCCAGACCATCCGCCACGTCGCGAAAGGCTTGCTGAATAACGTTTTCATACCTGGCGATTTCAATCTGTTTTTGGACATGCGCCCTATCCAGGTCAGCGCGTAATGCGCCGCCGTGAAAGAGAGGCAAGGTGATTTGCGGTAGAAAACGCCAGCTTCCCGATCCCGGTTCAAAGAGTCCGCTAAGAGACGCGCTGGCCGTTCCCGCCGCGCCTGTCAGGCTGATGGTCGGGAAGAAGGCGGCGCGCGCTGCGCCTATCCGGGCGTTTGCGCCACGCAGCCTGTACTCGGCGGCGCGAATATCCGGGCGGCGTACCAGCAGATCTGACGGTAATCCGCCTGGCAGAGTGGTCGGGATCGCGCCTTCCGTAAGCGTGACCGCCTCGTTTAGTCGACGCGACAGCTCAGGCGTGAGCGGCTGGCCCAACAGCAATTCAAGCGCGTTACGATCCCGCGCCAACTGTCGCGTATACGCCGCGCGATTGATTTCCGCAGAACGCAGCGCGATCTCCGCCATACGCAGATCGAGCTGTGTGGCGTTGCCTGTCCGGGCAAGCTGGGTTGTCAATGTGTATGAACTTTTTTGCGCGGCCAGCGTATCTTCGGTTAAGCGCAGCAGCTCCCGGTCAGCCAGTAGCGTCAGCCAGGCGCTGGCGACTTCGGAAACCAGGCTCATTCGCGCCGCAATGTACGTCTCATCAAGCGCCATATAGGCGGCTAATGCCTGGTCGCTAAGGCTTCGCACTCGCCCCCAGAGATCCAGTTCCCAGGCCGTCGTCGCCCCAGCCATCTCGTAGCGTCGGTTAATCTCAGGCTCGTCCGTGACGCTGAGATCGGCGGGAGTGCGACCGGCGTCCATGGCGGTGGCGATGCCGAGCGTCGGCAGCATCTCCGCGCGCTGAATACGGTGTAACGCCCGGGCGGCTTCAACATTGAGCCCTGCCTTGCGTAAATCCCGATTATTGCGTAACGCGATCGCGATCAGTTCCTGTAGAAGCGGATCGTGGAAGAAATCACGCCAGCCAATGTCAGCGGCATCCGGCGCGCCAGAAACGGTTGACGTTGCGTAGGGATAGACCATCGCAGTCGGCGATGCGGGGCGTTCGTGCTTCGGCGCCATCGTACAGCCAGCAAGCGTGGTGACGAAAGCAAGCGTCGCCAGCGTGGCGGTCTGCCGATAGCCTGTAAAAGTGATCTTCATTATGCCATTCCCATCATTATGCTTGCTGATCATGCGAATCAACGCGGTTCTCACGCTTTAATGCCATCCTGCGAACCACCACGTAAAATACAGGCGTCAATAACAGGCCGAAGAGCGTGACGCCCAACATGCCGGCAAACACGGCGATGCCCATCGCATGTCGCATTTCCGCGCCGGCACCCGTCGCGAGTACCAGCGGTACTACACCTGCGATAAAGGCGAATGAGGTCATCAGGATAGGACGCAGACGCAGGCGGGACGCTTCCAGCACGGCGGTCAGCGGGTCTGCGCCGTCGTGTTCTTTGGCGCGGGCAAACTCGACAATCAAAATGGCGTTCTTGGCCGCCAGGCCGACCAGCACCACGAAACCAATCTGCGTAAAGATATTGTTATCTCCGCCAGATACCCACACGCCGACAATGGCTGAGAGTAATGACATAGGCGCAATAAGCAGGACGGCGAAGGGCAGCGACCAACTGTTGTACTGCGCCGCCAGGATCAGGAAGGCCAACAGCACCGCCAGCGCAAAGATAGCAAGCGCGGAGTTGCCGGCCTGTTTTTCCTGATAAACCAGATCGGTCCATTCGAAGACCATCCCTTCCGGTAACGTTTCACGCACGATCTTTTCAATCGCGTCCGTCGCCTGTCCGGAGGAGAAGCCCGGAGCCGGTCCACCGCTAATATCTACCGAGGGGAAGCCGTTGTAATGGATGATTCTGTCCGGCCCCGACTGGCGCATAATCGTGACGAAAGCGCTAAGCGGGATCATCTCGCCCTTCGCATTGCGGACTTTAAGCAGGCCGATATCCTCTTGCTGCATACGGAATGGCGCATCGGCCTGCGCCATCACCCGCCAGGTGCGGCCAAATCGGTTGAAATCGTTGACGTAAAGCGAGCCGAGGTTAATTTGCAACGTTTCAAAGATGTCGGTGAGCGATACCCCCATTGATTTCGCCTTTACCCGGTCGATATCCACCTGTAATTGCGGGGCGTTCGTCTGGAAACTGGCCAGCATATTGGCCAGTTCGGGCGTCTGCATCGCCTTAGACATAATCTCGCTTTGCACCTTTGTCATCGCTTCAAATCCCAGTTCCGCACGATCTTCAATCTGCAATTTAAAGCCGCCCGTCGCGCCAAGCCCTGGAACCGGCGGCGGTGGGAAGATGCCAATAAACCCGTCGGGAATGTGGCTAAATTTGTGCATTAGCTTTCCGGCGATAGCGTTAGCGGAAAGCGAAGGATCTTCACGCTCGTCAAAGGGTTTTAGCATGGCGAACATTAGCGCCGAATTTGGCACATTTACCGGGCCGTTAACCGACAGGCCGGGGAAGACGACGACGCTTTCGACGCCGGGTTCCGCCAGTGCGATAGCGGACATCTGTTTTACGACCGCCTCTGTGCGATCCAACGATGCGCCGCTTGGGAGCTGGGCGATGCCGACGAGATAGTATTTATCCTGCGCAGGCACAAACCCGTTCGGCACCTGATGGAAGCCAAGCCAGGTCAGCCCCACAAAGCCAGCATAGAGCACCATCACAATGATGCTGCCGCGCACGGCCCGACGGACGGCGCTAACATAGCGGTTCGACGCGCTGTCGAAGAAACGGTTAAAGCGATGGAAAAAACCGCCAGTGACCGTGCCCATCAACCGCGTTAGCCAGTCAGCCTTCGCAGTATCGTGGTGCGGTCTTAGCAAAATGGCAGCCAGCGCAGGGGAGAGCGTCAGCGAGTTAATGGCCGAAAGGATGGTCGAAATAGCGATGGTCAACGCGAACTGACGATAAAACTCACCCTGCAGGCCCGCCAGGAATGCGGAAGGGATAAAGACCGCCGTCAGCACCGAGGTAATAGAAAGAATGGGACCAGTGACTTCATCCATCGCCTTCTTTGCCGCCTCTCCGGGGCTTTTGCCCTGCGAGATATGCCGTTCCACGTTTTCGACCACAACGATGGCGTCATCGACAACGATACCTATCGACAGGACCAAACCAAACAGCGAAAGCGTATTCAGCGAAAAGCCAAACAGGTGCATCAAGGCAAAGGTGCCGACCAGCGAAACGGGAACCGCCACCAGAGGAATAATGGACGCCCGCCAGGTTTGCAGGAACAGCACCACGACAAGGACGACCAGCACGAGGGCTTCCAGCAACGTAATCGCCACCGATTGTAGCGATGCGCGCACGAAGACCGTAGGATCATAGGCAATCCGGTATTCGATATCCTGCGGGAAGTTTCGCTGCAACTCATCCATTTTGCCGCGAATCGCGTTAGATACGTCAATTGCATTGGCGCCCGGACTTTGAATAATCTGTAACGCTGGCGCCGCTTCGCCATTCAGTAAACTGCGCAGCGTATAGGCATCTGCGCCCAGCGTGACGCGGGCGACATCACGCAGACGCGTCACCTCGCCGTCAGCGCCGATTTTTACCACAATCTCGCCGAACTGTTCTTCGCTGGTCAGGCGGCCCAGCGTGTTTACCGTCATCTGAAAAGCGGCGGAGGCCTCCGGCTGCTGCCCGACGGAACCGGCGGCGACCTGTACGTTTTGTTCCCGCAACGCCGTAACGATATCACTGGCGGTAAGACCGCGGTTGGCGATTTTCGCCGGGTCCAGCCAGACGCGCATGGCGTACTCGCCCGCGCCCCAGACGAGAACATCGCCGACGCCAGGTAAACGGGCCAGTTCGTCGCGAACCTGCCGGATGGCGAAGTTAGACAGGTAAAGCGAGTCATAGCGTTTTTGCGGCGAGACAAGATGGACCACCATCAACATATCGGGGGACGTTTTCTCCGTTACAACGCCAATTCGCTGGACTTCTTCGGGCAGGCGAGGCAGCGCGCGGGATACCCGGTTTTGCACCTGAATTTGCGCCATATCAGGATCGGTTCCCTGTTCGAAGGCGATAGAGATAACCATGCGGCCATCAATGGCCATCTGGGTATTCATATACAACATGCCGTCAACGCCGTTGATCACCTGTTCCAGCGGCGCGGCTACCGTATCGGCAATCACTTGCGGGTTAGCGCCGGGGTAGCTGGCGCTAACCTGTACCGTGGGCGGCGTAACGGCCGGATATTCACTCAGCGGCAGTTTTAAAAAGGCGATAGCGCCAGCCAGCAGCATTAACAGCGACAGGACGATGGCGAAGATGGGTCGTGCGATGAAAAAGTGGGTGAATTTCATTGGCGCACCGCCTTCGGCGCACTGTCGCCGTCCGCTTTAGTCAATGTCGCGGTCTGTTTGTCGGTCACATTCTGCCGCATCGGCACCAGACGCGGCGCAACGGTCATGCCAGGACGCACCAGCCCCTTGAGGATGATTTTTTCTCCCGGCAGTACTCCCTGTGTAACGACGCGGAGTCCATCGACCATTTGTCCCAGCTCAACCGGACGATACTCCACCTGATTCTCCTTGCCGACGATCAGCACATAGTTTTTGCCCTGATCGGCGCTCACCGCCAGATCGTCAATCAGCACGGTTTCCCGCGGCTCGCCGATGGGCAAACTGATTCGGGCAAACAGGCCGGGAGAAAGCATTCCGTCGGGGTCAGGAATCACGGCGCGCGCCCGGATAGTGCCGGTGCTGCGGTTCATCTGATTGCCCATAAAGTCGAGTACGCCCTGATAAGGCAGCCCGTTATCGGTGGTTAACCCCATGTTGACTACCGGTGGATTTTTGTCGGAGCGGGTATGCCGTAACGCCTTCAGCCAGGTGGCTTCGTCAATATCGAAATACACATACATGGGATTGTGAGACACGATAGTCGTCAGAAGCGTGGCGTTACCCGCTACGCCGCCGCTGACCAGATTGCCCCGGGTCACCAGTATGCGGTCAACGCGTCCGGCAATGGGCGCGGTAATACGGGTCCAGGAGAGTTCAAGGCGCGCTGCGGCGACGGCGGCTTTGGCCGATTGCATCTGCGCCTGTCGCGCATTACGCGTGGCGGTGACATCGTCAGCGTTTTTACGTGATACGGCGCCGCTGGCGACCAGTCGTTGAATGCGATCGAAATCCGCCTGCGCCTGGCGGGCCAGTACTTCAGCCTGACGTAATTGCGCGACGGCGGTGTCGAGGGCGACCTCGAACGGGCGCGGATCGATCTGGAACAGCAGTTGTCCGCGGCTTACCAGACGTCCTTCCGGAACGCTGACGGCGTCAAGGGTTCCTCCCACGCGCGAACGCAGCTCCACGGTCTCCGGCGCGGCCAGAAAACCGGTGAATTCCGCCGTAGGCGCGAGTGTGCGGCTAAGGGCTTTAGCAACCGGTACCGACGGTGGAGGCGGCGCGCTGGCCGGTGGTCCGACGGCGTTGTCTTTATCCCATAGTGCTTCGCCGGCCATATAAATCACGCCCCCGATGGCGGCGATGACGCCGGCTATCAACATAATTTTGAATGTTCTACGCATGTCGTTTCCCTCTTTACCGCAGCGTGTCGGCCATTCCGCAACGCTGCCGCAGAATTTTTGGCAAAGGCTAGGCGTTACAACGAAGGAAAGGTCAAGCGTTCCTGACGGGTTTTTTCGGGGCGTGGGTCGGCATCGTGGCGTAAATGTCTCGCATCATCCTCTTTTATGAGCCATCTCACATTCTCGCCGAACCGTGCAGCCTGAATACGCTTGACCTTCCCACAATGGCAAGCTTTAGGCTTTCTGATACCGAATAGTCAGGATGGGGAACTCGTCATGAGTCAGTCAGAAAATCGTCACGACACGATAAGCTTGCTTATTGAAGGTATGACCTGCGCGTCGTGCGTCGCTCGCGTTGAAAAAGGTATTAAGGCTGTGCCTGGCGTAACGGACGCTACGGTGAATCTGGCGACGGAGCGCGCCACCGTTCGCGGGACGGCGTCGGCGGAGGCGGTGATCGCGGCGATTGAAAAAACGGGGTATGAGGCGCGACCGATAGAGACGGCGGGGCAGGGTGAAGACGACTCTGAAGAGAAAAAAGAGGCCGAGCGCGTCAGGCTGAAGCGCGATCTGATTCTCGCCAGCGTGCTGGCGCTCCCCGTTTTTGTGCTTGAAATGGGCTCGCACCTTATTCCTGGTATGCACGAGTGGGTGATAAAAACGATTGGCCTGCAACAAAGCTGGTACTGGCAATTTGCACTGACCCTGTTGGTGCTGACGCTCCCCGGTCGCCGTTTTTACCTTAAAGGGTTCCCGGCGCTGGCGCGTCTGGCGCCGGACATGAACTCGCTGGTCGCCGTGGGAACCGCAGCGGCATTCGGCTACTCGCTGGTGGCGACCTTTACGCCCGACCTGTTGCCTGAAGGGACGGTAAACGTCTATTACGAGGCCGCCGCAGTGATTGTCGCGCTTATTCTGCTGGGGCGCTTTCTGGAGGCAAGGGCGAAGGGGCGGACTTCCGAAGCGATTAAACGTCTGGTGGGGCTACAGGCGCGGGTCGCGCATGTGTTACGCGAGGGCCGCATCGTGGATATCCCTGTCGACGAGGTTGTGCTGGGCGACTGTGTGGAGGTTCGGCCAGGCGAGCGGATACCGGTTGACGGCGAAGTAACCGAAGGCCGCAGCTTCGTTGACGAGTCGATGATTACCGGCGAACCGATACCGGTTGAGAAATCCGCAGGAAGCGCGGTGGTGGGCGGTACCGTAAACCAAAAAGGCGCGCTCACGCTGCGGGCGACCGCCGTCGGCGGACAGACCATGCTGGCGCAAATCATTCGTCTGGTGGAACAGGCGCAGGGTTCAAAACTGCCGATTCAGGCCGTCGTGGATAAAGTGACGCTGTGGTTTGTCCCGATGGTAATGCTTATTGCTGCGCTGACCTTTGTGGTATGGCTGGCGTTTGGGCCGTCGCCAGCGCTGACTTTCGCTCTGATCAATGGCGTTGCGGTGCTGATTATCGCCTGTCCTTGCGCGATGGGCCTGGCGACGCCGACCTCCATTATGGTGGGAACCGGTCGTGGGGCGGAAATGGGCGTGCTGTTCCGTAAGGGGGAGGCGTTACAGCTACTCAAAGACGCTAAGGTGGTGGCCGTAGACAAAACCGGGACGCTTACCGAAGGCCGCCCGGTACTGACCGATCTCGACGTGGCCAGCGGCTTTGAGCGCCGTGAGGTGCTGGCGAAAGTCGCGGCGGTAGAATCGCGTTCAGAGCATCCGATTGCCCGTGCGATTGTCGTGTCGGCAGAAGAGGAAGGGATCGCGCTACCAGGCATGAGCGGCTTCGAATCGGTGACCGGGATGGGCGTATACGCTACCGTTGACGGTACGCGTGTTGACGTGGGGGCCGATCGCTATATGCGCGAAATTGGCGTGGATATTAGCGGCTTCGCCACCACCGCCGAACGGTTAGGGCAGGAAGGGAAATCGCCGCTCTATGCGGCTATTGACGGTCAACTGGCGGCGATTATCGCCGTGGCCGATCCGATCAAACCCAGTACGCCCGCCGCAATTAACGCTTTACATCAGCTCGGCATTAAGGTCGCCATGATCACTGGCGATAATGCCCGCACGGCACAGGCTATCGCCAGACAGTTAGGGATTGATGACGTGGTCGCCGAGGTATTGCCAGAAGGGAAAGTCGAGGCGATACGGCGCCTGAAAGCGGCGTATGGGCAGGTGGCGTTTGTCGGCGATGGCATCAACGATGCGCCAGCGCTGGCGGAGTCCGACGTGGGGCTGGCGATTGGCACCGGCACCGATGTGGCGGTGGAATCCGCCGACGTCGTACTAATGTCCGGCAACCTGCAAGGCGTGCCGAATGCTATCGCGCTGTCTAAAGCGACCATCCGCAATATCCACCAGAATCTGTTCTGGGCCTTTGCTTACAATACGGCGCTGATTCCTGTCGCGGCAGGCGCGCTATTTCCGGTATGGGGCATATTATTGTCCCCGGTATTCGCCGCAGGGGCGATGGCGATGTCGAGCGTGTTCGTGCTGGGCAACGCTTTGCGGCTGCGCCGTTTCCGGGCGCCGATGGCAACCCCATCCGACACATCCACGACATGAGGAGGAGCGTCATGAACATCGGTAAAGCAGCTAAAGCATCGAAAGTTTCGGCCAAAATGATTCGCTACTATGAACAGATTGGTCTGATTCCCGCGGCAAGTCGGACGGATTCCGGCTATCGGGCCTATACCCAGGCTGATGTTAATCAATTGCATTTTATACGCCGCGCGCGCGACCTCGGCTTTTCAGTTGCTGAAATCAGCGACTTACTGAATCTTTGGAATAACCAGTCGCGGCAAAGCGCTGACGTCAAACGCCTGGCGCAGACGCACATTGATGAACTGGACAGACGTATCCAGAACATGCAGCACATGGCGCAAACCCTCAAAGCGCTGATTCACTGCTGCGCCGGCGACGCGCTGCCAGATTGCCCCATTCTGCATACGCTTGGACAACCTGACGATAGCGAGCCGGAGGCGCGTACCGGAGCGGTATTGCGCCGTCCTCGTCGCCACGGACTGGCAAAGCGTCTGTAAGTCCTGAGATTACGCTTGACCTTCCAACACTGGCAAGGCCCAGACTGGCAACAGTTCCCACACAAAAGGAGTTCACTATGCAGTTCCATATTGATGACATGACCTGCGGCGGCTGCGCCAGTACGGTAAAAAAGACGATTCTGACTCTCGATGCTAATGCGACGGTGAGAACTGACCCGGCGACGCGTCTGGTTGACGTTGAAACGTCGCTATCCGCGGAGCAGATTGCCGCCGCCCTGCAAAAGGCCGGTTTCCCGCCGCGCGAGAGGTAATCGTCAATGGCGATCGGTCTGGCGACAGGCCGGTCGCGATACGCTAGCCACGCTTCGCTTTCCTTTGCATGAGATAATCCCCATAAAAACTGTGACAAATCATGTGCCAGTAAGCTTTGTTAATAATATGTAATGATTTGTCTATTTTTGCTAACATTTTACCTGCTATATACAAAAAGATAACAAATAAGTAGCGCAACGCTACCTTGTTACGTCGCTTTGACGACGGGAGCGCTCCAGCGTTTCGCCGCTTCAAAGCTTGATGTTATTTTTTGATGCAGGACACTACCTATGTACACCCCCCTGAACTGGACGACGACACAACGACATGTGGCGTTTGCCAGCTTTACCAGTTGGATGCTGGATGCGTTTGATTTCTTTATCCTTGTCTTTGTACTTAGCGATCTCGCCGAATGGTTTCACGCTTCCGTATCGGACGTTTCCATTGCGATTATGCTGACCCTGGCGGTACGTCCCATTGGCGCGCTGCTGTTTGGCCGAATGGCGGAAAAGTACGGACGTCGACCGATACTGATGCTCAATATTCTGTTCTTCACGGTGTTTGAACTGCTTTCCGCCTGGTCGCCCACCTTCATGGCATTTCTGATTTTTCGGGTCATGTACGGCGTGGCGATGGGCGGGATATGGGGCGTTGCGTCATCACTGGCGATGGAAACCATTCCCGATCGTTCGCGTGGCCTGATGTCGGGCATTTTTCAGGCGGGCTATCCCTGCGGCTATCTGTTCGCCTCGGTTATTTTTGGCCTCTTCTACAGTATGGTAGGCTGGCGCGGCATGTTCCTGATTGGCGCCCTGCCTGTTGTCTTGCTGCCTTATATCTGGTTTAAAGTGCCGGAATCCCCCGTCTGGCTGGCGGCCAGAGCGCGTAAAGAGAATACCGCGCTGCTTCCTGTTCTGCGCAAACAGTGGAAGTTGTGTCTGTATCTGGTGCTGGTCATGGCGTTCTTTAACTTTTTCAGTCACGGCACGCAGGATCTCTATCCTACCTTCCTGAAGATGCAGCATGGTTTTGATCCGCATCTGATCAGTATCATTGCGATTTTTTATAACATTGCCGCCATGCTCGGCGGTATTTTCTACGGTACGCTATCGGAACGTATTGGGCGTAAAAAAGCGATCATGATCGCCGCCTTTCTTGCGCTTCCGGTACTCCCGCTATGGGCATTTTCCAGCGGATCATTCACGATTGGCCTGGGCGCGTTCCTGATGCAGTTTATGGTGCAGGGCGCCTGGGGAGTCGTGCCGACCTGGCTGAACGAGCTGGTTCCGGCGAATGCGCGCGCCGTGCTGCCAGGGTTTGTTTACCAACTCGGTAATTTACTGGCGTCGGTTAATGCGACGTTACAGGCCCGCATCGCGGAAACGCATGGTGGCAATTACGGGTTGGCAATGGCGATCGTGGCTGGCGCGGTGGCTATTTTAATCTGTGTATTTGTGGCATTTGGTCGCGAGACCCGGGGAGTCGTCATCTCCGGTACAGATAGCGACGCCCTCCCGGAGTCGGCCATCAGTCATCGCACGTAAACACTACGCTCCTGGCGCATACTGTCGCCGGGAGCACGCCTTCCCCCCGTCGTTTTCACGCCCTTTCAACGAACAACAAAGGTTAATGATGGCATCTGCCTTTCGTGACCATTACAATCATCGCTTACTTTTTTCTTTATAAGAAATTGATTGTTGGACCTTAAAATTATCAACGGAGCGAAGATATCATGTTGAAAGATAACCAAAAACACAACGAGTCTGTTGCCCCGAATAGCGCCTTTCTGTCTGAGTTACAACGTGCATTACCGGAATTTTTTACCGCCGATCGCTATAACGAGCAGGGCGAACTGATCGCGAAAGGCGGATTTGATCTCGCCAAATTTGAGCGCGCGTTGAAAGCGCGTAATATTGATGAGCTGACTAGCGGTTATCAGATTGATTTTATTGGCAAAGATTACGCAAAAAAACAGGCGGGTGAAAAATCCGTTACCGTTATCGTTCCTGACGTGGAACACAATACTCTGGCAGAAAATAAAAACAGCCATAATCTTTTTCTGACCGGAGATAATCTGGATGTGTTACGCCATCTGCAAAATAATTACGCCGATACCGTCGATATGATCTATATCGATCCCCCTTATAACACCGGATCGGACGGGTTTGTCTATCCCGATCATTTTGAATATAGCGATCGGGCGTTGCAGGATATGTTTGGTCTTAATGATACTGAACTGGCACGTTTAAAATCCATTCAGGGTAAATCGACGCACTCCGCGTGGTTATCTTTTATGTATCCGCGTCTTTTCCTGGCTAGGAAGCTCCTGAAAGATACCGGATTTATTTTTATCTCTATCGACGATAATGAGTACGCCAATCTTAAATTAATGATGGATGAGATTTTTGGCGAAGGCGGATTTGTCACCAATGTGATGTGGAAGCGCAAAAAAGAGATTTCTAACGACTCTGATAACGTTTCCATCCAGGGAGAATACATTCTTGTTTATGCCAAAACCGGTCAGGGCGCTTTACGTTTAGAACCGCTTTCTAAAGAGTATATTCAGAAATCCTATAAAGAACCGACCGAACAGTTTCCAGAAGGGAAATGGCGACCGGTGCCGTTAACGGTGTCAAAAGGGCTGAGCGGCGGCGGCTATACCTATAAAATTACCACGCCGAATGGTACGGTACACGAAAGACTATGGGCTTATCCTGAAGCCAGTTACCAAAAACTGGTGGCCGATAATCTGGTCTATTTTGGCAAAGATAACGGCGGTATTCCCCAGCGAGTCATGTACGCGCATCACAGTAAAGGGCAGCCAACGACCAATTACTGGGATAACGTAGCGTCGAATAAAGAGGGGAAAAAGGAGATTCTGGATCTCTTCGGCGACAACGTTTTTGATACGCCGAAACCGACCGCATTATTGAAGAAAATCATCAAGCTCGCTATCGATAAAGACGGCGTCGTCCTGGACTTTTTTGCCGGTTCCGGCACTACGGCCCATGCGGTGATGGCGCTGAATGAAGAAGATGGGGGGCAGCGCACGTTTATTCTGTGTACTATCGATCAGGCATTAAGCAATAACACTATCGCGAAAAAAGCAGGTTATAACACTATTGATGAAATCAGCCGCGAGCGAATTACACGCGTTGCGGCGAAGATCCGCGCCAACAATCCCACCACCAATAGCGACCTCGGTTTTAAACATTATCGTTTTGCCACTCCGACACAGCAGACGCTGGACGATCTGGATAGCTTCGATATTGCTACCGGCCATTTTATCAATACCAGCGGTCAACTGGCCGCTTTCACCGAGTCAGGATTTACCGACATGATCAATCCTTTTTCCGCCAGAGGATTGGGCGTGCCGGGCGGCGCAAGCGGCGAAGAGACCTTATTAACGACATGGCTGGTCGCCGATGGATATAAAATGGATATTGACGTACAGGCCGTTGATTTTTCCGGCTATTGCGCCAGGTATGTTGATAATACGCGCCTGTATCTGATTGATGAACGATGGGGAACCGAGCAGACCCGCGATCTTCTCAACCACATTGGTACGCATCAGCTTCCGGTTCAGACTATTGTCATTTACGGCTACTCTTTCGACCTTGAATCCATTCGTGAACTGGAAATCGGCTTAAAACAGCTTGATCAAAAAGTGAACCTGGTGAAGCGTTATTAAGAGGGGATGATGATGAATATTTTACTGGAAGAACTTCCCCATCAGGAACAGGCGTTAGCGGCGATTCTGGCGAGTTTCACCGGTATCGATCACGCGCAGGCCGATCATAATCACTATGCTAATCCGCTGATTAAGGAACGTTACGACGATAAGGCCAATATTGACGTTAAAATGGAGACCGGGACGGGCAAAACCTATGTCTATACCCGGTTGATGTATGAACTGCATCAGAACTACGGGCTCTTCAAATTTGTGCTGGTGGTGCCGACGCCAGCCATTAAAGAAGGCGCGCGGAACTTTATCACCAGCGATTACGCCAGACAGCATTTTTCACAGTTCTACGAAAATACGCGGATGGAACTTTGCACCATTAACGCCGGTGATTTTAAAGTAAAGTCGGGGCGTAAAAATTTTCCGGCCCAGCTATTAAGTTTTACTGATGCCAGCCGTCGTGATAGCCATACGATTCAGGTTTTGCTGATCAATGCGCAAATGCTCAATTCCGCCAGTATGACGCGAGACGATTACGATCAAACGCTACTGGGTGGGCTGACGTCGCCTGTTAAAGGGCTGCAAATGACGCGACCGGTGGTCATTATTGATGAACCGCATCGTTTTGCGCGAGATAACAAATTTTATCGAGCGATTCAGGCTATTCAGCCGCAAATGATCGTCCGCTTTGGCGCTACCTTCCCGGATATTGTCGAAGGTAAGGGTAAAAATAAATGTGTACGTAAAGATTACTATCGCCGGCAACCGCAGTTTGATCTCAACGCGGTGGACAGTTTTAACGATGGTTTGGTGAAAGGTATTGATATTTATTACCCGAATCTCCCCGAAGAACAGGCCAACAATCGTTATATCGTTGACAGCGTCACGGCAAAGAAATTAATCCTCCGACGGGGGAGCAAAATTGCCGAGGTTGGCGTGGGCGAAAATCTCGCCGATGTCGATGCAGGATTTGAAGGCAGTATCGAATATGCCGGCAGTAAAATGTTGTCGAACGATCTGGAGCTGGAGGCAGGGATGGCGCTGGTGCCAGGAACCTTTGGCGCGAGCTACCAGGAACTGATTATTCAGGACGCCATTGATAAGCATTTTGACACCGAGCAGGCAAATTTCTTACGCAGCAATGAGCCAGAAAATAATGCCCCGCGTATTAAGACCTTAAGCCTTTTCTTTATTGACAGTATTAAAAGCTATCGTGATGACGAAGGCTGGTTGAAAGTCACTTTTGAGCGTTTGCTGAAAAAGAAACTGACGCAACTGATTGACGATTATCAGCGCAAGACCCTGCCGCGAGAAGTGGAGTATCTGTCGTTTCTGCAGGCCACGCTCGCCAGCCTGCACTCGGATAACCAAAACGTCCACGCTGGTTACTTTGGCGAAGACCGCGGAAGCGGCGATGAGGCGATCCAGGCTGAGGTAGATGATATTCTGAAAAATAAAGAGAAGTTGCTCAGTTTTTCAGACCATCACGGCAACTGGGAAACGCGCCGCTTTCTGTTTTCAAAATGGACGCTTCGCGAAGGCTGGGATAACCCGAATGTTTTTGTCATTGCTAAATTACGTTCTTCCGGTAGCGAGTCGAGCAAAATTCAGGAAGTGGGGCGCGGCCTGCGGCTACCGGTAGATGAAAACGGCCATCGCGTTCATCAGGAAGAGTGGCCGTCCCGACTGTCGTTTCTGATTGGTTATGATGAAAAAGCGTTTGCCAGTATGCTGGTTGATGAGATTAATCGCGACAGCAAAGTTCAGCTTAACGAGCAGAAACTGGATGAGGCGATGATCACACTCATCGTCACCGAGCGGCAAAAAGTCGATCCTGCGTTTACGGAGCTTCGTTTGCTGGAAGATCTGGATGATAAAAAACTGATCAACCGGAGTAATGAGTTTAAACCCAGCGTCACGCTTAACGGGGAAACCAAAAGTGGTTTTGCGTGGCTACTGGAGTTCTACCCTGAGCTGACGCAGGCGCGGGTGCGAGCGGATCGCATTCGTGACAATAAGCCCGCCTCCCGACTGCGAGTCAGGTTACGCAAAGAGAATTGGGAACAACTTAGCAGTATCTGGGAGCAGTTTTCCCGCCGTTATATGCTGCAATTCGAGCGTAGCGGCGCTTCTCTGGAACAGATTGCCGCCGAGGTGCTGCGCGATCCGTCGCTGTATATACGCCAGAAGCCAAGCCAGGTGCAACAACGGCTGGTATCGAATGAAGATAATGGCCGTTTTGAAGTGGCGCAGCGGGAAGGCGAATTAGCCGCCAGCGAATTTATGGCGGGCATGAAATATGGCCATTTTCTTAAGCAACTGGCGTTACGCACCAGTCTGCCGGTTAACGTCCTGCACCCGGTGTTAATGGCGATGCTGCGTGATGTTTTGCACGGAGATTCACGCTATTTAAGCGAGATCTCGTTGGACAATATGACCCGCGCATTACAGACGCGGATTAATGCGCATTTTGCGCAGCGCCACGATTATCTGCCTCTCGATTTTCAGGCTTCAACGTCGGTATTTGATTCCACGGCACGGCAGTTCAGAGAGGAGATTAGCGCTGAAATTGTGGGGAAAAATGTGGATGAGAATGCGATAGACGATCCTCGTTCTCTCTATCAAATACCGCCGTTGCGTTATGACAGCGTCGATCCAGAATTGCCGCTATTAAAATACGATTATCCGCAACAGGTTTCTGTGTTTGGCAAACTGCCTAAGCGGGCCATTCAGATCCCCAAATATACGGGGGGCTCTACTACGCCGGATTTTGTGTACCGTATTGAGCGTCAGGACGCCGACAGCGTTTATTTACTGGTTGAAACTAAAGCAGAAAATATGCGCGTAGGCGATCAGGTTATTCTTGATGCGCAACGTAAATTCTTCGATATGCTGCGTCGGCAAAATATTAATGTCGAGTTTGCGGAAGCGACCAGCGCGCTGGCGGTATTTTCTACCATCAATGGCTTGATTGAGGGGAAGGCAAACTAACGGGTTTGAATGGACCTTAACGGTTATCTTTTTGATAGACCATATAAAATGGCCGCCGCGCAGCGAGCGTTGCGGTCATTCTCCCTGTGCTAATCCCCCGTCCCGTAAACTGCGTTGACTTGAAGGTTATCGTTTTACGTCTATTCTTAACTTTCAGCTAAGCGTATTTTGCTGAAATTGCAAATAGTCTTGAAGACGCTGTTTTTTTGTTTTGCCGTTATTTTTATAACGGCCAGGTAGATATTGCCAAGTGAATGTAACTAAGGGAGACATGTTATGCTAAATAGATACTACCGTTTCGCTGTCGAAAAAGACGACCCCTCCGAAGCGCCAGAGTCGGGCGATAAACCTGACAGCCAGCCGCAAAAAAAATCGTAATTTATCTGGATATTCCCCGACGTTTATACGTTTGGGGAAAATAACCGTTTCGTTTCAACCTGGTTGCGAACAGTGAATATTTTACACGAAGTGACTATATATAAACGGGAGGGAACATGGAGTTTGATGCCTTCTTTTTAGCGAGACTCCAGTTTGCCTTTACCGTCTCTTTTCATATTATCTTCCCCGCGATTACGATTGGCTTAGCCAGTTACCTGGTGGTACTGGAAGGTTTATGGCTAAAAACGCGTAATCCTGTCTGGCGCTCGCTCTATCAGTTCTGGCTCAAAATTTTTGCCGTCAACTTCGGGATGGGCGTGGTCTCCGGTCTGGTCATGGCTTACCAGTTCGGAACGAACTGGAGCGGTTTCTCCCAGTTCGCCGGCAGTATCACCGGGCCTTTATTAACCTATGAAGTGCTCACCGCATTCTTCCTGGAAGCGGGATTCTTAGGCGTGATGCTTTTTGGCTGGAACAAAGTCGGGCCGGGCCTGCATTTCTTGTCTACCTGTATGGTGGCGTTGGGCACGTTAATGTCGACGTTCTGGATTCTGGCGTCTAACAGCTGGATGCATACCCCGCAGGGATTTGAAATTCACAACGGTCAGGTGGTCCCGGTGGACTGGTTCGCGGTGATTTTCAACCCGTCGTTCCCGTATCGCCTGTTGCATATGTCCGTTGCGGCGTTTTTAAGTAGCGCGATGTTTGTCGGCGCGTCCGCAGCCTGGCATTTACTGAAAGGTAACGATACGCCGGCTATCCGCCGTATGTTCTCGATGGCGTTATGGATGGCGGTCGTGGTGGCGCCCGTTCAGGCATTGATTGGCGATATGCATGGCCTTAACACCCTGAAGCATCAGCCGGTCAAAATCGCCGCGATTGAGGGGCACTGGGAAAATACGCCCGGCGAGCCAACGCCGCTTACGCTGGTAGGCTGGCCGGATATGGAGGCGGAACGGACCCGCTATGCGCTTGAGATCCCGGCGTTGGGCAGTCTGATCCTGACGCATAGCCTGGACAAACAGGTGCCTGCGCTAAAAGATTATCCCAAAGAGGATCGCCCCAACTCTACCGTGGTGTTCTGGTCTTTCCGTCTGATGGTGGGCATGGGCGTACTGATGATCTTCCTGGGGCTGGCCAGCCTGTGGCTACGCTACCGACGCCGCCTGTATCATTCGCGGCCCTTTATGCACTTTGCGCTGTGGATGGGGCCGTCCGGGCTTATCGCCATCCTTGCCGGATGGGTGACGACTGAAGTAGGACGTCAGCCGTGGGTGGTCTATGGCCTGCTGCGAACGCGTGATGCGGTTTCCGCGCACAGCACCTTGCAAATGAGCATCAGTTTGCTGGCCTTCTTTGTGGTCTATTCCTTGGTGTTTGGGGTTGGCTATATTTATATGATTCGCCTTATCCAGAAAGGGCCGCAGCCGGCGGAGACACCGACCGCTGAAACCGATGGCAGACCCGCGCGTCCTATCTCTGCCGTGGGTGAATCGCTTGAGCAGGAGAAACGCGAATGACCATCGATCTTCCGGTTATCTGGTTTGCTATTATCGTGTTCGCCACGCTGATGTATATCGTAATGGATGGGTTCGATCTGGGCGTCGGTATCCTGTTTCCGTTTATTCGCGATAAACACGATCGCGATGTTATGGTGAACTCGGTCGCGCCGGTATGGGACGGGAACGAAACCTGGCTGGTGCTGGGCGGGGCCGGGCTTTTTGGCGCGTTCCCGTTGGCTTATGCCGTCATCACCGACGCGCTGACTATCCCGCTGGTGGTTATGCTGCTTGGTCTTATCTTTCGCGGCGTCGCTTTTGAATTCCGTTTTAAAGCCACCGAGTCGCATCGCGCGTTCTGGGATAAATCCTTTATCGTCGGGTCAATCCTGGCGACCTTTGCCCAGGGGGTTGTGGTGGGCGCGGTGGTGAGCGGTTTTCAGGTGGAAGGGCGAACCTTTAGCGGTTCGCAGCTTGACTGGCTGACGCCGTTTAACCTGTTCTGCGGCGTCGGTCTGGTTGTCACCTACGCGCTGCTGGGCGCTACCTGGCTGATTATGAAAAGCGAAGATCCGCTGCATAGCCGGATGTGCGCGCTGTCGCGCCCGTTGTTGATCGTCTTGTTGCTGGTGATGGGAGGCGTCAGCGTGTGGACGCCGCTCACCCACGACGACATCGCCGAGCGCTGGTTCACGCTGCCCAATTTATACTACTTCCTGCCGGTGCCTGTGCTGGTGTTGGCTTTTAGCGTCTGGCTATGGCGCAGCGTGAAAAAACCAGAATCCCATGCGCGTCCATTTATTCTCACGCTAGGGTTGATTTTTCTGGGGTTCAGCGGGTTGGGCATCAGTATTTGGCCGAATATTATTCCACCGGATATTTCGCTGTATGCCGCCGCCGCGCCGCCGCAAAGTCAAAGCTTTATGCTGGTTGGGGCGCTGATAATCATCCCGATTATTCTGGCTTATACCTTCTGGAGCTACTACGTCTTCCGTGGAAAAGTGCGACATGGTGAGGGATATCACTGATGGTTAAAGTGAAAAAATGGTCGCGGCGAGTCGTATGGATGGTCGCGATATGGTGCGCCAGCGTGCTTCTGCTGGCGGGCGTCGGAATGTTGTTCAGACTGCTCATGACCTCCGCAGGATTTCGCTCCTGACTGATACCCCCGGACGCGCTTTCGTCGCTGGCGAAAGCGCGTTTTTATCGACAGATCGGCGTTTATCGATCACCTTTGCTCGCCTTATCTCTCCCCTCAACAGCGGTTGATAATTATTCTCATCTTTATTGTCGTTCCCGGGCCGCAGTGATATGGTTACACAGTGGCTAACGCTCTGGTATAACGCAGATAAACGGTATTGATAATGTCTCCGATCTCCTGTAACTCTTCCGCCGCCCCGGCGATGAAAAAGATCTTTTCCGTCAGCGACTTCATCGCGTTTGGCGAGCGTTATGGCATTGATTACCGCTTCCCTGCGTTACCGCAGTATACGCAGAGTAGTCCCGTACTTCATGGCGATATCGAAGAGATAGCGCTTCCCGGCGGGATTTGCATTACACGCTCGGATGTTCACGTGTTACAACCTTATGAAACCACCTCTCGCCATAGCAGTCCGCTGTATATGCTGGTGGTGTTGGAAGGTAACGTCGCGCTGGCTGTCAATGAGCAGACCTTTTTGTTGAGCGCGGGGATGGCGTTTTGCTCGCAACTGAGTGAGCAGCAGACGATACGCGCCCATCACGGCGCAGACAGTAAATTGCGCACCTTATCGCTGGGAATGTACCCGGACGGCGGATGGCGGGAGCGTTTGCCTGTCTCGCTGGCAGACGAGTGGGAAAATAGCGCTGCCTCGGCGAGGGTCTGGCAGGTGCCGGAGTTTCTGCTTTCGGGGCTACGTTATGCGCAGCAGCCCGGACCTCATGCGGCGTCACGCCAGTTAATGCTGGAAGGCATCATGCTGCAATTACTGGGCTATGCGCTAAATCTATGTCAGCCCGCAACGCAAAAACGCGGGCTTCCCGTCACCGGTGAATATCAGCGGCTGGAGCTCATTCGGCGTTTACTGGAGCAGACGCCGGAAAAAGCTTACACGCTGAACGAACTGGCACGTCGGGCGGCAATGAGTCCAAGTAGCCTGCGGTGCAAGTTTCGCCATGCCTATGGGTGTACCGTGTTTGATTATCTGCGTGATTGCCGCCTGGCGCGCGCGCGTCGTTATCTGATGGAGGGATACAGCGTGCAGCAGGCCGCCTGGATGTCAGGCTATCAACATGCCACAAACTTTGCGACGGCATTTCGTCGGCGTTATGGCTGCTCGCCCGGCGAGCTGCGTGACGCGTCTCTGACGGCGTCCCGCCACTGTGCGTAACGCGCCCCGCCAGAGCGGTAATATCCGCTGCTAACCCGGTTTTCTGCCGCTTTGGGTGATTTTTTATCATTGCGCATAGGCAATCTGGCGTTACGCATAGTGGTCCGTCATCTCTAAAAGGTAATAATTCTTATTTACAATAAAGATGCCTTTGGAGATGTTCATGTTTGCGACAACGCGTATGGCGCTATTGATAGGCGGAGCTATCGGCGGCGCGACTTTTCCTCTTTCTGCCCAGGAAACCACAAAAAATGATACCGTCATTGTCACCTCGCCCGTTCAGAGTGGCGCGACCAAGCTGGCGACGCCAGATATTGAAACGCCGCAGTCGGTATCCATTATTACCCGCCAGCAGTTTGAAGAGCAGGGCGCAACCAGCGTGCGTCAGGCGGTCAGCTACACCCCAGGCGTATACAGTAATCAGATAGGCGCCTCTAACCGCTTTGATTACATCGTATTGCGTGGTTTTTCGGACGGTAGTCTGGATAACGTCTATCTCGACGGGTTAAAAATGATGGGCGACACCAATTCGCACAGTTCGTTGGTGGTTGACCCCTGGTTTCTGGAAGATATCGAGGTGGTACGCGGCCCGGCGTCCGTTCTGTATGGACGTTCATCGCCAGGCGGCATTGTCGCGCTGACGTCGCGAAAACCGGCGTTTGATGCCGGGGGAGAGGTGAAGCTGTTTGCCGGCAATCACAACCAGCGCGGGGCGGCTTTTGATGTGACCGGCCCACTGGATGACAATGAACGTGTGGCGGCGCGTCTTAGCGGCATGACACGTTACGCCGATTCGCAGTTTACCCCCTTGAAAGAGGAACGTTATGCGCTGATGCCGAGCCTGACCTGGCGAATTACCGATCGGACGCGTCTTGATCTTATGGCCTATCTGCACCGTGATCCGGAAGGCGGTAGCCACTCCGGACTGCCTTATCAAGGCACGGTTGTACCTTATAACGGCGGAAAAATTTCTAACACTTTCTTTGAAGGTGAAGATGACTACGACAAATACGATCGCCGTGAAAATATGGTGGGTTATAACATTGAGCATCTGTTCGATAGCGGCTGGTCGGTACGGCAAAAATTGCGCTATTTGCATACCAAAGTGACGTTGAATCAGGTCTATGCCGCAGGTTGGTTGAATGAAACGGCGCTGAATCGCGGCTATTCCGGCTCCGGGGAGAAAATGTCGGCTATCGCGCTGGATAATCAGCTCGACGGCAGCGTGGATACCGGGGCGATTAATCATCGTCTGCTGGTGGGGATCGATTATCAGGATCGCAGTAATCATACTACTGGCTATTATGGCGCGTTTCCGCCGATTGACGCTTTCAACCCTGTTTATGGCGCTCAGCCGGATTACATTACGTTGTATAGCCGTGAAAAACATAAGCTGCGGCAGACCGGATACTATTTACAGGATCAGATGTCATGGGATCGCTGGCGCTTTACGTTGGGCGGTCGTTACGATCGGGTCAGCGTGTCTAACATCGACAAACTTCATGATTCACGCAGCGATCTCGATAAAAACAACGTCAGCACCCGTGCCGCGTTGCTTTATCTGTTCGACAATGGCGTCGCCCCCTATCTCAGTTATTCTACCGCGTTTACGCCGACCAGCTTCGCCGACGAAAACGGCAATGTGCTGGAACCGATGAAAGGCAAGCAGTGGGAGGCGGGGGTAAAATACGAACCGCTGGGGGGGAACAGCCAGTTTAGCGCCGCCGTGTATCGTATTAACCAGACCAATATCGCGACCAAAGAAGAACCTACCGAT
The DNA here is from genome assembly GCF_043356775.1 of Salmonella sp. SJTUF15581. Taxonomy (NCBI): domain Bacteria; kingdom Pseudomonadati; phylum Pseudomonadota; class Gammaproteobacteria; order Enterobacterales; family Enterobacteriaceae; genus Salmonella; species Salmonella sp. SJTUF15581. Next base: position 12,307 of record NZ_JBEUJY010000013.1, on the reverse strand, counting down.
CCGTACCGCTCGATTGGTGAAATTGAGTCTAAAGGGGTTGAACTGGAGGCCATTAGCCATTTGTCGGATAGCGTCCGTTTGCAGGCGGCGTATACCTATACTGATATCCGTTATAAGAAAAGTAGCCCGCAAGAGCAGGGTAAGCGCGCGGTTTATGCTCCACGGAACCAGGCCAGCGCCTGGCTAAGCTACGATGTGAAAAGCGGTCTGTTAGAGGGGCTGACTTTGGGCTCCGGCATCCGGTACGTCAACGGCGTGACCAGCGATCGCCTGAATACCCACACGTTGCCGTCCTATACACTGGTCGACATGGTAGTTGGGTATGATTTATCCAGCATTGGGTTAAATGGCTTGAGCGCCCAGCTCAACGTAAATAACCTGACGGACAAACGCTATGTCGCTGCCTGTAATTCGCTCTCTTATTGTTATTTTGGCGCCGAGCGTAGCATTGTAGGCAGCGTGTCATGGGCGTTTTGATAACGCTTATCGTCCGGTAGCAAAGGCTACCGGGCAAACATTAGCGGTGCGTCACGCCTTCATAGAGAAGTCTGAGCGCAAACATCCCGATAATGGCGCCGATAACACGGCTGGCAATGCGCTGTATTCGTCCATAAGCGCGGCGGACTGCGGGGAGCGAAAAGGCCTGGCTGAGAAAAATACGCCAGATAACGGATGACAGCACAATTCCGGCCCAGGCCATTAACCTTGCCCATGTGGGCGTTTCTGCGCTAAGCGTTACGGAAAAAATACTGATAAAAAACAGTACGGTTTGCGGATTGGATAAATCGGTCATTAATCCCCGGCGAAAGAAAATTGTCCACGGGGCGGCAATCGGCGTCTGGAGCGTGCTCATTTGCGGCGTCGCCTGGTGGCGAATACTGTTCCAGGCGAACCATAATAAATAGGCGCCGCCGACAATTTTGATAAGAGAAAATACCGCTTCGCATTGCGTAATGAGCGTCGCCAGACCGAAAAGCCCCAGCCCGGAATAAAAGGCGTCTCCCGTGGCGACGCCCAGGCCGGTGATGACTCCCGCCCGGCGTCCTGATGCGAGGCTGGTTTGCACCACCACAAACAGATTCGCGCCGGGATTAAAAAAGGTTAACACAAACAGACTGACGGTAAGCACAACGGCATGAAACGGCTCCATAGGCAACTCTTCTCTTAGCCTCAAGAAATAACCTTCATCTTATTAATAGTCAAACCAGATGATTGCGAGTGAGATCACAAAGCAGGGGCGTTTTAATCCGCGTTGTTACGCCGACAGAGCGGGGGCTGACTGGATTTTTCCAGCAATCTACACTACTTATTTAATCAGTCCGAACGGCCTTTTTGTTCTGATAAAGCGATGATGGCGTAATAATAAAACGAGGGTTTTGCTATGAAAACTGGCTACAAGGTTATGCTTGGCGCATTAGCGTTTGTCGTGACAAACGTTTATGCCGCAGAAATCATGAAAAAAACGGACTTTGATAAAGTCGCCTCCGAATACACGAAAATTGGCACGATTTCCACCACCGGGGAAATGTCGCCGCTGGACGCCAGAGAAGATTTAATCAAAAAGGCGGATGAAAAAGGGGCGGATGTGGTGGTGCTGACGTCCGGGCAGACAGAAAATAAAATTCATGGTACGGCTGATATTTATAAAAAGAAATAAAAGCGTTGCATCATAAAAATACCCGCCTGGGTTTCCGGCGGGTATATTTATTCCTGGCAACCGGCATCCGTTTTGCCGGATGACGGCCTGCAGTAAACGTAGCGCCATCAGGCATTCAGGACGCTGTCATTTGTCTTAATTATCCGACTGGTCTTTGGCACCAGCTTTTAAACGACGCCACAGAGTGGTGCGGCTAATCCCCAGATAACGCGCCGCGGCGCTCTTATCGCCCTTAAAGCGCGCCAGTACATCCTGTAACGTGTGCGCATCCACGGTTGAAGGCGTCAGCTCTGCTGTGTTCACCATAAGCTCAGGTAATAACTGCCGCATAAATTGCCTGTCCAGCGTTGGCGCGGGATCGACGCTTAAAAAAAGTGCCAGGCGCTCCATCATATTACGCAGTTCGCGAATATTACCGGGCCAGCGCCAGGCCAGCAAAAGCGGCTGACACTGTGTCAATCCATGACGTATCGATTCGGTAAACGGAATTTCCATCGCCGCCAGCGACTGTTTTAAAAAGTTTTCCGCCAGCGGCAAAATATCAGCCTGCCGCTCGCGCAAAGGAGGAAGCGTCAGACGCAGAATACTCAGGCGATAAAAGAGATCGGGGCGAAAACGTCCTTGCATTATTTCCCGATCCAGATCGCAATGCGTAGCGCTGATCACCCGGACATCCACCGGGATCGGTTGGTGTCCGCCGACGCGAGTGACGGCTTTTTCCTCCAGTACGCGCAAGAGTCGGGTTTGTAACGGCAAGGGCATTTCGCCGATTTCATCCAGAAACAGCGTGCCGCCGTGTGCGATTTCAAACAGCCCCGCCCGGCCTCCTCGTCGTGAACCGGTAAACGCGCCCTCTTCATAACCAAACAGTTCCGCTTCCAGCAACGACTCGGTAATCGCGCCGCAATTGACGGCGACAAAGGGAGGGGATGGCTTATTCTGACGGTGAGGCTGGCGGTGAAAGAACGTCTGGTGAATCGCCTGCGCCGCCAGCTCTTTTCCGGTCCCTGTTTCCCCCTGAATCAGCACTGCCGCACGGGAGCGGGCATAGAGCGTAATCGTCTGGCGGAGCTGCTCCATTTGCGGCGACTGGCCGCGTATATCGCCCAGTTCATACCGGGTTTGTAATCCCTTGCCGGATGGGTAATCCACGCGCTGTCGCCGTGTCATACGGGTCATATCCAGCGCATCATGGAAAGCCTGACGAACGGTCGCTGCGGAATAAATAAAGATGGCAGTCATTCCCGCTTCTTCCGCCAGATCGGTAATTAATCCCGCGCCGACGACGGCTTCAATACCGTTGGCCTTAAGTTCGTTAATTTGCCCGCGCGCGTCCTCTTCGGTGACATAGCTTCGCTGTTCAAGACGGAGGTGAAACGTTTTCTGAAAGGCAAGTAAAGCCGGAATGGTCTCCTGATAGGTCACGATACCGATAGACGAGGTGAGCTTTCCCGCTTTCGCCAGCGCCTGTAATACATCGAATCCGCTGGGCTTGATGAGGATCACCGGTATTGACAGGCGACTTTTTAAATAGGCCCCGTTCGAACCCGCCGCGATAATCGCGTCGCAGCGCTCGGTCGCCAGTTTTTTGCGAATGTAGGTCACCGCCTTTTCAAAGCCGAGTTGAATAGGCGTGATGGTCGCCAGATGATCGAATTCCAGGCTGATATCCCGAAACAGTTCGAACAGACGCGTTACGGAGACCGTCCAGATCACCGGTTTATCGCTATTATCGCGCGGAGCGCTGTGGGCAGTCGTCATCGCAGTAGGTTCATCTTTAAGGGGCGATTTTTTGTTTTAAACGTGTTTCATAAATGTTGCAATGAAACAGGGCGATTCGTTTCATGAAACGTTAGCTGACACGTTTTTCTTTTCCCTTAATCGCGCTTATTCATAACAGGAATGACTGTAATTACCTGTTTTTAAATCTCATTGTATTTAATTTTCTCGCAGCCTCTTTGCCTGGCATAGCCTTTGCTTTGGTGAATACATTCTGAGTAACAATTTACTAACATGAGGACGAGATATGTCTTTACATTCGCCGGGGCAGGCATTTCGCGCCGCGCTCGCTAAAGAGAATCCATTACAAATTGTCGGCGCTATTAATGCCAACCATGCTCTGTTGGCCCAACGGGCCGGGTATCAGGCTATCTATCTTTCTGGCGGCGGCGTAGCGGCGGGCTCGCTCGGACTGCCGGATCTGGGGATTTCTACGCTGGATGATGTGTTAACCGATATCCGGCGCATCACGGATGTTTGCCCGCTGCCGCTGTTGGTGGATGCGGATATTGGCTTTGGCTCCTCCGCCTTTAATGTCGCGCGGACGGTAAAGTCCATAGCCAAAGCGGGCGCCGCCGCGCTGCATATTGAAGACCAGGTTGGCGCTAAGCGCTGTGGACACCGTCCAAACAAAGCGATCGTCTCGAAAGAGGAGATGGTAGACCGAATTCGGGCGGCAGTGGATGCGCGCACCGATCCGAACTTTGTGATCATGGCGCGTACCGATGCGCTGGCGGTGGAAGGGCTGGAGGCGGCTCTCGATCGTGCGCAGGCTTACGTGGACGCGGGGGCTGACATGCTGTTCCCGGAGGCGATCACCGAACTGTCGATGTACCGTCAGTTCGCCGACGTGGCGCAGGTGCCGATCCTCGCCAACATCACTGAGTTTGGCGCGACGCCGCTGTTTACGACCGACGAGTTGCGCAGCGCACACGTGGCGATGGCGCTCTATCCGCTGTCGGCGTTTCGCGCCATGAACCGCGCCGCAGAAAAAGTCTATACCGTGCTGCGCCAGGAAGGGACGCAAAAGAACGTGATCGACATCATGCAGACCCGCAACGAGCTGTACGAAAGCATCAATTACTACCAGTTCGAAGAGAAGCTGGACGCGCTGTACAGGAATAAAAAATCGTAGCCTGTAGGCCTGATAAGGCGAAGCCGCCATCAGGCAATGCCGGATGGCACTACGTTTAACCCGCCTACGGTACGGCCTACACGCCTCAATACCCTACACATTACAATAATGACGAGGACAATATGACAGACACGACGATCCTGCAAAACAACACGCATGTCATTAAGCCTAAAAAATCGGTCGCGCTTTCCGGCGTACCTGCCGGAAATACCGCTCTGTGTACCGTGGGAAAAAGCGGTAACGATCTGCACTATCGCGGTTACGACATTCTCGATCTGGCGGAGCACTGCGAATTTGAAGAAGTCGCGCATTTACTGATCCACGGAAAATTACCGACCCGCGACGAGCTGAACGCGTATAAAAGCAAGTTAAAAGCGCTGCGCGGATTACCCGCCAATGTCCGTACCGTTCTGGAAGCGTTACCGGCGGCCTCGCACCCGATGGACGTGATGCGTACCGGCGTTTCCGCGCTGGGCTGCACCCTGCCGGAAAAAGAGGCACATACCGTCTCCGGCGCGCGCGATATTGCCGATAAGCTGTTGGCCTCGCTCAGCTCTATCCTTCTTTACTGGTATCACTACAGCCACAACGGCGAACGTATTCAGCCGGAAACCGACGATGATTCCATCGGCGGCCATTTCCTGCATCTGCTGCATGGTGAAAAGCCAACCCAAAGCTGGGAAAAGGCGATGCATATTTCGCTGGTGCTGTATGCCGAGCATGAGTTCAACGCCTCGACGTTTACCAGCCGGGTGATTGCCGGAACCGGCTCGGATGTCTACTCCGCGATTATCGGCGCGATTGGCGCGCTGCGCGGCCCGAAACACGGCGGGGCGAATGAGGTGTCGCTGGAAATTCAACAGCGTTATGAAACACCGGACGAGGCAGAGGCGGATATCCGTAAACGCGTGGAAAACAAAGAGGTGGTGATTGGCTTTGGACATCCGGTTTACACCATCGCCGACCCGCGCCATCAGGTGATTAAACGGGTGGCGAAACAGCTTTCAGAAGAAGGCGGCTCGCTGAAGATGTACCACATCGCCGACCGTCTGGAAACGGTGATGTGGGAGACCAAAAAGATGTTCCCGAATCTCGACTGGTTTTCGGCGGTCTCCTACAACATGATGGGCGTCCCTACCGAAATGTTCACTCCGCTGTTTGTCATCGCCCGCGTTACCGGCTGGGCGGCGCACATTATTGAACAGCGTCAGGACAACAAAATTATTCGCCCCTCTGCCAACTATACCGGGCCGGAAGATCGTCCGTTTGTCTCGATAGACGATCGTTGCTAACTCACTCTTATTAAAAATAAAACGCAGGAAACGTACCCTATGTCTACCCAAGAACTGAACATCCGCCCGGAATTTGACCGCGAAATCGTCGATATCGTGGATTACGTGATGAACTACGAGATCACCTCAAAGGTGGCGTACGACACCGCGCATTATTGCCTGCTCGACACGCTCGGCTGTGGTCTGGAAGCGCTGGAATACCCGGCCTGTAAAAAATTGCTTGGGCCAATCGTGCCAGGCACGGTGGTGCCCAACGGCGCACGCGTGCCGGGCACCCAGTTCCAGCTCGATCCGGTACAGGCAGCCTTTAACATTGGCGCGATGATCCGCTGGCTCGATTTTAACGATACCTGGCTTGCCGCCGAGTGGGGCCATCCTTCTGATAACCTCGGCGGTATTCTGGCGATTGCGGATTGGCTGTCACGCAACGCCGTCGCCGCCGGCAAAGCGCCGCTGACCATGAAACAGGTATTGAGCGGGATGATCAAAGCCCATGAAATTCAGGGCTGCATCGCGCTGGAAAACGCCTTCAACCGTGTCGGGCTTGACCATGTGCTGCTGGTGAAAGTAGCCTCGACTGCGGTGGTCGCTGAAATGCTGGGGCTGACGCGCGATGAGATCCTCAACGCGGTATCGCTGGCGTGGGTGGATGGGCAGTCGTTGCGCACTTATCGTCATGCGCCGAATACCGGTACGCGCAAATCCTGGGCGGCGGGCGATGCGACTTCGCGCGCGGTACGTCTGGCGCTGATGGCGAAAACCGGCGAGATGGGCTATCCCTCGGCGCTCACCGCCAAAACCTGGGGCTTCTACGACGTTTCATTCAAAGGTGAAACGTTCCGTTTCCAGCGTCCTTACGGCTCCTACGTGATGGAAAACGTGCTATTCAAAATTTCTTTCCCGGCAGAATTCCACTCGCAAACCGCCGTCGAAGCGGCGATGACGCTGTATAAGCAGATGCAGGCCGCGGGCAAAACGGCAGCGGATATCGAGAAAGTGACCATCCGTACCCACGAAGCCTGTCTTCGCATTATCGATAAAAAAGGCCCGCTCAATAACCCGGCGGACCGCGATCACTGTATCCAGTATATGGTCGCCGTGCCGCTGCTGTTCGGACGGTTAACCGCGGCGGATTATGAAGACGAGGTGGCGCAGGACAAGCGTATTGACGCCCTGCGCGAGAAAATCGTGTGTTATGAGGACCCGGCTTTTACCGCCGACTATCACGACCCGGAAAAACGTGCTATCGGCAATGCGATCACCGTGGAGTTTACTGATGGCTCACGCTTTGGCGAGGTTGTCGTGGAGTATCCGATTGGTCATGCGCGTCGCCGCGCCGACGGTATTCCGAAGCTTATCGAAAAATTTAAAATTAACCTGGCGCGTCAGTTCCCGACTCGCCAGCAGCAACGCATTCTGGATGTCTCCCTGGACAGAGCCCGCCTGGAGCAGATGCCGGTTAACGAATACCTCGATTTATATGTCATCTGAACCAGCCAGCAGTAAGGCGTAAGTTCAACAGGAGAGCGTGATGTCTTTTAGCGAATTTTATCAGCGTTCCATTAACGAACCGGAGGCGTTCTGGGCCGAGCAGGCCCGGCGTATCGACTGGCGACAGCCGTTTACGCAGACGCTGGATCATAGCCGCCCACCGTTTGCCCGCTGGTTTTGCGGCGGCACCACTAACTTATGTCATAACGCCGTTGACCGCTGGCGGGATAAACAGCCGGAGGCGCTGGCGCTGATTGCCGTCTCATCAGAGACCGATGAAGAGCGCACATTTACCTTCAGCCAGTTGCATGATGAAGTCAACGCTGTGGCCGCCATGTTGCTGTCGCTGGACGTGCAGCGTGGCGATCGCGTATTGGTCTATATGCCGATGATTGCCGAAGCGCAGATAACCCTGCTGGCCTGCGCGCGCATTGGCGCGATCCATTCGGTGGTCTTTGGCGGTTTTGCCTCGCACAGCGTGGCGGCGCGCATTGACGATGCCAGACCGGCGCTGATTGTGTCGGCGGATGCCGGAGCGCGGGGCGGTAAAATCCTGCCGTATAAAAAGCTGCTTGATGACGCTATTGCGCAGGCGCAGCATCAGCCGAAACACGTTCTGCTGGTGGACAGAGGGCTGGCGAAAATGGCGTGGGTGGATGGGCGCGATCTGGATTTTGCCACGTTGCGCCAGCAGCATCTCGGCGCGAGCGTGCCGGTGGCGTGGCTGGAATCCAATGAAACCTCGTGCATTCTTTACACCTCCGGCACTACCGGCAAACCGAAAGGCGTCCAGCGCGACGTCGGCGGTTATGCGGTGGCGCTGGCAACCTCGATGGACACCATTTTTGGCGGCAAGGCGGGCGGCGTATTCTTTTGCGCATCGGATATCGGCTGGGTCGTCGGCCACTCCTATATCGTTTACGCGCCGCTGCTGGCAGGCATGGCGACTATTGTTTATGAAGGACTGCCGACGTACCCGGACTGCGGGGTCTGGTGGAAAATTGTCGAGAAATACCAGGTTAACCGGATGTTTTCCGCCCCGACCGCGATTCGCGTGCTGAAAAAATTCCCGACGGCGCAAATCCGCAATCACGATCTCTCCTCGCTGGAGGCGCTTTATCTGGCCGGTGAGCCGCTGGACGAGCCGACGGCCAGTTGGGTGACGGAGACGCTGGGTGTGCCGGTTATCGACAATTATTGGCAGACGGAGTCAGGCTGGCCGATCATGGCGTTGGCCCGCGCGCTGGACGACAGGCCGTCGCGTCTGGGAAGTCCCGGCGTGCCGATGTACGGTTATAACGTCCAGCTACTCAATGAAGTCACCGGCGAACCTTGCGGCATAAATGAAAAGGGAATGCTGGTGATCGAAGGGCCGCTGCCGCCGGGCTGTATTCAGACTATTTGGGGCGACGATGCGCGTTTTGTGAAGACTTACTGGTCGCTGTTTGCCCGTCAGGTTTATGCCACCTTCGACTGGGGAATCCGCGACGCCGAGGGGTATTACTTTATTCTGGGCCGTACCGATGATGTGATTAATATTGCGGGCCATCGGCTGGGAACGCGAGAAATAGAAGAAAGTATCTCCAGCTACCCGAACGTAGCGGAAGTGGCGGTAGTGGGGATAAAAGACGCTCTGAAAGGGCAGGTTGCGGTGGCGTTTGTCATTCCGAAGCAGAGCGATACGCTGGCGGATCGCGAGGCGGCGCGCGACGAGGAAAACGCGATTATGGCGCTGGTGGACAACCAGATCGGTCACTTTGGTCGTCCGGCGCATGTCTGGTTTGTCTCGCAGCTCCCCAAAACGCGTTCCGGAAAGATGCTTCGCCGCACGATCCAGGCGATCTGCGAAGGCCGCGATCCGGGCGATCTGACAACCATTGACGATCCTGCGTCGTTGCAGCAAATTCGCCAGGCGATCGAGGAATAGCCGTAAACCGGATAAGCCGCGTCCGGCAACGGGTTAGCGTTTGCGACTGAATAGTGGGGTGTAAAGTCGGGAAAGGGCGGCAGCGCGCCGCCCTGTAACAGAATTAACGCAGAATATTTTTTTCAGCCAGATCCAGCGCGAAGTAACTGAAGATCAAATCGGCGCCGGCGCGTTTAATCGAGCCCAGACTTTCCAGCACGACCTTTTCTTCATCGATGGCGCCAGCCATAGCAGCAAATTTAATCATGGCGTATTCACCGCTCACCTGGTAAGCGCCAAGCGGCAACTCTGTGCGTTCGCGGATTTCACGCAGCACGTCCAGATACGCGCCGGCCGGTTTCACCATTAAGCAATCCGCGCCCTGGGCTTCGTCGAGCAGTGATTCACGAATCGCTTCACGGCGGTTCATCGGATTCATTTGATACGTTTTGCGGTCGCCTTTTAACGCGGTACCCGCTGCTTCACGGAAGGGGCCGTAGAAAGAAGAGGCGAACTTAGTGGAGTAGGACATTATTGCCGTATCGGTAAAACCGGCGGCATCCAGCGCCTGGCGGATAGCCTGGACTTGTCCATCCATTGCCGCGGAGGGCGCAATAAAATCTGCTCCAGCCGCCGCCGCGATAACGGCCTGCTTGCCGAGGTTGGCCAGCGTCGCATCGTTATCCACACCGTGTTCGCACAACACGCCGCAGTGGCCGTGCGAGGTGTATTCGCAGAAGCAGGTGTCGGACATAACGATCATCTCCGGCACGGTTTGCTTACAGATGCGGGACATTCTTGCCACCAGGCCGTCTTCTTTCCAGGTATCGCTGCCGGTGTCATCAGTATGGTGAGAAATGCCGAAGGTCATAACGGAACGAATGCCAGCATTTGCGATACGTTCAATCTCTCGCGCCAGCTGCTTTTCCGGGATACGCATTACGCCGGGCATGGCATCAATAGCTTTGTAATCGTCGAGTTCTTCTTCAACAAAGATCGGCAACACCAGGTCGTTCAGGCTAAGTGTTGTCTCTTCAAACATAGCGCGCAGCGCAGCGGATTTGCGCAGGCGGCGAGGGCGATGGATAAGGTCTGTCATGGTCTGCCTGATGTTTGTGGAATCGAAGGCCCAGTATACCTGAATCTGCAGGCAGATGTTTTACGAAAACGGTCCTTAACGTAGCAGGCGCAGCCTCAGCGGCAGCAGAACATGACTCTTCCTTTATATACCGAAGATTAATACCTCAGGCACTATATCATTTTAAATAAGAATTAGTTTTACGTTGTTTTTAGTTTTATTTCATCGTCATTTAAGTAAATGTGGGTTTCAACATTATTCATGTTTATTTTGTTTTTCTTTAATCCATATTTATCTTATATGTATTTTGTTTTTTTATTTTCTTGTAAGGTCATGAAAAAGAATGCTTTTCAATTATAAAATTTCCTTTTATTACGTCTTTTTAATTCATGTCCGAATCCGGACTGAGGATAAAGAATAATTGAACCTTTTAGCAATGACGCCGCATAATCCTTCTTGCTAAACATCTGTATGTTTTTATGCATTGATAATTGATGGATCAACTATATTACGTCCCTGAGGAGGGATGACAAATGCACTCCTGGAAAAAGAAACTTGTAGTCTCACAATTAGCATTGGCTTGCACTCTGGCAATCACTTCTCAGGCGAATGCTACTACTTACGATACCTGGACTTACTGGATTTGCCCCTATATTTCCAGACACCTGTTATCACTTAACCCATTACTGGCCTGCTGCCGCAGATATTCCCGTGGCGAGCGATAACCCAGTGCACTATGCGGATGCCATTCGTTATAATGCTCGAACGCCTCTGCAAGGTTCTTTGCTGCCGTTAACCCGTCTGGTTTAGGCATGATACTGATGTAGTCACGCTTTATCGTTTTCACGAAGCTCTCTGCTATGCCGTTACTCTCCGGACTCCGCACCGCCGTGTTCTTCGGTTCAAGCCCCAACATCCGGGCAAACTGCCGTGTTTCATTAGCCCGGTAGCATGAACCATTATCCGTCAGCCACTCTACTGGAGACGCCGGAAGCTCGTTGCCGAAGCGGCGTTCCACCGCTCCCAGCATTACGTCCTGTACTGTTTCACTGTCGAAGCCGCCCGTAGTGACTGCCCAGTGCAGTGCCTCACGGTCACAGCAGTCCAGCGCGAACGTGACTCGCAGTTTTTCTCCGTTATCACAGCGGAACTCGAACCCGTCAGAGCACCATCGTTGATTGCTTTCTTTCACGGCCACTTTGCCAGTATGTGCCCGTTTCGATGGCGGTACAGCGGTTTTTCGCTCAAGCAACAGCGCATTCTGGCGCATGATCCGGTAAACACGTTTGGCATTGATCGCAGGCATACCATCAAGTTCGGCCTGTCTGCGAAGCAGCGCCCATACCCGACGATAACCATACGTGGGCAGCTCTCCGATAACATGGTGTATACGGAGAAGCACATCCGTATCATCTGAGTGACGGCTGCGGCGACCATCTTTCCAGCCATCGGTTCGTCTGAGAATTACGTGCAACTGCGCACGCGACACCCGGAGACAACGGCTGACTAAGCTTACTCCCCATCCCCGGGCAATAAGGGCGCGTGCGCTATCCACTTTTTTGCACGCCCGTATTCAACGGCTTCTTTAAGGAGTTCATTTTCCATCGTTTTTTTGCCGAGCAGGCGCTGGAGTTCTTTAATCTGCTTCATGGCAGCAGCAAGTTCAGAGGCAGGAACGACCTGCTCTCCTGCGGCCACAGCAGTAAGACTTCCCTCCTGGTATTGCTTGCGCCAGAGAAATAACTGGCTGGCTGCCACACCGTGTTGCCGGGCAACAAGGGAGACCGTCATTCCCGGTTCAAAACTCTGCTGAACAATAGCGATCTTTTCCTGTGTAGTACGCCGTCTGCGTTTCTCCGGTCCTAAGACATCAATCATCTGCTCTCCAATGACTAGTCTAAAAACTAGTATTAAGACTATCACTTATTTAAGTGATATTGGTTGTCTGGAGATTCAGGGGGCCAGTCTA